>NZ_OZ208414.1:12500-612500 GCF_964507685.1 Tenacibaculum aestuariivivum
GCGAGTGCATCGGTGCAAAGTGATGTTCTCATGTGGTTATCTAGTTTGTAGCCCATAATTTGTTTAGAATAAGCATCTGTAACAATGGCTAAATAATTATGACCGTATTGTGTTTTAATGTAAGTGATATCGCTTACCCATAGTTGTTCTGGTCGAGTAGGAAGGTGGTCTTTTACTAGGTTCTTATATTTTTTGTACATATGGTTTGAGTTTGTCGTTGTGATGTAATTTTTAGTTTTGGGAATCAAAAGATTATTTAGTCTGAGGAAGCGATAGAACTTGTCTCTGCCTATCTTAATATTAGCGTTTACAAAGTCTTGCTTTAGTTCTGTATGTAGTTTAATACCCCCATTTTAGAACCTACTTTTTTGCGGTAGTCCTTGACTATTTTAATCATTTTTTTATGATCTATTTCTTTTTTCTGTTGAGTTCTTATCCTTTTGTAGAAAGCTTGTTTAGATATCGCAAAACATCCATAGAGCCATTTTCTTTTATACGCTGTTTTTTCTTTTGCTCTATCTCTTTTGATAACGTTTTGGATAATGACTTTTTTGACATATCGACGCCTGTAATTAGTTCCATATCAGCGATAATGTCTTGTTGGAAATCTTTTTGAAACTCAAGTTCTTCAATTTTTTCCTTTAATCTTTTAATCTCATCGTTTTTACTCATACCAGTATTTTGTTGCACTAAAGTACTGTATTTTCTTAACCAATAGGAAATAGTTGTTCTAGGAACGTCATATTTTTTGAAAGCTTTATTGTTGGATAGTTGACCATTTAAGATTTGGTCAACGACTAAAAGTTTAGTATCTAAAGTTGCTTTTTGATAGCTTTTTTTTCGCCATTGTTCATTTTGTGTTTTCATAAGTGACTGTAATTAATTGCTTAATTTTTAGTCAACCTATTTCAGGAAAGTTCAGAGTGGTAAATTACGCACAACGATTTTGTATATGATTTGTTGCGTATTTCGAGCACCTAAAATAGTAAATAAAAACGGAATAGGAAATCCGCCAAGGATTTTCGTAAGTTTGTAAATCACCAGCAATAAATTATATACGGTGTTGCAAGTAGTGATTTTCTAACTATATTTTCCATTTCTTAACTTTCTATTTCATTTCTCTCTCTTTTCATATTTCAGCTTAAAATTCCGCACTAATTTATTCATGATTCATTTTTAGAGTTCCATTTTATTTTTCATTATTTTTTCGTGTTTGAGCTTAAAATTCCACCTTAATTAATTTCCGTCTATTTATTCACGATTCATTTTCAGCGTTCAATTCTGTCTTTTTTCACGCTTGAGCTTAAAACTCCGCCTTAATTAATTTCCGCTTATTTATTCACGCTTCATTTTTCAGCGTTCAATTCTGTTTTTCTCTTTTTTTGGATTCATTTTCTAAAAATAGAGTAGCAGTCATTTTTAATTTTTCCAGCGCAATATTATTCAATATTAATTTCTAGAAAAGATAAATCACTAATTAGGAATTTCTGGCTGAAATTCCGCCATTACTTGCAACGTTTTGTATATGATTTGTTGCGTATTTCGAGCAACTAAAATAGTAAATAAAAACGGAATAGGAAATCCGCCAAGGATTTTCGTAAGTTTGTAAATCACCAGCAATAAATTATATACGGTGTTGCAAGTAGTGATTTTCTAACTATATTTTCCATTTCTTAACTTTCTATTTCATTTCTCTCTCTTTTCATATTTCAGCTTAAAATTCCGCACTAATTTATTCATGATTCATTTTTAGAGTTCCATTTTATTTTTCATTATTTTTTCGTGTTTGAGCTTAAAATTCCACCTTAATTAATTTCCGTCTATTTATTCACGATTCATTTTCAGCGTTCAATTCTGTCTTTTTTCACGCTTGAGCTTAAAACTCCGCCTTAATTAATTTCCGCTTATTTATTCACGCTTCATTTTTCAGCGTTCAATTCTGTTTTTCTCTTTTTTTGGATTCATTTTCTAAAAATAGAGTAGCAGTCATTTTTAATTTTTCCAGCGCAATATTATTCAATATTAATTTCTAGAAAAGATAAATCACTAATTAGGAATTTCTGGCTGAAATTCCGCCGTTAAATACAACGTTGTTGTATAAGATTAGTTGCGTGTTTTAAGCACTAAAGTTAGCAAATAAATCACAGATAGAAAGTCCGCTAGGACTTTCGTAAACTGGCTATAACCAGCGATTAATTTTATACGGTGTTACCAAACGGTTTTTATAATCCGACATAATCCGTTTCTTTTATCTCCAATGTTCCAAGTCGGTTATTATTTATTTTGATTGAATACCAAACTCTCCATTGATTGTCCGTATCTGGAACAGCCAAGTCAGAAGTCAGGTAAATATTATTTCCAACAATGCTGTCAATTTCTGTTGAGAAAAGATTGCATTCTGCGTAAAATTCAGGAATTAGTGATTTTTCAAAGTCAGTTCTGTCGATTTGTTTTTTGTCAACAATTGAGTCAGTCAAAAGTTTAAAATCAGTCACCATTTTGTGAGAATGGTCTAAATACGCTTGTTCTCCATCTTGAGCTAAATTCCTAACAATTGAACTATCGTTTAAGCTATAGGTTTTTAATTCAAGAGTATGTTTAAAGTCAGAAATTTTAAATTCTTTTTTACTTGAAATGGTATCAAGAATTAAAGCCCAATAGTTATTAATTGTATCCTTTTTCTTTTTTGATTGGATAGTTTCTAATTCTTTTTTTAGTTCAGATTTCGTTTCTGCTTTTAATTCCGTTTTTGGGTTAAATTCAGACTGGGTTTTGTCCGTTTTTTTTCGGTCGCAACTTGATAGAATCGAAAATATTAATATTAAAGACAGAAGTTGTTTCATTGTTCGGTTTTCAACTGTTTGGTAACGTTTTTGTGTTATGAAAAGTTGTGTATTTGTGAGCGGCAACTTTTCCGCAGGAAAAATTGACAAACGCAAATACACACTAGCTTGTGTTAAAGCACTAAACTAAACAATTTTTTATACACATTGTTGCCCACAGTAGTTTTTTTCGGCTTGTAACTCATTTTTTTTGTTTTTTTAATTCAGGGTTTGAGTAAGCAAATCCGCAAAGCTTTTCAATTCCGCAAGCTTGCTAAATTCCGCAAGAGTAATTTCAGCGTTTAGCTCCTATTTCCATAACGTTTATAAATTCCGTTTGAGTGAAAAGTCCGCAAAGTTGCTCAAAAATCCGTTGTGATTTTAATTCCGCATTTGAGTGAGATTCCAGCGTAATATATTCAGTATTTTACTCTGTAATATTCAGCTATTTTTCAATTCTGAATTAATTGCGTCTGAGTCTTGGATTCAATGTTCTAACGCAACAAAGCGTTGTTAATTTTTGATGCTACTAAGCTATGTTTTTTATTTCAATATCCATCATTTCTTTAGGGGTTTTGTACGCTATAATTTTCCGAGGTCTATTGTTTAATTTTTGTTGAATAATTTGGAGTTGATTTTCGCTAATTTCATTAAAATTAGTACCTTTAGGTAGATACCTTCTAATGAGTCCATTTGTGTTTTCGTTGGTGCCTCTTTCCCATGAAGAATATGGATGTGCAAAGTAAATTTTCATACCTGTTTTTTGCGTTATTTTTTGATGTCTTGCCATTTCAATACCGTTGTCATATGTCATTGATTTTTTATAAATAGGATTTAATTTATTTAATATTTTACTAAACTGATTGGCAACTTCCATCGCTTTTTTCGATTTTAGTTTGATGATTAAAGTGAACCTTGTTTTGCGTTCAACAATTGTTCCGATAGCACTTTTATGGTCTTTTCCAATGATTAAGTCTCCTTCCCAATGTCCAACTTCATCTCTAAGTTCAATATGCTTAGGTCTATTGTCAATACTGACTTGATTGCTTATTTTAGAACCACCACCACGTCTTTTTTTATGAGGTCTCCGCCTTGTTTTTTTACGAACTAGAAGTTTGATTAATTTTTTATTTAAACTAGCTTGTGGTCTGGTGTAAATGTGTCTATAGATAGCTTCATGTGAAATAGACATTATTGGGTTGTTTGGATATACCTCTTTGAGTCTTCCTGAAATTTGTTCCGGAGTCCAGTTTGATAAAAGCCCTTTATAAACAAAAAATTTGAGTAGGGAATAGGTGCTTATTTTATCAAGGTTTCTTTTGTTCGCATAATCATCTTTAGCGTTCCAATGTGCTAATTCAGCATCGTATTTATCTTCTTTATTTCGTACCCATTTAGATACTTCTCTAAAGATTGTTGAATGTGCTCTTTTTAATGTTTTAGCAATATAAGATTTAGACTTTTTTTCGTTTAAAAGAGTCTGAATAATCACTCTTTCTTTTAGAGTTAAACGTCTATGCTTTTTTATTTCCATTTTACAAATCTATAATTTTAGATTTGTTGCGTTAAGTTATTGAATGGAGCAATCAAAATCAATTTGCTCTAGTTTAGCAATACAATTTTTGTCTAATTTATTTTTACCAAACTCTAATCTTTGCTTGTAAACCCAATAACCTAAACTTCCATATTTTTCATCATATCTTGATACTTGTGTGTTACCAAATTGTATTTTGTAATCAATTAACTCAAGATAGTATTCATTCCAACTTTTACGTTTAGTATAAGACTTTTGATTGGTCTTTATTTCTTCCTTTTCAAAATTCAATTTTTGTTGACCAGTAGTCCGTGCGTCTTCTTTGATTTCAATTAATCCGATAGATACTAATTCATTGATTTTTTCTTGACTAAGCTTGTTGTTGTTTACGGCATTTATTTGAAACTTTAACCAGTTATAAAGTAGCCTATATTTATTAAGATGTCTAGGAACATCAAGATGTCCATATTTGGCTTTAAACTCTTTTAGTTCGATATATCTTTCATCCCATGTAACGTTTTTGCTCTTAGATAAAACTTCATCTAAATCAATATTAAGGCTATCAAGTTTTTTCTTTTGTTCTTTAGTTAGCTTTTCTGGTTTTTTACGAATGTTGTATAACCAACGATATAAAGGTCCATTTTCAGGTTGTTTAACATTTAAATGACCATTTTCAATCAGGTAATTTTTTGCTTCTAAAAAAAACTCTCCCCAATCTCTTCTTCTTGCCTGCCAAATAAATCCTAGACTATCTAGTTTACTGATTTCTTTGGGCTTTAATTTTCCTAATCCTTTATGAACTATCGACCCATCTGATTGTTTGATTCCCTTTTTGTAAACACCACGATATCTGTTAACGAGTTTACCTAGTTTAGGAAAATCTTTTGAATTAATTGGAATATTGGTATGACCGTATTTTGTTTTAAACTCGGCTACTTTATCAATTAAGTATTTTACATTATTACCTCTAGGTTGAAAATTGAAATCGAGTTCTTCTAATTTAGTTATTTCACTTATACTTAATCTACCTGCCTTATAATCTACTCGTTGTCTAACACACCATGTACCTAATGTTTTATTTACATAACGTGCTGGAACATCTGAATCCCCATTTTCATCATAATATTCTTTTAATTCTCTATATCTTAAATCCCAACTATCATTAGTTTTTTCTATTATTTGGTTGAATAAAGAAGTCTTTAGTTTTTCTTTAAATCCAACTAACTTAATAATGCGTTCAGTTTCATCGTTCGAAAATGAAAATTCTATTTTTGTATTTTTATTTTTCTTTCCTTTTTTAAAAGCGATTTCATTTATTTCAGCTTGTAATCTTTCATCATGGTCGCATAATGAACGTATTACTTGAATTACATTTTTAAATACACTTTGGTCAATAGCTCTTTCAACTTGTTCTTCTTGCCTGTGAAAAATTGGAACTACTATATATCCCAAAGTTTTTTTACCAGTTCTGTCTTTTCTTAAAGCTCTACCAGCAGCTTGTACTATACTTACTTTTGAGTTTTTTGGGTCACAGAAATATATTAAATCAATAGTAGGCACATCTACACCTTCTGTTAAACACCTTGCATTAGCAACTATACCAATATCTCTTTTTGAAAACTCTTTTAGGATAGCTTGTCTAATACCAGAACTGTGTTTACCGCTTACATATTTTGAAAAAATAGATTCGCCAAACAATGATGAATGCCTTTCTGAAAATGATTTTGAACCTTTTACTGTATGATGGAATGATAAAGCATGAAATGCTTTATACTTTTCCATTGCTATTTTTAAAGCATAATTATGAGCATATTCATCAATGGTTTCATCATTAGTTACAAAGTTTCTTTGGTCTAAAAACTTTTTAACTTCAATATCACTTACACCAATTCCAATTATTTTATAATCACATAAAATTTCTGGTATCGCTTCTGCAAAAGACATTCTATGAGCTTCTTTTCCATAAACTCTTTCGTTACTCATATCATATAAGAACTTAATCTTATCTCCAAGTAAATTCTTTAATTGTTGTGACGCTACTCTAGGTGTAGCAGTCATATAAAGTCTCTTATCTACATTTATCCTGAAATTTTCGTGAATTATACCGAATACTTTTTGTTTATTGCCTGCTGTCTTATGTGCCTCATCACAAATTGCAAGGTCAAATTTGAAACCTTTTGTAAGATTTATTGCCTTTTCTACTTCAGGAAGTGACTGATATGTACTAAATACTATTTTGGACTTGCCTTTTTGATTATTTAAAAAGTTACTAATATCTTTTGGTTTCAAACTGACATTTCCTCCAATTTCAGATAGCGAAAACTCTGTAAGTTGTGCATCTCTATCAATATCTTTTTCAGAACAAACACATATGTATTTGTATTTAGTTCTTTTGTGTTTTGCCCACTCATTTTTCATTTGTCTAAGAAGAGCAAGTGAAGGAACTAAGACGATTGTGTTTTCAGGGTTTAATTGTTCTTTAATCCAAAGAGAAGTTAAAGATTTACCAGCACCACATGGTAAAATAAGTTGTCCTCTATCATTCTCTTCAAAGTGTTTTTTTACTTTGTCAATAGCTATTTCTTGATGTGATAATGGTTTGAATTTTTTAAAATTGTTAGGTTTAAGTCCATTTAAAAGTGATTCAATATCTCTAAAAGTACTTGGTTCAATTGCATCTAATTGTTCAAGTAGTACTTTTTGATTAATTTCTTTGTCAGTTTGGTTATCAATTTCTTGAACATTAGAAAAAACAATTAATCTATCACATTTGTTGCCGTAGGCAACAAGGTTTGCAAGTTTATCTTTAGACCAATATATTTTTCTATTCTCCAATGTTCTGTATTTACTCTGAACACCAACAAATAATTCATCTTCATTTTCAAGGATTAAGTCTATTCCATATTCGATATCTGAAAAACCAAGTTTTGCTTTTATTCCATATGGAATTTCATCAAAAAGCCAAACGTTTTTGTATTCGTCCTTATATGCTGGTTCAGTAAGAAAATAGTATTTGCAAAAAACCTCAAATAAAGTACCTCCAAGTTTTTTATCTTTTTTAACCCATTCGTCAAATTTCGGCTTTATGTCGTCCCAGGTTTGGACGTCATTTAAAATTTTGAGTAGTATTTGTTCTTCTTGAGTCAATCAGTTTTCTCGTTTTTCTCGTATTGGGTACAACGATTTTGTATATGATTTGTTGCGTTTTTGAAGCACTAAATTTAGTAAATAAAAACGGAATAGAAAATCCGCCAAGGATTTTCGTAAGTTTGTCAAGAACCAGCAATAAATTATATACGGTGTTATGTTTATCGGTTTTGAGTTCTAAATAATCTTTCTACTTGAAATTTTATTCCGCTCTTTTTTCCCGCTTCAAAGCTCAATATTTTTCCCGCTTTCAATGCTCAAACTCCCTATTTCTCGTTTCCGCTTTAAATTCCCGCTGTTGTGCTAAAATCGTTTCTTTCCACAGATTTTTTCCAGCTCAAATTTTATTTTTAAATGATTCTTTAATTTTTCCGTTTTATTCAATTTTAAGATTTCCGCCGTTGTGCTAAAATCTTTTCTTTTCACAGATTTTTTCCCCGCTTTAATTGAATCTTTAATTTTTCATTCTATTTCTAACTAGTCTTAAATAATTTTTAACGGTGCAATTTTCTCTTAAAATGGAGGAGAAGATATTTTCATTTTTAGCTTTTGAGTATTTCTTTTCGGCGTATAATTATGGCAATTTATTTTTTAGAACTCCTAAAATACAAATTAGGAATTTCTGGCTGAAATTCCGCCGTTAAACATAACGTGTTTGTGTATGATTAGTGGCGTGTTTAAGCACCTAATTTAGCAAATAAAAACCAGATAGAAAATCCGCGAGGATTTTCGTAAGTAGGCGAGAACCAGCCATTAATTATACACGGTGTTGGCATTAGTATTTTATCTTTTTATCGCTCTCAAACGTGTCATAACTGTATCTCCAAAAGGTGTCAACGTCCAATAGGTTTTTGTGTCTCGAACACCTCTTTTTTTAATACTTTCTGTCATTAAATTCAAGGCTCTTAACTGAATCTTTATTGTTTGATAGTCTGAATCATTTAAACTGAAGCTTGTGGGAAACCTTTCCTCATCTTTAAATTTCTTTTGTAGTTTACTATATTCCTTATCTCTAATCAATTGATTTATTTTACTTCTGATAGGTATTTCGGTCGATTCATCAATCATTAAAGGGCTTATTTCTCCAAATATTTCATTCCAACTTAATTCAGTTTTAGATGTATAATTAACATCTTTAATTCGCCAGTCTTCTCCTTGTGCTGTAAAAGAGAAGTTTAGTTCAATTTTGTCATCTCCTTGACTTAATAGTTCAGTACCTTCAGGTGCTTTTGTTTTAGTTTTTTCTAATTCAACTTTTAATAAATCGATTTGTTTAGTTAATTCTAAAATTTCCTTTGTACTATCTTCGCTTGGTAAGTATGTTGCTTTAACCCAACCTGGTTGGGGTTTATCTTTAATTAATCTCACTAAACTACGACTTACAACAGAACCTAATTCCATTGGGCTTTCGTAATATTTACACATTTTTTGCTGCGCAATTTTTTTGAAATCTTCAAGTTTCTTTTTTAATGCTTTCTCACTTTCTGATTTTCCAGCTGGAATATTATCTGGTTTTTTATGTAAGAAAGAAATAACAGGAATCCCTTTTTCTACTGCATATTCATATTCCATTTGAGTATAACTTATTCCTTCTGTATTTACTGAACCATATCGTCCACCAATAATAAGAATATAGTAATCACAATCGTCAATTAATCTTTTTATTAAAGTCCATTGGTCATCGTCAGCAGCAGGAAATAATTCCATTCCAACTGGAATACAATCTAATTCCAACAAGGCTTGCATTACTTCTTGTCTTTCGTCTAATAAGTCCTTATATGTTGAACTTACAAATACTTGATGTTTTACTTCCATTCTGTTTTTTCGATATTAATGCCAACGTGTTTGTATATGGTTTGTTGCGTGGTTTAAGCAACTAATTTAGTAAATAATTACCGACCAAGAAAGTCCGCGAGGACTTTCGTAAGTAGGCGAGAAGCCAGCAATAAATTATATACGGTGTTATGCCACGTTTTTATATTTCAGGTATCTCAATTCCCTTAATGTTTTTGTATAATTGAAGTGCAAACAAATCTGTCATTCCTGACATAAAATCTAAAACGCACATTATTTTGGCATATTCACTTTCGGTTTCTTCAAATCTATATTGTACTGGAATCAAGCTCAAAACTTTCTTATGTCTCTTTTTTCTATCCTTTTTTGGAATTAATAATGCTTCGACAAAATCCTCTATTAGTCCAGACATAATATTAAATCCAGCTAGTTCAATTTTAACAACTGAATAATGATTGTATAATTTCTCTACAGAAATCTTTTCTATTTTTTCTAATATTGGTCGAGCTTTGACTATATCTTTAATTAAAGAGTTTTTGTACTTTCCTTGTATAATTAGGTCTTTTTTATCTATGAAAACTTTAGATGCCAGTAATATTAATGCGTTAATACTTTTAGCTCTCAAATATGCAATTTGTTCATTAGCATCATTTTCTAATTCCTTAAGAGTGTTTTTTACGTGCGTAATATCTTCTTCTTCGTTAAGTTTAATGATTTTTAGAAATTGTTTTTTTACCTCTTTCGTGGTTAAAATACCTAAACGATGAGCATCTTCGAAATCAATTATATTATAGCATATGTCATCAGCAGCTTCTACAAGATATACGAATGGATGCCTAGAATAAACTCGTGGTTTATCTTGCTCCTTTATAAGATTAGTTTCATTTGCGATAAGTTCAAAAGTTTTCCTATCATCATCAAAAAAACCAAATTTGCTTCTGTGTTTTCCTTTTGTTTCATCAACAGCAAGTGATTCACAAGGATACTTCAAAATGCTAACAAGTGTCGAGTAAGTCAATCTATATGCTCCTTTCAAACGATGCTTTAATTGTTTTGTTAAAAGCCTTAAAGCATTAGCATTACCTTCAAAATTTGTTAAATCCTTCCATTGTTCGTCTGAAAATAATTCTCTAAATTTTGTATCATTTTCTTTGTCTATAAAATATTTTGAAATTGCATCTTCTCCAGAATGTCCAAATGCTGGATTTCCCATATCGTGTGCTAAACAGGCAGCTGCAATAACATTTTTCAGATGATTACGATAGAATTTTCTAGCATCGTCATTTTCGTTTATTTCAGGTATTTGATAAAGTTCAGTTCCAACTATTTTTCCTAATGATTTTCCAACACTTGCAACTTCCAAAGAATGAGTCAGTCGGTTATGCACAAATACGTGTCTCGGAAGAGGAAAAACCTGCGTTTTGTTTTGAAGTCTGCGAAATGCAGAAGAGAATATTAATCTGTCATAATCTCTTTCGTATTCAGTCCTTGGACCTCGTGTTTCAATATCAACACCAAATCTTTTATTACTGAAGCAATTTGTCCAATTCATATGAGTTTTTTTTAAATGCGGCATAACGTTTTATATATGGTTTGTTGCGTTTTTGAAGCACTAAATTAAGTAAATAAAAACGGAATAGAAAATCCCCTAAGGATTTTCGTAAGTAGGTTCGTACTAGCAATAAATTATATATTTTGTTAACCTGCGTTTTTTTTATTAAAATACCGATATAAAATCTCACATTTTTCAGCGTTTTTATTCGGCGTTTAACTTGTCTAAATTTTCATTCCTAATTTCACAAACAGGCTAAAATTCTGCCGTTTCCACTTCAGAATTACAAACATATTTTTCCGTAATATTTTTCAAAATCTGCTGCTTTACGATTCCATTTCTATTGGATAAACAGGCTAAAATTCTGCCGTTTCCACTTCAGAATTACAAACATATTTTTCCCATAATATTTGTCAGAATCTGCTGCGTTATAATTCCATTTCTGGTTGCGTAATATTTATCAGAATCCTACTTTTTTAAACCGCTTTTTTGCCAATATTGCGTGTAATTTGGCTTAATGCAGGTTAACGTTTGGTATATGATTTGTTGCGTTTTTGAAGCACCTAAAATAGTAAATAAAAACGGAATAGAAAATCCGCCAAGGATTTTCGTAAGTAGGCGAGTACTAGTAATAAATTATATACGGTGTTGTGCCCAGTTATTTTAAACGATAGATTGTTTTGTTTTTTTCTCCTATTTTTTCAAATAAATCTAATTCAGCTCCTTTCTTTAAATCTCTACTTGCTGTTGCTGAAGAAATGTCTTTAAAAATATCCATATAATTTTTTCTTGTAAATTCAGTTTTATTTAATGAAATATAATATTCTAATCTCTCTTTTTCATTTAATGTTCGATTATTAAAATCTAATAATTCACTTATTGAAATGTCAATCACGTTTAGCATATATTCAATAAATTTAGTCGATTTTCCAGATTTATCACTTTCTGCTAAAGCTTTGTAATACTTTTCTTGGTCTTTACTGATTAAAGTTTCAAAAGGTAAAAATTCAAAAATTGGATATTTTTCCATTAGAATTAAAGTTTGCCATAATCTTCCCATTCTACCATTTCCATCTAAAAATGGATGTATAAATTCCATTTCGTAATGGAAAACACAACTTTTAATTAATTCAATTTCATCAGATTTTTTCAAATATTCAAAAAGGTCTTTCATTAAGTATGGCACATTTCCAAAAGGTGGTGCTAAATGTTCGACTTTTGATCCTTTTACAATTCCCACACTTTGATTTCTATATTTTCCAGATTTTTCAATTAAACCTTCCATTAAGTTTAAATGTGCTTTTAAAAAGGATTTTTCATTAAAAGGATTATATTCTTCTAAATTTTCGTAAATTTTAATTGCATTTAAAACTTCAAGAACATCTTTTTTAGGCCCAATAACTCTTTTGTTTTCAAGAAGTGCAGTTATTTGTTCTTCTGTTAGTGTGTTCCCTTCTATTTTTAAAGAAGAATGAATAGTTTTAATTCTATTCTGTTTTCTTAATTTAGGAGAAGGTTTATTTAATAAATTAGCATTTACTTCTCCTATTTTCTCAGAAATAGAAGTTATTAATTTTAAAATAGAAGATGTTATTTCGTAAGGTGGTTTCATTTTTGATACTATCATTTGATACTATCAAAGATACAATCATTTAATCTGAATTATCTTATGAAACGAGTTTTTTTATTGGGCACAACGTTGTTGTATAAGCTTTGTTGCGTTGTTTAAGTAATGAATTTACTAAATAAAACACGAACGGCGAAATTCCAGAGGAATTTCCTAAGTGAGCTAAAACCAGCAATAAAGTTTATACGGTGTTGTAGGTAGTTGTTATTCCTGCATTTTTAATATTTTAGTCAATATCATTAAGCATCTCCAAAGTGTTAAAGCTAAAACTGTTAATCCTAAAACATTGTAGAAAAATGTAAATTTTAAATATTCTTGTTTCAATCCTAGCTTTAAACTGTAACCAAAAACAGAAATAAAAATCAATGATTTAATGCAGTTTTTTAATATTTTAACTGTCATAAAATATAAGTCTGATGCAAAAAACATTTCAAATAGTGAGTTTTCATTTGAGTAATTTTCTTTTGAAACTTTAGAACTACTTTTGAATGTTATAAGCACAGTTAATAAGGTTAATATGAATCCTGTACAAGTTAACCCTATATTTGATAAATCTGATGTCATTGAAAGTGAACGTTCGCTTTTCGGTAAGCATATATAATTATTCCAATTTAAATAAAAAAGTATACCAACTATAAAAAGTGCGATTAAATAGTCCCACAATATGGGGTTCTTAAAGTATTTGTCTAATATCATTCTATTCCGAAATTTATCATAAATTCATCAAAATCCGTTTCAATTAATTGATACCATTTCCTTCTATTTGTTAATGTTGACATATCTACTTCTTTAATTATTTCTGCTTTCCCTTTTAACAAGTTAAAAAAATGTTCTTCTCCTTCTTTGTCTTCATATTTAACAACAAAGTTATCAAAGCAATCAATGTTAAACGGTCTTGATTTAAATTTTCCTATTAAATCTTTTACCATAGATGTTGCTTCTTTGTTAAACTCAGAGCTTGTAACGTTTTTACCAGGCGTTTGATACATTGCCTCTATTTTAATGAATTTAGGTTTTAATTTTTGTCCAAAAGAGTTTATTTCTGTAAAATATTTTCCAACTAAATCAGTATCCATTTTAGCCATTTTTCTTGGTTGAATTTTTATATCCATATTCAAGACATTTTTTAAACTAGCTAGTGTTTTGTCAATTGTATTACTCATATACAAATTAACATTTGTGATTTTGGATAATTTTAAAACATCCCGAGCTACATTTCTTAAATAATATTCAACATCTTTCATTCGTGGTCCATTATGATTGTACTCAATACAAATTACTGCGTAATTTCTACTGTAATCAATATAAAAATGAGTTTCCTCTGCAATATCTCCAATTGTTGCAATAGGTAGAAGTCTAAACTCATCAATCGGTTTGATTTTAGGTGTTCTTCCAGAACGTAATAAAGCCATTGAACACATTATACGTCTTTGTACAGGTTTGAATACTGCACTTATTAAAAATAATTCTCTCGGATTTTCATTTGTTCTATTTCTATGTCTATCAATCAAATGACCTCTCCCATTAAGAAGTTCTTGTGTTAAGTATGTAATAACTTGGTTAAGAATTTTATCACTATTGTATTCGTCTGTCAGATGTGAGTATGGTGTAAATCTTAATGAATAAAGGTGGAATTTTATTATTTCATCGTTCATATTTTCTTCTTAGTTCAATCTTGGATTCAATGTTCTAACGCAACAAAGCGTTGTTAATTTTTGATGCTACTAAGCTATGTTTTTTATTTCAATATCCATCATTTCTTTAGGGGTTTTGTACGCTATAATTTTCCGAGGTCTATTGTTTAATTTTTGTTGAATAATTTGGAGTTGATTTTCGCTAATTTCATTAAAATTAGTACCTTTAGGTAGATACCTTCTAATGAGTCCATTTGTGTTTTCGTTGGTGCCTCTTTCCCATGAAGAATATGGATGTGCAAAGTAAATTTTCATACCTGTTTTTTGCGTTATTTTTTGATGTCTTGCCATTTCAATACCGTTGTCATATGTCATTGATTTTTTATAAATAGGATTTAATTTATTTAATATTTTACTAAACTGATTGGCAACTTCCATCGCTTTTTTCGATTTTAGTTTGATGATTAAAGTGAACCTTGTTTTGCGTTCAACAATTGTTCCGATAGCACTTTTATGGTCTTTTCCAATGATTAAGTCTCCTTCCCAATGTCCAACTTCATCTCTAAGTTCAATATGCTTAGGTCTATTGTCAATACTGACTTGATTGCTTATTTTAGAACCACCACCACGTCTTTTTTTATGAGGTCTCCGCCTTGTTTTTTTACGAACTAGAAGTTTGATTAATTTTTTATTTAAACTAGCTTGTGGTCTGGTGTAAATGTGTCTATAGATAGCTTCATGTGAAATAGACATTATTGGGTTGTTTGGATATACCTCTTTGAGTCTTCCTGAAATTTGTTCCGGAGTCCAGTTTGATAAAAGCCCTTTATAAACAAAAAATTTGAGTAGGGAATAGGTGCTTATTTTATCAAGGTTTCTTTTGTTCGCATAATCATCTTTAGCGTTCCAATGTGCTAATTCAGCATCGTATTTATCTTCTTTATTTCGTACCCATTTAGATACTTCTCTAAAGATTGTTGAATGTGCTCTTTTTAATGTTTTAGCAATATAAGATTTAGACTTTTTTTCGTTTAAAAGAGTCTGAATAATCACTCTTTCTTTTAGAGTTAAACGTCTATGCTTTTTTATTTCCATTTTACAAATCTATAATTTTAGATTTGTTGCGTTAAGTTATTGAATGGAGCGATTTTTTTCTAAATTGGTGCTAACGTTTTTGTATATGGTTTGTTGCGTGTTTTAAAAAACTAATTTAGTAAATAATTACTGACCAAGAAAGTCCACGAGGACTTTCGTAAGTAAGTAAAAAGCCAGCAATAAATTATATACGGTGTTGCCAGCAGGTGTTAATTCGTACTTTCTATTTTTAGATTTTAAAAACGGCACCAATATTAAAACTCATATAAAAATTCTTTCCAGTTCGCTGTTCGGTAGTGTCTGTTAGTCCAAGTAGATTAGAATTTTCAACGACTATTAAAAGTTTAGGCGATATTTTGAATTTATATCCAATTCCTCCATTAATTCCAAATTGAGTTGAATTCGCCAAGTTATTTATGTCAACAAATCCATTTCCATTATTATAATTTGCTTCAGCATTTGTCAAGAATCCGACACCTATTCCATAATTCACGTACCAGTTCCGTTTTGTTCCGAAATGATAATTCACAGTCAATGGAACAGTGATGTAATTTGTTCTTTCGGAATATTCGTTGGTAAAAATTGAAAAGTCAATATTGTTAGTTCCCATTTTTTGGTATAACAAACCTGTGCGCAGACTCCATCTGTTGTTAAAAAAATAATTCCCATAAATTCCTAATTGAATTCCAGAAACTGATGATGAGCCAAAAAGAAAAGAACCTAATTGATAAGAAGCACTATATCCAACTATCGGTGTTAATTCGATATTTCCTTTTTCTCTCGTTTGACTATTACAAAATAAACTACTCATTAATAGTCCAAAGCAGATTAAATATTTCATATTTTATTTTTCGATTTTTAAAAGTGTGTTCTTCGTTCTCACTTGCTGGCAACGATTTTGTATATGATTTGTTGCGTATTTCGAGCACCTAAAATAGTAAATAAAAACGGAATAGGAAATCCGCCAAGGATTTTCGTAAGTTTGTAAATCACCAGCAATAAATTATATACGGTGTTATGTTTATCGGTTTTGAGTTCTAAATAATCTTTCTACTTGAAATTTTATTCAGCTCTTTTTTCCCGCTTCAAAGCTCAATATTTTTCCCGCTTTCAATGCTCAAATTCCCTGTTTTCTTTTTCTGCTTTAAATTCCGCTGTTGTGCTAATTTTTTTATCCCCACAGTTTTTTTCCGGCTCAAATTTTACTTTTAAATGATTCTTTAATTTTTCCGTTTTATTCAATTTTCAGATTTCCGCCGTTGTGCTAAAATCTTTTCTTTTTACAGATTTTTTTCACGCTTTAATTGAATCTTTAATTTTTCATTCTATTTCTAACTAGTCTTAAATAATTTTTAACGGTGCAATTTTCTCTTAAAATGGAGGAGAAGATATTTTCATTTTTAGCTTTTGAGTATTTCTTTTCGGCATATAATTATGTCAATTTACTTTTTAGAACTCCTAAAACACAAATTAGGAATTTCTGGCTGAAATTCCGCCGTTAAACATAACGTTTATGTATATGGAAAGTTGCGTGTTTGAGTGCGAGGATTTTCCGAAGGAAAATCGGATGCAAGCAAACAAAGCAACTTACATTGGTTAAGCTAAAAATAGCAATTTTTTATATACGGTGTTCTATGCCGTTTTTATTTCGTTTTTAAATATAATATATGAATACACTATTGGTATTATTGTAATTATTCCAGTAATTATTAAAAATACGGTAACATTCGGTTCTTTATCTAAAATCAAACTTGTAAGCACAACAATAATCCCACCTACAAACCATAATTTTCCGCCTAATTTATGAGTTTTTTTCCAAACTATTTCATTTTCCAGAGTCCAAGGCGTTCTAATTCCGATAAAATAATTTGCTTTTATTGTTTTAAAATAATTACCAAGTATTATGTATAAAACTCCAATTAATAATATAATATAATTCGGATTAGCGAAAGATTGATTTTTAGCTGAATAAATTATAAATAAGGCTAGTATTGACATAAAAGTGGTTAATAAAACCTTTATGGTTTGAAGTTTGTTTCCCATTTTATTCAGTTTATTTTTTGGGTCAATTTTCGGAACAACTAGAAAGATAATATAAACAAGTAGAGGTAATAAAATCGGGATTATTATTAATTCCATTTTTTCTCCATATCTATCTATTTCTCCTTTAATATTCCAATGCATAGGAACTTTTTCGGGTAATTGATTCCAAATGTATGCTAAATAGATAAAGGGTAATAATACGATTGTAATTAGCGGTAATTCTTTTTTTAGGTTCATAATTTATTTTTTTAGTGTTATTATCCAGTTTATTAAATCTTCTAATATGCTAGTGTTTAATGAATATTCTACAAATTGTCCTTTTTTCTCGCTTGTTATTAAATCTGCTCTTTTTAAAATGTCAAGATGATGCGAAATACTTGGTTTGGATATATTGAATTGTTCTGCAATTTCTCCTGCATTCATATCTTTGTCTTTTAATAATTCGACAATTTGTCTACGAGTTTCATCATTAAGAGCTTTAAATAGTGAATTCATTTATTTAGTTATTTAGACAAATATCTAAATATTATTTTAAATGTCCAAATGTTTTTCGTTTTTCAAATGGTATAGAACGTTTTTGTATATTATTTGTTGCGTATTTCGAGCAACCAATTTAGTAAATAAAAGCGGAATAGAAAATCCCCTAAGGATTTTCGTAAGTAGGCGAGTATTAGCAATAAATTATATACGCTGTTGGCGTTAGTTTTTTATTTCATTCTTTTTTATTTTTTTCATAATTTTCTCGAACCCTTTTATTATTAAATTTTCTGTTCCTTTTGCAAAAGCAAAATCTTGATTATTTTCTTTAATATTTATACCAGCAATAACTGAATGAAAATAAAATCTTTCAAGTAAATTTAAATCATATATTTCTATACTAATTTCTACATTGTTTTCAAGGTCAGAGTCAACTGACCCAATTTGTAAATCATCTATTTCATTTTTATTTTGTTTAGCTTTTATATTAATGAAGAAATCAAAACCAGTTCCATTTTTGATATCTTTCAAGGTAGATTTACTCAGATTATTACTGTTTTTTTTAATCATCGGAATTAAAATTCCTTTTGATTTGGGTACTGTTGAAAACCTTTCATTTAATAATTCTGAAAATTTTTCATCTGCAATTTCTGTCAAAATATAACCAACTCCTTTTGGAGCTTCGATATTATTTAATAACCATTTTCCTTTTCTAAAATCTAAGCTTGAATTAACATTTCCTGAATGCCTATAATATGGAAAATGACATGATGTAAAAACTATAATTATTATTGTTAAAATAAGTGTTTTTTTCATAATTAATGCCAACGATTTTGTATATGATTTGTTGCGTATTTCGAGCACCTAAAATAGTAAATAAAAACGGAATAGGAAATCCGCCAAGGATTTTCGTAAGTTTGTAAATCACCAGCAATAAATTATATACGGTGTTGCAAGTAGTGATTTTCTAACTATATTTTCCATTTCTTAACTTTCTATTTCATTTCTCTCTCTTTTCATATTTCAGCTTAAAATTCCGCACTAATTTATTCATGATTCATTTTTAGAGTTCCATTTTATTTTTCATTATTTTTTCGTGTTTGAGCTTAAAATTCCACCTTAATTAATTTCCGTCTATTTATTCACGATTCATTTTCAGCGTTCAATTCTGTCTTTTTTCACGCTTGAGCTTAAAACTCCGCCTTAATTAATTTCCGCTTATTTATTCACGCTTCATTTTTCAGCGTTCAATTCTGTTTTTCTCTTTTTTTGGATTCATTTTCTAAAAATAGAGTAGTAGTCATTTTTAATTTTTCCAGCGCAATATTATTCAATATTAATTTCTAGAAAAGATAAATCACTAATTAGGAATTTCTGGCTGAAATTCCGCCATTACTTGCAACGATTTTGTATATGATTTGTTGCGTATTTCGAGCACCTAAAATAGTAAATAAAAACGGAATAGGAAATCCGCCAAGGATTTTCGTAAGTTTGTAAATCACCAGCAATAAATTATATACGGTGTTGCAAGTAGTGATTTTCTAACTATATTTTCCATTTCTTAACTTTCTATTTCATTTCTCTCTCTTTTCATATTTCAGCTTAAAATTCCGCACTAATTTATTCATGATTCATTTTTAGAGTTCCATTTTATTTTTCATTATTTTTTCGTGTTTGAGCTTAAAATTCCACCTTAATTAATTTCCGTCTATTTATTCACGATTCATTTTCAGCGTTCAATTCTGTCTTTTTTCACGCTTGAGCTTAAAACTCCGCCTTAATTAATTTCCGCTTATTTATTCACGCTTCATTTTTCAGCGTTCAATTCTGTTTTTCTCTTTTTTTGGATTCATTTTCTAAAAATAGAGTAGTAGTCATTTTTAATTTTTCCAGCGCAATATTATTCAATATTAATTTCTAGAAAAGATAAATCACTAATTAGGAATTTCTGGCTGAAATTCCGCCATTACTTGCAACGTGTTTGTATATGGTTTGTTGCGTGGTTTAAGCACTAAATTTAGCAAATAAAAACCGAATAGAAAATCCGCGAGGATTTTCGTAAGTAGGCTAGAACTAGCAATAAATTATATACGGTGTTGGGCACAGTTTTTTAACTCGTTTTTTTATAATATTTTTCAGAATAGTCTTTTAATAAACTATCAATATCTAATTTATGAGCATTAATAAATTCCTGAATTTTTTCATCAGACATTGAATCAATCTCATATTTATGAAATTCTTTAAAAAAACCTTTAACGTTATTCCTTAAGTTTCTTAATTTTCCTCTTTTCATAATTTCAACTTTATGAGTAAAATCAGCGTGATAAGAAACGTTTTTGGTTGGTATTATTAATATTCGTTTTACAGGTGAATCATTGTATTGATTTTCAAACCATCCACAATGAGTATTCATTTGTCCGATTTCGTGTTTGTTTACTTCTTGTCTTTCAACTTTTACCTCACTTTTACACTCAAATATGAAATACTGATTTCCAACACCACACCATAAGTTGTCAGGTCCTTTTTTAAATTCTTTGTCAGGTCTTTCACTTAGAAAACCGAGCATTAATCCTAATTCCTTCAAAGCCGTTTCAAATTTTTCAGCTGTTGTTCCAAACTCTAAGTCTGATAATACTCCTTCTACAAATAGCATTAATTCTTCAAAGTCTTTATGATTTTTTATCCATTCTACAATTCGCTTAGTTCTATTTTCATTGACATATTCTAATTTTTGATAAGTTATTCCTTCACTTGGTTTAAGTAGTTCATTATTCTTTAAAAACGCACTTTTCTGTAAAGAGTTCGAGTCAGTTTTACTTTGTAAAAACTTGTATCTAGCCATTATTTGAAGATACCAACCTTTCTCACTATTATCATCACAATGTTTGTCAATAATTTGTTGAATTAAATCACTTGCTTTTTCATAATCTCCTGCGTAGTTCAAAACAGCAGCTTTTCTTTCAAGTGTTAAAACATCATATATTTTACTCAAATTATTATTGGGTTGTATTTTGTCCATTTCCTCTTTGTAGAATTGTTTCCAAGCTTCGTCTCTTTGTAAACTTTGTTTCATAAGCGATTTAACAACTTCAAAAGGCTCATTGTTATCTGAAACTTCATCAGATGCCATTTGAGCTATTTCCATACCTATTTCAATTTGTTTTTTAGTTTGTGGTGAGAAATATTTATTTGTTCTTGAACTTTTTATAAATTTTATTAAATCAGCTCCAATTATAAGTATCAGACAATAGTCTTTTTCCCCTCGAACACTTCTTCCCAATCCTTGTTCAATTTTCTGAGCTATTTTTATGTTAATTGAGTCACTATTCATTCTATTTGATTCCTCATATCTATCAGAAAGAGAATAAAAAAATGGTCTACCATCTAAAACTAAAATTCTACAAGTCTCATCAGGCAAGTCTATTCCATCATATCGATTAGCGAAAACTACAGTTTGTTTGAATTTAGACTTTTTTAGATGGTCAACAGCGGCTGAAATTTCGTTTGATTTTGGAACAATTGATTTTAGGTTTTCATATGTTTTAGATTTAGTGAAAGAAGAAACAAGAGAAACTACACCATAATTTTTATCAGATGGTTTAGCAAGAGTATTAACCATTTTATCTCTATCTAAACTGTCATCAACTAAAGAGGGAATAATTAACATTTTTTCTCCAGACCAAATTTGACTTGGATTATCCAAAGGATTTTTAATTGACTTAGAATTAAAACCAAGTCCTTTAATGAAAAAAGAATCATCTTGAGTTGTTGCAGACATTAATATTCTTTGACTAGCTCTATCAAAAGATGAGAATTTTTCGATTGGTATGTGTATTGGTGTGATTTCAATATTTTGACCAGAAATAAACGCTTGACAATTTTTGATGCTATCCTTTATAAAAGGCCACGAAAACATTATTGATAATTCTTCTCGATAATTAGATAGTATTTGAAGAACTTCTTCTGATTTTTCAATCCAATTCCAATAAGGAATAGGTAAGAATGAGTTATAATCTCCATTTTCTATTTCTAAAAATGTACCTTCTCCTTGTTCAGGCAAAGCATCGCTAAAAAGTGCTAATAGTTCTTTATATGCGGAATGGTCATTGTCTAAGCTAATTGTAAAAGTGTTTCTTATTGAGTCAATACAAGCGTGTGAATCATCTAATATTACATTTTCAACAGGAATGAAATCATTCCCTAAACCAAAAATTGTCTTACCGTTAAAAACTTTTTGAACGTGTGTTATTAATATTTTTTCTCCATCCACAAATTCATTTGGTAAAGAATTGTCTTCTCCAATTGTGCAATAACTGATACCAAATTTTTTCGCATCTCTTCTTACTTGTTGTACAAGATAAATATTGGGGCAAATAAATAAACAAGGTCCTTCTCCTGAATTGATTTTAGACTGAAGAATTAAAAGTCCTATTAAAGTTTTACCTTCTCCAGTATGTAGTTTTATGATTAAATCTTTTTCAGTTTTACGTGATTCGTACCATTCAGAAAGTATTTTGTGTTGTGCTGGTCTTAATGGACCTGCAATGCTCCTTCTATCTAATGAGTCGTAAATCTCGATTGGATTTGTTTTCTTTTCAATTTTTGATTTACTAAGTCTTTTTCTAAAGTCTACCATTTTTTTTAAATTGTGCCCAACGTGTTTGTGTAAGGAAAGTTGCGGTTTTGTGTGCGAGGATTTTCCAACGGAAAATCAGAAGTAACAAAAATGCAACTACCTTTGATTGAGCACTAATTTAGCAATTTTTTTTACACGGTGTTGGCAATCTGGCTTTATTTTATTCTTATAATTTTAGCATCAAAATCAGACATTAAATAAACTCGGTCAAATTTAGAATCCATTTCATAATTTTCCATTTTATTCAGTTTGTAAGAAACAGAAGAAAGTGAACCAATTAGAAGTGCAAGCCAATATTCAGTTAATTTAAATTCACTTTTTTTATAACTCGAAATTTTAGTTTCTTTTTTTAAGACTTCTTCTTTAAGTCTATCTTTAGTTAAATATTCAGCTTGCCAATTCTTTTCTTTATATGAAAACGAAACTTGAGAATGTATTGTTGTTCTAATTCCTGTAATATATTCAGGAAATTCAAGATTTGATTCCATACGAGTCAATTGAACAAAATCAGCTATTTTTTCAGCCAATTCTGCTTTTTCATTTTGTTTATAATCTAATTTGTCATTTAATATTGAAATTGTAGCGTGAACATTTATATTCGGGTATTTTGATTCAAATATTTGTTCTGAATATTCTAATAAATTTTTTATCTTAAAATATCGACTTGCGTCTTCAGTAAGAATTTGAGTGTGCTCAAGTCCTATTTGTTTATTATTATAATTAATTATGAAATCTGGACTTGGAGGTTGTGGTTTTTCTGTAATTCGTATTTCTGCATCAATTTTATAAACAAACTTTCCAATTTGACACACTTCTAATATCTCCTTTTTTTGAAGGTCATATTTTTCTAGAATTGGAAATATTATTTTACCTAATTCAACTCTCTCCTTTTTCGAGTTTTCAATTAGTTTTTTTAAATCGTTTTTGTCTATTTCGAAGTTCATTTTCAGCTTGTTGCCAACGTGTTTGTATATGGTTTGTTGCGTGGTTTAAGCACCTAATTTAGCAAATAAAAACCGAATAGAAAATCCGCGAGGATTTTCGTAAGTAGGCTAGAACCAGCAATAAATTATATACGGTGTTGCCAGTAGTTTTTATATTCCGGATATATCTATAACCTTTATTCCAAATCTTCTATAATTTCTCATTTCACGAACGGTTTGAACTAATGAATATTTAGCTATATTCGACTGACTTAAGTTAATCTTCTCAATGTCTGTCTTTCCTGGATAAGAATAATTTCGATAAGCCATTACAAATTCAATTTTGTATTCCTCTTTTAATATTCCTTCTAGAATTGCTTTTTCATCAATTTTATTGTCAGGATATTTTTTATTGTATTTTTTTAGAGTTTGAACTAAATAACTACTTCCAGTATTGTTGTATAAATCATTCCACAATCTTTTAGCTGAAAGTATTACTTGAATGTATAGGTTCCGCATTTGAGTGTTAAAACCATCCTTTACGTGAACAAAATAAATCTTTTTCTTTTTTATGATTAAAATATCACATAATTCAATATTGTCTTTTATTAGCTTATCTAAAACGTAATAGCCTTTTTTCTTGTGTTTTAAATTGTATTTGTCTTCGTCCCATCCAGTTTTCCATTTTTTTAATAAATCTAACTCTAGTTTATTCTCTGAATAAGTACTGATGGCATCTTTCTTTATTTGCTCTAAAAAACGATTGTCAAGATAATACCAATTGGCATCAATTCGAAAATATTTTTTTGATTTACTTGTAAGCTCGCAGATGATATGAGAATAAAATGTTCCAAATGTAGAATCCTTTCCATTTATTAAACCTATTACATTTAAGTCGTAGAACTTTCCTTTTATTTTAAATCTATCATTTATATCCTCAATATTTTGAAAAATATGATTTGTACATTCTTTGTAAAGGTTTCTTCTATCATTAACAATTCTATCATTTTTACTCCAAGTTTTTTTAAACCTTACTTTAAATTCATCGCATTCGTAAAATTTTTCAAGCTTTCTTGAATTAACCATTTCAATGATATCATCATTCAGTTGATTTAAATCGGCAGGCGTATTATGAAGTACTACATCATTTGCAATTTTCTCCATTAAATCCTTATCTAATTCTGAAATTATGTTAGAATCTTCTACTCTCGAAAATAGTGTTAATTGTACATAATTAGACTTGTCTTTTCTGATTTCATCAATGTTTTTTACTAGTAGTTTTAATTCTTCAAAACTTAATTTTTTTCTTAAAGCAAAATAAGAACCAATTTCCATAACATCTTTATCTCCATCAAGCTTCAAGTTTTTGAAAATGCCTTTTTTTAGTTCTTCTCTTATTACAATTTTTATTTTCTTGGGAATTTCTGAATATTCTAAAGATTCACTTATTCTTTGGTCGTAATTAAATGTATTGTCTTTTTGAGCTATATTTCCAGCAACGCCTCTAGTACTCACTTTTAAAAGAATGTCTTCAGATGGCTTTGCGAAATGTTGGTAAAAATCAATTCCAAAATTAATATCCATATAAGATTGGATTACTTTAAAACCACTTCCACCAACTGAACAATAAATGTTAGATTTATAAATGGTAAATAGTACATATGAGAATTCTATAACATCAAATTCTTGGTCTTTACCTAATTCTTCTGGCAGAAAAAGACGCCAATAATCTTGAGTTTTTGTTTGGTTATAACAATAAGTATAAAATTCAAATTCTTCTTCTACAAGATGATTAAGATTAGGTTTTACAACATCAAAATCGGCATCTTCTGCGTGAAGACTTCTTTTATGATTTGAAGTAATTATCTCAATTATTTCCTTATTGTTCTTTTCTTTAAGTTCAAAATGATTTTTGTTTATTAAGAAAACCTTTAAATTAAATTTTATTTCGCTCATTTTTATTGGTTTTCTTCAAATTACTGGCAACGATTTTGTATATGATTTGTTGCGTATTTCGAGCACCTAATTTATTAAATAAAAACGGAATAGAAAATCCGCCAAGGATTTTCGTAAGTTTGTAAATCACCAGCAATAAATTATATACGGTGTTGTATTTAGCGGTTTTGAGTTCTAAATAATCTTTCTACTTGAAATTTTATTCCGCTCTTTTTTCCCGCTTCAAAGCTCAATATTTTTCCCGCTTTCAATGCTCAAATTTCCTGTTTCCTGCTTTAAATTCCGCTGTTGTGCTAAAATCTTTTCTCTCCACAGTTTTTTTCCAGCTCAAATTTTACTTTTAAATGATTCTTTAATTTTCCTGTTTTATTCAATTTTCAGATTTCCGCCGTTGTGCTAAAATCTTTTCTTTCCACAGATTTTTTTCCGCTCTAATTTTAAGTTTTAAATGATTCTTTAATTTTTCATTCTATTTCTAACTAGTCTTAAATAATTTTTAACGGTGCAATTTTCTCTTAAAATGGAGGAGAAGATATTTTCATTTTTAGTTTTTGAGTATTTCTTTTAGGCGTGTAATTATGTCAATTTACTTTTTAGAACTCCAAAATACAAATTAGGAATTTCTGGCTGAAATTCCGCCGTTAAATACAACGTTTTGTATATGAAAAGTGCTGTTTTGTGTGCGAGGATTTTCCGCAGGAAAATCAGATGTAGCAAAACGGCACTGACTTTTGTGTTATGACCAAATTAAGCATTTTTTATATACTTTGTTAGCTTTTCGTTATTTTTTTACAATTAAAATACTGTTATAAAATCACATATTTTCAGCATTTTTATTCGGCGTTTAACTTGTCTAAATTTTCATTTCTGATTGCATAAACAGGCTAAAAGTCCGCCGTTTTCATTTCAGAATTACAGACGGATTCTTGCGTAATATTTGTCAGAATCCTATAGTTTTTCATTTCCGATTGCATAAACAGGCTAAAAGTCCGCCGTTTTCATTTCATAATTACAAACAAATTCTTGCGTAATATTTGTCAAAATTTACAGCTTTACGATTCCATTTCTAATTGCGTAATATTTATCAGGATTCTACTTTTTTAAACCGCTTTATTTTTTCAATTTTTGCGTATTTTTTGTTAATGAAAGCTAACGTTTATGTATAAGGATAGTTGCGGGTTTGTATGCGAGGATTTTCCGAAGGAAAATCAGACGTTACAAACACGCAACGACCTTTGGTTAAGCACTAAACCGCAATTATTTTTATACGGTGTTGTGCCCAGTTATTTTTCATCCTTTAGTCTTTCTATAAGGTTTATTATCATTGACTTATCTATAAAAAAGATGTTTCCAATTAGTTTTTTTTCTATTTTTTCTGCAATTTTATCTTTAGCGTTATCAGTAAACTTTCCACTTATTAAAATTATAAATGTAGAAATATACAGTTTATTCGAACTACCTAAAAGTGAAAAAGGCATTGAAAAAGCATCATCCGCTTGAGCTAGAATTTCATCAATATCAGACTTTACATTACCTCTTAAATTTCCAGCTTTAACTTGAATAGCTGTATATTTTGTTAACCCTAATCTGTCTATTTCTGAGAATATGAAATCTTTGCCATATTCTTTCACACCATGATTGTAAATAACATTATCATAATTCAGTTTGTTTAATAGAGTATTAACAATCTCTGTTGAAAATAAGCTTTCATTCTTTTCATATTCTGGCTTCCAAACAAAACCCCCTAATTCAATTTCGGAAATCTTAAAAATTATATTCAATTCTTGAAGTCCATATATAATTGCTTTTTTAAAGGTCTTTATGTCTGAAGAATTAATTCCAATAATAGCTCCAATTGATTGAGAATCAATTTCTTTTTCTAATATAACTAGTGATCTTGAAGATTCTAATTTAATTAAAACATGCTCAATATATTTTTTTATATCCCATTTTAAAGTCCAACCATCGTATGAATCTAGGTAATATTTGAACAAATCAATTCGAACAATAGGTTCTGAATTAGATTTTTTTGCATAGAACCTATTGAATTTAATACTTTGATTAAATTGACTTTTTATTTCATTTCCTCTTGTTAAAACAATTTCAAACTCCTTAGATTCAGGTAAATCAATTAAGTTGAAATCGAATTCATCAAGTGTATCCAGTTCTAAGTATATTGTAGAGTCTCGATTAGAGTACTCCATTAATTCATACTCGAAACTTTTATTTTCTATAATTAAATGATTTTCTTTTATTTCTAGCATTTTTTTTTAATTGGGCACAACGGGTTTGTATATGATTTGTTGCGTTTATAATAACGAAATTTAGTTATTATAAACGCAATAGAAAATCCCTAAGGATTTTCGTAAATAGGCTAGCACTAGCAATAAATTATATACGTTGTTGCCCGTAGTTTTTTACTTTTCTATTTCGAAATATTTCATTAATTCCTTATAATTATCTTGCGCTGATAAACAAGTGTCTGTCAAATAACCTTTTATTTTAGGGTATTCAGATAAGCCTCTGTAATAGAAAAATTTAAATTCATCTTGAATTATAAATGGGATGATATTATGTTTTAAACATTCTTTAAATATTATTAGTCTTCCAACTCTTCCATTTCCATCTTGAAATGGGTGTATTTTCTCAAATTCATAATGAAAGTCTATAATATCGAAAATTTCAATATTTTCTTTTTTGTTATATATTTTCAATAATGTATTAATATCTTCTTTTACTTTATTTGGTTTAGATGTTTCAATTCCTCCAACAACATTTGGTTTTGATTTATAAGCTCCAACATTAAACCATTCTTTTTTAGAGTCTGAAGTATTTATTTTTAGGAGTTTATGAAATTCTTTTATGTGTTTTTCTGATAAAGTTTCTTTCGATATTTTTAGCATATAATCAAAACAATGAAAATGATTAACAGTTTCAATAATATCGTCAATATTTGCTGTATTTTCTCCTTCTTCGGTAAATAGTGTATTTGTCTCGTAAATGTATCTTGTTTGTTCTTCAGATAATTTGCTTCCTTCAATTCTGTTTGTATTGTAGGCAAGCCTTATTTGTGTTTTATGATAAATTCCGCCTTTTAGATTGCTCGATTTTTCTTCCTGTAATGTTTCTAAAAGTTTCATTTTTTATAGTTTATTTTAGAAAGCGAAGATACTTTTTTCTTTTTAAAAATTATCTTTAAGTTTCTAGTGCCAAATTACGGGCAACGTTTTTGTATATTATTTGTTGCGTATTTCGAGCAACTAATTTAGTAAATAAAAGCGGAATAGAAAATCCCCTAAGGATTTTCGTAAGTAGGCTAGCACTAGCAATAAATTATATACGGTGTTCTACGCAGTTTTTATTCAGTATTTTATTTTTTCCAAGTTCATAATTTTGTCATATTCATAAAGAATTCGGTCAGATTCAGAAAACGGAATTTGGTATAAATCACAAACGTTTCTTAAATCTGATAAATAATCTAAATACTGAATTATATTTTCGTTTAAATTCGTTTTTAGTTTGAGTTCATTTCCATAAATCATTCTATAAACTCTTTGGTCGATAATTTGATAGATTTTCGGATTTCTAAATCTCAAAATAGTTGAAGCCATTGGCAACCGAATCCCTTTCGTTTCGAGCAAATGCATTAGGACTTCTCCAGTCAGAGTAGAATCGATAAATTCCGTTTTTCTGTCTATTTTATTTATCAAAATCAGAGTTTCATTATTCAATTCAGCATAACGATTTGTTTTCCACAAAACAATTTCATTTATCAATTCTTGATTAAATTCAGATTTTGTTTTATCTAACTTTTTGGTCAATTTAGGTTGGAAATTATATTCCAAATTCAAAAGTTCGTCTGTTGATGGATTATGTTCTTGTATTCTTTTTCATTACTCTTTTAATAAAAAGAAACACGATTATTTATTTCTAATCGTGTTTCTTTAAATTCTTACTTTTTAGAACCACCTTTTGAGCCAGATGATGAACCTTTTGAACTTCCACCAGATTTACTTGATGCGTTACTTCTTCCTCCACCAGAACTTTTTCCTGATGTTGAAGGCCATCCTCCTGCGTTTCCTTGTCCAGATTGTCCTGTTTTACCTTTTCCCATAATTTTTAATTTTATTGATTAATATTATTTTTCTTTATTTCTGAATGTTCGTCTAAATTGCGTAGAACGTTTTTATATATGATTTGTTGCGTATTTCGAGCAACTAATTTAGTAAATAAAAACGGAATAGAAAATCACTAAGGATTTTCGTAAGTAGTTAAACACTAGCAATAAATTATATATGTTGTTGTGCAATGTTGTTATTCTTCAAATTCAATTGAAGTTTGCCCGAATAAATCATTAAATTTTGTATCAAAATCTTTCCAACTCTTTGAAAGTTTCATAATTGTTATTACGGTAACAATTTGATTATTTAAATTAGGATGTCCTACATCTTCTGTTAATCTTCTATGAAAATGACCTTTGTTTTTTCCCTTAGAGTCTTTAGGTGTTATTTTTTTTAACTCATCTAAAACTCCATTAGGCAGTTGCTTATAAATGTATTTATTTGTCCAAGTCCCAACAACAGATGGTCTTTTTTTTAAATTTTCAACTGTGTACTCCCATTTGTTTAGTCTAAAAATCTGTCTATAAAATTCATGAGGAAATCTTTGTTGCCAAGGAAGAAGCTCTTCTGAAACATATTGCTTTAATATTAATTGTAATTCTTCTTGCTCTCTTTCATATTGATAACCTGTAGCTTCATCTACTAAAGCTGTAATACCAACTTTAGCTAAACTTCTTACTAAAATTTCAGCTTTAATAGCTGTTTCAAACTGTGATTTCAATAACGAATCAGATGCTCTTGCTTGAAGATATAAATCTGCAATTAGAGGAAGGATACTAGCATCATAACCTTCTGCTTTTTTATTTTCAATAGTTAAGAATTCAACCTTTTTGATCACTGCTCTTAACTCTTCATTTATAAAGGGTTGTAGGTTTTTTGCATCCATAAAAGTAGGTATTTGATCAATCCTACTAGTACCTCTTACAGGTCTATTCAAAGCTTTAAAAATACCTGACAATGTGATTATTCTTTTTCCATTTTCAAGAACAGCAACTTCAATTTCTGTTTCACCTATTTTTAAAACACCCTCATGAGTTGCTTTCATTCTTTTGATATTCATGTTTTTTTATTTAATATTGCACAACGTTTTTGTGTTATGAAAAGTTGTGTATTTGTGAGCGGCAACTTTTCCGCAGGAAAAATTGACAAACGCAAATACACACTAGCTTGTGTTAAAGCACTAAACTAAACAATTTTTTATACACATTGTTGCCCACAGTAGTTTTTTTCGGCTTGTAACTCATTTTTTTTGTTTTTTTAATTCAGGGTTTGAGTAAGCAAATCCGCAAAGCTTTTCAATTCCGCAAGCTTGCTAAATTCCGCAAGAGTAATTTCAGCGTTTAGCTCCTATTTCCATAACGTTTATAAATTCCGTTTGAGTGAAAAGTCCGCAAAGTTGCTCAAAAATCCGTTGTGATTTTAATTCCGCATTTGAGTGAGATTCCAGCGTAATATATTCAGTATTTTACTCTGTAATATTCAGCTATTTTTCAATTCTGAATTAATTGCGTCTGAGTGATTTTCGCTATTGTGGGCAACGTTGTTGTATATGGTTTGTTGCGTGTTTCAAGCACCTAATTTAGTAAATAATTACCGACCAAGAAAGTCCGCGAGGACTTTCGTAAGTAGGCGAGAAGCCAGCAATAAATTATATACGGTGTTGGCATTTCGTTATTTTTTATTCTTCTTAATAGATTGTTTAATCAAACTCAAAATATATTCTAAATCTTCGTCTGAATTTATTTGTAATTCGTAATCTCCATTTCCCCAATGTCCAGTTGAAGAAACATCTCTTGTTATTCCTTTCGGGTCGTCAAGTTCTCCAATTGTCATATTTATCCAAATTTTCAAAGCTTTTCTTTGTGGATGAATATCAACTACATTTCTGCCTGAAACAAAAGCAATGTATTTCTTTTTTGGTTTAACTTCTATATTATCAAAATTCAGAATTGCGTTTTTCATTTTTTCGTACAATTCCTTTATTTCTTCGCTTACGTTTTCTAAATGTTCCTGTTCCGAATATACTTTAATTTCTTTCGCAACATTGTCAATTGTTTGGTCGGTTTTGGAAATAGTTTTTATACTCTCTTGAGCTCCTGCCTTTTGTATTTGTTCATATGAAACTGTGTTATTCTCAAATCTTTTGACTTCCCAAAGTTCAATTGGTAAGTCTTTAAAATTTATTGCCTCACGTTGATAATTTGTAAAAGCTGGTGCAACGAATAAAACTCTCGATTGTGACCAATCTACGTCATTTCGTTTGAGGGTTTTGTCAAGGTTTTCATTAAATTCCAGAATAAAGTCAGCTTTATTATTAAGCATTAATGATAAATAAGCGTAACCTTGGTCAATTACACTAAAATTCTTATCTCTCTTATATTCGATAATAACAAAAGCATTTGATTCTTTGTCAAACGCAAGAGTGTCAATTCGGAAGTTATTTAGGGCAAATTCAGATTTCACAAAATCAAGTCCGAGAATTGTCTTTAAATTACTTTCAGTCATTTCTTGAATTTCTTTTTCAAGTCGGAAAGGTTTTTCTTTAATGTATTCTAAAGACTTTTCTATTTTAAATAATGCCATTTATTTTCTTGATTTTCGTTTTTTTGTTAATGAATGCCAACGTTTTTATATATGGTTTGTTGCGTGTTTGAAGCAACTAATTTAGTAAATAAAAACGGAATAGAAAATCCCTAAGGATTTTCGTAAGTAGGTTAGCACTAGCAATAAATTATATATGTTGTTGTACACCGTTTTTTTTCTAAAGTTCATTAATTGTTTTTTCAATTTCTATTTGATAAACTTCGTCAAATAATGCAACATAGCTATCAGTAGTTTTATAACCTTTTGTTACTAAATCTAATGCTATGTTCAGATTTTCACGACCAACTATTGAGTCATTAATCTCAATTTGAGCAAGACCTTTATAATAAAACGATTCACTACTTTTATTCCACAATTTAATTGTTTTATCGTAATATTCAATAGCTTTTTTCTGTTGCCTTAATAAATGTAATGTTCTCGCTTTTTGAAAGTAAATTTGATGAGAAATCCAATTTTCATTGTGTTCTTTTAGTTCAGATTCAATTGCTTTATCAAATAATTCTAATGCTTTAGAATATTGTCCTAATTCTTTATAGCATAGAGCTTTTGCATAAAGTATGTTGTCATCTCCCACATAATCATCAAAATTAGGTGTAAAAGAATCATATCTGTTCAAGTGAAATAAAGATTTTTCAAAATCTCTGTAATAATAAAGTAATAACCAACCATAATAACCATCTATTTCTTTTGGTTCTAATTCGGAAGCTTTGTCTAAATATTTAATAGCTTTGTTATAGTTTCCATTTTTTGTATTCTGAATTGAAACTAAATGATATTCTGAAGCACTAAAGTTCTTTAGGTTTTTTATTGACTTTTCAATCATTTCGTTTCCTTTTTTATGATATCCAAACCATTGGATTTGTGAGCCAATAGCATAATTAATTATGTAATATGGTTTTGGTTTAATTATAACAAAAAGTAATATTAATACAACTATTGTACTTAAAAATCGAAGTATGATACGTTTAACCCATTTTATCATTTTGGTAAAATTTCTTTAATTTCTCCATTAACTACTTTAATTGCAATAAATTTAAATGAATTAATGTTTTCATTATTATCATTTGTTCCAGGAATCCAATTATTTAATTTTTTGGCTATTGAAACTGTTTGGTTAGTAATAGAATCATTCATAGTTATTGATTCGTATTTTAGATTGTAAGTTTCAAATTCAAAATTTCCAGTTTCTCCCTCACAATTGACATCAAATTGAATTTTTACTATTCCAGAGTTTTGACCTTTTTTTACAGGAATATATTCTTCTTTATATTTTTCTTTTATAGCAAATAGTCCTCCTTGATAATCTAATCCTGTTAGATAGTATGGTTTAAGAATTCCTAAACCACATAAGTCTAATTCACCAGATTTTCTATTACAAGAAAAAAATGTTATGATTGTTAAAATGTAAATTAAATTTCTCAATCTTGGATTCAATGTTCTAACGCAACAAAGCGTTGTTAATTTTTGATGCTACTAAGCTATGTTTTTTATTTCAATATCCATCATTTCTTTAGGGGTTTTGTACGCTATAATTTTCCGAGGTCTATTGTTTAATTTTTGTTGAATAATTTGGAGTTGATTTTCGCTAATTTCATTAAAATTAGTACCTTTAGGTAGATACCTTCTAATGAGTCCATTTGTGTTTTCGTTGGTGCCTCTTTCCCATGAAGAATATGGATGTGCAAAGTAAATTTTCATACCTGTTTTTTGCGTTATTTTTTGATGTCTTGCCATTTCAATACCGTTGTCATATGTCATTGATTTTTTATAAATAGGATTTAATTTATTTAATATTTTACTAAACTGATTGGCAACTTCCATCGCTTTTTTCGATTTTAGTTTGATGATTAAAGTGAACCTTGTTTTGCGTTCAACAATTGTTCCGATAGCACTTTTATGGTCTTTTCCAATGATTAAGTCTCCTTCCCAATGTCCAACTTCATCTCTAAGTTCAATATGCTTAGGTCTATTGTCAATACTGACTTGATTGCTTATTTTAGAACCACCACCACGTCTTTTTTTATGAGGTCTCCGCCTTGTTTTTTTACGAACTAGAAGTTTGATTAATTTTTTATTTAAACTAGCTTGTGGTCTGGTGTAAATGTGTCTATAGATAGCTTCATGTGAAATAGACATTATTGGGTTGTTTGGATATACCTCTTTGAGTCTTCCTGAAATTTGTTCCGGAGTCCAGTTTGATAAAAGCCCTTTATAAACAAAAAATTTGAGTAGGGAATAGGTGCTTATTTTATCAAGGTTTCTTTTGTTCGCATAATCATCTTTAGCGTTCCAATGTGCTAATTCAGCATCGTATTTATCTTCTTTATTTCGTACCCATTTAGATACTTCTCTAAAGATTGTTGAATGTGCTCTTTTTAATGTTTTAGCAATATAAGATTTAGACTTTTTTTCGTTTAAAAGAGTCTGAATAATCACTCTTTCTTTTAGAGTTAAACGTCTATGCTTTTTTATTTCCATTTTACAAATCTATAATTTTAGATTTGTTGCGTTAAGTTATTGAATGGAGCAATTCCTTGCATTCAAATTGTTGCCAACGTATTTGTGTATGGTTTCGTTACGGAAAAGAGCGCAGCAATTTTCCGAACTTAGACCAAAGATAGTGAAAGTGCGAGGATTTTCTGCAAGAAAATCCCCCGTAATGAACTATACACGCTGTTGGGTTTTCGTTATATTTGTTTACTATTTTAATTTTTATTGTTGAAATAATTTTTCCGCAATTATTTCCATAAAGAATTTTAATTCCGCAAACTTGGTAAATTCCACGATTTATTCTCTCTCTTTTTAGTATTTAATTCTGTTTTAATTTTACTTTTCCGCAATTATTCCTAAAGAATTTAAATTCCGCAAACTTGCTAAATTCCACGATTTTATTTTTCCTCTAGCATTCAATTCTATTTTTATTCTTTCCGAGATTTCTCTAGGGTAGAATCGCTGAAAATTTAACTCCTAAATACTCTAACTTTTTACAGAACAATTCTCAACTGGAATTTTTCTGTTTTTTGAAAAATATTATTAGAAAACAAAAATTTTCAAATTATATTTTTTACGGTTTTCTGAGAAAAATTCCGATATAGTTTTCCACAAGTTTTTCTAACATTTTAAACTTAATTAAAAATCTAAAAGTTTGAATTTTTATGATTTTTTGTTAATGAAACCCAACGATTTTGTGTTATGAAAAGTTGTGTATTTGTGAGCGGCAAATTTTCCGCAGGAAAAATTGACAAACGCAAATACACACTAGCTTGTGTTAAAGCACTAAACTAAACAATTTTTTATACACATTGTTGCCCACAGTAGTTTTTTTCGGCTTGTAACTCATTTTTTTTGTTTTTTTAATTCAGGGTTTGAGTAAGCAAATCTGCAAAGCTTTTCAATTCCGCAAGCTTGCTAAATTCCGCAAGAGTAATTTCAGCGTTTAGCTCCTATTTCCATAACGTTTATAAATTCCGTTTGAGTGAAAAGTCCGCAAAGTTGCTCAAAAATCCGTTGTGATTTTAATTCCGCATTTGAGTGAGATTCCAGCGTAATATATTCAGTATTTTACTCTGTAATATTCAGCTATTTTTCAATTCTGAATTAATTGCGTCTGAGTGATTTCCGCTATTGTGGGCAACGTTTTTGTATATTATTTGTTGCGTATTTCGAGCAACTAATTTAGTAAATAAAAACGGAATATAAAATTTAAAAAAAGCTTTTCATAAATATTTAAAAACTAGCAATAAATTATATACGTTGTTGTGTTTAGTGGTTTTTGCATTTTAGTTCATTAATTTTATTAGAAATTCAAATTTTTCAATTTATTTATAATTCCATTTTCATTTTAATGAGCTTTTTTGATTTTAGAGTCTAATTCAGCCAATTTTTTTACGTTTCAACTTTCAATTCTTTTTTTTATTAAAAGCTTAAATTTTTCAATTTATTTATGAATTTTCATAATTACTTTTTAATATTAACGATTTTTTGCGCTTCAGAGCTTAATTCCGCCGATTTGCTGAGTTTTTTACGTTTCTACTTGTATTTAGCTATTTTATTAAAATAATTTTTTCTGCGCTGATTTTTTCACGTTTCAATTTTTTATTTTAATAGAGTAGAAGTCTTTTTCAGTTTTTAGTATTTTTTGTCTAGAGTTTGTGTCAGCTTAATTTTTCGGTTATAAAATACTGATTAGGAATTTCTGAGGAAATTCCGCCATTAGACACAACGATTTTGTATATGATTTGTTGCGTTTTTCGAGCACCTAAAATAGTAAATAAAAACGGAATAGGAAATCCGCCAAGGATTTTCGTAAATTTGTAAATCACTAGCAATAAATTATATACGGTGTTATGTTTATCGGTTTTGAGTTCTAAATAATCTTTCTACTTGAAATTTTATTCAGCTCTTTTTTCCCGCTTCAAAGCTCAATATTTTTCCCGCTTTCAAAGCTCAAATTCCCTGTTTTCTTTTTCTGCTTTAAATTCCGCTGTTGTGCTAATTTTTTTATCCCCACAGTTTTTTTCCGGCTCAAATTTTACTTTTAAATGATTCTTTAATTTTTCCGTTTTATTCAATTTTCAGATTTCCGCCGTTGTGCTAAAATCTTTTCTTTTTACAGATTTTTTTCACGCTTTAATTGAATCTTTAATTTTTCATTCTATTTCTAACTAGTCTTAAATAATTTTTAACGGTGCAATTTTCTCTTAAAATGGAGGAGAAGATATTTTCATTTTTAGCTTTTGAGTATTTCTTTTCGGCATATAATTATGTCAATTTACTTTTTAGAACTCCTAAAACACAAATTAGGAATTTCTGGCTGAAATTCCGCCGTTAAACATAACGTGTTTGTATATGGTTTGTTGCGTGTTTTAAGCAACTAATTTAGTAAAAAAAGCGAAATAGAAAATCCCCTAAGGATTTTCGTAAGTAGGCTAGAACTAGCAATAAATTATATACGGTGTTGGGTACAGTAATTATTACTTTATTTTATTTATTTGTTCAGATACCAATTTATTCTTTTGTTCTTTCTCTTTTTTTTCAATTTGCTCATCTAGTATTATTTCAATTGCAGTTCTTAAAATTGGAAAATACTCTTTGCACTCCTCTTCTTCAAGTTCGTGAATTCCTTTACTCAATATTGAATATATTTTTCTGTTTTCTACTAAAAATTTAGGTAAACTATCTTTTGCAAGATTAATTTTACCTTTGAAATCAGATTCAGCAACTTGTTCTTTAGTTAGCTTTTTTTCAATTATAAGTTGATTAATTTTAGGGTAAACAATATGTTTTTCAATAATCCTTCTTAAATAAACAAACGAGCCAATTCCTACTCCGTGTGCAGCAAGTCCAACAGCTTTATTTAATTCTGAATAGATTACACTATTTAATTTTCTATATTTATTTAAATCTTCTTTGTTTAAATCAGCTAAAGTTGGATGTTGTCCAATTTTAATAAGTTTTGTTCCTATTATTCTAAATAAGAATATTTGACTATGAGAAGAATCATTAGGTTTTCTTGGACAATTAAATTTTCGAACAAATACGCATTTTTTCTCTAATTCCTCAATTAATGTAATTTCCTTATTATTTATTGAATAATGTCCATTATGCATTCCTGAATCTTTCAGTAAACCGCCTAATTCTTGACTATTAGAGTCTTCGCTGTTAAATGTTGTATTTTTTTTACAAATTGAGCAATAACTATCTATTGTTTTAAGATTATTATAATTATCCTCACGACCAATAAAATATAATAAATTTAATAAATCCATTTCATTTATATTCTCCAAAGAATAATTAGAAAAAAGAGAATCTTCTAAAAGAATTTTTTTGTAATCTATTGTCATTTTTTCTGTCATATGTGATTTTTCTTATTGTACCCAACGTTTATGTATAAGATTAGTGGCGTGTTGAAGCACCTAATTTAGCAAATAAACACCAGATAGAAAATCCGAGAGGATTTTCGTAAGTAGGCGATAACTAGCCATTAATTTTATACGGTGTTGTGCGTAGGCTTTATTCCCTTTATTATTCAATTCCGTTTAATTTTTATATTTTCCGACGAATTATAAATCCATTATCGATTTTATCAAATCCAATTTTAGGATAGTATTCCATAGCATTTTGTGCCGAAAGTAAAATCAGCGCAGTTTCTTTTCCGATTTCCTTTTCAGTCAATTCAATTAGTCGTTTTCCAATTCCTTCTTTTTGGTATTCGCTTTTTACAGCTAAATCCGACAAATAGCAAGCATAACAGAAATCAGTTATCGAACGTGAGATTCCAATCAGTTCGTTATTCAACCACGCAGTTATAATCAGATTTGAATTTGCATACATTTTCGTAATTCTTTCGCTATCTTTTGTAGGTCTATTTATTCCTGAACTATCATAAACCTCAATTATTTCAGATGTCTTTGGAATAATTCCAACTTTAAATTCAATATTATTCATTCGATTTCTATGGTTTTTTCAGCTTACGCACAACGTTTTTGTGTTATGAAAAGTTGTGTATTTGTGAGCGGCAACTTTTCCGCAGGAAAAATTGACAAACGCAAATACACACTAGCTTGTGTTAAAGCACTAAACTAAACAATTTTTTATACACATTGTTGCCCACAGTAGTTTTTTTCGGCTTGTAACTCATTTTTTTTGTTTTTTTAATTCAGGGTTTGAGTAAGCAAATCCGCAAAGCTTTTCAATTCCGCAAGCTTGCTAAATTCCGCAAGAGTAATTTCAGCGTTTAGCTCCTATTTCCATAACGTTTATAAATTCCGTTTGAGTGAAAAGTCCGCAAAGTTGCTCAAAAATCCGTTGTGATTTTAATTCCGCATTTGAGTGAGATTCCAGCGTAATATATTCAGTATTTTACTCTGTAATATTCAGCTATTTTTCAATTCTGAATTAATTGCGTCTGAGTGATTTCCGCTATTGTGGGCAACGATTTTGTGTTATGAAAAGTTGTGTATTTGTGAGCGGCAAATTTTCCGCAGGAAAAATTGACAAACGCAAATACACACTAGCTTGTGTTAAAGCACTAAACTAAACAATTTTTTATACACATTGTTGCCCACAGTAGTTTTTTTCGGCTTGTAACTCATTTTTTTTGTTTTTTTAATTCAGGGTTTGAGTAAGCAAATCTGCAAAGCTTTTCAATTCCGCAAGCTTGCTAAATTCCGCAAGAGTAATTTCAGCGTTTAGCTCCTATTTCCATAACGTTTATAAATTCCGTTTGAGTGAAAAGTCCGCAAAGTTGCTCAAAAATCCGTTGTGATTTTAATTCCGCATTTGAGTGAGATTCCAGCGTAATATATTCAGTATTTTACTCTGTAATATTCAGCTATTTTTCAATTCTGAATTAATTGCGTCTGAGTGATTTCCGCTATTGTGGGCAACGTTTTTGTATATTATTTGTTGCGTATTTCGAGCAACTAATTTAGTAAATAAAAACGGAATATAAAATTTAAAAAAAGCTTTTCATAAATATTTAAAAACTAGCAATAAATTATATACGTTGTTGTGTTTAGTGGTTTTTGCATTTTAGTTCATTAATTTTATTAGAAATTCAAATTTTTCAATTTATTTATAATTCCATTTTCATTTTAATGAGCTTTTTTGATTTTAGAGTCTAATTCAGCCAATTTTTTTACGTTTCAACTTTCAATTCTTTTTTTATTAAAAGCTTAAATTTTTCAATTTATTTATGAATTTTCATAATTACTTTTTAATATTAACGATTTTTTGCGCTTCAGAGCTTAATTCCGCCGATTTGCTGAGTTTTTTACGTTTCTACTTGTATTTAGCTATTTTATTAAAATAATTTTTTCTGCGCTGATTTTTTCACGTTTCAATTTTTTATTTTAATAGAGTAGAAGTCTTTTTCAGTTTTTAGTATTTTTTGTCTAGAGTTTGTGTCAGCTTAATTTTTCGGTTATAAAATACTGATTAGGAATTTCTGAGGAAATTCCGCCATTAGACACAACGTGTTTGTGTATGATTTCGTTGCGTGTTTAATCACTAAAGTTAGCAAATAAATCACAGATAGAAAGTCCGCTAGGACTTTCGTAAGTAGGCTATAACTAGCAATGAATTATACACGGTGTTGCCTGTAGTTATTTTTCAAATTCAAATTTTTCATCCGTTCTTGTCAATTCCACTTTTTTATCGATTTGATATAAAAAACCAATTAATTCTTGAACTAATCTTGGTTCAAACATTGCTTTAAAATAATTCCGCTTTCCATTATGATAGAGAATTATTGTTTTTACAGCACCATCACAACAAAACATATTCCCTTTTTTAGTATCCTCAAAAGTTGTTATTCGGGATTTGACAATTAAATCATTCAGTTCTTTCAGGTCTTCATTTTTTAGTATTCCAGTAAAATTTCCAGAACGTTCTGAATCTTTGGAATTATAAGACCTATTTTTATAATAAGTTCCGTCTAATTTAAAAGTTCCATCTTTTAGAATTTCCAGGTGAATTACAGGACAAGAGCCAAAACAAGTTGAAGTATGAAAAACTAATTTTTCAAATTCAAAATTTTTATCTGTTATGAACTTTTGATTTTTGAAAGTCACAGGATTACTGTTTCCAAAAAAGTTTATCGAAAATTTAGATATTGGCTTAATAATCAAAATACTGTCGGTCATTTTTTCGATTTTGAAGTCATATCTGTCAGTAATCATTTTTTTGTAATCATCCGCAGAAGTATAATATCTTGATTGAAAACTCAAAGTGTCATTAAACACCTCTAAATAAAAATCGTCACTTGTTATTTTACTTGTTAAAGAACTTTTGTTGTCATATTCAGAGTTAAATGAAATCATCTCATTATCATCTGAAATCCATTTTCCTTTAAGCTCATTAGTTTGACTAAAACCAATGTTTAATGAGAAGAATAATATTAAGGGTATGAGTTTTTTCATAATTACAGGCAACGTGTTTGTATATGGTTTGTTGCGTGTTTTAAGCAACTAATTTAGTAAATAATTACCGACCAAGAAAGTCCGCGAGGACTTTCGTAAGTAGGCGATAAGCTAGCAATAAATTATATACGGTGTTGCCACCAGTTATTTTTTTCAGTTCAACAATGTTTTCATATTCTCCATTAACATTACTTTTCGTTTGTCAAAATATTCCTCAAAATTTTCTAATTCCAAATCCACGTCTGGAATTAAGTGAGAGTTCAAAAACTGTGTTCGATTAGTTTCGTTTGTTTCTTTATTTACCCAATCAATTAAATTCAAGTCGTTTTTTGACATATTTTCGTTAGCATCTAACATTTGCAAGTTATAAATCGAGTTAAATGTATGCCAACCATATTTTTCTTTGTTTTCCGAACTCAATTTGTCAAATGTTGAAGCTGGATGCGTATGGTCTTTGTGAAAGTTATTGTTTTTATAATCTAAATGAGGATATAAAAGCGACAAAATTGAAAAAGCATATTGATTGTCCTTTTGTGTATAAAGTATTTCTTCTAAAAATTCTTCTCCAACGCTCGTGTCTTTTCTGATGTGCTTAAATATTGATTCATTAGGAAATTTAACGATTTCAGGTTTTATTTTTGTTTCGAAGACATTATCTGTAAATGTTCTTCTCATTTGAGAAAGGACATTATCTGAAGTTCCTCCAAAAAGTCTTTTGATTAGTACAATATGAAGCCATTTTTTAATATTTTCTCTATCTTCTTTAAATTCCACTTTGTTAGAAAAGTCTCGATAAATACCTTTATGATATAAATAGTAAATAATTGGAATTACTGCGTTTTTAGAAGTTAAAGTAAAATCTGTAAATCCGAATGATTTTATTAAATCAAATGTCGATAAAATAGCATCTCTAATTTGTTCCCATTCTGTTTCAAAATCCTTTGCGTTGTCTTTGGAAAAATTAGTAACTCTAAATTTAATGTCTTTACTATGTAAATAGAGGAATGATTTAAGGACTAAATCTTTAGAAATTGAAAATCCTTTATCTCGAACACTATCGACAAGTTTGTGGATTTCTTTTCGAGCATCTTTTTTTGTCCAATTTGCTACCGCAATTGACATTAAAAGGTCTGAAAAATTTAAAGGTTCGCCACCACTATTAATTCTAATAAATATATTTAGAGCCTTATCAAGACTTTGCTCTTTTTCAAGGAAATAATTTATTATTGGTTTCTCAACTATTGTTCTCCTTAATTGTCTAATAGCTTTTCGAGAAAAACTGTTTTCAAATTCCTCAACAAAATCGTCAAATTTTTCGTCATCTGAATAATTTAATATTGCTCCAACTTTAAACCAGTTTTTGTCTTCCGTTTTGTAGATTTCTGTTTCTTGAGTAAGACTATTTTCTAAAAAGCTAAATTCATAAATTCTGCCATCTTCTTCATCTTTCAAATCATTCGTTATGTTAAGATATAAATGTCTTGTTGGAACACTCCATTCAGTATCTTCCCATTTGCGTCTATACTCTTTGTAAGCAAAACTTCCTTTTAGTCCAAGATATAAAGAAGTCAAACGCTGTTGTCCGTCTAAAACTGCGTTAAAAGAAGTAATTCCGTTTGTTGATATTTCTTCATTATGTGTTTTATATCGTTCTCGATATTCGTTAATGAACTTATAAAATCTATAACTTTTTGAAGTGCTTTCCTCAACATTCCAAAATAGGAAAGAACTAATTGGATAATTTCTCATAATTGAGTCAAAAAGCCATTCAATTTTCGAATGTGACCAAATGAACTCTCTTTGGATAGCTGGAAGTAAAAATTGATTCGATTCGATTCTTTCAATCGCATCAGAAATGGTAATCGGTGTTTGAAATGACATATTATGTTTCTGGGTTTTTCTTTAATTGGTGGCAACGTTGTTGTATAAGATTAGTTGCGTGGTTTAAGCACTAAAGTTAGCAAATAAAAACCGAATAGAAAGTCCGCGAGGACTTTCGTAAGTAGGCTAAAACTAGCAATTAATTTTATACGGTGTTGCCATTAGTTTTTTATTCTTTCTTTTTTTTCGGCTTTTTATAATTCCAATATTCATCTTTATTTAATGCGCCTAATAGTTTTCCTATTTTACCAACTCCAATTTTTTCTTCGGGAATATTTCCTTCAAATCCATTAGCTTCTGGTCTTGCAATTAAGTAAAATCCGCCATCTTTTAAAATATTAGGTTTGTCACTCACAGATGCAAGTCCGAAATAATATTCATCACTTAAAACGACAACTATATCGGACATTCCAAAATTCCTTTTTATTTTATATGCGTAAAAATCGTCCGAATTAATTTTTTCAATTTCTTTTACAGCACTATGATTCGTTAATACTCTTTCAATGAAAGGTCGTATTGTGTAATGTAAATCTTTACCCATTTCCCTTTATTTTATATTCGTTATAATCTATGAAGTTCTGATACTGCTCCTTTTCATTTTGATAGAATAAAGTATCGTGAAGGTTACAAGAAAATTTTAGTTTAAAATCCATTTTTAAAATTTTCATTTTACTTTGAACTTCTTTATTGTTTTTATGTTCAAAGAATAATACAATGTCTACATCTTTGGCTTTTTCTGGAATGAAAATAGATGAACCGAAAATATACCATTCATTTGGTTGTATTTTTTTTATTTTTTTATTCAGCCACTTTTGTCTTGCTAAAAATGTTTTTGAAGTTTTTGCATAATTTAAACAGTTGTCTTCAACGAGATTTTTAAATTCTATTGGGAATTGATACGCTGAATAATCAAAATCTTTATTTCTTATGTGTTCTTCAAAAGCATCTATGTGCAAAGTCATTTGATTCACTAAATCTTCAGTTTCTCTATCGTAAAGGTTTGTGTTTGCATTTAGAATATCCTTAATTTTTTCATTATTTGGGATGATTGTTTCACTTCTGTATTTATACCACATTGTGAAGTCAGTTCTTAATTCTTCTTCAACATCAGCACCAGAATTTGGTCCAACTGTTTTAAAGACATATTCATTGTCTTTTAAAATCGGATAAATTACTTGACAAATTTTTTCAAATGATTCGTATTTCAAAACTCCAACATTTTTATATTCAGGTTGAGATTTTGGTTCAGATTTTAGGTCAATTAATCTGTTTCGAGTATTGTAAATAAGTCCAATAATAATTACAATTAAACCTAATAACCAATCCCATTCTCCAACAATTGAAAACTGAAAGTCAGTATTGTTTTCATTGTTTGTTTCTAAAAAAACATTTAATAAATCAAGCCATAAAGGTTTCGTTAGTAATGAAGTTCCACAAATAACTAAAACATATGTTATTCTGTTGTAGTATTTTGGTTTAAGTAACCTTATTATTTTTTCTAATTTTTCCAATAATGACGTGGTTCTTAAATTAATGGCAACGGTCTTGTGTATGAAACGTAGCGTATAAACAAACGCTAACTTTTCGGATTTAGCACGAGCCAAATTTTTTATTTTTTATGTTTAATTTTCTTTTATAAATATAACCAAATAAAAAATTTGGCGTACTTTGTAAATAAGCAAAAACCTCTCGGAAAGCCTATAATAGCTATGTTTTATACACGTTGTTACCTGCTGGCTTTTTCTTTCCGCAAACTTGCTAGCGTTGGCAAAGACATACTCTTTTGTAATTTTTGGCTTGTGTGGTGGCTGAAGCGAATTGCAAATGTGTATGGCTTTAAGCGTTGGCTTTTTCAGTCAGATATTCCGCTTGAGCTTCTTTAAATATTCTTAACTGCTTGTTTTGTTCAATCAATATTTCATTAAGTTCGTGAGATTCTTTTTCTTGATTCGGGAACTGAATTGAATAAGCACTTGGAATTGATGTATCTACTTTTACATCTGGTAAATGTTCCTTAATTTTTTCTAAAGATTTCTCAAAATAGTTTTCACTTATTTCGCAACCAGTTAAACTAATTCCTGCATTGTAGCAAGCGATAGCAATTGTTCCACTACCTAAATGTGTGTCAAGTATTTTGTCTCCTTGTTTAGCATACATTTTAAGTAGCCAATTATAAAGGTCAAGTGGCTTTTGTGTTGGATGAGTTTTATTTCTATTTTTTCTTACGCTATAGTGAAAAATTTTAGCAGGTCTATCTAATGAAGACCAAGCCATTTCAGCCATTGCAAAATTGTTAAGTGATTCAGGTTGTTTTTTATCCCAAATTATATAACCTTTATTGTATTCACTCCTTAACCACAATTGTCCAAAATAATTACCACCCCAAATAATTTGATTTTTTGAAACACGGAAAAGTTCATTAAAATATTCATCATTGGGTTTTACATCCCATTGTGCATATTCTTTCATATTAAATTTTCTATCTCCACCTCTTTTAGTTTTGTTTAAAATTCCATAAGGTGGGTCAACAATTGCCAAATCAAAATAATTATCAGGATATCTTGACATTAAATCCATATTGTTCTCTCTTGTAATTGATATCATAATTATTTTTATCTTTTTGTTGCGAACCTTTCTATAGTCATATTTGAAATGCTTTTACTAATATCGGTTCCTAAATTATTTGTGATTATTGAATCGAAATCTTCAAAATCGATTTCTCTTATGTCGTTATCTATGCAGTTATATAAAAATTCTGAAAATGTACTTGCTCTAATTATTACTATTGGCGAAGTTCTGATGTCTTGCAAAACAGCAGGCACGTATCGTGGTGCAACTACAATAGTATATTGACCACCTATTTTTTCTCTATGTCCAGCTAATCTGCCAGAATTTATTCCAGACAATTTATTTTTAGTTGATTTGGCATCAACAGCAAACTTTTTCTTTTTCGTCAAATAAAGACACTCAATGTCTGTGTTTCCTGCACCTCCAATTTTTTCTGCATCTACATTGTAGAACATATTAAAACCATCTGTCAGAGCATCTTCAAATAAGTAGGCTTCTTCTCCATCTGTATTATTTGAATACTGTTCAATTAATTTTGGAAGATTAAGTAATTCAAGCTTTAATTCATTTTCAACTTCTCCGATTGAATCAAGTAAAATTCTTGGATAGAAACTATAAATCTCTTTTATAACATCTATTTTTAATCTTTCAGGGTCATTTAGTAAAAGTGGTTTTTCTAAAAAAGAGTAATTTGTTTCAAGACTATTAACTAGGTCTTTTAATTGAGCTGGAATTTCTACAACATTTCTAGTTACTTTTCTAAAAGTTTGTGTTGTACCGTGTTGAAGTTTACAAATTAATTCTCCTTGTGTTTTATCTAAAACACCTGCCCCTGAAAATAATGTTGACACATAATAATCCCACTCATACGCTGAATTCACATAAGCGTGTCTATCTTCCTGAAATTTTTCAGCTAATTCTTCGTTGGATAATTTTCTTAAATCTAATATCTCTTTTACTAACTCTTCATAAATATCAGAAGTTACTTCTTGGATAAACACCACAATATAAGCAACTTCAAAAGCAAAAAGTTTGTTTTCTAATCTAGAATCGGACAGTAACTTAAAAATTAATCGAAAAGGATATAATTGAAAATCTTTATTAGTACCACTATGAGGATGTTGGTATTGAACAGCCCATAACATTGTCAGGAATATTTTCGAAGACTTTTCCTTATCCTCAATATGTTTTAAGAAAAGATTTCCAAGTGGACTATATAAAAACCTATCATCACCATCAATTTTCGCTTGATATCCAAACATATAATATGACAGTTGATTGATTTTATGATTTATTGCATCAAGAGGCATATCAGGATTTCTCTCACTATATAAACCTACTTCACGTAGTTTTAAATTTAGACGTGCTTTCTCTTCTTTCGATATTGCAGTTTTTGAAAACGATTTTAAAAACTCTGCAACTGAACATAAAAGTTCAAAATCACTTATGTGGCGATATAAAATCCACTTTTTGCTATCTATTCTTAATGTCATTATTAATTATGAATCTGTTCAACAATTTTTTTTATTAACAAAGGTGGAATACACTCACCAATACATTTTCTTATTAAAAGCTCATTGGTGTCATTCGGAATATTCCAGTCAGCAGGTAAAGAAGATAAAAGCATTAGTTCTAATGGTGTCAAAACCCTTGCATCAGAATACAATCCATTTGATAATTTTCTTCCTGGATGAACATTTAATTGTGAGCTGATTGCATCATTTCTCATTGTGATTGTTGGTGCAGGTTCGTCCCATTTAATTCTGCGATAAGTAGTGTTGTAGCTTTTTATTCTATCTCCGTTTTCTTTGACAGGAAAATGTATTTTGTTCTCAAATGCTGTTTTTCCGGTTGGTGTATTCTGCATCCAAGTAATATGTCTTTCATTATGTTTTCTCGCAAAATGCCATTTTAAATTAGACTTTTCATTGGCTTCAATACTTGGAAGATGTCCAATAGCTTCTTCTACAGTAATAATATTTTCAGTTGTTGGGGAATTCCATTTTAATCCCTTTTTATACATTTTAATTATTGCACGAACTCTTCTTTGTGGAACACCAAATAGTTGTGCATCATATTCTTCTGCTTCTATTTGATATTTATCTTTAAAAAGAAGCGATAAAATGTCAATTATTTTCATTAACTGACCTTGAAATGGTAACTCTATTTTGAAAAAAGTTGGTACGTTTTCAATTAATACATAATTCGGATTCTTTTTTTCAATAAATTCGATTATTCTAAAAACTAGAAAATTTCTTTCGTCAGTTAACATTTGATTTTTACTTCTGTTTTTTCCAGCTACACTCATTCCTTGGCAAGGTGGTGATGCTATCAAAAAATCTAGATTATCAGATGATGATTCAAGAATCTGATTAAATATTTTTTCATTTTGAATATCGCCAGCTATCATATTACAGTCTTTATTGACTGAACGATATAAATTTGCTCTTTCTTCCAAAAGCTCATTTGCAACTGTAATATTAACACCTATTTCATTGAAATAAGTTTCTGAAATTCCAGCACTTGAAAATAAAGATGTTCCTATCATTTGTTAAATTGTAATAAACCTTGTGTTGCTTTTGTTATTCTATAATAATCTGCTTTTTCCTTTGCAAGACTTAAAAGGTCAGCAGTATTGTCTTTTTGGTAAATTAATTCAGCAATTTTTTCGCTTAAAAATTCTTTTTCAAGTTGTATAACATCTAAATTAAAAACATCAGCAAGTTTTGGAATTATATCTTCCGAAACGCTTCGTTTTTGATTTTCAATTTTTGAAAGTGTTGACTGGTCTATGTCCAAAGCAGCAGCAAGCTTTGTTAATGTCAAATTATTTTCGATTCGCAATTTGTTAATGTACTCTCCAAATGTTTCTTTCATCTTCTTGAATATTTTGCCTTGACAATTTTGTCAAATATAGATAATTTTATTCAGATAAGAGTGGTTTGAGCGTTGGGAAATTTTAGCTCTTTTGGTTTTTCGAGCGTTGGAATTTAGCGTTGGCAAAAACCGAAAGTGCTAAAATATGCGGCTGGTTTCAGCTTGCAGGTAACGTGTTTGTGTATGATTAGTTGCGTGTTTTAAGCACTAAAGTTAGTAAATAAAAACTGAATTTTACGTTTGCGAGAATTTTCGTAAGTTATCTAAAACTAAGAAATTAATTATACACGTTGTTGGCAACTGGCTTTTAAAATCTCAATTGTAAATTCAGTTTGAAATATAACTTTCCATCTTTTTCTTTATAAATTTTTCCAAATCTATGTCTTGTCGTTGATGGTGTGTCTAATTTTATATTCTCAAAAAGATAATCTTTCAAGCTTTTACTATCTATTATGTGAAATCCTAAACAATCGCCTGATTTTTTCATAACAATTGTTCCGTTTGCTAAATATTCGCCATTCCATTTTTTGCCAGCAAAAAAGCCTAATAAAATATCTACTAAAAGTCGTTTTACTTTTATTTCTAAAGATTCTTTTTCTCCATAATTAATCTCTTTATTTAAAATTCCATCTTTATGAATTTCATTTATTATTTTAGGTAGTTTAGAAATTCTCTTTTTGTAAAAACTTAACAATAAATGACCAACGATATTTGGCATTAAACTATCAGAGATTTTTAAATTATGCTCCATTGTTTCTTTTTCAGCACCAACATAATTAAATGTACCACCTAATTCCTCAATGAATATAATTCTGTCCTTTAATTTTGTTTTTGTTTCTATTGCGTTTATTTCATCAATGTTTGATTGATTTAAACCTTTAATTTCAAATATAAAGTTCGTATTTCCAGAAGCATTCAAAAGGGTAGGTTTACTACCTAAATATGACTTTATTCCAAATCCTTCGTTCTCTTTTTTGATTTCTGTATTTTGAATATCTAAAACTATATCAGATTTTTGACTACTTGTTCCTCCTTTAACAACATTAAATCCTAAACCATTCTGTATTATTTCAAATTCTGGAATATTAAATGTTCCTTTTCCATTTTGAATTGATTTTGTTAATTCTTCTAAACTGTTTACATTTAGAATATTTGAGATGTCAATTGTTTTGTTTTCTCCAGAAACATTATTAACCGCTTTAATTTTTGTATTATCTAATATAAAAAAATCTAAATCTAAATTTCGAGTTGTTACTTTCGAGATATTGAAAAAGTCGAGTTTTTGATTTAAATCTTTATCTGATAAATGAAGTTTTTGCTCTGCTAATAATTTGACAAAAACTAATAATTCTGTCCATTCTCCTTTGTTTTTGGTTTCTTTCATTTTTGGTTTTGAAAAACTTGAATTTTCTAATGTTTTTAAATGGTTTAACATTTGGTTGCCTACTTCTTGTATAGCATCAATTGCAACACTATTTCCTAATTGTTTTATTGCTTGAGTTTTACTTACAGGAAATTCAAAATCTTCTGGAAAACCTTGCATTTTTTTTCCTTGCTTTACTCCAAGTTGTTTTACTTCTCCATTCACTAAATAAGCGTCCCAATTCCTTCTATCATCTATTTTTGAGCCACGACCTCCAACTCTGATTGTAAATCCAATTTCTCGACTACAAATACCTTCCCAAACATCACTCATATTAAATTTTAATGGTTTAGTTTTTGGAAATGAAAAACCTTTCATAAAATTCTCATCTCTAAAGCCAATCATAAAAGCTCTTGGTCTTAATTGTGGTAAACCATAGTCTGATGCTTTTACTATTTTAAAGTAAAATGAATATCCTAATTCATTTTCTAAAATATCTCTAATGATTTTAAAAGTTTTACCATTATCGTGAGTAACTAAACCTCTAACATTTTCAAGAAAAAAAGCCTTTGGCTTTTTTTCTTCTAAAATTTCTGCGATGTTGAAGAATAAGTTTCCTCTTTCAGAATTGTGATTGTCTTCAAAACCTCTTTTAAATCCGGCTTGACTGAATGGTTGACAAGGAAATCCAGCACAAAGCACATCAAAGTCTGGGATATCATTTGGGTTTATATTTCTTATATCATCATTGAAATTATCTTTTTTGAAAAGTTCAGGAGATATTTTTTTGAAGTTATGTTCGTAAGTAGTTCTTGCAGGTAAATCCATTTCAGACGCAAACACACACTTTCCTCCTAAATTATGCATTGCGATATGAAATCCGCCAATTCCAGAAAATAAGTCAATAAAAGTAAATTCGTGTTTTTTATCCATTCAGTTTTTCAGTTTTAATTCGCAAAGGTAAATTTTTAAAATGGATTTCAGAATTGTATTTGAAGTTCTGTTTTTGCTTGTTGCCAACTGGTTATATAGAGAATAACATTCTCAATTACTATTAAACTCATCCGGATAAAAGGAACTTTTGTTCTTGTTTACCGAATACTAAAAGTTACAAATAGGATTATATAAAATAAAAATAAAGGTAATTTTTTTAGCAACACTAATATATATAAATATATGATATACTTCTATTAAATTTTTCCATTATCTAAAAAATGTTTAGGGTGTGTAGGTTCTTTATTTAAATTAGACAAAATAGTATCTAACGGACTTTTAATATCTAATAAATCCTTTTTAGCAACATGGGTATAAATCATTGTTGTTTCAGGTTTAGCATGTCCTAATAACTCTTGAATATGACGTAAACCAATACCATTTTCTAATAAATGAGTTGCATAACTATGTCGTAAAGTATGCGGAGTAACATTTTTTTTAATACCAGCAAGTCTAGTAGAGGTGTGTAAAAATTTACGAACACTACTGTCAGAATATCTTGTACCTGAAGGGCTTTCAACAAAAAAACGTTTCGGAACATAAGTACTTATATAATTTTTCAGTAGCGGTAAAAAACTATCAGCTAAAATAACATACCTATCTTTTCTACCTTTTCCGTTTTGTATAAATAATTGTCGTCTAGCTACATCAATATGTAATAATTCTAAACTAATTAATTCACTAATTCGTAATCCGGCAGAATATAATAAAGCTAATATAGCACGATGTTTTAAATTTTTGGTAACTTTCAATAAAGTAATAACCTCTTGTTGAGACAATATAGATGGCAGGTTTTTAGAACGTTTAGGTCTTTCTAAAACAAACGAATTTATATGACAAGTAGGGTAAAAAGCTACAAATAATTTTAAGGCACTAATAAATTGACGTTGAGAACTAACACTATATTTCCTCGCAATAAAAACAGTTTCAATAAATAACTCAACATTTCTATTAGTTAGAGAATTAATAGGCGCAGGCTGAATAAAATTAATAAAGTCTGCAACAAATGTAAAATAAGTCATTACCGTACTTTCACTATATCGCTTTCCACGTAAATATTTTACATAATCTCTAATAACTTCTTTATTTGCATTAGTAAGTGTTCGTTGGTTTTTTACACCTCTATGTTGTATGTTTTCTAAAACTGAAGCATCTATTTTTATAATAGCTATATCAACTAAAGCTTCTTTAATTTCTAGGAGTACATCATCAGAAAAAGTACAAACCCAGCCATGTAAAGTTTTACTCCAACTAAATTTTTTTAAACTTCTAATACTATTAATTACACCATCATTATATTTAAATAACAAAAGCAATACTACATTTTTTCTATGTAGTTTTTTCAAAGCAGTAACAACTGTTTTTTTTGAATATTGGGTTTTCATAACTCAATAAATATACAAAAAATAATAATAAAAGTAGTGTTATGTAGTTGAATTTTAAATTATTATCCTTATAATTTAATGTGGTTAAAATTTCTAGAAGCTGTTTCTCGCTTTTCGCACTCGCTTTGTTTATTTTTTTTAAATAAAAATAAACAAGAGCTCAAACAAATGCTACAATCGGGACTAAGCTTTTTTAGTAAGTTTTTTATATACCTATAAATTATTTTTTATCCTCCTAAAAAATAATACAGCTACTAAAACTCTATACCAATTTTAAAGTTTAAAACTCTTCCTGTCATGTAATTAGGTATTCCGTATTGTTGTTTACTATAAGCGTCACGAACCCAAGTATTCGTTATCGAATTTCGAATATCAAAAAAATTGAAAAGTTCTAAGCCAGCAGTTAGTTCTTTAAAGTTAGTTAAAAAACCAGTTTTATTTTTTTTAGAAGCATCCGTAAAAACATAAGAAATACCAACATCAGCACGTTTATAATCATTTAACCTATTTTGATATTGATAAACATCTGTATAAGCAGGAGATCCGCCAGGTAAACCTGTGTTATATACTATATTTAAATAAGCTTTTAAATCAGGAATATTAGGTACATAATCCTGAAACAAAACCCCAAATTTTAAACGCTGATCAGTAGGTCTAGCAATATATCCTTGATTATTAATATTTTCATCTGTTTTTAAATAACCAACGCTAATCCAACTATCATTACCAGGCACAAATTCTCCATTTAAACGAACATCTACCCCATAAGCATAAGCATTTGTTACATTGTCAGCACGATATCGAATACGAACATTATCAACAGAATAAGCATTAACATCTGTTAAATGTTTGTAATAAAATTCGGTTGTTAATTTAAAAGGACGTTGCCATTGTGTAAAACTATAATCGTTACCAACAACAAAGTGAATAGATTTTTGAGCTTTTACATTTGCATTAATTTTTCCGTTATAGTCTCGTAATTCTTTATAAGAAGGGGGTTGTGAATACCAACCTCCAGAAACCCTAAAAAGCATATCTTTATCCCAATTTGGTTTAATAGCAAATTGAGCTCTTGGACTAAATGTAAATTGTTTTTTAGAATTTTCACTTGCATTTTTTACACTCCAATTATGTGTACGCATTCCAATATTCATCCAAACTTTATTATTTTTCCAAGTAGATTTTCTGCTAAATTGAAAAAAACTAGTAATGCGATTGATATCAATATTGTTTTCAGCTCTTACATTTTTAAATGGTTCAAGAGGTTTGGTAAAAGGCTGGTAAGGTTGGTTGTTTCCTGCGTGGTGTGGCGGACGAATAGAAAATCCTAAAGAGTCTATAACTTCCCATTCACGTATGCGATCTTTTATGTTTTCTGCTTGAAATTTTACACCAGCTTTCCATTCATTTTTACCATCTTTTAAAGTACCTTTAAACTGAATATTACTAATTAAGGCATCTAAATCATTTCGGGCATGGGTTATTTGTGATCCAATTCCTTGAGAAAAAGCTACATCACCAAAGTTTTCAGAACCAATAGTGCTATCTACCTCGCTTAACCTATAAGCAGCCGCAATATCAAAGTACTCTTCTTCTTGTGTGTTAAAAGAAGAGATGATTGTTGTTACTTTTAACGCATCATTTACTTGATAATCAGTTGAAAAAGCTCCAAAAAGAGTTTTAAACTTATCTTTTTCTTGTCCTTGATAATAAACAACTAATTCTAACGGGTTAGCAATGGTTCCGAAACGAGTTTTTCTGGTTAAAGGTTTGTAATTGTAGTTGTTTAACGAAAAATTATTTAAAAAGTTTAGGGTTAACTTTTTAGTAGCTTTGTATGATAAAAAAGTTTGAACATCAGCAAAAGTAGGTTTAAAATTAACTTCAACTTGTTTACTATTAACAAATAAACTATTGTCGCGGTATCTAACACCAACTATTATACTTAATTTATCCTTTAAAAAAGTATCTTCTATTGTAAAGCTTCCACCTAATAAACTAATGGCTACTTTTGCTTTAAAATTGGTAGGTTTTCTATAAGTAATGTCTAAAACAGAAGAAAGCTTGTCGCCATACTTAGCTTGAAATCCACCTGCAGAGAAATTAATATTTTGCACCATTTGTGAATTAATAAAACTTAAACCTTCTTGTTGTCCTGAACGAATTAAAAAAGGTCGGTATACTTCAATTCCGTTTACATACACTAGGTTTTCATCAAAATTACCACCTCTAACATTATATTGTGTACTTAACTCATTAGTATTACTAACGCCTGGCAGGGTCATTAAAATATTTTCTACTCCTGCATTTGCTCCTATTATGTTTTTAACTTTTTTTGTTGAAATTGTAGTAATTCCTTGTACTTCTTTTCGATAATTTTTAAGTATAACTTCTTCTAGTTCTTGTGTTTTAAAATAAAAAGTAGGAGCGTAGTTAAATATTTTTCGTCCACGTGATGTAAATTTTTTTATAATTGTTTTGTATGAAACATGGCTAAAAGTAACAGTTACCGTTTTACGCATTGGTATAGTAAATTGATATTTTCCATCAGCATCAGTTGTAGTTCCTTCTGATAAGTATGAAATAGCAATGCCTTCAATAGGCATATTAAATTTGTTTGTTAGGATTCCTTTAACAATAACTGTGTTTTGTGCAAAAATTAAAGTAGGAAACAATAATAAAAGAAGTATTTTTTTCAAAGTTTGTATAATTTATTTTTTGAAGAATGTAGTTGATACCGTTTCTAAGTTACCAACATTGTCTGAAACAACAAGTTTAAAAATATGTTTACTGCCTATTAATTTTTTATCTTCAAAATTATAGGTAAGTATACCTTTTTTATGATTGTATTCCATTAAAATCCAACTACCATCAATAGTAGCTGTATAATTTTTTATACCAGATTTTTTATCACTAATTTTTACTTTTAAAGTGTTGTTTTTAGATAACCATTGTCCGTTTTTAAAGTTATATAACTTAATTATAGGTTTTGTAGTATCGTAAAGTAGTTTATAACTGCCTAACGTTTTTGTAGTAGTATAAACTTTATTTATTTTTTTTTTGGTTGATATGTATCTAGGGTATTTGGAATTGCTAACATTAGCTATATATACTTGTTGCTTTTGAGCATCACTTAAAAAAGAAGTGTGAAAGGTTAAGGTATATCTTTTATCTAAGGGTATGGTTGGATTATGAATTTTTGCGACTCCGTTATTAACTGTAAAATCAATAAAACAATCTTTATAAAAAGTGTTTTTAGGAAAAGCAACAGTAACATTTTTTATATCAAATTTTCGAAACTCGTTAGCAATAATTTTATAATTAGTAGTATCTTTTTGTTTAAAAACTAAATTACTTTTAACTCCTGTAATAGGTATTGTAATAGAGGTACTATTGTTTTTAATATCTTTAGCAATAATTTCTACATTATAACTAGCGCCATTTTCAATAGTTATTTTACCATTATTAACAAGGTCTTCGTATAAATTTAATTTATTAGCAGGTACTTTGTGTGTTTTTTGAACTCTATTTTTGTATGTTTTATAATGCTTATAATCAATCAACAAATTAATATATTTGCTTTCTGCAAATGAAAAAGTTTCTACATCATGATAATAAACTCTACTACCATTTACTTTCATTTCTAAACTATAAATACCATTTTTATTTATAGCGCCATTTAGTCTATCAAAAACATTTACACCAAACCCAATAACTCCACTAGCGGTAATACGTTCACTAACGTAAGTATTAGTACTTGTTTTTTTAAATGTAATAGCCGATTTTAAACTAGAATTATTAATTCTAGCTTGTTCATTTAAAGGATATGCCATTAATTTTTGAATTGTTGGCGCTTTTTTGTCTATTATATTAATGCCAAAAAGCAATGGGTTTATAATATGTTCGGTTTCAGTATCTCTAATTTCATAATGTAAATGTGGTCCGCCAGATCCACCAGTATCGCCACTATAACCAATAATTTGACCTTTAGTAACAGGAAAACGTTCTTTTTTAGGAAATAAATTACCTGTTTGATAGTTCTTTTTTTTATATTGAACACCTTTAACGTATGCTTCAATATTTCTTTCAAATTTTTTAAGATGTGCATACACCGTTGTATATCCATTAGGATGCTCAATATATATAGCCTTACCAAAACCATATTGAGATACTTTTAAGCGAGATACATAACCATTTGCGGCAGCATAAATAGGTAAGCCTTGTTTACCTTGTGTTTTAATATCTATGCCTGAGTGGAAATGATTACTACGTAATTCACCAAAAGTACCCGATAAAATTATAGGTATTTTTAAAGGAGCTGAAAAGTAATTTTTAGGATATTGCTTTTGCGCATTTCCTAAATATGAAAATAATAGAAAAATAATAGAAAAGTAAAATTTCAAATTGTAACAGTTTTAAACAAAAATACTAAAAATAAGTCAAATATATAGAAGGTTAAAAATCAGCTATTTGTTAAAAAAACAAAAAAGAGTTGGTATTTAAATTCTATAATGATAACTTTGTAGGTATAGTTTTATTCTCAAAAAATAAATGAGTACCTCTTTAGAAGCAATTTATTTACTAGAAACTAAATTGAAAAATTTATTGTCTAAGTATGAGTTTTTAAAAGAAGAAAACCAAATATTACTTCAAAATAATGCGAGGTTACAGCTAATTTTAGAAGAGAAAAAGCAAGAGTTAATTATAAGGCAACAAGAATATAAGTTGCTAAAAATTGCTAAAACTATAGAAGGCAGTGATGAAAATAAAAGAGAAACAAAACTCAAAATAAATACTTTAATTCGAGAGATTGATAAATGCATTGATCTTTTGAATTCATAAATAAAGTTCTTTACATGGCAAAAATAAAAGTTAATGTAGTAATTGCAGGAAGAACGTATCCATTAAGTGTTGATAACACAAATGAAGAGCAAGGGATGCGTACTGCTGCAAAAAATATTAATGATTTAATTGCTAAGTTTGAACAAGATTATGCAGTAGCAGATAAACAAGATGTATTAGCAATGAGTGCATTGCAATTTGCATCAAAATTAGAAATAGTATATTTAACAAATACTAAAAATAATACTGAAGTCACAAATAAAATAAATGATTTAACTAACTTGTTAGATGAACATTTATAACGTTCTTTAAAATATATTATTAATATTACTGCCTACATTAGTACATTGTTTATTAAACTCAACACTATTTATTTAGAAAGGATGAGTCTTGGTTATTAAAGCACGCCGATTTTTATTATCGGATCCTTGAGCAGCCAGTTAGTCCTAAACCTGTTTTTACGGAGTTTATAAAACCTTATTAATGTAGGTTTTTTTATACAATTAAATTAAAATTATGGATGGAGTTTTATTTCCTGTATTGGCAGGAATTATAGGGGTAGCAATAGGTTTTATTATTGCTAAAATAGTTGAAAAATCGAATGCTAATAAATTAATATTAGAAACTAAAAAAGAAGCAAGAAATATTGTAAAAGAAGCTAAAATAGAAGCAGATGCAATAAAAAAAGATAAAATTTTACAAGCAAAAGAAAAGTTTATAGAGCTAAAATCAGAGCATGAAAAAGTAATTTTATCAAGAGAAAAGAAAATATCTGATGTTGAAAAAAGAATAAGAGATAAAGAAAGTCAAGTTTCATCAGAATTAGATAAAAATAGAAAGTTAAATAAGGCTATTGAAAAGAAAGAGGCTGATTTTGACTACAAAATAGAGTTTCTTGAAAAGAAAGAAAACGAAATTGAAAAAATACATAAGCGTCATGTAGATATGCTTGAAAAAATTTCAGGGTTATCTGCTGTTGAGGCTAAAACAGAATTAGTTTCATCTTTAAAAGATGAGGCAAAGGCTGATGCAATGTCGTTTATACAAGATACTATTGAAGAATCTAAAATGACTGCCCAACAAGAGGCTCGTAAAGTAGTTTTAAATACTATTCAAAGAGTTGGTGTTGAACAGGCTGTCGAAAACTGTGTATCTGTATTTAATTTAGAGTCTGATGATGTAAAAGGTAGAATTATTGGTAGAGAAGGACGTAATATTCGTGCTTTAGAAGCTGCTACAGGTGTTGAAATTATTGTTGATGATACTCCTGAAGCAATTATTTTATCTTGCTTTGATCCTGTTCGTAGAGAAATAGCGCGTTTATCAATGCATAAATTGGTAACTGATGGTCGAATTCATCCAGCACGTATTGAAGAGGTTGTTAAGAAAACAGAAAAACAAATTAGCCAAGAAATTATAGAAGTAGGTAAGCGTACTGTTATTGATTTAGGTATTCATGGTTTACACCCTGAGTTAATAAAAATTATTGGACGTATGAAATACCGTTCGTCTTATGGTCAAAACTTATTACAACACTCTCGTGAAGTAGCTAATCTTTGTGGTATTATGGCAGCAGAAATGGGCTTAAATGCTAAAGCTGCTAAACGTGCAGGTTTATTACATGATATTGGAAAAGTACCTGAAACTGAAAGTGAATTACCGCATGCTTTATTAGGAATGCAATGGGCCGAGAAATTTGGTGAAAAACCAGATGTGTGTAATGCTATTGGTGCTCACCATGATGAAATAGAAATGAAGAGTTTACTATCACCAATAGTACAGGTTTGTGATGCTATTTCAGGAGCTCGACCAGGAGCTCGACGTCAAGTATTAGATTCATATATTCAGCGTTTAAAAGATTTAGAAGATATTGCTTTTGGTTTTACAGGAGTACAAAAAGCATATGCGATACAAGCAGGACGTGAGTTAAGAGTAATGGTTGAAAGTGCTAAGGTTAATGATGCTAAAGCCGCTGAGTTATCATTTAATATTTCACAAAAAATACAAAATGATATGACTTATCCGGGTCAGGTAAAAGTTACTGTAATTCGTGAAACTAGAGCTGTTAACGTGGCAAAATAATATAAATTAAATTTTTTATAAAAAAGCCTCATCATTTTGATGAGGCTTTTTTTATCTATTTCTTCTTGATTTTAATTTTTGAGTTGTAGTTGTTTTTTTATAATAGTTGTTTTTTTTGTATGTTTTATTTTTACGCCTTTTTAAAAATTTACCATATTTACCTGTTTTAACATTAGGAGCAACTCTATAATATAAATAGTTTGTATCTTCTTTGTATTTACGATAGCTATTTTTAAAGTTTCTTTTATAAAAATAAGCATCATTATAGTTAAAAACATTACCAATATTAATGTTAACAGCCATGTTATTACTGTTTGAGTTGTAATGCGTATTGGTGCCACGGTGGTCATTGTATTTTACATTTCCATAAAATTTGGTATTACCCCAACGGTCGTATCTAATATTTAAAGCTCCTACTTTTACTAATTTTCCATAATTATAATTAATAAAAACAGTACCAATTCTATTTACACTTCCGTTATTATTATAATTAATAAAAGTATTTCCAACACGTTTTATGCGATCTCTACGATTTCGTTCTATTACAATCTCATTATTAGTGTTATAGTATTTTGTGTTTCTATAAGGTGTATTAAAGTCAAAATCACCATTTAAAAATACATGAAACTGTATGTTTTGCTCAGTAAAGGTAACAGCATTATTATAACGATTTGTAACCCCAGTTTTACTAGTTGATTTTTTTATGTTTTTAGCATATACAGATGCTAATGACATGATTGCTATTATTAAAAGTATCCCTTTTTTCATAATTGATAAATTTAGGGTTATGCTTACTCTATGTGCTTTTCGGCTTCCGCGTTTGATATATAAATTTCAAATAACGTGCCAAATAATAATTTGATATATAATAACGTTTATACTATTAGTTTTTAGAGCTTTAATTATATAATTTAAAAAGTATGTTTATTTAAATTACTATTGGTATAAAAATAAAGGGTAGGGTAGTTGTGTATTTGTATGCTGTTAATTATAGTAAATATGGTAATTTTATTAGTTATAAATTACTAGTTATAAATTTAAAAAAGGTAGTTAGTTTATATAAGGTATTGTACTTATCTATTAATATAAATCCACCCTTTTTGAATTTTAGATAATTCATCGGTACTATATTTTAAAATATAAAAATAGGTACCTACTGGTAGCTTACTATTAGTTTTAACGGTAGCTCTTCCTGTTGATACACCTGTCCAATCGTTTTTATAATTTTTTGTTTTATATACAGTAATTCCCCAACGATTAAATATTTCTAAATGATTATCTTTATATTTTTCTAAGTTATCAAATATTAATGTTTCATTTATATTATCTCCATTAGGAGAAAATATAATATTAACACCTGTTAAATTATTTTCAGCAAAACCTGAAGCAATTGTTATAACTTCGTAGTTATTGGGTATAAAAGAATCAGAAGTTATTTTTCCTTGTGTTAAATCTCCTGTAACATTTGTATTACCAAGGTCAACCCATTTGTTTTCAGCAATACTCCAACCAACAACTCTTAATTGATTAATTGTATTTGTTATTAAAGGTATGTCACTAAAAGTATCCCAAGTAAGTGTTATTGATGTTTCTGATGTTCCGTTTAAGTCCCAAAATTCAATCGTACTTACATTTTCAATAAATGCTTGTTTTTGGTTTGTTAAAAAATTTTGAGTAAAGGTAGTTGGTGTATTAGGGTCTTCAAAGAAATAAGCTCCTAAAAATGAAGATTCTTTTTGAGTTTGTGGTAATATCATTGGTCGTAAACGATCATCATCACCAATAGGAAATGTAAATTCATTTAAATCAATGATTGTAGCATACCCATCAATATGGGTATAATCTCCTTCACCTGCATAAAAATTATGATTTTTAAACTCTAAAGAAACTGTAGTATTATTTCTAGGTGTTATAACCTTACCGCTTATAAAGCTTAACTCGTTTGTTAATATTAAAGAGGTTTGTAATTCTAAATTATTTACAGCATCAATTTCAATATTATAAAAAGATGTTTTTTGATTACCTGAAACAACTCTAGTTTCGTTATTACTATAAAAACCAGCTAAGCCTAGGTTGTTATTAAAAGTACCGTTATTAATTAAATTAGTGTGAAAACCTATTTGTGCATTGTTATGCATACGTACGTTTCCGGTATTATAAAAAGCTGTTTGAGCAAAATTATTTACACTTAAAAAAGTGATAATTAGTAAAGATAATTTTGTTTTTTTTAACCTTTTCATAATATTTATTATTTTCTCCAGGCAATTTCAATTAAAACTTCAGGGTAATCTATACTAGTACCGTTACAGTAAGCTTGAATATAATCACCTTCATTAATATTAACATTAATAGTGTTATTATGATTTCCTTGAGTAGTCATTGTTATAGATGTTATTACTGCTGGTGCATCATTTTTACGTATTTCTAAAGTCCAGTTTTGATTTATATTTGTTTGAGCGCTAATTGCTGTTATAGTGCCATTTCTGATCATTCTCCAACCATTATTATTAGACTGAGCACCATTAAATTGTCTTAAATATTCATTTGTTGTGTTGTCATTATTTCTACCCCAACCAACCATAGTTCTATCTACACTTAGCCATTTGTTTCTAGTACCATCAAATATATACAAAATACCATTTGTACTGTCTACAAACATTTGCCCAGTACTAGTACCTGTAGGAGTTGTTGTGTTAGGTTGAATTTTAAAAGGAACATTAGTACTTTTTACATGTAATTGAGCATCAATAGTAGTAGCTCCAGAAAAATCACCAATACCAACAGTACCATTTTTATATATTTCGGTATCATTTTTATCAGCAGTCAAATTATCATTTTTTGCTAACCAAGTACTACCAGGTTTATCAACCCATTGAGTACCTGTTACAGTAGATGATAGTATTTGTTCTGCAGTACCAGTAGTATTATTAATATCTACTAAAGGACCATTCAATTCAATAGTTTCGTTAATTGTTACTTTTGTAGCATTAGATGTTTCATCTATATTAATAGCTTCATAACCACCTACAACAAGGCCAATTTCATCTGCGGCAGGTCTAAAAATACCTGTGTTTGTATCGTCATTAAATCGATAAGAAGGTTCCGTTAGGGTGCCGTCAGAATTAAGTATTCCTTGAGCTCTTATGGCTCCTGAAACATGTAGCTTATTAGTTGGTGAATTTGTTCCAATACCAAATCGATTATTACTGATATCCCAAAATAATTGTGAATTATTTTCGGTAATATTACCATCGGTTCCTGCAAAAAAAACAGCCCCTGTAGTACCTGTAGTACCTATATTATCAACCCATTGAGTACCTGTTACAGTAGATGATAGTATTTGATTAGCAGTACCAAAACTATTAGTACTGTCTCTATAACCACCTGAAACTGAAATGTTTCCAGTAAGTCGTGTATCACTATAAAGGTTGATACCTGATGGACCTATAAAATCTAAAAAACCATCAGATTGTATGCGTATAAAATTGGTGTTACTTATTTGAAACCAATCTAAATTATTGAAGAATAATTGATTACCACCTCCGTTAAGTGTTCTGTTTTGTGTTAATGTTCCATTTATATTATATATATTGTCTCCTGTGCTACTTGAGCTTGCAATATTTCTCCATGTACCAATAGGTATGGGGTCTGCATCATAAACTTTAATTTCACTATTTAAGGTATCAAACCAAACATCTCCTTCTACAGGTGCTGTTGGTTCAGTGTTACCTGAGGTAACATTGTTGTTATTAACTGTTTTAATAGTTCCTTTATTATCAATAATCCTTACTTCCTGAGCATTAATTTTTAATGAGATAAAAATTAAAGCAGAAAATAGTATAAATATGTACTTGTTATAGTGTATCATTTTAAGTGATTAAGTATTTTATTTATTGATTGTAAAATTTTAAAACCTGAGTAGTGGTTAATGTGAAGATAAAATATAATGTTGGTTATTATGTATATACCATAAATACTATCCATTAGCTTTATTTATAATTTAAAACTAATGGATAGAAGTATATAAGGGTTATTTAACAAATTGAACTTCAATAATATCGTCAGAATATAAAGTCCAGTCGTTTGGTTGAGTTGTATTAGGTACTAAAACAATTGTAGTACCTGTTATGGTATAATCAACACCTGCTACTAATTTAGCACCATTTCTATAAACCCATACATTTTTAAAGTCAGGTAAAGCTACTGTTAGGTCGAATGTTAATTCACCAGCTGTTGGCGCAGCACCAGCAACTGCTGCTGTAAATACATCATGACCAGATTGAACTTGTAATAATTCAGAAGCTAATATTTTTTTAGTTTCTCCTGTAGCTTCATCTCTAACCATTATAGTATATCCTGTACCGTCGTATGCTGTAGCTGCAATGTCAGTTGTTGGGTTTGTGGTAGCATCTATTTCTTTAATACCTGTAATACCAAAAACAGCTCCAGATGCATCTATAAATGTATCATCAGTTAATGTACCACCTAATTGCCAAGTTGATACAATACCTCCATCAGGAGTTTGATCAGTAAATAAAGTTAAACCATTTTTTACTTGTAAGTATTTTTTAGTTCCTTTATTATCGATAACTCTAATAGTACCGTTTAATTCAGATGATTTACCTACTTTTTCAATAGCATTAAAAGTACCTGTTGTTTGTTGTGCATTTGTTGTACTAATGGCTAATAAGCCAACAGCAACAATAGCTAATTTAAATTTGTTTGTAATTGTTTTCATAAATAATTGTTTTAAGTTTCTAATTAAGGTTTATTAATAAAATTGCACTATTTTAATTTGATCGCCTTGATAGCATATTGCATCAGCTTCTATTTGTATTGTGGTATTATTGATTATAACAAAATCAACCCTAACACCATTTCTGTATACGTTTACTTTATCATTAGAGTATAAAGTTAATCCGTTAAAAGTTAATTGACCATCTGAGGCTATTAATTGTGTTACTTCTTCTCTAAATAAATTAGTAGCGGTTACTTTTTTTAGTTGACCTGTTGTTTTATTAACCGTAACAATTTCATCTTGGGTAACATCTCCATCTTCTAAATTAGTTATGGCTAATGTATTTACAGGGCTTGTTTTTATAATGGTAGGTTTAATTAATTCACCTCCGAGTTGTATTGTATTGTTACTATTAATTAATAAACCATTATTGGCAGTAGGTTTTGTGTTTGATGCAACCCAATTGGTTCCATTATAAGCATAAATATTACCTGTACTACTATCAATATATAGCTCACCAGCAATAGGATTAGGGTTGTTGGTAATTGTAGGAGTTCCGTTTCCTTTTTTAGGATTATTGTCTATAGATATCCAGTTAGTACCATCCCATATGCTAGTTGTATTTTTCAAGGAATTATTTATCCAAAAATCACCTAAATTATTGTTTACAGGAGCGCTGTTTGTTGTTGTAACATTAATGCCTTTGGTTGTGTTGCATAGGTTTTTCCATAATGTACCATCATATACAAAAACACAGTTTTCGTTTGTGTTAAATATCAAAGCACCTTTTAAAGGTTGCATTGCATTCATTTCATTAGTAGTCATTCTGCTTATAACTAGTGCTTTATCTGAGCTTTCTAATTCTAAAATAGAATTTAAGTGAATAACAGATGGATTTTCTCCTATTTTTACTTGAGCGTAAAAGGAATAGTTTATAAGTAAAGTAAGTATTAAACAAATTTTAATTTTCATACTTTTAATTTTGAGACAAAAATAGTTTTTTTAAAGAAAAAACAAAGACTTATATAATTTATATATAATTATGTCTTTACATATATTACGACACCACTTTTATAAAAAAGTCACTTTTTTATATAAATGTGTGTTAAATTTATTGTAGTATAGATAATTATTGATGTTATTAAAGTTATATAATAGTTATATCTTAGAATTAGTGAGGGAGTAATTTTATGATATTATTTATTTTAAATAAATAATATTCATTGATGTTTTATTTAGGGTTATTTTTTTTAAAAAGAGCATCTAAAAAATATTTTATAGTTTTGAACGCATAAAAAACAGTAAATAAAATTAAAAAAATGCCTAATATTAATAAAAAGTAAGCAACATATTTTTTTGGAGTTTCAGTAAAAATTCTTAGAGCTTTAAAGGCTAAGTTTAATATAATAGGTGATGTAATTAATAAGCCTAATAAAATTAAAAATTTTTTTACTATATTATCAGGAGTTATTGGTTTAGCCATTTTTATGATAGTTTTTTATAGCATTTCTAACATTACCGAAGTTTTTTAATAAAGTATTTGCTGTTTTTTCGTTAATTTTTAGTTCAGAGATTAACATTTTTACTCCTCTTTCTACTAATTTTTTATTAGAAAGTTGCATATCTACCATTTTATTACCTTTTATTTTTCCTAACTGAATCATTGTCGTGGTAGAAATCATATTTAGCACTAATTTTTGAGCAGTACCCGCTTTCATACGTGAACTACCTGTTACAAATTCTGAACCAACAACTATTTCAATAGGAAATTGAGCTGTTATAGCCAAAGGACTTCTATGGTTACAAGTAATACATCCTGTTAGAATATTATTTTCATTACATTTTTCTAATGCTGAAATTACATAGGGCGTAGTTCCTGATGCAGCAATACCAATCACAATATCTTTATTTGTTATTTGTTCTTTTTGTAAATCTTTCCAACCTTGCATTGTTGCATCTTCGGCATTTTCTACAGCTTTTCTAATGGCAATATCTCCACCTGCAATAAGTCCTACAACTAATTCATGAGGAACGCCAAAAGTAGGAGGGCACTCACTAGCGTCTAAAATACCTAAACGCCCACTTGTACCAGCACCTATATAAAATAAACGTCCGCCTTTTTTTAATTTTGATACTACTTGTGCTGTTAGTTTTTCAATTTGAGGCAATGCTTTTTCAACAGCTAAAGGAACTGTTTTATCTTCATTATTTATGTTTGATAATAATTCAGAAATAGTCATTTTTTCTAAATTATCATAATTTGAGTCTTGTTCAGTTGTTTTTATAAAATTCATATTTCAAATTTACTAATTAAAAAGCTTTTATCTTAATATTTATAATATTGTTACAATTTTTTAATAGTTTTTTTGGTTATTAAATAACAAAAAGGCAGGTGATAAATCACCTGCCTTTTTGTTAAATTTAATATTTTTTAAATATTTTTTAAAATAGTATTAAAAGTATTACTAGGTTTCATAACTGCATTTGTTAAAATATCATTAGGCTTATAATATCCGCCAATAGTTACAGGTTTTCCTTGAACTTTATTTAATTCATTAATAATTATAGCTTCGTTATTAGCTAAATTTTTAGCTATAGGATCAAATTGTGTTTTTAAATCTATTTCTTTATTCTGAGCAGCTAAAGCTTCTGCCCAGTATTTTGCTATATAATAATGCGAACCTCGGTTATCTAATTCACCTGTTTTTCTAGAAGGTCCTTTTTTATTTTCCAATAATCTATCTGTAGCATCATCTAAGGTTTCGGCTAAAACTTTAGCTTTATTATTAGCATTAGTTTCTCCTAAATGTTCTAAAGAAACTGCTAAAGCTAAAAATTCACCTAAAGAATCCCAACGTAAATGGTTTTCATTTACTAATTGTTCAACATGTTTTGGAGCTGAACCACCTGCACCTGTTTCAAATAATCCACCTCCATTCATTAACGGAACTATAGATAACATTTTTGCAGAAGTTCCTAATTCTAAAATAGGAAATAAATCGGTTAAATAATCACGCAAAACATTTCCTGTAACAGAAATAGTATCCTTTCCGTCTTTAACTCTTTCTAACGTATATTTAGTTGCTTCAACTTGCGATAAAATTTGAATATCTAAATCGGTAGTATCGTAGTTTTTTAAGTATTTTTCTACTTTTTTAATGATTTCAGTATCATGCGCTCTTTCTTTTCCTAACCAGAAAATAGCAGGAGTTTGAGAAGCTCTAGCACGAGTAACCGCTAATTTTACCCAATCTTGAACAGGTGCATCTTTTGTTTGGCACATTCTCCAAATATCACCTTGTTCAACTTTATGAGATATTAAAACAGTTCCATTAACATCAATTACATCAACTGTTCCGTTGGCTGTAATTTCAAAAGTTTTGTCATGCGAGCCATACTCTTCAGCCTTTTGAGCCATTAAACCAACATTAGGAACGGTTCCCATTGTTGTAGGGTCAAAAGCACCATTTTTTTTACAAAAATCAATAGTTTCTTGATATAGAGCAGCGTATGAACTATCTGGAATTACAGCTTTGGTGTCTTGCTGTTTTCCATCCTTATTCCACATTTGACCCGAAGTACGAATCATTGCTGGCATAGAAGCATCAATAATAATATCTGAAGGAACATGTAAGTTCGTAATTCCTTTATCTGAATTTACCATTGCTACAGCTGGATTATTAGCGTAAACAGCTTCAATATCAGCTAAAATTTCTGCTTTTTTATCGGCGGTTAATTCATTAAGATTACTTAGTAAATTTCCAAACCCATTATTCACATCAACACCTATTTTATTGAATATTTCTTGATGTTTAGTAAATAAATCTTTAAAGAAAACGCGTACAGCATATCCAAAAATGATAGGGTCAGAAACTTTCATCATTGTAGCTTTCATGTGTAAAGAAAATAATAATCCTTTTTCTTTTGTATCGGAAATTTGCTCTGCTAAGAAAGTTAATAAAGCTTTTTTACTCATAACAGAACCGTCAATGATTTCACCATCTAATAAGGAAATTTTTTCTTTTAGAGTAGTTACTGTTCCATTTGTACTTGTATGTATAATTTTTACATCCGTAGCATTTTTTATAGTAATTGACTTTTCGGTGTGAGCAAAATCACCTTCACTCATTGTGGCAACATGAGTTTTAGAAGTTGAAGACCAAGCACCCATTGAATGTGGATTTTTACGTGCGTAATTTTTAACAGCTTTTGGAGCTCTTCGGTCAGAGTTTCCTTCACGTAAAACAGGGTTTACTGCTGAACCTTTAATTTTATTGTAACGAGCTAAAATAACTTTTTCATCATCGGTGTTTGCTTCTTCAGGAAAATCAGGTAGAGCATAGCCTAATATTTGTAATTCTTTAATTGCAGCTTTTAATTGCGGTACTGAGGCAGATATATTGGGTAATTTAATAATATTTGCTTCTGGTTTTTTAGCTAATTCACCTAAGAAAATTAAAGCATCTTCTACTTGTTGTTCTTTGGTAAGAAAATCTGGAAAACTAGCAAGAATACGTCCTGCAAGAGAAATATCTTTAGTTTCTATTTCTATATTAGATGATTTTGTAAAAGCTTTTACAATAGGTAAAAATGAACGAGTAGCTAATGCAGGAGCTTCATCCGTTTTAGTGTACATGATTTTAGCAGTTTTGCTCATATTATTAGTTTTTTAAGTGGTATTAATTAAAAGGTATACCGTAATTATTAATGTTTTTTGAAGTACTACAAATTTAAGGATTCCCAATGGTTTTTTTGATGCTAAAATGTTATTAATTAATTGTTTTTATTATGAATATTATAATTATTAATTGTTTTTTTAATGTTTTGTTATTGAGAGTGAAAAATATGTTAGAATTATTTTTTGTTTTATACAGGTAGTTATTACATATATGTTGTGTATTTTTATTACTAATAATTAATTTAAAAATAAATACCTCACTATAAAAGTGAGGTATTTATTAAGTTTTACAGGAATTATTTTTTATTTTTTTGTTTTATTTTTAAATGCATCAAATTTGCTAGATGCTTTTTTAGGCCAACTATTATTTGAGGTATCAATATCAGCTGTTTCTAAATCAGGATCTATTACCATACTTTTTATTTCTTTATCAGAAGAAAAAACCTTGAATACTTTTTTATCATTTTTCATCCATATTTTAGCAGGAAAAATTTCTCTTTTTTTACTATTATCAGCATAGGTTATTTCAAGTATTATTGGCATTGGTAAACCTCCAGGTTTTTCAAATTCAACTTGATACATGTATTTAGGTAATGCTTTTAATGTAGCTTTTTTAGTACTAGGTAAATTGTTAATATATGCTTCTATTTCAGATGAGTTAGCATCATCTTTATTTGTTGTTAAAAAAACTAATTTCCCTAAACTAGCAAAGTATGACGGGTATTGCTCTTGTATTTTTTTTGTTTTTTCATTTGGTTTGTTTGTTAAAAACAATGTTTTAACATTTTTAATACCAATATCAGTATAATCAGTAGAATAAAACCATCCTCTCCAAAACCAATCTAAATCCATACCAGAGGCATCTTCCATTGTTCTAAAAAAATCAGCAGGAGTAGGGTGTTTAAACATCCATCTTTTAGCGTAAGTTCTAAAAGCATAATCAAATAGCTCAGGTCCCATAATAGTTTTACGTAACATATATAAACCTGCAGCTGGTTTTGTGTAGGCATTCGGGCCAAAGTTTTTTACATAATCGCCCTGCGACATGATAGGTGTTAACTTATCTTGATCTAAACTCATGTAGCGTACAATATCTTTAGGTAAATTACGAGTATCAAAGTTAGGATCATAATCTAACTCAGCTAGGGTTTCAACAAAAGAGTTTAAACCTTCATCCATCCAAGTCCATTGACGTTCATCAGAATTTACAATCATAGGAAAAAAATTGTGTCCAACTTCATGTGTAATTATCCCAATCATTCTATTTTTAAGTCTGTCAGAATAAGTACCATCTTTATTAGGTCTTCCGTAGTTAAAACATATCATAGGGTACTCCATACCTTGATCTTTTGCATTAACAGATATTGCTTTTGAATATGGATAGTCAAAAGTCATTTTAGAATATTCTTCTAAAGTGTTAGCAACAACTCTTGTAGAGTATTCTTCCCATAAAGGGTTTCCTTCTTTAGGATATAATGAAACAGCCATTATGTTTTTACCATTTATATTAACAGCCATAGCATCCCAAATATACTTTCTTGATGAAGCAAACGCATAATCACGTACATTGTTAGCTTTAAAGTGCCATGTTTTAGTTTTGGTAGTTTTTTGTTTTTCATTTGCTTCAGCTTCTTCTTGTGTAACAATAAAAACAGGGTTTTTATAAGAAGTTCTTGCTTTTTCCCAGCGATTACGTTGTTCTTTAGTTAAAACATCTTTTTCATTTTGTAATTCTCCAGTTGCATCTACAATATGATCAGCAGGTACGGTTAATTTAACATCATAATCTCCAAATTCTAAAGCCCATTCGCTACGTCCATAAAACTGCATATTTTGCCAACCTTCTACATTATCATATACAGCTAAACGTGGAAAAAATTGAGCAATTGTATAATTTTTATTTCCGTCAGGAAATAATTCAAAGCCAGAGCGACCACCATCAATTACAGAGTTGTTAATTAAGTAATTCCATTTTATTTTAAACTTAAATACTTCTCCTGAAGTAATTGCTTTAGGTAAGTTAACACGCATCATGGTGTTGTTTATGATGTAGGATAATTCAGTACCATCAGCATTTTTTACTTCTTCAATTTTAAAACCAAATTCTTTTGGAGTATCTAAGGTTTCAGCTACAAATTTTTCAGTTGTTTGAAAAGCAGTAGCTTCTTTAGATTCAATTAAAGGTGTTTGAGAGTTGGGGGCACGCATGTTTTGATCTAATTGTATCCATAAATAATCTAATGGATCTTTAGAGTTATTATGATACGTAATTGTTTCATCGCCATATAATTTATTAGTAGTTTCGTCTAAATGTAAAACCATTACGTAGTCAACTTTTTGTTGTGTATATTGATGCCCAGGAGCACCAGATGCTGTACGTTGATCGTTTGGAGTTGCTAATAAGTCTTTCAATTGACGAAACTTATTTTGATCAGTATGACCTTTTTGAGGAGCCTTTGTTTCTTGTGCAAATATTGGGGCACTTGTAAAAAAAGCTACAAATAACAGGGTGTAATATTTTCTCATTTTCTGAATTTAATTGAGTTTAAAAATATTTCGAAAGTTACTAAATTTGAGCATTACAAAATAAGTTTGTTCAATAATTAACAAACCTTTATGGTTGTAACTTAGTTTTTACAATAAAAAAAGCGATACTTAATAATAGTATCGCTTTTTTAATAATGTTTTTTAATTTTTTAACTGATTTTTAAAATTGTTAAATTTAGAAGTTATTTTTACAGGCCAGCTATTATTTGAAGTGTCAACATCGGCAGTTTCTAAATCTGGGTCTATTAAAATATGTTGTATTTCTTTGTTTGAAAAAAATACTTTTGTTACCTCTTTATCATTGTGTCTCCAAATTTCAGCAGGATATTTTTTTCTTTCTTTAGTTCCGTTTTTGTAGGTAAATTCAACAATAATAGGCATAACTAAGCCTCCTGGTTTATTGTATGTTATTTCATAATAATAGGTTGGTTGTTTGGTAGCAAAACTTAAACCTTTGCTGGTGTCTTCAATAAAACTAACAGAAGTATTGTTTTTATTGGAAGTATAATACTTTTTAACATTTTTAATACCTATATCTGTAACATCAGTTGTATAAAACCAACCTCTCCAAAACCAATCTAAATCCATAGCAGAAGCGTCTTCCATAGTTCTAAAAAAATCAGCAGGAGTAGGGTGTTTAAATTTCCATCTTTTGGCGTATGTTTTAAAAGCGTAATCAAATAATTCAGCCCCCATAATGGTTTCTCTTAAAATCCATAATGCAGTAGCTGGTTTACCGTAAGCATTATTACCAAAACTGTACACATGATCTCCTTTTGACATAATAGGCGCAATTTTAGATTGATCACCGCTCATGTATTTTATAATATTTTTAGGGTAGCCTCTGGTTACAGGAAAATTTTTATCATAGGCTAATTCTGCTAAAATTTCCATATATGAGTTTAACCCTTCATCCATCCAGGTCCATTGACGTTCATCAGAATTTACTATCATCGGAAAAAAATTATGACCAACTTCATGAATAGTTACTTTTATCATTCTATATTTTACTCTATCCGAATATGTTCCGTCAGCATTTGGTCTTCCTGGGTTAAAACAAATTTGTGGATATTCCATGCCCATTTGTCCATCTACAGAAATTGCTTTATGGTACGGATAATCAAACGTGTATTTTGAATATGTTTTTAATGTTTGTGCTACGGCTCTTGTTGAGTGTTCACCATATAAAGGGTTTGCTTCTTTAGAGTATAAAGAATGTGCCATTACATTTTTACCATTAATGTTAACAGCCATAGCATCCCATATAAATTTTCTTGAAGTAGCAAACGCATAATCTCTTACATTTTTTGCTTTAAATTTCCAAGTTTTAGTTTTTTTAGAACGGCTTTTTTCTAGTTTTTTAGCTTCATCTTGAGTTCTAATAATAATAGGGTTGTCATATGTTTTTTGAGCTTTTTCTAGTCTTTTTAGTTCTTTTTTAGATAATACTTCATTTTTATTTAATAAAACACCTGTTGCACCTAACATATGATCAGCAGGAACAGTAATGTTTACATTAAAATCACCAAATTCTAAGGCAAATTCACTTCTTCCCCAAAATTGATCGTTTTGCCAGCCTTCTACATTGTCATACACGCATAATCTTGGATAAAATTGTGCAATTACATAATTATTATTTCCGTCTTTTTCAAAATACTCAAAGCCAGATCGACCTCCTAAAGTTTTGTGATTGTTAATTTTGTACCACCAATTAATATTAAATTTAAATGTTTTACCTGACGCTAATGGTTGTGGCAAGTTAATACGCATCATGGTTTGGTTAATAGTGTATGATAATTTACTACCATTAATGTTGGTAACATTAGTTATATTAAAACCACCTTTAAACTTTTTTTTAGGAAAAGTTCTATCAAACATTTTTTTACTTATTTTTTTTTGAATTTTACCCGAAGTAATATCTGGTGTTTTAGAATTAGAAGCTCGTACATTTTGATCTAATTGTACCCATAAGTAAGTTAATTCATCTGTTGAATTATTATGGTAGGTTATTGTTTCATTACCTGTTAATTTTTGTTCAACATCATTTAAAACAATATTCATAGCATAATCAACTTTTTGTTGTGTATACTTTTTTCCAGGAGCACCAGAAGCGGTGTGCTGACTGTTAGGTGTTGGTAAAAGTTCTTCTAATTGTTTAAATTTATTTTGATTAGTGTGTCCTACTTTTGTTTTTGCTGATGTTTTTTGAGCTAATATAGTAGTGTGTATCAATAAAAAAGTAAATAAAAATAGGATGTTTTTAATCATTACAATAAAGGTTTCTAGTTTAATAAAAAGTAAAAATAGGTATAAGTACTTAGTTTAGTGGTGTTATATTAAAAATTCAATAAACCACTATCTTTTTTTTGGTTTAAAAATAAGCTTTTACGAGTAGTTTTTATAGATGCTTTAATTAAGTTTTGTTGTTCTGGAAAATGAGTTATCAATACATTATTTTGTATTTCTATAGTATTAAAATGATGAATGTTTTCTATTTCTAAATAAAAAAATACAATATCACCATCGTATTCCTTACCAATAAAATTATACTCAAAATTTTTATTATTAATTTTAAGTTTAAAGTGTTTTTTTAAATAGTTTAAAAAAAGTGTATCTACATTTTTTAACTCGTTTTTTGATAGTAGTTGTAGGTTTACATTATAGTCATTATTAATAGCAGTTTCTATATCGTCTATAAAAACATTCATAATTATTTGAACCGATTTTGTTTTTTCAACATATGCTATTTCTGTTAAAGAAATATAATATTTGTGTACACTAAAAGATAGTAGTGGAAGTATAAGGAAAAGTATAATTATTTTTTTCATATTTTTAATACTAATTAGTACGCCAAATTACTAATTATAATTGTTTGAGTTTAGTTTTTTAAATACTTCGGCTTTATTTTTTAAAAACAGAATCATATTTATTTCATTAGAATTATAAATATGATTAAATTTTTTATCAGTAGTACAAAAATAAATGAATCTATAAAGGTCGCTTTCTTTTATGTAATATTCTTTTATAATAAATGTAGCATAGGTGTTTTTAATTTTCGCAACTTTAATTTCTAACGTTTCAATAGTTTTTAATTTTCGTAACTTTTTTATCTTACCAGAAACACTATTTAAAATATAATCAAGTGAAACAACATTTGCAATACCAATTGTAAAAGGTTTGCTTCCTCCCATAGCAGTTTGTAGTGTTCTTTCGGCAGGTGTTAGTTTTTTAGTTTCGGCATAAGGTAAATTTAATGTTTTAGCATTTATTTTTCTTTTTGAATTAATATTTTTACTATCAGAAGTTAAAAAACCTAATAAATTGTGTTTTTTTAAATGAACTTCATCTAACTTATATATTATTTTAAGTAGGTTAAAAGTGTTTTTTTGTATGCCAAAGTAATTTATTTTAACAACAAATACTTTTGGTTTATAACCAACAAAAGATATTTTTAAAGAATCATTTAGTTTTGCTAAAATTTTAAACTCACCATTTTTATTAGTAAAAGTACCTTGTTTGGTATTTAGGTTAATTACGTTTGCTTTAAAGAGTACTCCAATTTTATCTTTTACCTCACCATATAAAAACGTTCTGTTTTCTTGTGATTGTATTTTTAAAAAAGATAATAAAACTAAAACGAACAGTAGCAGTTTTTTCATAGACTTATTTTTGAGTAATTTTTACCTTTTCTTTGTCTAATAAATAAGATTCGTTTTTACTATTATCAAGTAAAACAGTGGTAAGTTCTAATAATTTATCTTTAGCGTATAAATTAATGATGCCTTTAGAAATGCATTGTTCTAAAAATGGATAAATATTTTCTTTTTTTATTTTTAATTGATAAATAAAAAAGCCATCAGTAAAATGTTTTCTTATTGCTAAAAGTTTTGCATCCTGCTTTTTTAATTTTTTAAGTTGTTTTTTTTGTTTATTTTTTCCATTTAAAACATTTACAAGTCCGCTCAAGCTAACAGATACTCCTGATTGAAAATTGATAGTTTTAGTATTTTTTTGTTTTGTGCTATTAGCAAAAGGTAAGTTTAGTGTTTTAGCATTTACAATAGGCGCATTATGTAATAATACATCTTCATCAATATCAAAAATACCTTTTCGTTTTTTTAAAACAACTTCGTCAAGTATATAAAATTTGCTATTCAAATAAATATTAATTAGTTTTAAGTTTAAATCCTTTTTAGTAATAATATATTCTTTGTATTTAAAATTTAAATGTGAAATAATTAAAATATCTCCTTTTTGTGCAATAATTTCAAAATGACCATTTTTATCAGAAACTGAGCCAATATTTAATTGTGTATTAATAACATGCACATCTTGTACCTTTAAACTATCTACATAAATGTAACCTGAAATAATTTTAGGGCTATTTTGAGCAGTACCAATTAGTGATGTAATACTGAGTATTAAAAACAAGAACTTTTTCATATTACAAAGAAACTACCTAGTAGTCTTAAAAATGTTTTAAAAGAATGGTAATTTTTTGTTAATTTGATGTATGAAAAATATTATAATTGCAAGTACGTCAACTATTCACGGAAGTGGATATTTAGAGTATATATTACCTACACTTTCCGTTTTTTTTAAAAAAGCAAATACTATTTTATTTATACCTTATGCTAGGCCAGGTGGAATTAGTTACGATGAATACACAAACATTGCTAGAAAAGCTTTTATTAAAATTGATAAAAAAATAAAGGGTATTCATGAGTTTGATAATCCTTTAAAAGCGTTACAAGAATCCGAAGCTATTTTTACAGGAGGAGGTAATACATTTGAATTGGTAAATCAATTATATAAAAATAAAGTAATTGACACTTTAAAAGAAGTTATTGAAAACGGAACACCTTATTTTGGTACAAGTGCAGGTAGTAATATTTGTGGAGTTAGTATGATGAACACAAATGATATGCCTATAGTGTATCCGCCAAGTTTTACAACTTTAGGTGTTATACCTTTTAATATAAATGCACATTATTTAGACCCTATAAAAAATTCTACTCATATGGGGGAAACTCGAGAAACTAGAATAAAGGAATACCATATATTTAACAATACTTCTGTTTTAGGATTAAGAGAGGGTAGTTGGTTAGCTGTAAATGGAACTTTAATAACTTTAAAAGGAAACTTATCGGCGCGTTTGTTTCAAAAAGATATGCTTCCTACAGAGTTAATTACTGGTAATGAAATAAGTACTTTATTTAAATAAACTATAATAAATAGTAATTTATACTTGTTAATAATTATTTTTTTGGAAAAAAATATGTACAAAAAATTTGAATCAGAAAGGTTATTGTTAATACCAACTTTAGAGCAGGATGCCGAATTAATTTATCAATTAATGAATACTCCAAAGTTTCTTAAATATGTAGGAGATAGAAAGCTTTATTCAGTTAAAGCTGCAGAAAAGTATATTCAAGAAAAAATGATTCCACAATTAAATACGCATGGATACTCTAATTACTCCTTGATAAAAAAAACGGATGGTACAAAAGTTGGTACCTGTGGATTGTACGACAGAAAAGGGTTAGCAGGGGTTGATATAGGTTTTGGTCTTTTACCTCAATATGAAAGGTTAGGTTATGCGCACGAGGCAGCATGTAGGTTAATGCAAGCAGCTATAGATGAATTTCAAATTGAACAAATAATTGCGATAACATCAAAAGATAATATTTCTTCTCAAAAGCTTTTAGAAAAATTAGGACTAGAAATAGTAGGTGTAACAACTTTACCAAATAATAAAGAGGAGTTATTACTTTATAAATTAAAAACTATTTAATTTAAATAAAGAAAACTAAATTCATAAACAAAAAACTTCAAACATATGTTTGAAGTTTTTTGTTTATGAATTTCTTCTACTACAAGCAAGTAATGTATTTTTAAGTAACATTGCTATAGTCATTGGACCTACACCTCCAGGAACTGGAGTTATAAAAGCAGATTTTTTAGAAACACCATTAAAATCAACATCACCAACTAAACGAAACCCTCTTTTTTTAGAAGAATCAGCTACACGAGTAATTCCTACATCAATTACAGTTACATCATCTTTAACCATGTCAGCTTTCAAAAATTCAGGAATACCCAAAGCAGCAATAATAATATCAGCTTTTAAAGTTATTTCTTTTAAATTTTTTGTTCTACTATGTGTTAAAGTAACCGTAGCATTACCAACTTTTCTTTTTTGAGATAATAAAATACTCATTGGGCTACCAACAATATGGCTACGACCAATAACAACTACATGCTTACCTGAAGTTTCTACCTTATAACGATCTAATAATTCTAAAATACCAAAAGGTGTTGCAGATATGAAAGTGGGTAAGTTTAAAGCCATTTTACCAACATTAGTAGGATGAAAACCATCCACATCTTTGTTAGGGTTTATGGCCATAAGTACTTTTTGTTCGTTAATATGATCAGGTAGTGGAAGTTGTACTATAAAACCATCAACATCATTATCAATATTTAAAATAGCAATTTCATTTAATAACTCTTCTTCAGTAGTTTCTTTTGGTAATCTAATTAAAGAAGATTCAAAACCTACACGATCACAAGCCTTAACTTTTGCGTTAACATAAGTTAAACTTGCACCATCACTACCTACTATAACGGCAGCTAAGTGTGGTACTTTTTTATCCTGATTTTTTAACTCTAATACATCAAGCGCAATTTCTTCTTTAATATCTGCTGATGTTTTTTTACCGTCTAATAAAATCATTTTGTACTGTATTGTTGTTAATAGTTATGTTTAAAAAAAGAAAAAGCAATAAATTTAATTGTTGTATATAAATTAATACCTTATTTCATGTTTTTCATCATTTGCATCATCTTTTTTCCGCCACCACCTTGCATCATTTTCATCATCTTACTCATTTGGTTAAACTGTTTCATTAACTGATTTATTTCTTGTACCGAGGTACCAGAACCTTTTGCAATTCTTTTTTTACGACTTGCATTTATTGAAGCGGGTGTACTTCTTTCGAAAGGAGTCATAGACTGTATAATTGCTTCAATACCTGTAAAAGCACCTTCATCAATATCAACATCTTTTAAAGCTTTACCAGCTCCAGGTATCATTCCGACTAAATCTTTCATGCTACCCATCTTTTTGATTTGTTGTATTTGACTTAAAAAGTCATCAAAACCAAATTGATCTTTCGCTATTTTTTTCTGTAATTTTCTAGCTTCATTTTCATCGTATTGCTCTTGTGCACGTTCTACTAATGAGATAACATCTCCCATTCCTAAAATACGATCGGCCATACGATCAGGATGAAATACATCAATAGCATCCATCTTTTCACCAGTTCCAATAAATTTAATAGGTTTATTTACAACTGATTTTATAGATAACGCAGCTCCACCACGTGTATCACCATCTAATTTAGTAAGTACTACACCATCAAAGTTTAAAATATCATTAAAAGCCTTTGCTGTATTTACAGCATCTTGCCCAGTCATAGAATCTACAACAAACAATGTTTCTTGTGGGTTTACGGCTTTATGAATATTTGAAATTTCATTCATCATTTCCTCATCAACAGCTAAACGACCAGCAGTATCAATAATAACTACATTTTTACCGTTTGCTTTTGCATGCTTAATTGCATTTAAAGAAATTTCAATAGGATTTTTATTTTCTACCTCAGCATATACCTCAACACCAATTTGTTCTCCAACAACTTGTAATTGATTAATAGCTGCCGGACGATACACATCACAACCAACTAATAAAACCTCTTTAGATTTTTTAGTTTTTAAGAAATTAGCCAATTTACCAGAAAAAGTAGTTTTACCAGATCCTTGTAAACCAGACATTAAAATTATACTAAGCGAGCCACCTAAATTAATACCAACAGTATCTCCACCCATTAAATCAGTTAATTCGTCTTTAACCAATTTAACCATTAATTGCCCAGGGTTTAACGTTGTTAAAACGTCTTGTCCTATAGCTTTTTGTTGTACTCTTTTAGTAAATTCCTTAGCTATTTTAAAGTTAACATCGGCATCTAATAAAGCTCTACGAACTTCTTTTAGTGTTTCAGCAACATTAACTTCAGTAATTTTTCCGTGTCCTTTAAGCGTATGTAACGCTTTATCTAACTTTTCACTTAAATTATTAAACATGTATCGGCTTCATTTTTAGTGCCACAAATATAATAATTTAGTTGTAAGGAATATCGTTTTTTATAAGCAGTTTATTTGATTCTTTTATTTTTAAATGATAAAAACTAAAATTGGTTTATCTTTTTACAATAATTTAGCAGTATGTACTATTAATTAGTAGTTATTTCTCACTTTTCGTACTCGCTTTTTTTAAGAAAAAAAAATAACCTTCAAACAAACGCTTAAGTCGGAACTATAATTTTATATTAAAAAAAGTAATATTATTTATTTTTTTGGTATAAAACTTAAAGCAGTACCATTAATACAATGGCGCATACCCGTTGTTTTTTTAGGGCCATCATTAAATAAATGCCCTAAATGTCCGCCACAAGTATTGCACTTTAACTCGGTACGAGCATACCCAATTTTATAATCAACATCTAAGGCTATATTTTTGGTAATAGCTCTGTCAAAAGCAGGCCAACCAGAACCAGAATTATATTTATGGACCGATTTATACAAAGGTGTTTTACAAGCCGCACAAACATAAATACCTTTTTTATAGTTATCATTTAAAAAACTTGAATTTCGTTGTTCTGTACCAGCTTCTCTAAGAACATAGTATTGTTTATTTGTTAAAAGTATTTTCCATTCCTGTGCTGTTTTTGAAACTTTATATATTTTTTTATTTTGAGCGTTTACAGAATAATTAATAAATATTGTTAAAATGAAAGGGAATATAATTTTAGTCATGTTATTATTCAATAATAAAGTTTACTATATTAGTAATTACTTTTTGGTTATAAAGTATTTTAGAGTGCCCTAATCCTTTTGTAATTAAAAGCGTTCCTTTATTTAGGTTTTGACGAATATTTATAGCACAACTTACACAAACATCAGCATCATTTGCATCATGAACAACTAAAGTAGGAATGTTTATTTTTTTAGCAACAATACTAGATGAGTGCATATCAATATCTCTATTCCATTGTACATCAAAAATATTTTTCATTTTAATAGCAACCATAGGTTTAACTTTTAAGTTTTTGGTAAAATTGAGTATTACTTCAGAAATGATATCAGCTGCACCAACTGTTATTAATTTTTTTATTTTAAAATTAGTGGCAACACTATTGTATAAACACATACCTCCAAATGAATGCCCTATAGCAGCTTCAAAAGGACCATATTTTTTGTCAATTACGTTAATTACTTCTAAAAATTCAGGCATTGTAGTTGCTTTTCCTGATGATTTTCCATGTGCAGGACCGTCAAAAGAAATAACCATATATCCTTTCTCTAAAAGTTTATCAGCAATCATATACAATTGAGTGCCTCTACCAGCCCAACCGTGTACTAGTAATACTTTTTTTTTAGAATACCCGTAAGATAAAACTTCGATGTTTTTAGATATCGACGGTATATTTAAAGTTTTTTTCTGAGCACTTTTAAACATTATCTGCTCTCTTTTAGGCATTGATAATTTTACAGGAGTACTAAAAATTTTAGTTCCTATTTTTGCAGTTAATTGAGTAGAAAAAAACTCTAAACCTCTTACTAAAAATATAATATATTTAGGTATTGCTATGGTTCGAGGCTGTTTTGTAGAATTTTTAAAATTCATAAATTTTATTTTTAAGATAAGGATATGTTTTTGTAAGTTTAAAGATAAAATAAGTTTAATACTTTTGTGACATTATTTATTATAATGTGTCATATTTAACAATAACCAAAATTAAATAAAAAGATGAAAAAAATTATAGCCTTAGCAATTGTAGCCGTATTTTTAGTACAATGTAGTACTGTTCCAATTACAGGAAGAAAACGACTTAATTTTGTGAGTGATGCACAAGTTTTACCTGCAAGTTTTGCACAATATAAAGGTTTTTTAGAAGAAAATAAATTATCGACAGATGTATCTAAATCAAATCAAATAAAAAGAGTTGGTAAAAATATTTCTTCGGCAGTAGATCGTTTTATGAGAGCAAACGGAATGACGGCAGAGGCAAACTCATATCAATGGGAGTTTAATTTAGTAGAAGATAATACTGTAAATGCTTGGTGTATGCCTGGTGGAAAAGTAGTTTTTTATACAGGTATTTTACCTATTTGTGCTAATGAAGACGGTATTGCTGCAGTTATGGGGCATGAAGTTGCACACGCGTTTGCAAAACATGGTCAAGAGCGAATGTCTACAGGTCAGTTACAACAATTAGGAGGTGCGGCAGTAGCTTTAGGAACGGCTAATAGTAAAAATGCACAAGCTTTTAACATGGCATATGGTTTAGGAACACAAGTAGGGTTAATGCTACCTTTTAGTAGAAATCATGAAACAGAAGCTGATAAATTAGGTTTAGTATTTATGATTATGGCAGGTTATAATGGAAAAGAAGCTGCAGAGGTTTGGGTTAGAATGAGTCAAAAATCAAATGGAGCTTCTCAGCCGGAGTTTATGAGTACACACCCATCAAACCAATCACGTATTCAAACTCTAAGAGCTTATTTACCTGAAGCAAAAAAATTAGCAGCTAAATTTAATGTATCAGTTAAAAAATAGTAACATAAGTTATTTATATTGCGAACCGTTCATAATTATGAACGGTTTTTTTATTTATAAGAAATATGTACAAAAGAGGAGATAAAAAGTTAATTAATGCTTGGGCATTTTATGATTGGGCAAATTCGGTATATTCATTAGTCATTAGTACGGCAGTTTTTCCGTTATATTACAGTGCGGTAACTAAAGGTAAAACAGTTCGTTTTTTAGGAATGGAGTGGGAGCATCCTGATAGTTTGTATAGTTACGCTTTATCATTTTCATTTTTAGTAGTAGCCTTTATTTCTCCTATTTTATCTGGTATTGCAGATTATACAGGAAGCAAAAAGAAATTTATGAAGTTTTTTTGTTGGATGGGTGGTTTATCTGTAATAGGATTATCCTTTTTTAAAGGTATTGATACTGTTTGGATAGGTATTTTATTTACTGTTTTAGCAAGTATTGGTTTTTGGGCAAGTTGGGTGTTTTATAATGCTTATTTACCTGAAGTAGCTTTACCTGAACAACAAGATAAAGCAAGTGCAAAAGGCTTTATGTACGGTTATGTAGGTTCGGTAATATTATTGATTATCAATTTAATAATGATTCAAAAGCCTGATTTATTTGGAATTACAACAGGTATGGCTTCTCGTATTTCTTTTGTTATGGTTGGTTTTTGGTGGATTGGTTTCGCACAGATTACGTTTAGAAAATTACCAAATGATATTTATAACAAACAGCCTGATAATGATTATATATGGAAAGGATACAGAGAGTTAAAAACGGTATATAAAGAGGTGTTAAATTACCCTACCTTAAAACGTTTTTTAATATCATTTTTCTTTTTAAGTATTGGGGTTCAAACCATTATTTTAATGGCTGCTATTTTTGGTTCATCAGAATTAGGTTTATCAACCTTTAATATGATTCTTACTATTTTACTAGTTCAAATAGTTGCTATTTTAGGTGCTTATATTTTTTCTAGAATTTCTGGTAAATTCGGAAATATTACGGCTTTAAAAATTACAATTATTATTTGGATGATTGTCTGTTTTTTTGCTTTTTCATTAGATAAATCACAAGAAAACGTGGCAATGTATTTTTACGGATTAGGAGCTTTGTTAGGCTTGGTGCAGGGAGCGATACAAACATTAACCCGTTCTACATATTCTAAATTATTACCAGAAACAGAAGATACCGCAACGTATTTTAGCTTTTATGATGTTACTGAAAAAATAGCTATCGTTCTAGGAACTTCTGTTTATGGAGTATTATATGCTATTACAGATTCAATGCAATGGTCTGTATTATGCTTAGCAATTTTCTTTTTAGCTTCGTTACTAGTGTTAAGTACTATGAAAAAAACTAAGTATGTGGTTTAATTTTAAACTTTCATATCGTCAAAAATATTTTCAGGATGAATATATCGGTTTATTTTTTTGCTAATGATAATTTGAAGATGTGATTATAGATAATCTAAAAGGAGTATAAATAATTATTGGGGTAATTCTTAAAAGTTAGGAAGACAAATAAAAGTGATCATTTTTCGACTAACAGGATGCCTAAATTCTATTTTTTCAGCATGTAAATGTAATCTATTTGCTGTTGTTCCGTATAAATCATCACCAATAATAGCAGTATTTAAACCTAAATTATGAGCTGCATGAACTCGTAATTGATGTGTACGTCCTGTAATTGGATAAAAATATACTCTTGTTTTTCCGTTTTTTACATCAATAATTTCCCATTTAGTTTGTGCTTGTTTTCCATGAGTATTACAAACTAACTGTTTTGGGCGGTCTTCTAAATTAACTCTTAATGGCAAGTTTATTTCGCCTGATTTTTTTGATAATATTCCATCAAGTACGGCAACATATCGTTTTTTAATGGTTCTATTTGTGAATTGAGCTTGTAATGTTTTATAGATATCGATATTTTTAGCTATCAATAAAATTCCAGAAGTAGACATATCTAAACGATGTACAACCAAATAATTTGCATTTTTTCTTTGGATGCGATGTTCTACGGAATCTTCAATTATTTTTCCAGCTACGGATAATAATTCTGCTGGTTTATTGATAACGAGTAAGTAATCATCTTCAAAAATAATTTCTATTTCTTTTTTAGATTGAAGCTGCGCTATTAAAGGATTTTCATTAACAATTAATCCTTTAAGCATATGATTTAAAATAGGTTTGCATTTACCAGTACATGCCGAGTAATAATTTTTATGCTTTCGAACTGAACTACCTAAAGATTTACCCCACCAAAATTCTGCCATACAAATAGGATTGAGTTTATTTAAAAAAGCATATTGTAATAATTTTGGAGCGCAGCAATCGCCTGAACCAGCAGGTATATTTTGTTTTGAATTTTTAAAAATAGTAATTAAATTTTCTAATTCGTTTTTAGCATTTAAAAACTTATATTGATCAAAAATTTCTTGCTGTCCTATTATTGAAAGTTCTTTTCGTTGTTCTTTTAATTGCTTTATTTGTTGCTGAAAATTAATATATTCTTTTTCTAAATACAAGGTTTTAGATTCTAAATAAATTTCATACTCACGTACATAAAACTCTTCATTAATATTTTGCTGATTATCTTGTTTTGATAGTTCTTTTCTTAATTTTCGCCGTTGCTTAATTTTATATTTTTCTTTGCTTATTAAATTTTTATTTAATAATTTACTTTCAATATAAGCTTTTTGAGTATTTAAGTACTGCGTACTATTTTCTAAAGAAGCAATTTTGGAGTTAATTAAGTTACGTTTTTCTTCCATTTTAAAAAACACTCCATCTTTACATAAAACATCATATACAGGCGGTACAAAATGTTTATGTTGTGTGTTCTCTGCTATTTTTCCAGAAAAAGCAGCTAAATAACCTAGTTGATTTTTATTATTTTTAACAACCAATACACCAAACATTTTACCTATAGCATTTTTGGTATTAGTATTTTTTATTCCAAAATTATGATGAAAATCAGTTTGACTTTTTAAATATTCTTGTAGTTCTTTAGCGGCTATTTTTGCTAATGTACTTGGAGTGTAATTATGAGGGTAATCAAATTTATTAGGTAACGGAATTGTGTTTACTTTACTAGTAAACGGAATAAATTTAGTCATATTTATTTAAAAGAAAAGTGTTGTAAAAACAACACTTTATAAAATTAACAGTTATAAATCTTGTCGTATAAATCTTTATAGATTTCTTTAATAACTTTACGCTTCATTTTCATGGTAGGAGTAAGGTGACCACCCTCTATAGACCATTCATCAGCAGTTAATTCAAATCTTTTTATGGTTTCCCATTTTCCAAAATGTGAGTTACAAATAGTGACTTCTTCTTGAATACGATCAATTACTTTTGGGTTACTAATTAGTTCTTCATTAGTAGTTAGGTTAAGTTTATGTCTTTGTGCCCATTCTCTAACAAAAGCAAAATTTGGTTGAATAAAAGCGGCAGCCATTTTTTCACCTTCACCAATTACCATTACCTGTTCTATAAAACGAGATTGTTTTAATTCTCCTTCTAATAATGGTGGAACAATATATTTACCTCCTGATGTTTTAAACATCTCTTTAGTACGTCCTGTTATTGTTAAAAAGCCATCAGCATCCATTTCACCTATATCACCAGTATGAAAGTACCCATTTTTTAAAACCTCAGCAGTTTTTATTGGATCTTTGTAGTAACCTAACATTACATTAGGTCCTTTTACTAAAATTTCACCATTATCGTCAAATTTTAATTCTATTCCATCAAGTACTTTACCAACTGTACCTATTTTAAAACCATTGTTTCTAACATCGTTTACAGTAATAACAGGTGATGTTTCTGTAAGACCATAACCTTCCATAACAGGCATACCTGCAGCAGTAAAAATTCTTGTTAAACGAGGTTGTAAAGCAGCAGAACCAGAAACCATTAATTTTAATTCTCCTCCTAAAGCAGCTTGCCATTTAGTGAAAATTAATTTACGGGCAATACTTAGCTTTTTTTCATACCACCATCCGTTTGCTCCATATGGTTCGTATTTAAGTCCTAAATCAATTGCCCAAAAGAATAACTTCTTTTTTATACCTGTTAAATCAGTTCCTTTAGCATATATTTTGTCGTATATTTTCTCATATAATCTAGGTACCGCAGTCATTACATGAGGTTTAATCTCCTGAGCATTTTCACTTAATTTATCAATAGCTTCTGCAAAGTAAATTGAAACACCGCAGTATTGATATATATATAATATCATACGTTCAAAAATATGGCAAACAGGTAAAAAGCTCAAACCTCGTTCTTGACCATAAATTAAAGGAACTCTTTTTTCACTAGCTAATACATCTGAAACAATATTTCCATGAGAAAGCATTACTCCTTTAGGTTTTCCTGTGGTACCAGAAGTATAAATTAAGGTAGCTAAACTATCAGAGGTAACTGCATTTTTTCTAGCTTCAACTTCATTTTGATTACTGGTATCTTTACCAAGCTCTAAAATTTCGTTCCAACTTCTTTCATTTGTAATATCATCAAAAGTAAAAATGTCTTTAAGTTTAGTTTTTCCTTTAATTTGATTTAATTTTTCTAATATAATTTCATCAGAAACAATGCAGTATATAGCTTCTGAATGATTTAAAACATATTCATAATCTTCTTTAGAAATAGTTGGGTAAATAGGAACGTTTTGTGCTCCTGTTTGTAAAATACCAATGTCGCAAATATTCCATTCTGTTCGGTTATTTGTTGAAATTATGGCAATTTTATCATTAGGTTGTATACCTAAACGCAATAAACCTCTACTAATAGTATTTGCTTTGTCAATATATTCTGTTGTTGATATTGATTCCCAACTACCATTGTATTTGGTTGTAAAAGCTTTTTCTAAATTATAAGTTTCTTGTTGATAATAAGGAAAATCAAAAAGACGGGTTATTTCAATTGACATAAGATTTTTTTTTACGTATTGCAAATTAGGTAAAATAGATTGATTTTACAACTTTAATCTTAGCTATTGATTTACTGGGTGTTATCTTTTTTAGGTGATTATTCTTGTGTTTTTAGTACTTTTTTTATTATATTTTTAATGATATATTCTCGAATGAGAGTTTAATTTTTATTCATCACAATATATATTAAAAAAACCTCTACTGATTTATAATATCAATAGAGTTTTTTTAGTTAAAGTATTGTACTTTTATATTTAAAATATAAAGTTTTTTACGAGTTTAAAAAGTTTTTTAAATCATTGTAAGTACTTATTTTAAAAGACTTTTTTTCTTTATTCATTACTGATTTAATTTGTTCAGGAATAGCTACGCTAACATTTAAAGTTTCTTCTACAACATCTAAAAATTTAACAGGATGTGCAGTTTCTAAGAAAATACATAATGCATCTTCATTTGTTTTTTGATACTCTTTAGCTCCTAAATAACCAACAGCTCCATGAGGGTCGGCAATATATCCACTGTTTTTATAAATAAGTTTCATAGCTTCACGAGTTTCATCATCAGAAAAAGAATATGACGAAAAAGTGTTTTTTAAAGCTTCAATATTGTTTGCAAATATTTCTTGAATACGGATAAAATTACTAGGGTTTCCAACATCCATAGCATTTGAAATAGTTGCTTTTGATGGTTTGGGAGTATAAATACCATCTTTTAAATAATTAGGAACAGTATCATTAATATTTGTTGAAGCAACGAAATGTTTAATCGGTAATCCTAATTTTTGCGCCATCATTCCTGCACAAATATTTCCAAAATTACCGCTTGGTACAGAAAATACAACATCTTTTTGTTGTTTGTGTACTTGCTTGTAAGCTAAGAAAAAGTAAAACATTTGTGGTAACCAACGAGCAACGTTAATTGAATTCGCAGAGGTTAGAGTACGGTTAATATTAGCATCTAAAAAGGCTGTTTTTACCATGTCTTGACAATCATCAAAAACACCATCAACCTCTAAAGCAGTAATATTTTTACCTAGAGTTGTTAGTTGTTTTTCTTGTACATTACTTACTTTTCCGCTCGGATATAAAATAACAACATTTACACCTTTTACATCTAAAAAACCATCAGCAACAGCACCACCAGTATCACCAGAAGTTGCTACTAATACAGTAAGTTGGTCGTTATTATTTCTATTAAAATAACCTAAACAGCGTGCCATAAAACGAGCGCCAACATCTTTAAAAGCCATCGTAGGACCATGAAAAAGCTCTAAAGTTGCTACATTATCTTCTACAGAAACAACAGGGAAATCAAAAGAAAGTGTTTCTTTAATAATATTATGTAAAACATTCTTAGGAATTTCATCACCAACAAATTGTTTAATAGCTTCGTAAGCAATTTCTTCGTTAGAATAGTTGTCAATATTTTTGATAAAATCAGAAGAAAGTGGTGTTATGCTTTCAGGAAAATACAAACCTCTATCAGGAGCTAATCCGTTAACAACAGCATCTTGAAAACTAACGTTTGGCGATTTTTTATTAAGACTATAATAGTTCATTTTTATTTTTTTAATATCATTTTAAATCAAACAAAATTACTTTGTTTATTTACGATAACGTTATTTTATTTAGTTTCTAAAATTTTAATTCCCTCAGTATTTATTTTTGATGAAAATAAAGTGAAGTCAATATTTTTATCAGCATAAGCATTTTGGATGGCTTTATGTACTTTTTTAACAGTATCATCACCTTTACATAAAGCAAAAATAGTAGGGCCAGAGCCAGATATACCAGCACCTAAAGCACCTGCTTTAATGGCTTCGCTTTTAACTAAATCAAAATGAGGAATTAAGTGTTTACGAGCAGGTTCAACAATTACATCAGTTAATGAATTACTGATTAATTGATAATCATTAGAATATAAACCACTTACTAATCCGCCAACATTTGCCCATTGAGTAACGGCATTTTTTAAAGATACGTTATCAGGTAAAACTTCACGAGCATCTTTAGTTTTTACTTCAATTTGTGGATGTATAGCTACTAATCGTAATTCGCTAGGTACAGGTAATTTGATTATTTCTAAAGGTTCATAACTTCTAATAAGTACAAAACCTCCATAAACTGCTGCTGAAACATTATCAGCAATTGGAGTACCGCAAGCAGCAGCTTCACCTATCATAGAGAATTTTGTTAACTCTAATGTAGAAAAAGGCTTGTTTAGCAGTTCGTTTACACCAAAAGCAGCACCAGCTGAACTTGCTGCACTACTACCTAATCCGCTTCCTGGAGAAAAACCTTTATGCATTGTTATTTCAATACCAAAATCAACAGGATGTTTTTCTAGCATTGCCAAAGCAACAACTCCTGCAGCATTTTTTTTTGGATCAAAACTTAAACCATCAGCACCTGTAATTGCTGTTATTTTTACGCCTTTTTCTGCTGTTTTAGTAAAAGTCATTTCATCGCCCATGGTATCTACGGCTAATCCCATAGAATCGAATCCGCAAGAAACATTAGCAACGGTTGCTGGAGCAAATATTTTTATATATTCCATCTTTTTTTGCAATTTAAATCAACTAAAAAACAATAATAATCATTTTTTAGTTGATGTGTTTGTCTGATTTTTTATTCAGATAAAAATAATATTAACGATTTCCTATACGGATTACATCAGCAAAAATACCAGAAGCAGTAACATCTGCACCAGCTCCAGCACCTTTTATTAATAAAGGATTTACAGGATATCTATCAGTAAAAAATAACACAATATTATCACTTCCTTCTAAATTGTAAAAAGGATGATCGGCAGGAATATGTTGTAAACCTACCTTGGCTTTGCCATTAGCAAATTCAGCTACATATTTTAAACGACAGTTTTTATCGTTAGCCTCTTTAAAAATATTTTTAAAATGAGCTTCAAATTCTGTTAAACTAGCGTAAAAATCATCATTATTAGTCGTGTTTAAACTTTTTTCAGGTAAAAAAGCATTATTATCAATATCAGATAATTCTAATTCATAACCACTTTCACGAGCTAATATTAATATTTTTCGAGCAACATCAACACCGCTTAAATCAATTTTCGGGTCTGGTTCAGTATATCCTTCTTTTTGAGCTTGAGCAACAACATTATGAAAAGTAGTATTTTCATTAAAGTTATTAAAAACAAAATTTAAACTTCCTGATAATACAGCTTGTATTTTTTGAACTCTATCACCAGAAGCAATTAAGTTTTTAAGTGTGTCTATAACTGGTAAACCTGCGCCAACATTGGTTTCAAATAAAAATGGTGCATTATATTTTCTAGAAACAGCTTTTAATGTTTTGTAGTTTTCTAAGCTAGATGCACAAGCTATTTTATTACAAGTAACTACGGCAATACTATTGCGTAAATACTGTTCATATATTTCAGATACCTTCTGATTAGCAGTGTTATCTACAAAAACAGCATTACGTAGATTATAATTTTTTGTTTTATTGAAAAAATCATCTAAAGTAGCAGGTTCTCCGTTATTTAATGCTTCTTTCCAGTTATTTAAATCAATACCATTGGTATTAAAAATCATTTTTTTAGAATTCGCAAGTCCAACAACACGAATTTTCATTTTTAAATGCTCTTTTAGGTATTTTTTTTGTTGATTTATTTGCGCTAAAAAACGCTCTCCAACATTACCAACACCTGTAACAAATAAATTAAGTTGTTTTATTTTTTCTTCAAAAAATTGTTCATGTAAAGTATTTAACCCTTTTTTAGCATCTTTACTGTCAATTACTGCAGATATATTTTTTTGTGAAGCTCCTTGTGCGATTGCTCTAATATTTACATTATTTTTACCTAAAGCGCTAAACATTTGACCACTTAAACCTTGGTGATTTTTCATGTTATCGCCAACTAAAGCTAAAATAGCTAAACCTTGTTCAACTATAACCGGTTTTATTTTTTTTCGCTCTATTTCAATTTCAAAAGCATCATTAATAGCTTTAGTTGCTTTTTTCGCATCTTCATCATAAATACCAATGCAAATAGAATGTTCTGATGAGGCTTGGGTAATTAAAACCACGCTTATATTTTGGTTTGAAAGTGTTTCAAATAAGCGTTTTGAAATACCCGATACACCAATCATTCCGGCACCTTCTAAGGTTAATAAAGTAATATTTTCAATATGGCTAATTCCTTTTACAAGGTTGGTACTTTTTACATTTTTTGCAATTAAAGTACCTGGATTATTAGGTTCAAAGGTGTTTTTGATAACAATAGGAATTTCCTTTTCTAAAGCAGGTTGTATGGTAGGCGGATAAATAACTTTTGCACCAAAGTGTGATAATTCCATAGCTTCTTGATATGAAATTTCAGGTATTGGAAAGGCTTGTTTTACAATACTTGGATTTGCAGTGTACATACCGCTAACATCTGTCCAAATTTGTAATTCGTTTACTTGTAAAGCAGCAGCATATATAGCAGCGGTATAATCTGAGCCACCTCTACCTAAAGTTGTTGTTAAACCATTTTCTGATTTAGAAATAAAACCAGGTAAAATAGTAACTTGATGAGTATTGTTATCAAAGTAGTTTTTACAATTATTATTGGTCAGCATAAAGTTTACCTGTGCCTTGTCAAAAACGTTTGAAGTTATAATAAGATCACGACTATCTTTATAGGTAGCGTTTAAGGTATTTTTGGCTACCTCTGAAATTATATAAGACGACAATAACTCTCCAAACCCGCTTATGGTTGCCATTGCCTTTGGTGTAGCTTCTTTTAATAAAAAACAACCTTCAAGTAAAGTTTGTAGTTGATTTAATAAGGTGTTTACGTTTTGTTGAACTTTAGGTTTAGATTGATTATTTACTAAATCATCAATAACTTGTGTATGATGATTGGTTATTTCTTTGAAAAGTATTTTATAGTCATTATCATTATCTGCAGCTTTATTAGCCGCAGCTATTAACTGGTTGGTAGTTTTTCCAAAGGCAGATACAACAATAGCTACTTTTTCTTTAGCTGAAGCAGTTGAAATTATTTGAATTACTTTTTGTATGTTTTGGCTATTAGCGACTGATGAGCCACCGAATTTTAAAATTTTCATCTTAAAAAAATGTTTTTAATGTTTTAATAATAGAATAAAAAATATAAGTTGTTATTTGTCTGTTTTTCAGGTTTTTGAAAAATATAAATAGATACGGAACGATATGTAGAAAAATAACCCCTAAAGGGTAATAATAATTGTAGAAATAATAGTGCCAACAGTAATTATCGTAGGAGCTACGATAGGTAAAGAAATGCTATTTTTTTTATTGTTTAACACGGTGTCAAATGTAAACTTTTTTTTAAAATAAACTATATCTTTTATCTTTTTTTATCCAAAAAATATTTAATTCCCTATTAAATATACCCAATGATTATCCTCTTTACAGAAAGAAGAATTCTCTTTTATGCTGTTAATTTTATCATTTTCTTTAAAAAATGCTTCAAATATTACATTTCCTGTAATATCGTAAGCTGTACCTTTACTTGTATTGATGATTTTTAATTTTATCCACTCAACAGATTTTGTCCAAACTAAAATTTCTTTATTTTCTTCTTTTGATGGGCGAGTACTTGTATGATGACTTTTTTGTAAATAATCAACATTAGCTAATGCAAAGGCACTATAACGAGACCTCATTAATTGTTCAGCAGTTACAACATTTTGAATGTTTTTATGTGCTATTTCACAACAATCAGCATAATTTTTATTAGGATTACAAGGGCATTTCATGCTATTATTAATTTAAGGGAGTATTTTTTGTATCAATTCTAAAACAACGTTCTTTTCCTAAAAATAGTGGGTTTCCATGTTTTTCAGACCAAAATCCATCTAAAATATCTTTAGAAATACATTTGTAAACCACAACTCCTTTATAAGTATTGTTATCTTCTCCTTTATAGTTAAAATTGATAACTAATATATTATCATTAAAAAAACCTGAACCAGTTTGTTCTTGTTCATTATTGATTAACCATTTAGCAACTATTCGATTATTAATATCAAGTTGTAAAGAAAGTACACCCTTATAAGAATCCTCTTGAGCATTTTGATTGTTACCGATTATAGTATAATTACCCACTAAGTTTTGTATTGTCATAAAAATATCAAAAAAACAAAATTACGTTATTTTCAAAAATTTTAAAAATCTATAAAAAAAATCCGCAGTAAAAATTTACTACGGATTTTCTTATCAAAATATAAACTGAAAATTTTATTTTTTCTTATACCTTAATTTACCAATTTCAATTTGAATAGCTGTTCTTGCTAAAATTGTAAAAATAAGTGCCCCCATTGCCCAAATACCTAAAGTAACACCAATTTCTATTCCGGTAGGTGTGTATTCTGCTATTTTGCCGTAAGGACCTGGGATAAATCCAGGAACAATTAAACCAAAACCTTTTTCAATCCAAATAGCAATAAATAAAATACTACAAGCAAAAAATAGTACTTTAAAATTATTACGGAGTTTATGAAAAGTTAATAAAACGGTAGCTAAAACATTTAAGGCAATTGCCGTCCAAATCCATGGTAATAAGGCAGTTTTTCCATCTAATCCGAAAAATAAATAATAGGCGCTTTCACTATGATGTGTTGGTGCATAAAATTCTTTGAATAATTCAGAAACTAACATAATTAAGTTAATCTGAGCAGCAACAGTAACTACTAAAGCTAATTTTTTAATAGTTTTATCTTCAATTTTAAACTCGGTATAAGTTCTAATAATTGCTAACACTAAAATAATTAATGCAGGACCAGCTGCAAAAGCAGATGCTAAAAAACGAGGTCCTAATAATGCGGTATTCCAAAAAGGTTTAGCTTGTAAACCTTGATATAAAAAGGCAGTTACTAAGTGAATACCAACAGCCCAAAAAACAGAAATTATAGCACCTGGTAAATACACACTTTTCTTAGATTCTTTTCCTTGATAATGCCTAAATAAAATATAAAACGGAATACTAATATTGATAAATAAATAGCCATTTAAAGCAATAACATCCCAAGTTAACATTGAGTTTGGAAAGTTAAAAACGCCAATAATGGGCATCATATGCCATAAAACAGCAGGACCTCCCATATCGGCAACCACAAAAGCCAAACACATTATTAATGCGGCAACGGCTAAACCTTCGCCTATAAGTACGGCTTGTTTAAAATCGACATCTTTTAAAACATAGGTTGGCATTACTAGCATAACGGCTGCGGCAGCAACTCCAACTAAAAAGGTGAAATTAGAAATATATAATCCCCAACTTACACGGTCTGTCATTCCAGTAACACTCAATCCATGTTCTAATTGAATCGAATAACAATACATTCCAACTAACATTATTAAGGTTAAAAAAGCCATCCATAAATGATACTTTTTAGAACCATGAGTAATAATATCTAGACTGTCTTTAATTAAACTTGTAAAAACTTTAAGTCTTTTCATTTTATTTTTTATTATAACGCTTAGTATATCTATTATTTAGGGCGTTTCCCAAAAGGGTCGGGCTTTGCGTTAAATCTTTTTAAAATTTTATATTTATGTATTAAGTACTTATTAATACGTTTTTTACATACATTTAAATAGCTTGCTTATCTATTAAAAATTTTAAAAAGGATACCACTGCAATCCCTAACGCAAAAGAAATTAATCCATAAAATACCAGAATTTAGGTTCTGTACCTAAATCTTCTTTTAATCTGAATACTTTTTTATTTTCTAATACCCAACGAATGGTACTGTTAGGATCTAACAAGTTTCCGAAAATACGTGCACCGGTAGGACAAGCCTCAACACAAGCTGGATTTTTACCAGCTCTAGAACGTTGTACACAAAAAGTACATTTTTCCATCACCCCTTTTTTACGCATTCTATTTCCTAAATAATGCTGATTTTTGTTTACCTCAGCTTCCGGAACCTCTGGTTTACTCCAGTTAAAACGACGACCATCATAAGGGCAAGCAGCCATACAATATCTACAACCAACACACCAATCGTAATCAACTACCACAATACCATCTTCTTCTCGCCAAGTAGCTTGAACAGGGCAAACTTCTACACAAGGCGGATTATCACAATGAAAACATTGCGTTCCCATATAAAAATGACCTTCAGCAGGAACTTCATGATAATAATTATCATCAGCTTCATTAAAATTAAAACCTTTTCCGTCTTTCATTTCATGAATACGGATATATTCCATTTGCGAATTTCTATCTTGATTATTTTCTTCTACACAAGCGCTTACACAATCCATATATCCCTGACATTTAGAAATATTGAAAGCATACCCAAATAACACATCTTCTTCGGCATTTTTAGAAGACATACTCACGTTTTTACCTGTACGTAATTGATAAGAACGAACTAATCTATCAACGGTGGCATTTTTTTCTTTGTCATCCATCAATTTATAGTTTCCTTTAAATTGCTCTTCCCAATCTATTTGTGCTTTTTCTTTTAATTCATCACTAGAAACAACACTTGTACATGATGAAACTGCGCCTGCACCAATTAATAAACTAGCGGTTAGTTTTTTAAAGGCAGATCTACGATCCATTTTTACATCAAAAACCTGATCAAAACCATCTTTATGACGCTCATCACCAATAGAAGCATTTACAGCGGCTTCAAAAAACGCATCATTGCTTATTTCTTCTTCCGATACTTTTTTCTTTTCTTTTTTTGAACTGTGAGAATTACATCCTCCAGAAGTACTACCACAACCACATCCACCACTTGAAGATTCTTGTTTAGTTGTACTGTTTAAATTCAACCTAAAATATTTTCCAATTCCATTCATATATTCTTTGCTATAAAATCGTTAATATCAAAATCAAAAAAATAAATTGATATTAATGAAATGTTAGGTTATTTACGTTCTTTCTCTATTTGGGTATTAAATCTTGCGGGCCATTTTGTATCAAAACCTGGCGAATGCGGATTATGACAATTCACACAAGTCATCGATGCTCTTGGAGGTGCCCAACTACCAATTCGTTTACCATGTGCGCCACCTGTCCAATCTTTATATTGTTTTTGATGACATTGGCTACATAATTTATAACTGTTATTAAAATCAATAGAATGCCCTGTTATACTTTTAAGATTATCCATATTGTTTCCATTATGGCAGGTTGTACAGCTCATTGTATTTGCATCAGCATGATTTAATTTAATATTCCAATGTGCTTTTTTTAGGTCTTTTTCTTGCATTTCTTGCAAGGGTTTACTGTGACATTCGGTACAAGCGTATGATTTTATAGCGCCTTTTCTATCAGGAATAGAAAAGGTAATTCCATTTTCTGTTACTTCAACTAACTTTAAGTTTGCAGTATATTTTTCTGATGAAATAGACGTTCCTTTATAGTGTTTGCTTTTGGCTTCAATTTTATCGGTAACGCTATGATATTCGTCTTCTTTATGTTTACATGAAGTGATTATCAATAAAAAAACGATTCCTAAAAACCAACCTTGTTTTATGTAATTTTTGTGTTTCATTATTTTTATTGTTTTCTGATAAAAGCTTTAACGGCTGTAAGTTCTTTATTATTTGGTACATGACATTGCCTACAATTAACACGTTCGGGATGTGAAACTCGAATTTCTTTAGGAGCACTAGGTCCTGCATGACATGCCAAACAATTTTCACGTAATTGTATTTGATGAGGTATTGCAGGCGGACTTGTAATTAAAGCGTTATTGTTACCAACTTTAGGAGCGTGTACTTTTGCGAAATTCCCATTTTTAAACAATGTTTTTGATTTTTGAGCTACATGACATTGTTTGCAGTTTACCAATTCAGGATGTGGTGTAACAGGTGTATAAGCATTAAATTTACTTACAAAACCACCATTTTCATGACATTTTAAACAGCTGTTACCGCCTATATTTTGATTTTCATCCGTAGGATGCGGAATACTTGGTGGCGCTCCATGATACGCTCTGTTGTCATAATACATTTCTAAAGTCCTTTGATATTTTGCATCCACAGGCATTTCCGAATAATCCAAAGCATGTTCCGATCGTTTAAAAACTCCAGCTTCCGAAGGAATTACAGGAACTGATTTGCTTTCTTTTATAGGGATGTATGCTTTTTCTTGCCCTTGGTAATAACTATAATTCCAAACAACAATAAAAGCGATAAACAACATTACAAATAGCGATATGATACCTAATCGTTTTCTCATAATTTATGCTTTTTCTATTTTAACAGCACATTTTTTATAATCTGGCTCTTTAGAAATAGGGCAGAAGGCATCTAAAGTAACATCATTAATTAGCATGTTTTCATCAAAAAATGGTACAAAAACTTGTCCTTTTGTAGGCAAACCTCTTTCGTTGATTGATGCAGGTAAAACACAAGAACCTCTTCGAGAAGTTACTTTAATATTTTCACCATTGCTGATGCCGTATCTTTTAGCATCTTCAGGATGTAATTCTACATAAGCATGTGGCATTGCTTTATGTAAAACAGGTATTCTTCTTGTCATAGAACCCGTATGCCAATGTTCGATAACTCTTCCTGTATTTAACCAAAAAGGATACGTTTCATCGGGCATTTCAGGAGCAGGTTCAAAAGGACGTTGCCATATTACGGCTCTTCCATCTGGTTTTCCGTAGAAATGAAAATCTTCACCATTTTTACATGCAGGATCGTATTTTGAATTGAATCTCCATTGTGTAGATTTTCCATCAACATAAGGCCAAATAGCACCAGATTGTTTCTTTAAAACCTCTAAAGGTGCCATTCCGTGTTTTGCTCCTTCATGAAATTGACGGTATTCATTATAAATTTCTTCGGCATGATTTTCTTTACTGTACGGAAATAAATCTCCAAATCCCATTCGTTTAGCTACTTCGATAAACATCCAAGCATCAGGCGTTGCATCACCAGGTGCTTCTACCATTTTATTCCAATGTTGGGTTCTTCTTTCTGAATTACCATATAATCCATCTTTTTCGATATGCCAAGCTGCTGGCAAAATAACATCGGCAACATCCGAAGTAGGCGTAGGGAATACATCGGAAACCACAACGAAACAAGATTCTTTTTCCATTGCAGGACGATAACGACCTGTTTTCGGTAAAGAAACCAAAGGGTTTGTAGCTTGTGTCCAAATAAATTTAATATCACCTCTATCAACAGCTCTAAACATTTCTGTTGCATGATACGTAGGTTTTGAAGGAATTCTATCAACAGGAACTTTCCAAATTCGGGCTGCCATTTCTCTATCTTTAGCATTCATAACAACACCGTGCGGTAATTTATGTGTAAATGTTCCTACTTCACGAGCAGTTCCACAAGCAGAAGGTTGCCCTGTTAAAGAAAATGGTCCGTTACCAGGTTGTGAAATTTTACCTGTTAACAAATGAATGTTATACACTAAATTATTAATCCAAGTTCCTCTTGTGTGTTGGTTCATTCCCATACACCAATACGAAACCACTTTACTATTTGGATTTCCGTAAATAGATGCTAAATATTTAATATCTTTTACGGATACTTTTGAATATTTTGCTACTTTTTCAGGGGTATAATCTTCTAAAAAGGTTTTGTATTCTTCAAAATTTATTTTTTCAGGCTTGTCTTTAAATTTGAAATTATCTTCTAAACCGTAGCCAATATTTGTAGATCCTTTGCTGAAGCTACAATGTTTTTCTACAAACGATTTATTTACAAAACCATTATTTACAATTTCATAACAAATAGCATTTGCAACGGCTAAATCGGTTTGAGGTTCAAATAATATAGATGTATCAGAAGCCATACTAGAACGCGTTGTTCTTGTAGCAAAATCGATAATTTTAGCACCTCTTTTATTTTTTTGAGATAACATTCTCGAAAACAAAACAGGATGCATCTCTGCCATGTTATTTCCCCAAGTGATAAAATAATCCGCATGTTCTATATCTTCATAACAGCCCATTGGTTCATCAGCTCCAAAGGTTGTTAAAAAACCAGTTACAGCACTTGCCATACATAAACGCGCGTTACAATCTAAATTATTAGTACCAATAGCACCTTTCATAAATTTTGAAGCGATATATCCTTCAGGAATAGTAGATTGCCCAGAGGTGTACATTGCTACCGAATCTTTACCATGTTTTTTAATGGTTTCTTTCATTTTATTAGCAACAATATCTAAGGCATCGCTTATGGGCGTTTTTACATATTTTCCATCTTTTTTAACTAATGCGTGTGTTAATCTATCGCTAGATTGAATACACATGGTTTGATGGTAGCCTTTTACACAAAGTAAGCCTTTGTTTACGGATGAATTAGGGTCTCCTTTTACGGCAATGGCTTTTCCGTTTTCAACACCAACCAAAATACCGCAACCTACACCGCAAAAACGACAAGGTCCTTTTTTCCAATCTAAATTTCCCTCAGGTATTCCTGCTTCTTGTTGGTTAGCAAAAATAATTCCAGGAAACATAGTTACTGCAGCGGTCATTGCTGCTGTAGCTGCCATTTTTTTTATAAAACTTCGTCTGCTTGTTAAAGAAGCGCTCATATTTTTGTTTATTTTATAGGGGTGTTAAATCCAGAAACTAAGGCTAGTAATTTTAAACTAGATAAACGTTCTATAGATTCTTTTAAATTTTTATCAGTAATGTCATTAACAGTATCTGTAATAACAACAAGCACATTTTTGTTTTCTGCAACAATAACTTCGCAGCCATTAAGAAGTGCTAATGCTTTTTGTAGTGCTTCTTTTTTTCCTTCGTAAGGGTGTGCTAAATAACTTTTAATAGGCATCTGAAATACTTGTTTAAATGTTTTACAAATTAGCAGTTTATAATTGCCTAATAATATGATAAATATCAGTTTTTCAGCTCGTTATGTTTTTTGAGATATAACGATTGTTATTTAGATACTTGTAAGTAAGATTATTATGTTTTTTTTTAAGTTATAATATTTTTTCATTTTTTATAATTTATTTTTATATGATGATGTTTGTCATATTTATTCAAACTAAGAGTGATTATATTTATCATTTAATACTTAATACTATGGAATATAAAATAAAAAGTAAAATTTGGATAGAAGTTGATGATAGTATTTTTTTAGGAGATGGAAGAATAAAATTATTAAAGTCAATAAATAATACTAGTTCCTTATCTAAGTCAGCAAAGGAATTAGGTATGTCTTATAAAAAGGCTTGGAATTTAATTAATTCTGTTAATAAATATGCAATTAAACCAATGGTTATAAAAAATGTAGGAGGAGTTAGTGGAGGAGGAACTAAGTTAACACCTTATGGTATAAAAATGATAGCAGCATTTGATTTAATTAATCATAAATGTTGGAAATACTTAGATAGACAAGTTAGTAATTACTTGGATAAATATTTTCCGAAAGAATAAAAAGATAAAAATATCTTTTTATTCTTTATAAGTATATCAATTTTATTAAATAATTTACTTTCTATTAAAAAAAAACAGTAATTTTTTGTATTTTTGTTGAAGAAAATTATAAGAACATAAGGGTAATAAATTTTCATTAATAATGAATAATTATTTAAATAGTAGTTTAATTAAAATAAATATAATATGAAATTACAAAACGTATTTTTAATACTATTAGTAGCATTATTTATGAGTTGTGGCGGAAAAGAGAAAAAAGCGCCTTCATATAGTTCAGGAAAAACAGTAAAAAAAACAGTTGAGAAAGCGCCTGAAAAGAAGGTAGAAAAACCAGGAATTATCGATTTAAAAAATAAAGGAATTGGTCCTGTAAAATCGTTAGAACTTGCCACAATTGTTGATAAGTCAATGGCTGAAAAAGGAAAATCAGTATTTAAAAATAAATGTTCTTCTTGTCATAAAGCAAGTAAGAAATTCATTGGGCCAAGTCCAGCGGGAATTTTAGAAAGACGTTCGCCAGAATGGGTAATGAATATGATTTTAAACCCTGAAGAAATGCTTAAAAAAGATCCTATCGCTAAAGAATTATTAGTGAAATTTAAAGGCGTTCCAATGGCAAATCAGCATTTAACAAAAGAAGATGCTAGACAAATTTTAGAATATTTTAGAACTATATAAATTATCTTTCTTTAATTTACAACTATTTTTTTTTTAATATATTAAATAAATACCTTTTTAATTATAGTTACTATTTCGTAGCTTTTTTGAAAAGGTATTTTTGTATGATATTTATCATATGATAAAATTTTAGATACTAATAGCTTGCGTTTTTAAATTATAATATATGTTAAAAACACATTCATTTCATATTCCTGTAATGGGAATAGGGTTTACTATAGATTCACCATTAAAAGTTTCTAGATTTGGAATAGATTCTGTTATATCATTAGTAGATGATATATTATTAGAGAAAATACGAAAAATGTATTCGTTGAAATTTAAAATTCCATACAATGAGATTACTGAGAAAATGGAAGATTTTAGAGCTGAAAGAATAACTTCGTATTTAAACTTAATGAAATCGCTTTCTGAAGAGAAATTTGAAGAATTTAAAAAGAATATTACACAAACAAAACAAGATATTACAGCTTTTATTGAAACACTTCCTGATACATCATCTTTAAAGCAAGAGTTTGTAAAGGTAACAAGCAGTAATTTTGAGTTGTCAAAAGTTGCAGATTGGTTAAAAGAAAATTTATCAATGGGGCAAATTGATGTAAATATTATGACTAAGATTGATAAAGATAATTATCATAAAGATGAAAAATTAACCATTGAGTATAATGATGCACACGCTGCTTTAAGAGGTTTTGCAAATAGTGATGTTAATTCATCAGTCGTATTTTCAGCAGGTATGAACCCTAGGTTGTATTCTTATTTAGAGGGGTTTAAAGATTTTTATCCTGATGAAAAAGGTGCTATTAAAAAAAGAATTATCTTAAAAGTAAGCGATTATCGATCGGCTTTAATTCAAGGAAAATTTTTAGCTAAAAAAGGAATTTGGGTATCAGAGTATCGTATAGAATCGGGTTTAAATTGTGGCGGACATGCCTTTGCAACCGATGGTTATTTATTAGGGCCGGTTTTAGAAGAGTTTAAGGTTAAAAGGGCAGAATTACATGAGTCTATTCAAAGTTTACTTTTTAGCGCTTTAAAACAAAAAAAATATGTAGTTCCTACAGAAAATTTAACGTTTAAAGTTTCGGCACAAGGTGGTGTTGGTACTGCAGATGAACATCAATTTTTATTAGATTATTATAATATTGATACTGTTGGTTGGGGAACACCATTTTTACTAGTTCCTGAAGCTACAACGGTAGATAAAGAAACTTTAAGTAAGTTAATAGCTGCTAAAGAAGAGGATGTTTATTTAAGTGATATTTCACCTTTAGGGGTTCCGTTTAATAATTTAAGAGGAAATACAAAGGATTTAGAAAAATTAGCTCATATAAATAAAGGAAGGCCGGGGAGTGCTTGCCCTAAAAAGTTTGTAGCTTTAAATAAAGATTTTACAGAAAAAGGAATTTGTACTGCTTCTAGGCAATTTCAGCATTTAAAAATAAAACAATTGGATGCTGAGAATTTAACGAAAGAAGTGTATAATAAAAAATTTAAGAAAATAACTGAAAAAAGTTGTACTTGTGTTGGTTTAGGGACTTCAGCTTTATTAGCGTATGACTTAGATACTAAAACTGAAGGTACTGGTGTTTCGGTTTGTCCTGGACCTAATATTGCTTATTTTTCAAAAATGATGAGTTTAAATGAAATTACAAAAGCCATTTACAACCAGTCAGCAAATTTAACTAGTGTACATAGACCTAATTTATTTATTAAAGAGTTAAATATTTATATTGATTATTTAAAAAATAAGTTTTTAGAAATAGCACCTAATGCGTCACCTAAGGAAATTAAATATTTAAAAACGTTTGCAAAAAATTTAAATGAAGGTATAATATATTATAAGGAATTATTTGAGAAAGAATATGAAAGTGCAATACGATATTCACCTTCTGTTTTAACAAACTTAAAATTAAGTAATGATACTCTAAGTAATATAAGTTTAGCGATACAAAAATTATAATTTTTAAACTTTAGTGTAAAAAATGTGTTATTGTATATATACAATAACACATTTTTTTTTAATAGTTTTAAAAAAAATGTATTAAAATAAATAGGTTTGTAGGCTTGTTAAAAATAATGTTTATATATTTAGCCCCGATTGAAGCGTTTGTTTGAGCTCCTCGCAGAGAGCGAGTGCGTAAAGCGGGATATAGCTTCTAATTATTTAAAGTAATTGCTTTGGGATGAAATATGTTATTTTTTCTAAATGTATATGCTGATGTAAATCTTTTTCAAACTCATTTAATTTAGCATACAAAGTTTTAAAAGGTGTTACAAGTACCAGCAGGTGGTGTGTAATTATTTGTAAATTGAGTTATTTCTTTAAAAATATCGCGAGTATTTTCATGCTCTTATTCCATCATTTTTATTGGATTATTAATATCAACAAAAGGTGTTGAAATATTTTTTTTGCTTTAACTAATTTTTTTACAAAAGGAAATAATACTTTTTCTTCTTTTTGCATATGTAAAAGTAATTCATTGGCTACTTCATGAAAAAGTTGATTTACTTTTATAACTTCATTATAATTGTGACCATGAATTTTGGCAACTTTATTAGCGTATTCATAATATTAAACTCACATTATTTTTAATATAAGTTTGATGAGTGTTTTTAATATAAATTATTAAAAAATCTAATTCCACTTATCATAATTTTCTAAAATGTTTGATTTATATTTTTATAGGTACAAGCTTTTTTGATAGAGATGTTTCCTTCACAACAAAAATGAATACTATTTTTTTAAAAAAAATGTGCTGTTTTTATATGTTCGGTAACATAATTAGCTACTGTTTTTTCTTTTAAAGTTTCCATTTTTTTATTTATATGTAAATAAATTTGGTTTTATGGTAACCATTACCCAGCCCCAATTATTGATGTTATTATCAGAATTACTTTTTAACATTTCCATTCCTTCTGAAGCGAACATTTGAGAATAGCCTGCTTTAAAGTCTATTTCTTTCGTAAACTTATATTTGTAAATAATATCTATTTCGGTACCTAGTTTTTTAGAAACGGTAGCGTTTATATCTGAGGCTGCAGAAAAATTATGTACAAATGTTGTTAAATTAGATTTTGGATTTAATTTAAAGTTTGCTTTCATATAAACATCTAATAAACCAACATTATTAGCATGGTTGCCTACGTAGAAATAATCCATAAAACCATTAAATTTATGATTTGTACCATAAAAAGGAGTAAAAGCATTGTTTTTGCCAGCTTCAATATTATAATCATTACCACTTTGTAGTTCAGCACCTAAACCAATTGTTGTTTTGTTGTTAAGTTTGTAATTAGTTTCTAAACCAACTAAGTAGGCATTTAAATTATTATTAACAATATCATTACCAAATTGATAATACAGGTTTGCAGTAAGTTGTAAGTTATTTTGATTGGCTTTTACGTGTGTACCAATAGTTTGACTATATGCAATACTGTTAGTGCTTTGTATTCCATTATTTAAAAATAAAAAACTAGCAGATATAGTACTCCAATCTTTATGTAGCCAAGCATACTGCATTGCTTTATATGTTTTAGGAGTTGTTAAATTTGTACCTGTTAAATTTTCTTTTGATTGATTAAAGGCTAACCCGATATTTACTTTAAAAGTGTTTTTTTTGTATTCTAATAAAGCTAAATCATGACTGCGAGCTTGTTGTGCCCAAGCTACATTACCAAAAATTCTACTATCATCATAAATAACCTCTTGACGGCCCAATTTTAAAGAAAAGTTGTTGTTTAATAATAATTTTGCCCAAGCTTGATGTAAGCTTAATCCGTTATTATCGGCACTGTTTAATTGCGGTACATCTCCCCAAACTCTTATATCTTGAACACTTACATAAAAATTTAATTTTTCAATTGAGTGTGTAAAATTTAAACGGGTTCTTTGTGAGGTAAATATTGCAGCATCTGTATTATTTGGAATTAAAGTTTTAAAACCATGCCTATACTCTGTACGAGGTCTAATTTCAGCATCTACCTTTAATTGAGCAAATGTTAAACTAGTTACTAAAAGTAATATAATATTTAGAAGTTTATTTGTTTTCATAATGTTGTGTAATTATCGAAACAAATTTGAGTAGAATACTAATTATATAAAATGACAAAGGTCATGTTTTGTAAATAGCTGTTTTTTATTATTTTAAATAAAATTTATATATTTAAAGAGATATTTTTTTATATATTTAACTTCTGTTTTTACTCAAAATTATAACCAATATAATTTTGAGCAAAAATAAAAATTATATAAATACCTTTGTTTTATTGAACAGCTAATGTAGCTTATTAGAAAAGTTTGCAGTTTAACGATACTTATTGTTTAATTAACGATGTATAGTGAGGGTTTGGCTATTACTCTATAAATTTTAAATGACTATTATTTAAATTAGATCTTAAATTTATTAGAAACCAAATGGAAAAGCAACTAAACGTATTGTTAATAGAAGATAATAGTATAGAAATAATGAAAATGGATAGAACTATATCATTATTAGAATTAAAGCACACTATTAAAACAGCTAAAACAGCAGAAATAGCATTAAAAATTTTAGAAGACAAAGAAAATTTACCAGATATAATTTTGTTAGATTTAAATATGCCAAAAATAAATGGAATTGAGTTTTTATCTATTATAAAAAATAAAGACGATTTAAAACATATTCCTACTATTATTTTAACAACTTCTAATAATAAAAAAGATATAGTAGAGTGTTATAAAATAGGTATGTCTGGTTATATATTAAAACCATTAAAGTATGAAGAGTATGTTTCGAAAATAAAAACAACTTTGTCATATTGGGCTATAAACGAATTAAAAAATCATTATTAAATGAAAGGAATAGTTTTTACAGAGTTTTTAGATTTAGTTGAAGATAAGTTTGGTTTAGAAATGGTTGATAGGATTATAACACAATCTAAACTAGAATCAGAAGGGGCATATACTGCTGTAGGAACGTATAGTTTTTCAGAAATGTTGCGATTACTTCAAAACTTAAGTTCGAATACTGGTATTTCTATAGATAATTTATTACTTACTTATGCTGAACATTTTTTTTCGGTTATTGAAAGCAGTTATCCAGGGTTGTTAGCTACTTACAAAGATCCTATTGAAATGATTGCATCTATAGAAAATCATATTCATGTTGAGGTACGAAAAATATATCCAGATGCTGAGTTACCAACTTTTATTGTAGAACAACAAACAGCTAACTCTTTAGTATTAATATATAAGTCGAGTAGAGCAATGCATCATTTTGGACTTGGGTTAATGAATAAAACATTTGAACACTTTAATAGTACAGCTACCATTGTTTTAGAAAAAATAAAAGAGGATGGTACTGAAGTTAAATTTTGGATTGATAAAAATTAATGGATATTACAGAAATTGAAATATTAAAAAGAGCTTTAAAAAGACAAAAATTAGCAAGAAAAGCTGCTGAAAAAATTTTAGAAGACAAGTCAAAAGAATTGTATCTTTTGTCAGAACAATTAAAAATAACAAATGCTAAATTAGAAGATTTAGTAAATGAAAAATCATCTGAATTACAAGGTGTTTTTGAAAATATTGCTGATGCTTATGTCGTAATAGATTTAAAAGGGAATGTTTTAAAAATGAATGATAAAGCTGTTAGTCTTTTTGGTTGTGATATTGCTAAAAAACAGTTAAATATAGCTAATTTTATATATGAATCAGATCATTTATATGCCTTTGAATCATTTACTGAATTAAAAAAAACAGGTGCCTTTTCTAACTATACAGCTAGAATTTTAAATAAAGATAAAAAAATAAAATGGGTTCAAATAAATGCCAGTTTAGTTTATAATAAAAATAATAAACCTGTTGCAGCTCAAGGTATTATTAGAAATATTTCAGAAGAAAAAAAAGCTTCAGAGTTAATTTTAGCACAAAAAAGTGAGTTAGATGCCATTGTACAAAATTCTCCTCTAGGAATTGTATTATCTCAGTCTGGTGTTATTTTACGAACTAATAAATCTTTTCAAAAATTAATAGGATATTCAGAGCAAGAACTTAATAATATGACTATTAAGGAAATTACTCTTTCAGAAGATTTATCAGAATCAGAAAAAAAGTTAGAAGAAATGTTAGCCGGTAATATTGATCATTTTACAGTTAATAAGAGGTATAAAACAAAAACAGGAGCTATTTTATGGGCAAAAACAAATGTAAGTGCTGTAAGAGATAGTTTAGATAATTTAAAATTTCAAGTATCTATTATAGAAGATGTAACATTAGAAAGAGAACGAAGATTAATTTTAGATATGATTAATGAGTTAGCAAAATCTATTCTAGGAAAAGATAATATTTATGAAATAGCAGGAGAGATAACACATAAAATAGCTGCATATTTAGATACTGAAGATTGTGTTATTTATTTAGTTAATCATGTTAATAATAAATTAGAACAAATAGCATCTTATGGAGGCAGAATAGAAGAAAATAATATTCAAAATTTTTTATCTATAGGACAAGGTATTGTTGGGTATGTTGCAAAATATGGTAAGCCTGAAATAATAAATGATACGAGTAACGATAAAAGATATTTTGTAGATAATAAAAGAAGGTTTTCAGAATTATCAGTACCCATAATTAGCGAAGGTAAAGTAATAGGTGTTATTGATTCTGAACATGCTGATAAAAATTACTTTACTAAAGAGCATTTACAAACCATAGAAAATATAGCAAGTTTAGTTGCAATGCAATTAAAAAGTGCATTAAATATTAGAGAGCGTGAAAAGGTTGAAATAAAAAATAACCAGCTTTTAAAACAGTTAGAAAAAAGTAATGATGAGTTAAATGAATATGCACATATTGTATCTCACGATTTAAAATCGCCTTTACGAAGTGTTAATGCATTAACATCATGGATAAAATCAGACAACGAAGGCAAGTTAGATGAGGTAACATTACAAAATTTTGCTTTAATAGAAGAAACTTTAGAGAAAATGGAGTTGTTAATTTCAGATATTTTAAATTACTCTAGTATTGATTCTAATACCTTAGAAAAACAACCTGTAGATTTAAATATGTTATTACAAGAGTTGCAAAAAATTTTATTTATACCAGCTCATATAACTATTAAAGTAGCCAATAAATTACCAATACTAAAAGGTGAAAAAACAAAGTTTCAACAACTTTTTCAAAATTTAATAAGTAATGCTATTAAGTTTAATGATAAAGAAAAAGGACTTATAACTATATCAGTAGTAGAAAAAAAATTACATTATCAATTTTCAATTAAAGATAATGGTATTGGAATAGAAAAAAAATACTATAATAAAATTTTTAAAATATTTCATTCTCTAAAAGAAAGTGAAGAATCATCAGGTATAGGACTGTCAATTGTAAAAAAAATTATAACTATTTATGAAGGCGAAATTTGGATAGAATCTAAACCAACTGAAGGAACTACTTTTTATTTTACTATTAAAAAATAATGTTATGGAAACCCCCAATTTAAATTATATTGAAGAGTTAGCAAGAGGAGATAATTCGATTAAATTATCATTAATAACAATAATTAAAAATGAATTTCCTGAAGAAAAACAAGAATACTATACTAATTTTAAAAATAGGGAGTATAAAAAAATAGAAGAAAGTGTTCATAAAATTAAGCATAAAATTAGTATTTTAGGACTTGAAAAAAGCTATGAAAAAGCTAATTTATTTGAGCACAATCTAAGAAATAAATCTATTGAAAATTCATCAGATTTTGAACAGATTTTAAATCTAATAACAGCTTATATTAAAACTATTTAAAATTTATGAATTGCATTATTATTGATGATGAAAAATTAGCAAGAACAATTATTACTACACTTTGTAAAGAAATTAAAAACTTAACTGTTGTTGAGGAGTTTTCAAATGCTATACAAGCTATAAAATATTTAAATGAACATAATGTTGATCTTATTTTTTTAGATATTCATATGCCTGATTTTACTGGGTTTGATTTTATAAAAACACTAAAGAATCCTCCTAAAATAATATTAACAACATCTGATGATAAATTTGCGATAGAAGCTTTTCAATATGAGTGTATTGTTGATTATATTTTAAAACCTATACATATAGACCGTTTTAAAATAGCCGTTGAAAAAGTAAAAAATAAAATTATTACTGAAAAAAAAGCAATAGAAAATGTTAAAGAAAATAGTTATGAAAATGACTTTTATATTAATATAGATAGACGTTTAATAAAAATAGATATGCCTAGTATTTATTTAGTTGAAGCTAAAGGTGATTATATTAATATAAAAACAGAAACTAAAAATTATATAGTACACTCTACATTAAAAAAAATTGAAGAAAAACTACCCGAAAGTTTATTTTTAAAAGTACACCGATCATATATTATTAATTTGAAAAAAATTATTGATATTGAAGATAATAGCGTTCTGATAAAGAAAGATGTAATTCCTGTTAGTCGATCTAAAAGACCAGAGTTAATGAAACGATTAAATTTATTATAAAATTTAATCTATAGTTTTTTGCATTTCGTCTATAGATAAATTAGTAATAACGAAGAGTTTAAGTATATAATGCAATAAGTTTTATTTTAATATTAAAATCAACTTATTATGAAAAAATTATTTACTCTTAAACATAAATTATTATTGTTATTTGTAATTTTTATAAATGTAATTACACAAGCTCAAAACACCCCTTTTAGTTGTGTATATGATGCTTACCTATTTCAATATAACGATGTGTATTCAATAGATTTAGCCTCAGGTAACTCTTATCTTGCGGCTGAAAACATTACACCTGGAAGTATAAATGCTGCGGCATACAACCCTGCTGATGGTTTTATTTGGGGGTCTTTAAGTACACCTGCAAAAACTATTGTAAGAATTGGAGATGACTTTTTAACTACTTCTTTTTATATTGATGAATTACCTACAAATGGTAGGTATATTGGAGATGTAAGTGCTCAAGGTATTTATTATTTAAAAGGAGGAGGAACTACTTATTACAAAATAGATTTAGATCCTAACTCAGCAACATATGTACAATATTTAGCTACAGCAAATTTATCACAAAATATAAGTATTCATGACTGGGCTTTTAATGCTGTTGACGGTAACTTATATGCTGTAGAAAAAAACACCAATATATTATATAGAATAGATCCTAGTAATGGTGTTGTAAATTCGTTAGGAGAGGTGCCTATTTTAACAGGTTTGAGTTATACATATGGAGCTGTATATTTTGATGCTTCTGGTCGTTTTTATGTATCAGCAAATCAAACAGGTACTATTTATGTAATACAAAGCGTGCAAGATTTAGATGGTTTAAACCAGATGGATTCTAATTTATTTGCATTTGGTCCTTCAAGTGCTAGTAATGATGGTGCACGTTGCCCAACAGCACCAGTTTTACAAGAAATATGTGATAATGGAATTGATGATGATGGGGATGGGTTAATTGATTGTGAAGATCCTTCATGTTCAGGTTACGGAGAGTGTGATGTTATTTTACCACCAACTTCAGGAGGAAATGAAGGCGGGCTAGAAAGTAATAATAGATTATCAGAACAGATAAATAAAAGAAATTATAACCGTACAAAAGTTAATTATAAATTTAACAGAAGTAAAGCTGCAAGGGTTAAAAAATCTATACATTATAAGAAAAAAAGTAAAGGTGTTTTTGAATTAAAAGATTTTATTCCTTTAGAAGTTATTGAGGTAGATGAAACTATAGAATCTTCACCTACCGATTTAGTAGCAATTACAAATGCAACACAAATTTATGCTGTAGATTATATGAAAAAAGGAGTGTCAGTAGCTTCAATTTTAGCTTTAAAAACTGAAAATGGAGTATATGAACATACTAAATATATTTGTGATCGTTTACTTGGAGCTGAACTAATATCAGTGTCAACAATTGATATAAATGGGCAACAATTTATTAAATCTTTAATTAAAAATGCTGACAATACCGTAGAGTTTGTTTTAAGTTTTTCAGCTAAAGAGGTAAATAATACTGCTAATTTTGAAATTGAAAGTCATTGGAATTTAGATAAATATGAAAGTAATGTTACTTTTTATAACTTCCAGATATGGTCTAATTCATTAGATGATTTATATACTTTAGGAGAAGAAGTGGTAAGTTTATTAAATACTGAAAAACCTATATTGGCTTATAAACTGTCAACACCTCCAACGGTATTTGTTAGAAAAGGAAAGTATAATAATGGGTTATTAGATATACAAGTTATAAATACTAATGCAACAGATGAAGTAACCTTTGATGCTGGTTTTAGAGTAACCGAAACAGGTATTGTTAATAAAACAAATAGTATGTTAAACCTTAATAAAGAGTATATTACAAATTTAAAAGTACCAACAGGTAATTTATTTGATATTGGTTTTAGAATTGGAGATGGTATTGCTACACCAGATGATTTATTTATGTCTGATGGTCCATGGGGAGTTGATGATTCTCAATCAAATACTAACGTAGTTAATTATACTGTTTCTGCTAATAACTATACATTTGAAGATGCTGACTTTCCAATAGAAAGAAATGTAGATTTAGAAGTAACTACTAATTCGTACGTTGCCTTACATAGGGCGTTAACGCCACGATTTAAGCCTGTAGATTTATCAGACTATAATAGTTTTAATTTAAAAGCAAAAGGAACAGGAGCGGTAGAAATAACATTAATTAAAAAGAGTATTGATTTATGGAATAATCAATTTAAAGCAACCATAATTTTAACGGATGAGCTTTTAGAGCATAAAATATCTTTTACAGATTTTACATCAACAAAAGGTAATAGTTTAGTATTAGATGATGTTATTACGATAGTATTTACAGCAGTATCTAAGCAAGGAAATATAGTTACTAAAAAAGTAAGTTTACAAGATATAAGGTTTTCTCATGAAAATGAGGTGCCAGATAAAGGTATTACTGTAAGTGGAGATAACTTAAAGGCGGTTCCAAACCCTATGAATACAGAGGCAGGAATACATTTTACTTCGAATCAAATAGAAACGGTAAAACTTGTTGTTTATACTAGATTGGGTAGAAAGGTAAAAGAGATTGAGTATAAAACAGTATTAGGTAATAATAAGATTGTTTTAAAAAAAGAGCATTTGAGTACAGGATTATATATATGTAAAATTATAGGTGCTAAACAAAATTATAAGACTATAAAACTAATAATTAATTAAAATAAATAATTAAAAAAAAGAAAACCTGAACAATTAGTTTTGTTCAGGTTTTTTGTGAGTTATGTTTAATTATTTTTAGGTAGTATTAAATCAATGAGGCATACTTACTGTGTAAATCAGTATAATTAATTTATTTTTAGTTAACATAGTAGTTGTTATGTGCTTATTAATATATAATTGTTTTAAAAAGCAATTTTTATAATATTAATAAGCTGTCAAAAAACATTATTTTTTTCTAAAAAAAGGTTTCTTTAAAAAGTACCATTTAAAACGTAAACCAATTTCAGTAAAAGTAAAATCTGAAGCAGCTGTAGCTGTTGTAGCAGATGCTATATTACTTTGAGTACTATAAAGATTAAATAAACTACGTTCTGAAAATTTATACCCTAATTTAGCTTGAATTCTGTAAGTACTCTGTCTTTTATTATTTTCAATAAACTGAAATCCTGTTGCGGCAGTTAGTTCATAAAACCATTCTTTATTTTTAGCAATATTTTCATCTTTTATAATATTAACAAAAACTTCTGCAGCACTAAATTTACTAGGACTAAAATAAATATCAGGAAATTGGTTTTTAAAAGCTATATTTTGATAATTGATACCTGCTTTTAAAGATGGTTTTTTTAATATATTGTAGTAAAGTGAAGAAAATAATAAGTTTCGAGTATTACCATCGTTTTGAGAAGTGTAGTAAAGTTGTGTGTACCAACCCAGTTTAAAGTTTGTATTTAAACTATAATTTATAAAAAAATTATTTTGAACAATTTCTTTGTCTAATAAAGCGGCATTAAAATTTTGTATTTCTCTTTTATAACCTAATTCTAAATTTTGAAGTTTAAATGGTTTTATTTTTAAAGATAAATCGGCTAATAATTGACTAAATTTATTTTTTTGGATGTTGTTTTTTTTAATATTAGAAGCGCTAATACCTAAAGTACCCTTAAAAGTTGCATTATTTAATAATTGATACGATATTCCTGCTGAAAAATTATTAGAAATAGCACTTTCCTTATCTACAGAAACAGCATTACTTGTTGTTCTGTAGCTGTAGTTACCAAATAATTTAAGTTTTGTAGACAAAGGAAACTCTGAGTTAGCAGAATATAAATAAGCTTCATTATTACCATTATCAAATGAGTACGCAGTTTTAACTTCAATAAAAGGCGTAAACGATTTATCTAAATTTTTAATAAAATTAGTAGCATCTTTTTGCTTTTTATAAAAAATTAAAGTGTTTTCGGCACTTTTGTAGGCATTTATAAAATAGCCAGAAGCTTTTAGAGCATTTGCTTTGCCTAAGTTACCATCAAAAGAAGCGCTATCATTTTTTAATATTAAATTATAATCGTTAATACTTTTTTTAAAGTCACTTTTATAAATATTTAAAGTTGCTCTTAATGATAGTATCCAGTTTTCAGGATTAGTATTGTTGGTTAATAGTTTTTTTAGCTCTTTTTGAGCTAAAGAGTATTTATTATTCCATATTAGAGCTTGTATAAAACGTTCTTTTGTTTGATTTTTTATAGATTTATCAGTAGTATTATTTAAAAGACTGACAGCTTTTTTACTAATAATTAAAGCTTCTTTATCATCACCATCAAGATGATTTGCCAACGATATTCCGTTTAAAGATGTTAATTTACTTGCTGAATCTTCACCAATAATAATATATGTTTCTTTGGCTTTATCTATTTGATTTGAAATTAAGTAAAGGTTTGCTAAGTTTAATAAGGTTTCTTTGTCTTTTTTAAAATCGATAAAATTTTCTTTTAATATTTTTTCAGCAGCAGTATAATTTTTATTATTTACCTTACTGTTTGCCAAACCTAAACGCATATATTTTTTAGAAACCAACGCATTTTGATTATTAGGCAATACGATTAACGCTTTGTTTACGTAATTAATAGCTTTATTAAATTTTTTTAAATTAGATAATGTATTAGCATATCCTAAAAGAGCAGGAAAACTTTTATCATTTTCTGATATTAAATTTTTATAATATTCTTCAGCTTTATTATAATTTTTATTCCAAAGAAGTGATTCGGCATAATTTAATTTTACTTCAAAATCTGAAGGAAAATCATTTAAAAGATTAGTAAATAGAGTAACAGCTTTATAAGAACTTCCATTTAAACCTAAGGCTCTACCATAACAAAGTCTTGCTGTTTTATTGGTAGGATATGATTTTAAAATATTTTCAAAAAAAGCTTCAGCTTGTTGGTATTTTCCTGTTTCTAAGTAAGTAAAACCTTCCTTCATATTTTGTGAAAAAATAGAAGTATTTGTAATAAAAAATAATAAAAATGTAAGGTGTTTAATTTTCATGTAACTTTTTTTTCTTATTTGCAAGTTAAGGAATAGCATTCATCATTCAACTAAACAAAACAGTTTTTCATCGATTATTAATGTTTTTTTTGTGGTTTTAATAAGATATTAGTACTAGTATTAATCATTAAAACTTAAAATTATGGCTTTACAAATAACAAGAAAAAAAGGGAAATTTTATTTAAAAGGAAAGTTAAACAATTCAACAGCTAATTTTTTTGTCACTTATTTTCAGTATAACATAAAAAAATATAAAAAACTAAGTGTAAATATTGATGGTGTAAAAGAAATTACACGAGATGGTTTAACAGCAATAAGTACATTAATTTCTATTGCTTTAAAAAAAGATAAATCATTTTTAGTTGTTGGTTATGGGTGTAAAGAAATTTATGATGATTTTGATCAAATGGATGTAGCCTAACAATTTATAATAAAACAACTATGACTGGAATTTTAAAACAAGTAAAATACAAAATTTCACCAGAGCAACTATTCATGATAAGTGTTTTAGTAGTAAACGGAGGTAATTATTTATATAATTTAACTTTAGGTAGAATTTTAGGACCTGCTAAGTTTGCTGATGCGGCTATTATGATTACCTTTTTGTTAGTACTTTCATTTATAGCCATGACTTTTCAGTTAGTAACCGCTAAATTTTCAGTGCTTTTTGAAGATGTTGTTTTTAAAAAATTTATATCAAAAGTATATAAAAATGCAATAATTGTAGGTGTAGTTTTAGGAGTTGTAATAATTATATTTTCATCAGAACTACAAGTGTTTTTTAAAACGACATCTGCAACAATGTTTATTGTTTTTGGAATTGGAGTTCCAATTTATTTTTTAATGAGTATAAATAGAGGGGTTTTTCAAGGTAAAAAACAGTTGAAAAAGTTATCGATTACTTATCAGTTAGAAATGATAAGTCGTTTATTAATTACTTTTGCTTTATTATATTTTTTTAATATTGAATCTTCAATATTAATTGCTTTAGGAATTTTATGTTCATTTATCTTTGGATTAATTCCGTTTGAATTTAAAAATATTTCTTTTTCTAAAATAGTATCATTAGAAAAATATGAATCTACTATGGTTCGTAACTTTTTTATAATTACAGCATTTTATGAGTTAACTCAAATAATAATAAATAATAGTGATATTTTATTAGTAAAACATTACTTCGAGTCTTATGACGCAGGTTTGTACGCTTCATTAGCATTAATAGGTAGAGTGGTTTATTTTATTGCTTGGATGTTTGTAATGTTATTATTACCAACGGTTGTTCAGTTAAAAAAAGAAGGAAAACCTACAGCGCCAATTTTATTAAAATATGTAGGGTATATTTTTATAATAGCTACTAGTATTGTTACTTTATGTTATTTTTTCCCAGAACAAATTATTACTATTTTATTTGGTAATGAGTATATGGCTATCAAGCCTTTATTATGGAAATATGCTATAGCAACAGGTGTTTTTGCAATCTCAAATATTTTTGCATATTATTACTTATCTTTAGATAAATACATTCCAGTTGTTATTTCAGGGCTTTTTGGAATGCTACAAATAGGTTTGATTATTTTATTTCATAAAAATTTAGAACAGGTTGTACACGTACAAATTTTGGCAATGATTTTATTATTATTAATGCAATTATCATTTTTCTTTTTTAAAGATAGAAAATAATGTTTAAAAAATAATATCTAAACCTTTACACATTTAAGCTACATATAATTGCATTTCGGCTACATTAAGAAATTTAAACTTTTTTTATAACGAAATTTAATATAATTAAAAAGAAAATACTATGAAACTAGCTATCGTAACAGCATACCCACCAAGTAAAGTAACTTTAAATGAATACGCTTATCATTTAGTAAAAAGTTTTAGACAAAGTAAAAAAGTAACCGAATTAGTTTTATTAACAGACGTAACTCCAACGGGAAAAGATATTCACTTTACAGAAGATGGATGCAAAATTACTATAAAAGAGTGTTGGAAGTTTAATAGTTATACAAATGTTATAAAAGTAACAAAAGCTATAAGTGCTATAAAACCAGATGCTATATTGTTTAACTTACAATTTATGAAGTTTGGCGATAAAAAAGTTGCTGCAGCTTTAGGATTAATGTTGCCTTTAGTTTGTAAGATAAAAAAAATACCTACCATTGTATTATTACACAATATTTTAGAACAAACAGATTTAGAAAGTGCAGGTTTTACTTCAAATAAAATAGTAAAAAAAGTATATAATTTTATTGGAGAAACATTAACTAAATTAATTTTAAAAGCTGATATAGTAGCTGTTACTATGCATAAATATGCAACTACTTTACAGGAGAAATATAAAGTGAATAATGTAAAAATGATTCCTCATGGAACATTTGAAATTCCAAATAAACCATCACATATATTGCCAAAAGGAGCTTTGAAAATAATGACTTTCGGTAAATTTGGTACTTATAAAAAAGTTGAAAAAATGATTGAAGCTGTTGAAAAAGTTAGAGTTTCAACAGGTTTAAATTTAGAAATAGTAATTGCAGGAACAGACAATCCTAATGTGCCAGGTTATTTAGCATCTGTAAAAGAAAAATATAAAAATGTAGCTCAAATAACTTTTACAGGTTATGTTGAAGAAGTGGAAGTAGCTCCTTTATTTAATGAAAGTGCTGTTGTGGTGTTTCCTTATACCTCTACAACAGGTAGTTCAGGCGTTTTACACCAAGCGGGTAGTTATGGAAAAGCAGTTGTAATGCCTAATTTAGGCGATTTAACAACTTTAATTGAAGATGAAGGATATAGAGGCGAGTTTTTTGAACCTGAAAGTGTAGCTAGTTTAGCCAATGCTATTGAGCTTATTGTAACCAATGAAGCACATAGAATAGCTTTAGGAGAAGCAAATTATAAAGCTGCTACGGCATTTCCAATGGAAAGAATTACAGCAATGTACTTAAATCAGTTTGAAGCCATTATAACGGTTAAAAAACTAACTAAAAGAGTATTAATAGAATCTTAAATTATTCAGATATGTATTTAAAAGCAGGTTTTTTACGACCATTTTTATCAATAAAACCAAACTCTTTTTGAGGGTTTATTCGCCAAGGAAGTTTGCCAACAACTTCCTTAGGTACTTTTTTAAAGTCATATAAAGTCCACGACATAAAAGGAATGTTATTTTTGGTTAACAGTTGTTGCATTATTTTATAATAATTAGCTTGTTTTTTCACTGAATTACCAAAAGGTTTCCAAATACCATTATAAGAAGAAACTCCAAATTCACCTAAAACAATAGGTTTTTTAGGTATTTTAGTTTTTAATGATTTATAGTTTTTTTCAAAATTATTAATGTCTTCATAATAATGAAAAGAAACAAAATCGACTTTATCTTTTAAAATAGGAGCACTTTCAATATTTGACCAACCAATGGTAATAGCGTGTTTTTTATCAATAGATTTTACTAAAATAGCCATATGATTTAACCAAGCAATAACATTTTCTTTTCCTCTTGATATAAAATCTAAATTAGGTTCATTTTTGATGTCCCAAGCAATAATAGCTTCATGGTCTTTAAATTTTGACACAATAGTTTCTGCATGTCTGTGGTTTAAGGTCCAATCTAAAACATTGTAGTTTCCGTAAAAATCAAATAAAGTAACAATAACATTTATATTATTTTTTTGAGCAGTATCTAAAACTTGCTTTAATTTATTTAGTTTACTAATTTTTACATTTGCTTTACCAAAATCTTCATATTGAATAAAAATTCTAATAGTATTTAAGTTTGCTTTTTTAATGATTTTAAAGTCATTTTCTATAATTTTCATATCAAATTTATCACCAAACATATCCCAAGGTGTATCTTGTGGATAATAATTAATTCCTTTTATATTTAATGAATCGATAGGCGTAGTTTTAATTTTTTTATCAAAAATGGCAGATTTTTCTTTAACTAAATGTCTAATTCTCCAAAAACCATCTTCTAATAATAATACCATTTTATAATCTGATACTTCGGTAGTTTCTAAAACTAGTTTTTTATTTTTAAGTACTTTTTTATACTCAACAACATTTTTATCTTCTAAAACAATTGATTGTCCATCTTCACTGAAAAATAAAAGATTAGGATTGTGTTGTAATGTAGTACTTTCAATAGTGATTTTTTCTTTTTTATTATGTGCTATAAAGTTGAATAAATTTTTGCGAGCATTTTTTGTATAATAATCATTTATACCACTTTTTAGGTTTGTTTTATTAGCTACATGCTTTACATACCAAGCGTCTATATAATCATTTTCGATATTATTTAAGGTTTGTTCATCAATTTTTCTGCCTTCGTTACCATCTTCTTTCCAAATCATTTTAGGTAAATACTGCTCTACTTTTTTAACTTCAACATGTAACATTTTACTTCTGTCTGCCCCAGTATTAAAGTGTGTGTATAGTGAGCTGATTAAAAATATAATGATTGACATAATAAGAACATAGGACGAAATTAAAATACCCCTTATTATGTTTTTATTAGTGTTATCCATTTTTAAAATATTTTTGGTATTTACCATAGTTTTTTAGCTTCAAAAGTTTTGGTTACTGCTGCTGCAGTAATTTTTATAGTGTAGTTACCATTTTCGTATATGTTCGAATTTAGGTTAAAATACACAAATCCATCTTTCGATTTTCTTATAATATCGTTTAATAATTTTTCATCTTTATAAACGGCTAATTTTACTTTTAATCCGTCAGGAATCATTTGATTCATAAAACTTTTTAAAGATCCAACTTTAATTGTTCTATTATTATCATAAAAATTTACATCAAATTTATCTATAATTTTTTTATAACTAATTTTTAATATATCACTTTCTGAAATACCAGTTATGTAGGCTTTTACTTTCCAATTGTCTTCAAATTCAGGATGTATCATTTTAGCATAAGCAATACCATTTATAGTAGTTCCAGATGTTTTTAATATATTTCCTTTTTTATTCGTGATAAAAAAATCAACAAAACTACCATCACTAATAACATTTTTATTTTTATCTTTTATAATAGAAGTATAAAAGGTTGTTATTTGATTTCCGTCTGCATATTTATGATTTCTTTTAAAAAATATTTTAAAATTAGTACCTATAGCAGGCATTACATTTAGACTGTATTCTTTAGAATTTAAACCTAAAGATTCTGATGATATAAGCATTCGCCCGCTTTTTAAAGGGGAGTTAATTTTTTTAAAAGCAATTAAATTATCCGTTAAAACTTTTACTTCTCTTTCTGATTTTAAAAATTGATGCTTCACTTTTACCGAAGTGCCTTTTTTTAAAGGATTGTCTAAATCATCCGTAGGTATTACAACTAACATAGTATAGTCTATTTTACCTGCTTCAATACTTGGCGGACCTAAATAAGTTTCTAAAGAAACAGGTTGCTGTTTTGGTACTATTTTAAATTGTCCTGAAATATTGTTTTTATCATTTACAATTTTCCAATTTAAAACACCAATTTTATTACTTAGGTAAGTGGGTATTTTAAAAATTATAGTATCATTATTAATTTCAGAATTAATTAAAGTATTTCCATAACTATTGCTGCAATAAATTAGATAGTTTTTGGTGTTGTTACCATTAAATTTTAAATGAATAGTATCTCCCGCAGTAAATTGTTTTTCTTTTGATAATAATGTTATGTTTTGCGCAGTAGTAATATGCGTTACAACGCACAAAAAAAGTAAAAAAAGGTTCTTTCTAAAATTCATTATTTAGGATTTCCTATGTAATTATTCATTTCAATTTTGATAAAAGAATACAGCGGATGTTTTATTTTTTGAAATTGATTATTTGCATGATTTTCTATTCTATTAGGCATTATTTTATCTGAAATATCTTCATTTTTTAATCCGTTAACATAACAGTCTGTCATATCATCATTAATAATAATAACTTCATTATTTTTTAAAATATTGTATTCGAAATACTGTTTTCGTTGTTGTCTTATTCCGTTTTCTAAAAATAAATGGTCTACCCAAACGAGTACTTTATCTTTGTTATAATAGGTGATTAATAGTTGAGGAATTGTAATTTCTTGTAAACCGCTATTAAATAAAGTTCCTTGTATTTTTTTAGTATCGATATTAATATCACTTAAAACCACATTTTTATACAGGTCTGAATTAGAAACATTTCCTGCTGCTTGTAAGTTGAATTTAGTAGGTTGTTCTTCAAATTCAACAGGTGTAAATTCATCAGGATTAAATGTTTTAGGAATAGAATCTTTTGTTTTAGACCATGCTATTCCTTCAAAATTAATTCTAAACGAACTAATTTCTTTAGGCATTAATTTGTGTTTTATATGATATTTAGCATTATAAGTAGCTAGTTTTTTATTGTTATCATTATATAATGTTCCTTTTAAAACAACATCGGCAGGCACATTATCTATATTTTGTACTTCACCAATAAGTGCATAATGTGTTTTAAATTTAACTAATTTAGCTGAAACAATTTCTAAAACAGGTTGTTTTAAAACATCTTCATGATGTGTTTGTTCTGTAGTTATTTTACGTCTACCTTGATTAAAATACCCTGTTACATTGTTTGAGTACAATTGATCTGGTGGTAAATCAGAATCCATATTTTCGGGTAGTATAAACCATTTTCCTTTTCTATTAACAAGTGTTTTAAAATCGGTTTTACTAATTTTTTCAAGAGGAGTAATCCAATTTGTATGTATTTTTAAAATAGCTAAACTATCTGTTTTTTTAGTGGTTATAGTTTTTAAAGCATCTAACTTAGCATAAGAACCTAATAAACCATCAGAAACAGAAATTTCTAACATAAATTGCGCAATAGATAAACCACTTTTAGGATCTATTAACTGATAACTTTTTTCATATTCTTTAAAATCAATAGCATCGTAATATGCTTTTACAGCATTTTCAGGAGTTCTTTGTGAATCATTTTTTAAATAAAATATATATGAACTATAAAATAATATTGCACAGAGTATAATTGCCCAAATATGTATTGTTTTTAAAAGACCTTTAGAAAATAGAGTATATTTATTTTTAAACTTACTATTTAAATATGGAGGTAATCTTCTTACTTTAGTTTTTAAACTACGTATAAAAATAGATTGAATATTTAAAATAAAGGCAATAATAGCAGTTAAAAAAGGAATAATACCCCACATTACTTTTTGCCAAGTAGCAACATCTTCTTTTGGTAAAATAGAGGAGAGTGGAGGTACATTTAATTTTTCCCAAACCATAATTCCGTTTTCTAGTTGTGGTAAGCGTTGCCATCCACAGAAATAGAGTATAGGGTCGTAAAATTTATCATTAGAAAAAATATACTTTAAGTTGTATTTTTCGGGAGTTGTTAAAAATTGTTGTAAAGATCCAATTCCTGCAACACCCTTAAATTTTGAGTTTTCTAAACGTTCTATTGGTCTTGTAGTTAGTTCGGGTAAACGTCTTGCAGAGTGGTAATTACCATCAACAGTCATTGCTTTTGTTTGTGCCGATAGCCATGCCATTTGATCACCAAAACCTAAGGTTAAATATCTCCATTGATCATGTTGATCTTGATTTAGGAAATTAACAATAGGCAACATTTTAATTTTTTGTGGTTGCGATGGTCTAAAATAACCCAAACTCATGGTGAAAATAGTCATAAGTAAAAACAAAGAAGCTAATAATCCTCCTATTAAACGATGGTATACTGCGCCAAATTTACGTTGAATTAATACTTTTAAATCACCTTCTACAAAGCGATACGCAAATTCACCAAATAATGGTAAACACATAATAGACGCCCATAATGTAAACCTATCTAAAGTTAAAATATTAAAGGCATTTTGTCCTAAAATCATTTTAGGAATAGGTGTTGTTCCACCTGTACCTAAAACAACTAACATTGTAAAAGAAATTCCAAAAAACAAATATCTTTTTTGAAAAAACCTATAAAAAAAGTACGGTAAAAGGAATAATAAAATTCCCCAAGGAATCATAAAAAAAACAAGTCCTGAAGATGTTATTTCTAAAAAATTGTCTCTAGAACCATGCGGAATAGGAACTTGTGTAATAGGATTTTTTTTTGAGTTAATCCAATAAGGTAAAAGACAACCAATAATTATAATTAAAGAAAAAAAACCAAAACTAATATTTCGTTTAAATTGTTTACCAAAATTGTTTATAAATATTTTAAAAGTAACTTTTTTATAAGAATTAACTTGTTCACGAGAAATATCTAAAATAACCATTCCAATTAAAGGAAATATAAAAAAAATCATTCCAAAAATAGGTGTAACGTGATGTGAGGTTACTGTAACGGAAATTAAAGAAAGTGCTGTGAATAAATATTGATATCTACCTGTTTTAAGCCATGAGTATACTTCAGGTAATGCGTGCATTAAAATAGCAATACCTATAATACTTGGCAATTGTCCAAAAACATGTAGTGTTTCTACAAAAGAAGATGAAAAAACGGCTAATAGTGCTGCATAGCCAGCTACAGTTCTATTAGAAGTCATTAATAATGAAAACCGATAAACCCCTGTAATAAATAATATAATAGCAATAATAGCAATACTAAAAAGGCCAAATTTTAAACCACCAATTAAAGATAAAATAGCAATAGACTGGTGTACTAAAGGTGGGTAACTCATTACTGTAAAACCTGTATACCATTTAAAGTTCCAAGGTTCAAACCAACTATTTGCATAATGGTCAGCAAAAAATAAGTGTATTAAAGCATCATAAGTTGTTTCTAAAGTAAAAAAAATGGCACTTCCATGAAAAGCAATAGCTAGGATTATTGCAGATATTAAATATTTATTAGAAGTTTCTTTCATAGCATAAAAACACACATTTCAGTAATGTAAATATAAATATTTATATAATGCTTATTTTTTTTATTTACCATAGGTAAACTTCCATTCGTCTACATTAAAGTTCACTTAAAAGGTTTTATTGTTTTTTTTTGTTAAAACAAAGCTATTTTTAACTTGTAACCAAGTAATAAATACTATCAAAATGAAAATATTAGTTATAGATGATCAAAAATTAGTTTTAATACCACTAGAAATAAGATTGAAAGAACTAGGGTATGATGTTGTTACTGAAACAAATGCTTTAAAAGGAATAGCATTATATGATTCTTTTAAACCTGATTTGGTTATTGTAGATATTAATATGCCTATTGTTTCAGGAATGGAGGTTGTAAAACATATAAGACAAGTTAAAAAATCAGCTATAGCTATTATGATTTTATCAGGTAATACAAATGATAGTATGATAACAGAAGGTTTTGATTTAGGTATTAATGATTATATGAAAAAACCGCTAAGTTTAGTAGAAGTTTGTGCAAGGGTAAAAAGATTAATAGGCGCTCCAGAAGCTAAAAATAAAGCTATAAATTATAAAGGCATTATTATACAGCAAAGGTGTGTTGGCGTGGTAATACCTTGTTATAATGAAGAAAAAAGATTATTAAGTAAAGAGTTTACTAATTTTATTGATAAAAATTCAGGATACCACTTATGCTTTGTAAACGATGGAAGTAAAGATAAAACATTAGAGGTTTTAAATGATTTAAGAAAAGGAAGAGAAGAATTTATTACCGTATATAATTGTGATAAAAATGGAGGTAAAGCAGAGGCTGTAAGGCAAGGGATGCTATATATGGCTAAAAAAGAAGATTTAGATTATATCGGTTTTTTAGATGCTGATTTATCTACTGATTTATCAGATTTTGATGATTTAGTTTCTACTATTGAACACTCTGATTATAAGATTGTAAGTGGGTCTAGGATTAGTAGAATGGGAGCAAATATCAATAAAGAGTCTGCTAGAGAAATAATAAGTTTAACTATAAATTTTATCATTAGAAAAATTCTTTCAATGGATTTTAAAGACACTCAATGTGGGGCTAAAATTTTTAAGAAAGATGTTATTGAAATTTCGTTTGGAGAAAAATTTGTGACACAATGGATTTTTGATGTTGAAATTTTTAGAAGAATTACTCGTCATTTTGGTTTACCAAAAACGAAAAAAATATTATGTGAACAACCTTTGAAAAGATGGATTCATGCAGATGGTTCTAAACTATCTATGAAAGATTCAATTAAAATTATTGGTCAATTAGCACAAATAGCATGGTTTTATAGAGGGGGAAATAAAAAAAATGAAAAGGTAAAGGTAAGTAAATCAGTAAGTGTTAATAAATCTTTATATCAAGCGTAATATAAAAAAAGGAATAATTATAATTTTTGATAAAAACGATATAAATATTTTTTCTTTTAAATTATTCCTTAATGAGGAAATAAAAATGTGTTTAATTAATCATGCTAGGGTTGTTAATTTTTTATCAACCTTAAAAAAAACATCAGAAAGTGATATGTCTATTTTAATATTAAGAAAAGAAAAAAATATTGTTAGCTATAAAAGCAGTAGTACGTTTTTTATCAACAATAACAAATATTGGGGTAATTATATGTGTAAAACCAAGTAATATAAATAATACAATTTTATTTGAAAAAGTACTAGGTGTTTCAGATAGTGATATAGTAATAAAAAAAGAGGGAAGCGTATTATTGAGAAGCGTATATTCTGTTAATGAAATAATAATTTTTTAAAAAAAATACATTATGATAACTTTAGGGCAAACTATAAAAAGTATTTTTTTAATTGAAGGAAAAATACAAAATTATGATTGGGGTGGAAAAAAATTTATTCCTAATTTAATTTCTAGAAAAAAAAGTAAAGGAAAGTTTGCCGAATATTGGTTGGGTGCACACTTAAAAGCTCCTTCTATTATTAAAACTAGAATGGGAAACGTATCCTTAGATTCTTTATTAAACCTAAAATTGATTGAAATTTTAGGTTTAAGAGTAGCACGTGTTTTTGGAAAATTACCGTACTTATTTAAAGTGTTAGATGTAAATAAAATGCTGTCGATTCAAGTACATCCAACAAAAGAAGCCGCAGAAATTGGTTTTAAGTTAGAAAATGAAAAAGGTATTCCGTTAACTGCCAAAAATAGAAACTATAAGGATAAAAATCATAAACCTGAAATTATGGTAGCTTTAAGTGATTTTTGGTTATTACATGGTTTTTTAGAAGAGAAAAAGCTAAAAAGTAATTTAGAAAAAACAATTGAACTTAGTTTTTTATTAAAAACATTTAAAGATGATAATTATTTAGAATTATATAAAAAAGTGATGAATTTTTCTCAAAAAGAGGTGAATAAAATTTTAAAACCTTTAAAGGAAAGAATTTTACCTAAATTTTTAAAAGGAGAGCTAAGTAAAGCTACACCAGAATATTGGGCAGCTAAAGCATTAACTATTCAAAAATCAAAAAATATTGATAGAGGTATATTTTCAATCTACTTTTTTAATATTTTAAACTTATCAAAAGGAGAAGCTATTTTTCAAGATGCAGGTGTTCCACATGCCTATTTAGAAGGTAAAAATATTGAATTAATGGCTAATTCTGATAATGTTTTAAGAGGTGGCTTAACTACTAAACATATTGATGTAAAAGAGCTTTTAAAGAATACAAAATTTGAAAAAACAATTCCAACTATTTTATATGGCGTTAAAAATACTGTTAAAAATGAACTGGTTTATAAAACAACAGCTAAAGATTTTAAGTTAAGTAAAATAGAGTCTATAAACCCTTTAAATTATAGTTCAATATCTAAATCTGTAGAAATACTAATTATCTTAGGCGGTACCGTTTCTGTTATTCAAAAAAATAATCATATAAATTTAAAAAAAGGACAATCAATTTTAATAAAAGCCAATACAGCGTATAAAATTATTTCTAACGTAGGTGTAGAGATTTACAAGGCTAGTGTTCCTGAGTTAATGTAATTTTATAAAAACCCCCGTTAAATAACTTTTAATAAAGGTTCGTTTTATAATACTATTAGCCTTTTTTTAGAATAATAAAATGTAAATAAGTAAGATTATAAAAACATGCTGTTATAAAAAAAAACACAAGGAGTCTAAAATTACTATTTTTAATACAGTAGCTTTGTTTCTTATATTTAAAAGTACTTCTAAATAAAATAATGAAAAAAGCAACCATAAATATAGGTGTTTTAGCCCATGTAGATGCAGGTAAAACAACTCTTACAGAGCATTTTTTATACAATTCAGGAGCTATTAGAATACTTGGAAGTGTAGATAAAGGATCAACTAATACTGATAGTTTAGCACTTGAAAAAGAAAGAGGTATTTCTATAAAGGCAGCAACTACTTCGTTTAATTGGAAAGACATCAAAATTAATTTAATAGATACCCCAGGTCATGTTGATTTTTCTAGTGAAGTAGAGCGTGCACTTTGTGTGGTTGATGCTGTTATTTTGGTAGTATCTGCTGTAGAAGGGGTGCAAGCGCATACTTTAAGTATTTGGGATTCGTTGCAAGAATTAAAAATACCTACTTTAATTTTTATTAATAAAATTGATAGGCAAGGAGCAGATACTGAAGGTGTTGTTACTCAGTTACAACACGATTTAAAAACAAAACCTGTTTTATTATATGCAGCCGAAAATGATGGCTTAGTAAATGCAAACATAACACCTATTTTTAATACATTAATCAATGAAGGTACTTGTATTCATGAAATTAAAGAGCAAGCAAAAACACATGTTTTAGATAGTGATGAGCAATTGCTAGCCCGTTTTTTTGATGAAGAAATTATTAGCGATAAAGAATACTTAAAAAGTATTAAAGCATTAACACTAGCCTCTAAAATTACGCCTGTTTATGTGGGAATAGCAAAAGATAATATTGGGGTTATAGAATTATTAGATGGAATTATTTCTTTTTGTCCTACCACTAAAATAAATAACACAAAAGAACTTTCAGCTTATGTTTTTAAGTTAGAGCATCATAAGGTTTTTGGAGCTATGGCACATGTAAAAGTTTTTTCAGGAACATTAACCTCTAAATCTACTATTTATAATAGTACGCAACAATTAGAAACTAAAATTAATCAAACCAAACAATTAGTACAAACAAAGTATATTGATAATATTATATTATCTGCTGGTGATATTGGAGTTATTACTGGTGTTTTAGGTACTAAAGCTGGTGATATTTTAGGAAATCCTAATCAAATACCTACACTTCCTCAATTGCATATTCCAGTACTTACTGTTGAGGTAATTCCTGAAAATAATGCAGATTATAATGCCTTGGCACAAGCATTAACACAATTAGATAGTGAAGATCCATCTTTACAATTTAAATGGTTTAAAGCAGAAAAAGAATTACAATTATTATTAATGGGACAAATGCAAATTGAAATATTAGGTTATGTTTTAAAGGAGCGTTTTAATATTGTAGCTACTTTTACAGATCCACAGGTAGTTTATAAAGAAACCATTAGTAAAAAAGCAGAAGGATATATTTGCTATTGGATGCCAAAACCTTGCTGGGCAATTATAACTTTTTTAATAGAACCTGCTCCGTTAAATTCAGGTGTAAATTATAGTAGTATTGTTTCTCAAAATGATGTACATATTAAATATCAGAATGAAATTGAACGTACCATTCCCAAAGCATTGGCACAAGGTATTTTAGGTTGGGAGGTTACTGATGTTAAAATTACTTTTATAAAAGGAGAGGACCATAATATACATTCAAGACCAGGAGATTTTAATTTAGCAACTCCTATGGCTATTATGCAAGGACTAAAAAAAGGAGGCACCCATTTATTAGAACCTATTTTAAGTTTCGAAATAAAAGCAAATGAAATATTTTTAGGGAAAATAACAGCAGAATTAAGTAACAGAAGAGCTACTTTTAATACGCCTATATTTATAGAGGATGTTTTTATTTTAAAAGGAAAAATTTCTGTAGCTACTTCTTTAGATTTTAGCATTAAATTAAATACAGTTACCAGTGGTAAACTTCGATTAAGATTACAATTTTATGGATATGATACGTGCCCTAAAAATGAAGGTATACTTAAACCATATAAAGGTATAAATCCGTTAGATGAAGCTCAATGGATTTTACATCGACGTGGTGCTTATAAAGCAGATGAACGTATAATTTAAGTAATATTTTTATTTATTAAATTTATAAAAATATTTATACATAAAGTATACTTTACTGTTAACGGTTAATATTATGAACAATTTGTATACTTTTTAGAAGAAGTACAGGTAGATATAGTCTACATAATTTCATTTAAAAATAAATATAAGTAGTAATTAAGGTAATGAAATCCTTTTAAATAAAGAGTTTTTAGTTTTGTGTATTTTATTGTAAGTCATTACTTCCCGATACAGAAATTACCAAAAATATGGCCTAAAATATCTTTGTCAATATCATATTCACCAGTAATATTTCCTAAATGACGTAAACATTCGCGAATATCAATAGAAAATAAATCGGTAGAAATTTCTAAATCAATTCCTTGTTGTACAGAAGTGATAGCGGTTAAAGCATTGTTTAAAGCTTCAAAATGACGAGAATTAGTAACAATAGTCTCATTATTACTTAAAGCTCCAGTGTTTACTAAAGCTGTAAGTTCTGCTTTTAGCTCAATAATACCTGTTTTTTGTTTTGCTGATAATAAAATTAAAGGATCAATAGCTGATTTTAAGATAGCTGTATCATGACACGATAGCGTATCAATTTTATTAGCGATAACTAACAAACGTTTGTTTGGAAAACGATTTTTTATAGTTTTAATTTCTTGTAAAAACTCTTCACTTGCATACGAGAATTTATTTGCATCAATCAAAAATATAATTAATTGCGCATTTTCGGCTTTTTCATAGGCTTTTCTAATACCAATATTTTCAACAATATCTTCAGTTTCTCTAATTCCTGCGGTGTCAATAAAACGGAAAGCTACGCCGTCAATAATTAATTCATCTTCAATAGCATCACGAGTAGTACCAGCAATATCTGAAACAATTGCTTTCTCTTCATTTAAAAGTGTATTTAATAAGGTTGATTTACCAACATTAGGCTCACCAATTATAGCTACAGGAATTCCGTTTTTCATAGCGTTTCCAAAAGCAAAAGAATCAATTAACCGTTTTAAAACAAAAGTAATTTTAGCTACTAATTGTTTAAATTTAGTTCGGTCGGCAAATTCAACATCTTCACCAGAGAAATCTAATTCAAGCTCAATTAATGCAGCAAAATCTAACAATTGTGCGCGAAGATTTTTTAATTCATTGGTAATTCCTCCACGCATTTGCTGAATAGCCATTTGGTGACTTGCTGCAGAATTTGAAGATATTACATCAGCAACAGCTTCAGCTTGACTTAAATCCATTTTTCCGTTTAAAAAAGCACGCATGGTAAACTCACCATTATCAGCCATTCTACAGCCGTTTTGTAAGAATAACTGAATAATTTCTTGTTGAATAAATACAGAACCATGACAGGAAATTTCTACTACATTTTCACCTGTATAAGAACGTGGATTTTTAAAGATAGATACTAAAACTTCATCTAAAATAATTCCATTATCTATAATATAACCTAAATGTAGGGTGTGTGATTTTTGAATTAGTAAAGATTTAGTGCTGTTCTTCGACTTAAAAAAAGCATTTACCATTTCAATAGACTTTTTACCTGAAAGTCTTATAACAGCAATAGCTCCAATACCTGAAGGAGTAGCCATTGCTATAATAGTGTCATTTTGTATCATAATTGCTAAATTACCTATTACCTATTAAAAAATGGCTTTATTTTACAGTATTTTTATTTTTTATTAAATATTTCTTATATACTAAAAAAAAAAATCTATTTTTGTCGAAAATATAGAAGGTAATATTTATCCCCATAAGTATTTGTTTTCATTCACTTTATAAAAAAATGATTCACATATTTTTATAAAAAAGAAAAAATATTTTTATAATAATAGTTTTCCCCCCATTTTATATATCCCCTATTGCTGTGTTTTTAAATGCAGGAATTAAATACGTTTGATAAATAAAATTATGGAAAAAAAAGTTTTTTTTTCATGTATACCTTTATACATGATTTTTGTAGACCCAAAAAAAAACGAATTTATTCGTTTTAAAAATTTTAACAACCAACTAAAGTTTACTCTTAAAAAAATAAAAGTAAACTCTAGTTCATTAACTTCAAAACTCTCAGGTTTTTTAATTAGAATAAAGAGATTTACTACTAATAAACTTAGTGTTTTTATTAGGGAATTATTTTCACTTAGTTTAAATTTAAATAATAAAATTATCATTAATGCTTTTAATTTTACATATAACTGTTTAAAAAACAACGTTATAACTGTGTTTTTTACGAGAAATTTTAAAATTCTAAATGAATTCACAATAATAAAAACTGTTTAGATTATGAATACAAAACAACAATCAGTTCTAAAATTAGTATTTCTTGTTTTTTTATTATTATTTAGTCAATTAATAATAGCACAAGAAGCAATTGTTCTTTCAAAACAAATAGAAAGTAATCCAGTAAACTGTAAACAACTAGATGTTACACTTGAAATAAAAGGAACACCATCTGACGCTACTCAAGAAGTTATATTAGTTATTGATGTTTCAGGTAGTATGCAGCATCCGGTAGATGATGGTACAGGGACTGGAAATACTAGGCCAATTATGGAGTTTGCTAAAGAAGCTGCAAAAGATTTTGTTGCAAAACTACTTTCTCCTGTAAATAATCCAACAAAAAAAAATAAAATAGCTATAGTTAGTTATAATTATAACGCTAATATTTTGAATGAATTAACATCAAATCAAGTAGCTTTAGAAGCTACTATTGATGGTTTATTACCAACAACAGGTACTAATATGCAAGATGCTTTGTTAAAAGCAGGAGAAGTTTTTTCTAATTCTAAAAGCCCAAATACTTTTAAATGTAAAACAACAAGAAGTATTGTGTTATTGACAGATGGAGTGCCTAATTCGTATAATAATCCTCCGTCTTCAGTATATTGCCCTTCAATAGGTATCGATACGGAGTGTCAGAGGCAAGCTTTTTTAGCCGCAAAAGAGGTTGAAACAACTATTGTTAAAGGTATTACTTATAATCAATCTATATTTACAGTTGGATTTAGAGGTACGTTAAATCCTGATGAAAAAATTAGCGCAAAATATACCTTAGACAACATAGAAAATAGTGGTTCTTTTTATACAGATAGAGCTGCAGATTTAACAACTATTTATAGAACTATTTTAGGTCAATTAGTACCTGCAGCTACGTCTTTACCAGGAGAGCCTTTGGTTATAGATCAAATAGCAAGTGCGTACCAAATAATTCCAGGTAGTTTAGTTTCAAGTAGTACTATTGATCCTAATAAAGGAACAGCTTCTTTTATAAATAATACTATAAATTGGGAAGTAGATAAAGTTTTAGAGGAAACTTTAACTTTAAAATATTCTATACTTACAACCGATGATAGTTACTGTGGAAATGTTACACCAACTTTATCGACTATAAAATATATAGATTCAGAGTGTATTGAAGCTACAAAAAACTTTGATAATCCAATAACATGTATACCTTGTCCTGTAAAGGATATTGAAATTGATAGAGAAAGTTGTACAGATTCAATTAATTACTCTTTTAATTTAAGTGGGGATGCCTGTGGTAATACCGTTGGAAATTACTCTTGGGAGTTCTTTTTAAATAATACTTTAGTAGGTACATCTTCTACTGAAGAAGGTAAATTTGATTATACAGGTGTGTCTGATTTTACAGGGGATTTTAGAGCAGAGTTAACATATAGCCCTGTTTACCCTGATATAGGTTGTAGTTTACCTGCAGGTAAGTTAGTTAAATCAATTGTTTTACCAGGAGTGATAAAGGTATCAGCTACTGAAAGCAACATGCTTTGTAATGGTGATAATAATGGAAGCATAGAGTTAGTTGTTTCAGGTGGTTATGGTGATTATTTATATAGTTGGAGTAATGGAGCTACTACTAAAAATATATCAGGTTTGGCTGCAGGAGCTTATACGGTAACTATTACCGATAAGCAAGGATGTACTTTTACTAAGGAATATAAAATTACAGAATTAGAAGAATTGTCTTTATCTATATTAGCTAGTAATTTAAGTTGTGGTGCTAGTGATGGTGGTATTGACTTATCTGTTACAGGAGGTACAGTTAATTATAGTTATTTGTGGAGTAACGGTGCAACAACTCAAGATATTTATAATCTTATTGCAGGTACATATTCTGTAACTGTAACAGATGCTAATGGTTGTGAAAAATCAATTTCAACAACATTGGTTTCTATTGATAATGAAGTGCCTACTATTATTGTTCCGGATACTTTAGTTATTGAAGCTTGTAATCAATATAATATAAATTCAACAAATGCTAGGTATAGTTTCAGTTTAACTGAAGTTGTAGTTGATATATATAATTTTAATATGCCAGGTTATTCTGCACAAGATGATACAGGTATTGCTGAAATTACGTACAAAGATGAGATTATATCTTCTAATGGATGTATTATAGAAGTCTTAAGAACATTTAAAGTTACAGATACTTGTGGTAAAGTAGGTATAGATACGATATTGATAACTACAGAAGACACTATTAAGCCAACGTTTACGGTTCCTTCAGATATAACAATAGCAACAGATACTAACTGTACATTTGATGTATCAGTAATAGCAACAGGAGATGTAACGGACGAGTCAGATAACTGTGATACCACATTAGATGCAACCTTTACAGATGTTGAAACAGCGGGAAGTTGTGAGGGATCAAAAGTGATTACTAGAACTTGGAGTTTAAGTGATGCTTGTGGCAACACCACTACAAAAGACCAAGTTATTACTATTGAAGACACTATTAAGCCAACGTTTACGGTTCCTTCAGATATAACAATAGCAACAGATACTAACTGTACATTTGATGTATCAGTAATAGCAACAGGAGATGTAACGGACGAGTCAGATAACTGTGATACCACATTAGATGCAACCTTTACAGATGTTGAAACAACGGGAAGTTGTGAGGGGTCAAAAGTGATTACTAGAACTTGGAGTTTAAGTGATGCTTGTGGCAACACCACAACAAAAGATCAAGTTATTACTATTGAAGACACTATTAAGCCAACGTTTACGGTTCCTTCAGATATAACAATAGCAACAGATACTAACTGTACATTTGATGTATCAGTAATAGCAACAGGAGATGTAACGGACGAGTCAGATAACTGTGATACCACATTAGATGCAACCTTTACAGATGTTGAAACAGCGGGAAGTTGTGAGGGGTCAAAAGTGATTACTAGAACTTGGAGTTTAAGTGATGCTTGTGGCAACACCACTACAAAAGATCAAGTTATTATTATTGAAGACACTATTAAGCCAACGTTTACGGTTCCTTCAGATATAACAATAGCAACAGATACTAACTGTACATTTGATGTATCAGTAATAGCAACAGGAGATGTAACGGACGAGTCAGATAACTGTGATACCACATTAGATGCAACCTTTACAGATGTTGAAACAACGGGAAGTTGTGAGGGGTCAAAAGTGATTACTAGAACTTGGAGTTTAAGTGATGCTTGTGGCAACACCACAACAAAAGATCAAGTTATTACTATTGAAGACACTATTAAGCCAACGTTTACGGTTCCTTCAGATATAACAATAGCAACAGATACTAACTGTACATTTGATGTATCAGTAATAGCAACAGGAGATGTAACGGACGAGTCAGATAACTGTGATACCACATTAGATGCAACCTTTACAGATGTTGAAACAGCGGGAAGTTGTGAGGGGTCAAAAGTGATTACTAGAACTTGGAGTTTAAGTGATGCTTGTGGTAATACAACAACAAAAGACCAAACAATCACTATTGAAGACACTATTAAGCCAACGTTTACGGTTCCTTCAGATATAACAATCACAACAGATACGAACTGTACATTTGATGTATCAGTAATAGCAACAGGAGATGTAACGGACGAGTCAGATAACTGTGATACCACATTAGATGCAACCTTTACAGATGTTGAAACAGGGGGAAGTTGTGAGGGATCAAAAGTAATTACTAGAACTTGGAGTTTAAGTGATGCTTGTGGCAACACCACTACAAAAGATCAAGTTATTACTATTGAAGACACTATTAAGCCAACGTTTACGGTTCCTTCAGATATAACAATAGCAACAGATACTAACTGTACATTTGATGTATCAGTAATAGCAACAGGAGATGTAACGGACGAGTCAGATAACTGTGATACCACATTAGATGCAACCTTTACAGATGTTGAAACAGCCGGAAGTTGTGAGGGATCAAAAGTGATTACTAGAACTTGGAGTTTAAGTGATGCTTGTGGTAACACAACAACAAAAGACCAAACAATCACTATTGAAGACACTATTAAGCCAACGTTTACGGTTCCTTCAGATATAACAATAGCAACAGACACTAACTGTACATTTGATGTATCAGTAATAGCAACAGGAGATGTAACGGACGAGTCAGATAACTGTGATACCACATTAGATGCAACCTTTACAGATGTTGAAACAGCGGGAAGTTGTGAGGGATCAAAAGTGATTACTAGAACTTGGAGTTTAAGTGATGCTTGTGGTAACACCAGAACAAAAGATCAAGTTATTACTATTGAAGACACTATTAAGCCAACGTTTACGGTTCCTTCAGATATAACAATCACAACAGATACGAACTGTACATTTGATGTATCGGTAATAGCAACAGGAGATGTAACGGACGAGTCAGATAACTGTGATACCACATTAGATGCAACCTTTACAGATGTTGAAACAGCTGGAAGTTGTGAGGGATCAAAAGTGATTACTAGAACTTGGAGTTTAAGTGATGCTTGTGGAAACACAACAACAAAAGATCAAACAATCACTATTGAAGACACTATTAAGCCAACGTTTACGGTTCCTTCAGATATAACAATAGCAACAGATACGAACTGTACATTTGATGTATCGGTAATAGCAACAGGAGATGTAACGGACGAGTCAGATAACTGTGATACCACATTAGATGCAACCTTTACAGATGTTGAAACAGCCGGAAGTTGTGAGGGATCAAAAGTGATTACTAGAACTTGGAGTTTAAGTGATGCTTGTGGAAACACAACAACAAAAGACCAAACAATCACTATTGAAGACACTATTAAGCCAACGTTTACGGTTCCTTCAGATATAACAATCACAACAGATACGAACTGTACATTTGATGTATCGGTAATAGCAACAGGAGATGTAACGGACGAGTCAGATAACTGTGATACCACATTAGATGCAACCTTTACAGATGTTGAAACAGCTGGAAGTTGTGAGGGATCAAAAGTGATTACTAGAACTTGGATTTTAAGTGATGCTTGTGGAAACACAACAACAAAAGATCAAACAATCACTATTGAAGACACTATTAAGCCAACGTTTACGGTTCCTTCAGATATAACAATCACAACAGATACGAACTGTACATTTGATGTATCGGTAATAGCAACAGGAGATGTAACGGACGAGTCAGATAACTGTGATACCACATTAGATGCAACCTTTACAGATGTTGAAACAGCCGGAAGTTGTGAGGGATCAAAAGTGATTACTAGAACTTGGAGTTTAAGTGATGCTTGTGGTAATACAACAACAAAAGACCAAACAATCACTATTGAAGACACTATTAAGCCAACGTTTACGGTTCCTTCAGATATAACAATCACAACAGATACGAACTGTACATTTGATGTATCGGTAATAGCAACAGGAGATGTAACGGACGAGTCAGATAACTGTGATACCACATTAGATGCAACCTTTACAGATGTTGAAACAGCTGGAAGTTGTGAGGGATCAAAAGTGATTACTAGAACTTGGAGTTTAAGTGATGCTTGTGGAAACACAACAACAAAAGACCAAACAATCACTATTGAAGACACTATTAAGCCAACGTTTACGGTTCCTTCAGATATAACAATCACAACAGATACGAACTGTACATTTGATGTATCGGTAATAGCAACAGGAGATGTAACGGACGAGTCAGATAACTGTGATACCACATTAGATGCAACCTTTACAGATGTTGAAACAGCTGGAAGTTGTGAGGGATCAAAAGTGATTACTAGAACTTGGAGTTTAAGTGATGCTTGTGGAAACACAACAACAAAAGATCAAACAATCACTATTGAAGACACTATTAAGCCAACGTTTACTGTTCCTTCAGATATAACAATAGCAACAGATACTAACTGTACATTTGATGTATCGGTAATAGCAACAGGAGATGTAACGGACGAGTCAGATAACTGTGATACCACATTAGATGCAACCTTTACAGATGTTGAAACAACGGGAAGTTGTGAGGGGTCAAAAGTGATTACTAGAACTTGGAGTTTAAGTGATGCTTGTGGCAACACCACTACAAAAGATCAAGTTATTATTATTGAAGACACTATTAAGCCAACGTTTACGGTTCCTTCAGATATAACAATAGCAACAGATACTAACTGTACATTTGATGTATCAGTAATAGCAACAGGAGATGTAACGGACGAGTCAGATAACTGTGATACCACATTAGATGCAACCTTTACAGATGTTGAAACAACGGGAAGTTGTGAGGGGTCAAAAGTGATTACTAGAACTTGGAGTTTAAGTGATGCTTGTGGCAACACCACTACAAAAGATCAAGTTATTATTATTGAAGACACTATTAAGCCAACGTTTACGGTTCCTTCAGATATAACAATAGCAACAGATACTAACTGTACATTTGATGTATCAGTAATAGCAACAGGAGATGTAACGGACGAGTCAGATAACTGTGATACCACATTAGATGCAACCTTTACAGATGTTGAAACAACGGGAAGTTGTGAGGGGTCAAAAGTGATTACTAGAACTTGGAGTTTAAGTGATGCTTGTGGCAACACCACAACAAAAGATCAAGTTATTACTATTGAAGACACTATTAAGCCAACGTTTACGGTTCCTTCAGATATAACAATAGCAACAGATACTAACTGTACATTTGATGTATCAGTAATAGCAACAGGAGATGTAACGGACGAGTCAGATAACTGTGATACCACATTAGATGCAACCTTTACAGATGTTGAAACAGCGGGAAGTTGTGAGGGGTCAAAAGTGATTACTAGAACTTGGAGTTTAAGTGATGCTTGTGGCAACACCACTACAAAAGATCAAGTTATTATTATTGAAGACACTATTAAGCCAACGTTTACGGTTCCTTCAGATATAACAATAGCAACAGATACTAACTGTACATTTGATGTATCAGTAATAGCAACAGGAGATGTAACGGACGAGTCAGATAACTGTGATACCACATTAGATGCAACCTTTACAGATGTTGAAACAACGGGAAGTTGTGAGGGGTCAAAAGTGATTACTAGAACTTGGAGTTTAAGTGATGCTTGTGGCAACACCACAACAAAAGATCAAGTTATTACTATTGAAGACACTATTAAGCCAACGTTTACGGTTCCTTCAGATATAACAATAGCAACAGATACTAACTGTACATTTGATGTATCAGTAATAGCAACAGGAGATGTAACGGACGAGTCAGATAACTGTGATACCACATTAGATGCAACCTTTACAGATGTTGAAACAGCTGGAAGTTGTGAGGGGTCAAAAGTGATTACTAGAACTTGGAGTTTAAGTGATGCTTGTGGTAATACAACAACAAAAGACCAAACAATCACTATTGAAGACACTATTAAGCCAACGTTTACGGTTCCTTCAGATATAACAATCACAACAGATACGAACTGTACATTTGATGTATCAGTAATAGCAACAGGAGATGTAACGGACGAGTCAGATAACTGTGATACCACATTAGATGCAACCTTTACAGATGTTGAAACAGGGGGAAGTTGTGAGGGATCAAAAGTGATTACTAGAACTTGGAGTTTAAGTGATGCTTGTGGCAACACCACTACAAAAGATCAAGTTATTACTATTGAAGACACTATTAAGCCAGTTTTTACAGGAATATTGCCTCAAGATATAACTGTAAGTTGTGACGCTATACCTCAGGCTGATGTTTTATCTGTATCTGATAATTGTAGTACCTCCTCTGATTTAAAGGTTATATTTTCAGAAAATTTAGCAGGAGTGAATGATGGTTGCGAATCAGAATATACAATAACAAGAGTATGGGAGGTAAATGATTGTGCAGGTAATACATCAAAGCATATTCAAGAAATTAAAGTAGAAGATAATGAGGCACCACAACCAATAGTACCTATTAGTGATATTAATGTGAAGTGTGATGCAATTCCTGAAGTTCCAACTATTGATTTTATAGATAATTGTTTAGGATCAGTTACTAAAGTTGACTTTGAAGAAAATAATACATTTGATGGAACAGATAAGGATTATTTAATAATAAGAACTTGGACTGTTAGTGATGCTTGTGGTAATACAGAAGATTTTACACAAAATATAACTGTTGAAGTTGTCAAAAATGTAGTTAAAATAACAGATTCGAAATGTATAGACGATGGTGTTATTGATTTAAATAATTATTTAACAAATAATATACCTACTGATGGTAAGTGGAGTATTGTTAAGGGAGGTAATTTGTCACTATCTACAGATGGTACATTTGATCCTTTAAACATACCTTTTGGAGATTATATTTTTTCTTATACAATTTCTAATGAATTTTGTTTATCTTCTATAGAGGTTACAATTAATATTAATGATAATTGTGTTGTTTTGCCATGTGGAAAAGAAGATGTGAAAATTTCAAAAGCAGTATCACCAAATGGTGATGTGTGGAATGAATATTTTGAAGTAACAGGAGTTGAATCATGTGGATTTATAACTAATGTAAAAATATTTAATCGCTGGGGAGCAAGAGTTTTTCAATCTAATAACTATACCAATAATTGGAATGGAGTTTCAGAAGGATTAACTTTTGGTAATGCAGAAAGATTACCCGCAGGAACATATTATTACATTGTAATATTAGAAAATAGTGGATTAAAACCCTTTACAGGAGCAATTTATTTAGCAACCAAATAATATAAGTTATGAATTACAAGCTATTATATACCGTTATTATATTACTTTTTATAAAAGTATCTAATATTCAAGCACAACAATTACCTCAGTTTACACAATACATGTATAATACTATTTCTGTTAATCCGGCGTACGCTGGAAGTAGAGAGGTGTTAAGTGCTGTAGGGCTACATAGAAGTCAATGGGCAGGCTTTAATAAAGGTCCAGAAACTCAAACATTATCTATTAACACACCCTTACGTAATGAAAAAATAGGAGTAGGTTTATCATTTATTAATGATAAGTTAGGATATGAAAATTTTATTTATTTATACGGTGATTTGTCTTATACAATTCAATTAAATTATAATTTAAAACTAGCATTTGGTTTAAAAGCAGGTTTTACTCAGTATAGTTTAGATAATGAATTATTAATTGCCGAAGGTTTAGATCCTGCAATTAATGGTATAAACAGTAGATGGGAACCAAATATAGGAAGTGGTATTTTTTTACATACAGAAAAATGGTACGTAGGTTTATCAGCGCCAAGGCTATTAAATGTAGATCATAATGATTTAACCGTAAATGGTGTAAATTATGGTGCCGTTGATAAAGTAAGTTATTATTTAACAGGAGGTTATGTTTTTGAATTAAACGATAACGTTAAATTTAAACCTGCAACATTAATTAAAGGAACCCGTGGGGCACCATTATCATATGATATTACTGCTAATTTTCTTTTTAATGAGAAATTTTGGTTAGGAGGTTCGTATAGATTTAATGAATATACAGGGGCTTTAGGAGCTTTAATTGATTTTCAAGTATCAGATAGGTTTAGAATAGGGTATGCTTATGAATATCCTTTATCTGATATTAATCAATTTTCTAGTGGTACCCATGAAGCACTATTAATGTATGAATTAAATAACTCTAATAGAGTTAGATCACCTAGATATTTTTAAGAATATATATATGAAATCAAAAATCACATTTTTAATATTAGTTTTTTCAGTTTTTTATTCTTTTTCACAAAAAAAAATTGCAGATAAATTTTTTAAAAATTACTCTTATATAAAAGCGGCTGAATTTTATAAAACCGCAGTAAAGAGAGGAGATAGTAGTACTTATGTTTTAACACGTATTGCTGATTGTTATTATAATAACTCTAAATCAGAAGAAGCGATAAAATGGTATAAGTTAGCTGCTAAAAATAGCGAAGGTTTAAGTAACGATGCTATTTATAAATATGCACAATCTTTAAGAAGTTTAGGTGAGTATTATAAAGCTGATGAATGGTTAAAGAAATTACCAAATAATAAAAATATTACAAAAGTGGATTATGAAAAATTAAAACACTTAAATAAAGATTCTGTAAAAGTTAAAAACTTAGCTATTAACACTAAAAATTCTGATTTTGGAGCTTACGTACATAATAATAAATTTATGTTTGCTTCAAGTAAAAATAAAAACGGTAAGATATATAAGTGGAATAATGAACCTTATTTAGATCTATATGAAGCAATAATTGTAGAATCTAAGGATGATGTCAAAATAAAAAATGTTGTACCTATAAGATCTTCTGAAATTAACTCAAGCTTTCATGAATCTAATATTGCAATTACAAATGACGGTAAAACAATGTATTTTACCAGAAATAATTTAACTAAAAGAGAAAAACTCGATTATGATAAAGAAGGTACTTCTCACTTAAAGATATTTAAAGCAACTTTAGTTAGAGGTGAATGGACTAATGTGAAAGAGCTTTCTATAAATGATGATGTTTATTCAAGTGGGCATCCAGCTTTAAGTCCCGATAATAAAACATTATATTTTACTTCTGATAGACCAGGAGGTTATGGTTTAACGGATATTTACAAAACAGCAATTTTATCTAATGGTTCTTATGGAGAACCAGTTAATATGGGAGAAAATATTAATACAGCAGGTAGAGAGATGTTTCCATTTGTGTCAAAAGATTATGTATTTTATTTTTCGTCAGATGGATATGAGAATTTAGGTTTTTTAGATATTTTTAAATCAGACTTGTTAAAAAATAATTTGTCAGAGGTAAGTAATATGGGAGCTCCATTTAATAGTCGGTATGATGATTTTTCATTCTTTATAAATCAAGACAATAAAACAGGTTATTTTTCTTCAAATAGACCAAAGGGAAAAGGTAGTGATGATATTTATAGTTTTGAATCTTATAAATGTAAACAATATATAAAAGGAAATACTTTTGATATTAAAACAGATAAACTTTTAACATATACATTAGTTGAATTAATAAATGAAAAGGGAAAAGTAATTAATAATAGTATTACTGGTATAGATGCGTTTTATTCATTTGAAGTAGATTGTAATAATAAATACGCGATAAGAGGATCTAAGAAAGATTATAAAGAAGATTTTAAAAGTGTAATTACTACAAATATCACAAATAAAGAAATAGTTGAAAACTTATATTTAACGCCTTTAATTATAGATAAAGAAATAGTAATAAGTCCAATATTTTTTGATTTTGATAAATCAAATATAAGACCAGATGCAGCTTTTGAGTTAGAGTATGTTGTTAAAGTGTTAAAAAATCATCCTAAAATGATAATTAAAATTGAATCCCATACGGATAGTAGAGGTGATGATACTTATAATGAAGTTTTATCAGATCAAAGAGCTAAATCGACAAGGAATTACATATTATCAAGAAATATAGAGCCTTCTAGAATAGAGAGTGCTATTGGTTTTGGAGAAAAACAATTAGTAAATAAATGTGTTAACAATGCTATTTGTACAGAAGAAGAGCATCAGCAGAATAGACGTTCGAAATTTATTATAATAAATGATTATAAGTAATACAAATTTAATAAAGCACTTATGAATTTAATTTATAAGTACTTTATTGATTATTTTTTAACAAAAATATTAGTAAAGTACCATTTTCCATTAAAATCTTTTTCAGCAGTAATGTCAAAGTGTGTAAAATTACCTTCAATATTTTTTTTATGACTATTACTTTTTAACCAAGCATTTAAAACAGTTTCAGCACTTGAATAACCATAGGCAATATTTTCACTAACACTTATTGCATTAGCATTTTCTTTTAAATATTTTTTTCGATCATAGAAATAATCATGAGAAACTTTAGCTTCATTAATCATATAATTGGTATGATTGTTGGTTTGTGTTTTAATAGCTTGTAATTTTTCTAAAGGTGAAAAACCATTAGAAACTCTGTAATCATTTATAGAATTTAAAATGTTAATTTCAATTGTTTTCTCATTAAATTTCTCATGAGTTTCTAATTCAGTTAATTCTACTTGATTACTTGAAGTACAAGAGGTTAAAATTAGTGTGTAGAACAACACTGTAAGTAACCTTAGGGGATGGCTATACATTGTTAAGGGGGATTAAGGGATTAAAAAAAATAACTCCTTAAATATAGTTTAAAACAATGATATAAAAAAATAAAATATTTTTATTGTTAAAATTAGCAGCTTAAATGGCTTGTTTAATAAAATCTTCATATTCATAAAAAAACAACTCAAATTGTTCCATAGTAGCTACATAAAATTCAAAACAATCTCTCCAGGTATTTTTATTATGAATGCTAAATTTTTTATCGAAAGGAACATAAATACGACGGATAATTTTTCTATTATCTAATTCAAAATTATCATGAAAAATAACTTCAGGTAAATATTGAGTTTCTAAAATATTTTTTAATGATAATAACTGATCGTATAATAATTCATTAGCAATGTCTTCAGGGTGTTCAAAATCTAAACAAACAGAAGCTGTTTTGCGATCACCTTGAAATTTAAAAGCAAAACCTTTAATTTTTGTATTATATAATAACCACTTTCTTGGAAAAGATTTTCCAAAGCTAGTCCAAAACTCTTTACGCATTGCTGCAGATTCTTCTTTGCTAAACATTATCCGTGTATTTTGGCTTCAGAACCACGATTTTTCATCATTTCGGCTTCAAAAGCTAGTAAATCATTCCATTTTTTATTTACAATTTCTTTATTTTGGTATTTGCGAGCAAAACCTAAAAATATAGTGTAGTGATTTGCTTCAGAAATCATTAAATCTTTATAGAATTTAGACAATTCTTTATCTTCCATATTTTCAGAAAACACTTTAAAACGTTCACAGCTTCTTGCTTCAATTAATGCAGCTATTAATAAACGTTGTACTAATGCGTTGGTACGGTCTTTTGTTTTTGTGAAAAATTTTTGTAAACGAATTGCATAATCGTTTTTTTGTTCTCTTCCTAAAACCATGCCTCGTTTTACCATAAAATCATGCACCATTTTAAAATGCTCCATTTCTTCAATAGCTATTTCACTCATACTTTGTACAAGTTCGGTTTCTTCTGAATAATTAATAATTATTGAAACAGCATTAGAAGCAGCTTTTTGCTCTAAAAAAGCATGATCTGTTAATATTTGCTGTAGATTGTCTTTAGCAATATCTGCCCAAGAAGTTTTGGTTTCAAATTGTAATCCTAACATGTTGTAAATTGAATATAGGTTACAAAATTAATGATTATTAAAGGTACGTTATAATTATATGAGTGTTTATTTATAATATTACAAACTTGTCATTTATAAGAAAATAATTAATGTTACTACTATGCCAAAGTTTAGCAAATATATTTATACCTGATTGAAGTGTTTGTTTGAGCTCCCCACAGAGAGCGAATGCGAAAAAGCGGAAAACAGCTTCTAATAATTTATAAGTGTTTTAATATAATTAATTTTAACATTTTATTTTTTTTTAATTTGTAACTTTGAAACACTTCCAAAAAATGCTTTTATATGATTAATTTAGTGAAAATATTAGTGATAACGCTTTTGTTATTTGTTATAAATGCGTGTAATAAATATTCTGAAAAAGATAGTAATGTTTATAATTATAGTGAGTACATTACTGTATATCCTAAAGAAACGGTTTCTAGTGTTACTGATTTTAAGTTTACTTTAAAAAATACACCTAATGTAACTACGGTTGATAATACTATTATAACTGTAGTTCCTAAAGTAGCAGGTAATGTTTTACTAGATGGAAATAATATAAGGTTTGTACCTTCTAAAAAGTTAAATAGTAATACTATTTATACGGTAACACTTCATTTATCAAAACTATATAATACTATTGATGATAATCTAAAAAACTTCACTGTAAAAATTAAAACAAACGAATTATTTTATAATGTAAGCTTACAGCAACCAGTTGTAGTAACTAAAAACCTATATGGTGTTAGTGGTGTTATAAATTTTAGTGACGTTATTGAGTCTGAAAAATTACCAGAATTAATAAAAGCAAAATATAAAAATAAAGAGGTTGTAATAAAGTTTGAGACTAATGAAACCTTTGTTAATAAAGTTTTTTTTAAGATTGAAAATTTAGAAAGAGCGAATGATGATGAAAATTTAGTTGTTTCATGGAACGGAAGCGTTATAAATTCAAGTTCAAAAGGAGAACAAGAAATAATAGTTACGGGGAAGAAAAATTTCAAAATTTTAGATGTTTTAGTACTTGATAATGATAAGCAATATATTGAGATTAGTTTTTCAGACCCTATTATAAAGTTACAAGATTTAAATGGGTTAATTCAATTTAGAAATACTCAAAAAAGAAATTTTACATATAAGGTTATTAATAATAAGGTTACTATTTATCCAAAATTAGCTTTTAAAAATAAAGTAGTTATTGAAATATTTAAAGGCATAAAAAATATGGATGGAGTTGTTTTAAAAAACGATTATAGTAAAACATTATATTTTGAAGAATTAAAACCTTCAGTAAGTTTTATTAAAAGTGGAACAATTATACCAAACTCAACAAACTTAAAAATTAATTTTAATACTGTTAATTTAAAAGCGGTTGATGTATTGGTTTATAAGATATATAAAGATAACGTACTTCAGTTTTTACAAGATAATAATTTAGATAATACTGGTAATTTACGATATGTTGGTCGTCCGGAAGCTAAATACACTGTTAATCTTAGCAATAAAGGAGTTGATTTAACAAAACAAAATGCTTTTGCCTTTGATTTAGCTGAAATTTTATCTGTAGAAAATGGCGCAATGTACAGAGTGGAATTATCATTTAATCAAAATTACTCTAATTATACTTGTAATAGAACTACTAATGCTAGTACAATTATTTATGGGAGGAAGAGTGTAAATATAAAAGAATATGATGACCCTAGTTACTATAATTATAATTATGAAAATTATAAATGGAGTGATAGGGATAACCCGTGTACAAATTCATATTATTACAATAAAAATATTAGCACTAATATTTTAGCTACTAATTTGGGTGTTATTGTTAAAAAAGGAAATAACGAAACTACCTTTATTGCTGTAACTAATTTATTAACAACAAAACCTGTTGTGAATGCTAGTGTAACTTTATATAATTTACAACAACAAGCAGTTGTAAAAGCTACAACAAATAATGATGGTGTTGTTAACTTTAACGGTATTAATAATGCTTTTTTCGCAAAAATAACTAAAGGTAAAAACACAACTTACATTAAGTTAAATGACGGAAAAGCTTTATCTATGAGTAAGTTTGATGTTTCAGGTACAAAATTACAGAAAGGTATTAAAGGGTATATTTATGGTGAACGTGGTGTTTGGAGACCTGGTGATCAATTATTTTTAACTTTTGTTTTAAATGATAAAGCAAATCCAATACCAGAGAAGCACCCTATTAAATTTGAATTGATAAATCCGCAAGGAAAAATTACCGAAAGAAAAGTATTGTTCAAAAATAATGAGAATGTATATGGGTATGCCCCGAAAACCAATCAAGAAGCTATTACAGGAAATTGGAAATTAAGAGTAAGCGTTGGTGGTGCAGTTTTTAATAAAACACTTAAAATTGAAACTATAAAGCCGAATCGTTTAAAAATTAAATTAAAAACTGCAACCGATTTTATTAAAGCTGATAAAGATATTAATGGTAATGTTGAAGTAAAATGGCTACATGGTGCAATTGCAAGAAATTTAAAGATAGATATAAACGGGAAGTTTAGACAAACAAAAACTGAGTTTTCTACATTCAAAAACTATAATTTTGATGATGTTACTCGAAATTTTAGAACAGAAGAGTTTAACGTATTAAACGGAGCTTTAAATAATGATGGTGAAACTAGTTTTTCAGTATCACCAAGTCTAGAAAGTAAAGCACCTGGAATGTTAAAGGCTAGTTTTATAACAAAGGTTTATGAAAATGGTGGAGATTTTAGTACAGATGTATTTTCGAAAAAAGTATCACCTTATAAAACCTATGTAGGTTTACTAAACGCATCAGAACAACAATCTAAAAATTATTTATTTACAAATGAAAAATATACGTTTAACGTAGCGTCAGTAAATGAAAATGGTGTAGGAGTTGCTAATAACTTAGAGGTAAAGTTATATAAAATATCTTGGCGTTGGTGGTGGAGTACTAATGATAATGGACTTTCTAATTACGATGGTACACGTTATCATGAGGCATATAAAACACTGCAAGTAAAAACAAATGCAAACGGAAAAGGCTCTTTTGATTTAAAGGTAAGTGAAAATGATTGGGGGCGTTATTTGATAAAAATAACAGATAAAAAAAGCAAACATGTTACTTCAAATGTTGTTTATTTTGATTGGCCATCTTGGTATGGTAAGAAAAAAGGAAATCAAGATAAAACAAATGCAACTATGCTGGTTTTTACTACAGATAAAGAATCTTATGAAGTAGATGAAACTGCTACAGTAAAATTTCCATCATCAGAAGAAGGGAGGGCTTTAATTACTATTGAAAATGGAACAGAAGTTTTAGATTATTTTTGGGTAGAAACAACAGCTAAGCAAACAGCATTTAAATTTCCTGTACTAGCTAATTACACCCCTAATGTATTTGTAAATATTTCGTTATTACAAAAACATAGCCAAACGGTAAACGATTTACCTATTCGTATGTATGGTTCAATTCCTATGTTAGTAAATAATTCTGAAACTATATTAAATCCAGTAATAGAATTGGCAAACGAAATAAGACCCGAATCAATAGTTAAAATAAAAATTAAAGAACAAAAAGGAAAAGCAATGACGTATACAATTGCTTTGGTTGATGATGGATTATTAGATTTAACTCGTTTTAAAACACCAAATCCTTGGAATACTTTTTACGCACGTCAATCATTAGGAGTAAAAACTTGGGATGTTTTTGATGATGTAGTAGGTGCTTATGGAGGAAGAGTAAATCAGGTTTTAAGTATTGGTGGAGACGAGTCAGAAGCAGGAAGTAAAAATAAAAAAGCAAATAGATTTAAACCAATGGTAACTTATTTAGGTCCCTTTAATTTAGAAAACGGAGCTAGTAAAACCCATACAATAAAAATACCTAAATATATAGGTTCGGTACGTGCTATGGTAGTTGCTACCGATGCTACAAATAATGCTTACGGTAGTGTTGAAAAAACAACGTTAGTACGTAAACCTGTAATGATTTTAGCATCATTACCTCGTAAAATAACACCTCAGGAAACTGTAACGCTACCTGTTAATGTATTTGCAATGTTACCTTCTGTAAAAAAAGTTAAAGTTACCGTACAACCAAATAAGTCATTTACTATTAAAGGTAATAAAACACAAGTAGTAACATTTAATGAACCTGATGAAAAGATGGTATATTTTACATTAAAAATAAATGATTTTAAAGGTATCGGTAAAGTCCAAATCGATGCAGTTTCAGAACGTGAAAAAGCATCCTACGAAGTAGAAATAGACGTTTTAAATCCGAATCCTATAACTACCGAAGTAAAAAACTTGGTGTTAAAATCTAACGAAAAAAGTATGCTTAATTTTACCACATTTGGTAGTACTGGTACTAATACAGCAAGTGTAGAATTATCTACATTACCTCCAATGAATTTTACCAAACGTATGGAATATTTAATTCAATATCCGCATGGTTGTGTAGAACAAACTACTTCAAGTGCTTTTCCACAGTTATTTTTAGCTGAAATATTTGAATTATCCGAAGAAAAACAACAAGATATTGAGAGAAATATAAAAGCGACTATTCAGCGATTATCAGATTTTCAGTTAGCTAATGGCGGATTGTCTTATTGGCAAGGAAATGCTATTGCAAGTAGTTGGGGAACATCTTATGCAGGACATTTTATGCTAGAGGCAGCTAAAAAAGGTTATGTATTACCAATAGGTTTTAGAACTAAATGGATTAGTTACCAAAAACAGCAAGCTCGTAATTGGCGAAATAATTTAACGTATGAAAATAATGCTTTATCACAAGCATATCGATTATATACATTGAGCTTAGCAAATAGTGCTGATGTGGCCTCTATGAATCGTTTACGTGAAACTGCAGATATTTCTAATGAAGCAAAAATACAATTGGCAAGTGCATATGCATTGATTGGTAAAAAATCGATAGCAAAAGATATTTTAAATCAATTAGCATTAAATAGTTATAAGAAAAAACAGTATTCTAATTTCGGTTCTGAAATACGAAATAAAGCAATGGCATTAAATACTTTTATTTTATTAAATGATGAAACAAAAGCTATTAAACTAGCAAAAGAGATTGCTGAAAATTTGTCTGATGATTTATGGATGAGTACACAAACAACAGCATATAGTTTATTAGCAATGAGTAAATATGCTTTGCAAAATGGAGAAAATTCAGGTATTAATGCTAAGTATGCATTAAATAAAAATTCAGTAAATGTAAACACTTCGAAAGCTTTATTTACTGATGATTTAAAAGCTCTAAAAAAAGAAAATAGTATAACTATTTCTAATAGCAGTAAAGGGGTGTTATATGTACGTATTTTTAATAAAGGTATTTTACCTGTAGGTGAAGAAAAAGTAATTCAAAAAAATTTAGAAACAGCAGTTTTTTATAAAACAAAAGAAGGAAGTCTTATAGCGCCAGATAATTTATCACAAGGAACAAATTTTATAGCAGAGGTTACTGTAAAAAATGTTACAAATAATCGAATTGAGAATGTGGCGTTAACGGAATATATACCTTCTGGTTGGGAAATTATTAATACTCGTTTTACTGATTTTGGAAATAGTACAACATCATCTCAAGTAGATTTTACAGATATTCGTGATGCTAGTATTAGTAATTATTTTACATTAAGGGAATATGAGACAAAAACATTTAAAGTATTGTTAAATGCATCGTATTTAGGAACCTATTATTTACCCGGAGTACAGGTTGAAGCCATGTATGATAATGATTATATAGCTAGAACAAAAGGTAAATGGATCAAAGTAGTAAAGTAAATTTCTTATCGTAACTTTATAAAACAAAACATGTGTAAATATATTTACACATGTTTTGTTTTATATAAAGGTATTTATACTATATTATTTAATTCTATATAAATTAGGCTATCTTAACTATAAATTAAAATGATATGAAAAAAATATTTTTATTAATACTGTTTGTGATTTGTATTTCATGTAATTATAAAATTAAAGATAAAAAACAACTAACCTTAAATTTAATGGAAGGAGTATGGAGGTTAAGTGAGTTTTATCACGTAGCAAATGGAGATACCATAATTAAAGATACTACTAAAATACAGCACAAAATTTATTTAAATGGTTATGTTATGTGGAATGCGAGTCCTGATTCAAATTTATCTGAATGGCATGGATTTGGTACATATACTTATAAAAATGATACAATAATAGAAGTATAACATCAATGTCTAAATCAATGCAGAGTGATGTTAATAAGTATATAATTCCTGTAGAGAATGGTAAGGAATCCTATAAACAGGTAAATACTTATAAGAATAATAATATTGTTTATAAGAATACAGAAGTATATAAAAAGATAAATTAAGAAGAGTTGAATATTTTACAATAAAAAAGAAACAACCTCAATTAAGGTTACTTCTTTTTTATTGTAAAATAAGTAAAGGTTAACAAAACATTTTAGCTACTTTTTCAGCTTTTCTGTTTTCGGTATAATCATAAAAACCTTCACCAGATTTAACACCTAATTTACCTGCATTTACCATGTTTACTAATAATGGACATGGCGCATATTTAGGGTTTTTAAAACCATCATAGAGTACATTAAGTATTGATAAACATATATCTAAACCAATAAAATCAGCTAATTGTAACGGACCCATTGGATGTGCCATTCCTAATTTCATTACTGTATCAATTTCAGTAACACCAGCAACACCATTATATAGGGTTTCTATAGATTCATTAATCATTGGCATTAAAATACGATTTGCTACAAAACCAGGATAATCATTTACTTCAACAGGAGTTTTACCTATTTTTTTAGCTAAATCAACCGTGAAATTCATGGTTTCATCAGAGGTATTATAACCTCTAATAATTTCAACCAAGTTCATAATTGGTACAGGATTCATAAAATGCATTCCTATAACTTGCTCAGGCCTATTAGTAGCAGCAGCAATTTGTGTTATAGAAATAGAAGAAGTATTGGTTGCTAAAACGGTATCTTTATGGCAAATTTCATCTAAATTTTTAAATATTTTTAATTTCAAAGCTACATTTTCAGTAGCAGCTTCTATAACTAAATTGGTGTTTTGAACACCTTTTTCAATAGATGTATAAGTTGAAATATTCTCTAAAGTATTTTTTTTATCTTCTTCTGATATTTTTTCTTTTAACACCATTCTATCTAAATTCTTAGCAATAGTTGCCATTCCTTTATCAAGTGCATTTTTAGAAATATCAATTAAATGTACGGTATAACCAAATTGTGAAAAGGTATGTGCAATACCATTTCCCATAGTACCAGCTCCTATTATAGCAATTTTTTTCATATCATTTCTTTTCTTGGTTAGTTATTTTGAATTATTTTGAATTGAAAAATTAAATGGAATTCTATAAGTTTCTCCATTCTCATTAAATATAACATATCCTTCATTTACAATAACATTACCTCCAAAATTATTTATGATATAATCATATTTAGTGTTAGATAATTTATTGCTTAAAATAGAAGAAGAGTAGGTTTGAAAATTATTGATAAACATAGTTGATGCAAAAAAAGTATCTATATTAACATTCGTTATGTTTTCTGAAAATTTAACTATAATTTGACCAGGAAAAAAGGCGCTATTTTTATGATATAGAATAGCTTCCGTAATTTCTATTGTTGGGTGTAGTGGATAATTATCAGCTGTTGTAAAGGTTTTTTCTATAGTTTTTGAAGGGGTATAATTATTAAAACCAGAATTATAAACATAAGCATTTACAGTAACGGTATACGTTGTTTTTGGTTTTAAATTAGAAATTTTAGTACTAAGTTCAATTGTAGAATTATTGTTAGTATTTAATTCTTTTATTGATAAAATATAATCAACTGTTTTAGTCTCGTTATTATGAGTGTAGTTAACAGGAGTCCAATAAGCAATAGCAGAAGTTCCTAAAATATTACTAAAATCAAGTGTAAAATCACCATCTATTTTAGGATAAGTTATTGTTTTAAAACTAACAGTATTTGAAAAAGTTTTTGTTCCATTATCAGAAAAAGCCACTAATTTAACGTTGTAATTTGTATTTTCTTTTAACTCAGAAAGTGTACGGCTATTTACGAATGATAAAATATCTTTTTCAATAATTTGATCGTTTAAATAAAGATTATATTTAACATAAGAGTTATCTGTAACGGTTGGTATAGTCCATTCAATCTCTGTCCAATTTGGCTCTGCTTCATTTTTTAATGATACAGTAAAATCAGAAGGAGGTGTTCCTAATGTTTTAAATTGAATTTCTTTAGTTTTTGAATCACCATTTTTTAATTTAGCAATTAATTTAGCAGTATAATTTTTGTAGGCTACTAAACCTTGCAAAATATAGGAAGTATTAGTTATGTTTTCTACAAGTAAAGTTCCGTCTAAATAAACGTCATAAGTAATTGTGTTAACATCTACATAATCATTTATTGTAGTAATATTCCAATCAATAGTAGCGGTGCTTTGTGTAATTTCTTTAGATACTATATTAAGCTCGTTAAAACTAGTTGGTAAAGCACTAAAACTAATTTCTTTAAAAGCACTTTTATTTTTACTTGTTGTAGCAATAACTCGAATAATATATTCTTTGTAAGGAATTAAATCAGCAAGTTTGTAAAAATTTCCTGATACATTTTCAAGAATATTTTCTTTTTTAATTTCACCATTAACAGAAACAGTGTAAGTTAGAGGTTCTTTGTCTAAAGTTTCAGGAGTAACCCAAGTTATAACTGCACTTTCAGAAGTTATTTTAGTTGAATATACTTCAAAACCTAAAGGTTCAGGATAATCAGCAGTTGTAAAACTAAATACCTTTTCAACTTTGGTATTATAATTTGTATTTCCGATAATTTTTACTGAATATTCAGTGTTTGGTGTTAAATCGGTAAGTTCAAAACTAATTATTTTAGTTTCTTTTTTGATTAATTTATTATTTAAATAAACATCAAAAGTTGATGTGGTTTTTTCTCCAGAAACAGTTGGATACCATTTTAGAGTTGCACTATTAAATTGAATGTTTTCAGCATCAATACTATTGATATGTATAGAATGATCTTCTGGTTCTTCTTCGTTTTCCGAGCAAGAAGTTAAACTTGAAAAGGCAATAAAAGTCAAAAATATTATTGATAAAAGTGACGTGTATTTATAGTTTTTTTTTTTTTTCATTTTTATAATTAAGTAGTATTTATGCTATTTATTAAAACAATCAATAATCATGTAGGCAACTCTTAAAGCTTCGGTTCCTTGACGTAAAGATACTACAGGTGTTGTTTTATTGATAATAGCATCAGCAAATGATTCTAGTTCGTCTAAAATTGCATTATTCTCAACTACTTCAGGGTTGTCAAAGTAAATTTGTTTTTTAACTCCTTCAGCATTTTGTAAAATCATGGCAAATTCATCGGGGTTTTCAGGAACTTCTTTCATTCTTACTACTTCTGATTTTTTTTCTAAAAAATCAACAGAAATATAAGCATCTTTTTGAAAAAATCGACTTTTTCGCATGTTTTTCATTGATATTCTACTAGATGTTAAGTTTGCTACACAGCCATTTTCAAACTCAATACGTGCATTGGCTATATCAGGTGTATCTGAAATTACAGAAACGCCACTTGCATGTACATTTTTTACTTTAGAATTTACAACCGATAAAATAATATCAATATCATGAATCATTAAATCTAAAACAACAGGTACATCAGTTCCTCTTGGGTTAAATTCTGCTAATCGGTGTGTTTCAATAAACATTGGCGTATCTATCATGTTTTTTACAGCTGTAAAAGCTGGATTAAAACGTTCAACATGACCTACTTGTCCTTTTATATGATATTGACTAGCTAACGTTCTAATAGCTTCAGCTTCTAAAACTGTATTTGTTATTGGCTTTTCAATAAAAATATGTTTTCCTTTTTTAATAGCTTGTTTGGCACAGTCAAAGTGCGACAATGTTGGGGTAACAATATCAACAACATCTACTGCATCTATTAATTCATCAATAGAATCAAATAATTTATATCCAAATTCTTTTGCTATTTTTTTAGCATTTTTAGTAAAAGGATCGTAAAATCCTACTAATTCATATTTTTTAGATTGTTGTAATAAACGTAAGTGAATTTTTCCTAGATGACCTGCTCCTAAAACTCCAGCTTTTAACATAATATATTTAATTTTTTACAGTCATTTTAATTGGTAAGTTGTTATTTTACATATTTTTAGATGACTATTTTTTTTAACTTCGTATACTTTTTGTTTTTAACTTAAAAAGCAATGTTAACAAAGGTACACTTTTATACATATTTATTACTATTTTTGAACCATTGAAATTATACGATATACCAAAAATAACATTCGTGTTTTTTGGTTATTAATATGTTTAAACGTATCTATAAATTTACTTTTAAAATATCAAATTATATTTATTTTAATGAAAGACACAACAAAGCATCAAGGGCTTCGAAATCAATTAGCAGCTGTTTTAAAAGCTAAAGGTATTATTGATAAGAATGTACTAAATGCTGTTCGTAAAATACCACGACATTTATTTATAGATAGTAGTTTTGAAGCACATGCTTATCAAGACAAAGCTTTTCCTATTGCAGCAGAGCAAACAATATCACATCCTTATACGGTAGCGTTTCAATCTCAAGTTTTAGATATTAAACCAGGTGAAAAAGTATTAGAAATAGGAACAGGTTCAGGTTATCAAACAGCAGTTTTGTTAGAGTTAAAAGCACAAGTATATTCGATTGAACGTCAGCATGAGTTATTTAAAAAGACGTCATTGTTTTTACCTAAAATAGGTTACAGACCAAAACGCTTTATTTTTGGTGATGGTTATATAGGCTTACTAGAAGAAGCACCTTTTGATAAAATTATTGTAACAGCAGGAGCCCCATTTGTGCCAAAAGCATTGTTAGGACAAATAAAGGTAGGGGGTAAGTTATTAATTCCTGTTGGAGATAAAGAGCAAGTAATGACTTTATTTATTAGAAAATCTCCAAAAGAATTTGAAAAACACGAACTAGGTGATTTTAAATTTGTGCCAATGCTAGAAAATAAAAATTAAAAAATCCGCCTAATAAAAGCGGATTTATTGAATTTGAATTTTTTAAAAACTAAATTATTCAGCAATTTCACTTGCATCGGCAACAATAATTTCTGAATGATGTTGATTTTGTTTTGATTGATTATTTTTAGCTAAACCACAAGGACTTGTGCTTCCGCAAGAAATAAACCCAACTAAACTAACTATACAAATTGCAATAAATACTACTTTTTTCATTTTTTCTGTTTTATAAAATCAAATATACATATTTCTGATTAACTCAGCTGAATCTTTCTTAAATTCAATAACGTTAAAACCAATCATTTTATTTTGTATGTTGGTAATTAAATTTTCTGTTACAGGTTCACCGTCATTCCATTCGGTTATTGATAACCATTTTTGAATGTCTTCTAATTGTTGCTCATATCTATGTGCTAATATTTTATCAATATTTTGAGTGTCTTTAAAATTACTAGTACAATCATTAATAATATTTAAAACTTTTTTAACTTCTTCAAAATTATTCTCTAATACTTCGTTTCTAACAGCAACTACAAAACAAGGCCATGGAGTAGGGCAATCTCCCAAACGTCTAAAAGTATTATTATCAACCAATGGTTTGGTGGTAAAATGTTCCCACATAAAATAATCAGCCTCACCCTTTGTTAAGGCATCTATACCACCTTGTAAATTGCCAACAACTTTAAATTTTAATTTATCAATATCCCAACCATTATTATGTGCATTAACAATAGCCATTAAATGAGATCCTGAGCCAAAACGACTAATAGCTACTGTTGCATTTTCTAGATCAGCTATTTTTTTGAATACTGATTTAGCACCTACGTGAATACCCCATATTAACGGACTTTTTACAAAGGTTTGTGTTATTTTAGATGGATTACCATTTATAATATCTTTTATAATTCCTTCCGTTAACACAATAGCGATATCTACTTCGCCAGAGCGTAATGCTTTACACATAGCACCAGTACCACCAGGAAAATCTTGCCAACGTAAATTAATACCTTGGTTTGTAAATTCTTTATTTTTTAGAGTAATATACCACGGATAATTAAAGTGTTCTGGTACACCACCTACTTTTAAGTCTAACATTTAATCAACTAATTTATTTAACGTGTATTTAATTAAATTATCAACAATTTTATTAGGGTTTTCACTAAAAGTACCATTTACTCTATTAGCAATTATAGCATTCATTGAAATGGCATTGTGACCTAATAATTTTGATAATCCGTAAATAGCAGAAGTTTCCATTTCTAAATTGGTAATTCTATTTGCGTTATAATTAAAACTATTTATTTTTTCATTTAATTCAGTATCTTGCAAGGGTAAACGTAATATGCGACCTTGTGGACCGTAAAAACCTCCAGCTGTAGCTGTTATTCCTTTATAAATTTTATTAGAAAATAATTTATTTTCTAAAGTTTTATTGTTTTCAATAACTATAGGTTCTGATTTTCTAGAACTCCACTTGGTATGATTTATAAAAGCTTCTGCAATTTTTCTATGTATTATTTTATCTATTTGATATGCATGTAACATTCCGTTTAAATCTAAAGCATAAGAACTTAGTAAAAAACTATTTATAGGAATATCTAGCTGTAAAGAACCTGAAGTTCCAATACGTATAATATTTAAGGAGGTATGCGTTTTTTTTATTTTACGTGTTTTTAAATCGATATTTACTAAGGCATCTAATTCATTTAAAACAATATCTATATTATCAGCTCCTATTCCTGTTGAAATTACGGTTAAACGCTTTTTTTTATAGGTTCCTGTTGTTGTTTTAAATTCACGTTTTTGGGTGGTAAACTCAATAGAATCAAAATATTGAGTAACCTTATTTACTCGATATTGATCTCCTACAAAGATAATATTTTGAGCTACATTTTCTGGTTTTAAATTTAAATGGTATATACTACCGTTTGTATTTAAAATAAGTTCAGAATTTTTAATATTCATTTACAGTATAATTTTAATGTATAACTAATTGTTTAACATTAAATATTTTTTTTAGGGACTTCAATATATAAAAAATATGTGGTTTTTGGAGTATTTAATAATTTATTAAAAAATAAGTTTTATTACATAAATTCAACAATAAACATTTAAACAAAATAACTCTATTTTTTAAAGAGGTATAACTAAATTTTAGCCACCAACACGTTTTACCTTAAATCCTTTATCTTTTAAAATTTGCATTATTTTATCGCGATAATCTCCTTGTATAATTATTTTATCATCTTTAAAACTACCACCAACACTTAGTTTTGTTTTAATTTCTTTGGCTAATTTTTTAAAATCATCTGTAGCTCCAGTGTAGCCATCTAAAATAGTAGTTGGTTTTCCTTTTCGTTTTTCATACTTGCAAAGTATTGGTTCATCTTGCAACCAAATATCTTGTTTTTTTTCAGTTTTAATTTCCGTTTCTTGATGTTCAGGAAATAAGTTTTTTAATTGATCTTTTAAATCCATGATGTTATGATTTTAATCCTAATTCTCGTAAACGCTCCTCTAAAAATTCACCAGCTGTAATATCTTCGAACTGTTTAGGGCTGTTTTTGTTAATACAATTTTCTAAAACATCTAACTTCATATCGTAAACAGGGTGCATAAAAAAGGGTATAGAATAACGAGATGTTCCCCAAGATTCTTTTGGAGGGTTTGTTACTCGGTGTATGGTAGATTTTAATTTATTGTTACTATGGCGAGATAACATATCACCTACATTAATCATTAATTCATCAGGTTCTGCCACAGCATCAATCCAATTTCCTTTATTATTTTGTACTTGTAATCCTTTTCCTTGAGCTCCCATTAGTAAGGTTATTAAATTAATGTCTCCATGGGCAGCGGCTCTTTCAGCACCTTTAGGTTCGGATTGAATAGGGGGGTAGTGTATAGGGCGTAAAATGCTGTTTCCGTTTTCAATATATTTATCGAAGTAGTTTTCTTCTAAACTTAAATATAATGCCAATGATCGTAAAACATATTTTGCTGTTTTTTCTAACATTTTATAAGCTTGTTTACCTACTTTATTAAAGTTAGTAAGTTCTTGTACAGTTACGTTTTCAGGGTATACTTTGGCGTATTTAGAATTGGTATCAATATATTGAGCAAAATGCCAAAATTCTTTTAAATCGCCTTCTTTTTTACCTTTAGCACTTTCTTTACCAAAGGAAACGTAACCTCTTTGTCCACCAATACCAGGTATTTCATATTTTTCTTTTACGTTTATTGGTAATGCGAAAAATTTTTTAATTTCAGTATATAAATCATCAACTAATTTATCATTTAAAAAATGACCTTTTAAAGCTACAAATCCAATGTTTTCATAAGCGCTACCAATTTCATTAATGAATTGTTGTTTTTTATTTTTATCATCAGATAAAAAATCAGCTAAATTAACACTAGGAATTTTATTCATTTTTACTAAGTTTTTATAAAATATATAAAGCTATATAATTATTTATTAATAAAAGGTATTAAGTATGATATAGTGTAGTTAAATCCAAAACCAGTATTACTTTCAAAAACTCTATTAAAACCAGGTGTATAAAGTGTTTTAAAGTTTTTTTGATCATCTAAATTTAGCATTATTTTATAAGAAAACCCTGCGCTTAAAAATAAATTTTTTAAAGTTTCTACTTTAATACCTAATTGAATTTCAGTCCAATGTGAGGTAAGCCCTGTTTCTGTAAAAGGTGCCTTTATTGTATTTGAAGGAAAGTAATTATTTCCTACATTTGTTTTATAGCTATTTAAAGTTTGGTCAAAAAGAGAAAATCCATATCTAAAACCAACATAAATTTCGTTATTCATATCCAACCAATTTTTATAAGCATTGTAGTTTGCACCAAGTCTTATAAAATTTCCTTTTGAAGTTGAGCTTGTAAAATCTTCAAAAGTTATTTCCTCTTCGAAGCCTAATTCGGTAGCTAGATACCAGTTTTTAGAAATACGATAATCACCAACTAATTCTAATCCGCTATAACTTTTATCAACTATTGCTAATGCAGGTTTACTAATATCTACTCCTAAACGTAAACCATAACCTGTTTTGTAGGTAACGGAGTCTTTTTTAATTTTTAATATTGCTGTTTTTTGAGCAAAAATATTTGTAGATACAAATAACAAACAGATACTAATAATATACTTGTACATGTGCTTTTATTTGATTATCAATAGTACTAACTTCTAATGTTGACAAGCTATTAATCCAACCTGTATGTGTTAAATTTACATCATTAAATATAACTTTATAACCACATGAACGAGAAACATAAGCTTCTTCGGTATTATATTTTATAGTTAATGTAGCTACTTTGTTATTGATAATTAAATTATCTGTAGCATTCATTTTTAAAGTATAAACGGTTTCTTTAGTTAACGTATTTAAAGGAATATTTATAGAATCAGTTTCTTGATTTACAAAAAGACTGTCTTTATCTTGTGCTATAATTGAAAAATGTTTAACCTTCTTTTTTTCAGAAGTATTATCTTTATCATAAAAGCGCAACACTAAATTAGGTGTTACCGGATTTTGAACACAATAATCATCTTTTTCACAAGAATAAAACCCTATAAAACAACTAAATAAAAGAAAGATATATTTTTTCATTAAAATTTATTTTTCGAATAAAACAACAGTTTCTATATGTGCTGTGTGTGGAAATTGATCAACTAAACTAATCTTTTTAAGTTTATAACCAGCATTAATTAATTCTTCAGTATCACGAGCTTGAGTTGCAGGGTTACATGAAACATATACCATTCTATCAGCATTTAATCTGATAATTTTACGTAATGTTTTTGGAGCAATACCCGCACGAGCTGGATCTAAAATAATGGTTTTTATTTTATTTTGATATTGAGGATGTTCTAACAAGAACTTACCAACATCAGCAGCATAAAATTGTAAACCTTCAATTTTATTTCGTTTTGCATTTTCTTTTGCATCATCAATAGCAGAAGCTACAATATCTACACCAACAATTTTAGCATTTTCACTTCTTGAGGCTAAAATTTGTCCGATAGTTCCGGTACCACAAAATAAATCCATTACCACAGTATTATCAATAGCTTCTTTATTTTCTAAAGCGTAATCAACAACTTTTGTGTATAATTTTTCTGCAGATTTAGGGTTTGTTTGAAAAAAGCTTTTCATACTTATTTCAAAGTTTAAACCTAATAATTCTTCTACAATTTTATCTTTACCTGTAACAAGTTTTATGCTTCCTGATGTAGCGATGGTTCTATCACCAACTTCATCATTAATTGTATGTAATAAACCAGCTAAACGATTACCAAAAATATCTTTTAATAAATTAGCAAAAGCTTGCATATCAAAATTTGGTAAATCAGGTGAGGTTGTAACTAAATTGAATAATAATTCATTTGTTTTGTACGATTTACGAACAACAAAATATCTGAAAAAACCTTCTCTTTTAGGTCCATGCCAAGGCGCTAATCCTGTTTTTTCACAATACTCACGAATTACTTTTAAATTATCTTCAACTTGAGCATCAAATAAACCAGAATCTTTATCTAGGTTATCACCCATCCACCAAGTTCCACGGCGTTTAAATCCTAAGGTAAAAAAATCAGCATCTGTTTTATTTACTCTGTCGTAACCAATAGCAGAAAAACCGTATTCCATTTTATTTCTGTAATGAAATACATTTGGAGAAGTTATAAATTCATCAAATAAATCGTCAATATTTTCTACTTTACCAATTCTTTTAAATAAAGATAAAGTACTTTCTTTTTTATATTGATGTTGTAAATCAATAGGTAATTGAATGTAAGGCGCTCCAGGAATGTCTTGAAAAGGAACTTCAACTTCATTTTCAGAAGGTTCTAAAACATCAATTAATTTAGCTTCAGCGTATTTTTTGCTTGATTTACTAATTTGAGCTTTTACTAACTGACCAGGTAAGGTATTAGGAATAAAAACTACAAAACTACCTTCTTCAGACTTAATTCTAGCAATTCCTTTTCCTCCAAAAGCGTAATCTTCAATTCTTAATTCTAAAACTTGATTTTTTCTTACAAATTTATTTCGTTCTCTACGTGGCATTGTTTGTTATTTATGGTTTGCAAAATTATGAAAAGTTATGGTTTGATAATACAAAAAAAGCTACTCATTTGAGTAGCTTTTAAATATGATTATTACTTTATTATTATTTTACTTGTTGTTTAGCTTCTTTAACCATTTGGTCATTAGCTACAATAGCAAATTCTACACGTCTGTTTTTACTTCTTCCTTCTGCAGTTTCGTTAGATGCAATAGGGTCATTAACACCTAAACCTTTAGTTTCAAATCTAGCGTCTGTAAGACCTTTACTTGCTAAGTAGCTTTTTACAGAGTTGGCTCTTTTAGCAGAAAGTGTTTGATTGTATGCTACTTTACCTGTACTATCAGTATACCCATAAATTACTATGTTTGTATTTTTATATTCTTCAAAAACAGGTACTAATTTATCTAAATTTTCTTTAGCTTCTGTGGTCAATGTAGCTTTGTTTGTACTAAATCTAACAGCACTTTCACCTAAAGTTAACATAATACCTTCACCAACTCTTTCAACTTCAGCACCAGGTAAGGCTTCTTTAATTTCACGGGCTTGTTTATCCATTTTATTACCAATAACACCTCCGGTAACACCACCTACAACACCTCCTAAAATAGCACCTAATTCAGAATTTTTACCGTTTCCTAAATTATTTCCTAAAACAGCACCTAGCAATGCACCAGCTGTGGTACCAATGGCAGCTCCTTTTTGAGTATTATTAGCATTTTTTATTGAACTACAAGATATTATACTACTTGTTAATAATAAAATAGCCAAACTATAAGTTATTGTTTTTTTCATAATATTTTTTTTAAAAATTAGTTTCTTTGAAATGAATATGTAATGTTTTTTATTTCGCCTGCAACGTTAATTTTATCTACTAAATCAAAGCTTGATGATGTTAAATTATTAACATTTAAAACAAAACCATTATTTACTTGTTTTGCTTTATGACTGTTTATTATTTTTAATACAAAATTACCTTCTTTGTTAATATACCAAGTAATAGGAGAGTTAAATTGTTTACAATTAGTACTTGTATTATTAAGGTTCATATGCCCTTTATTATTATTTGAGACAAAACTCCAGTTACTGCCAATAAAACATTTAGAATCTTCTATATTAAAAGAGTTTACTTTAAAATAACTAGCGCCTTTGTAGTTTACAGTGCTAATAGTCCAATCTCCTTTAAGCATTTGTTCTGTTTTGTTGTCTAGTTTAGTGTTTACTATCGAAGTAGATTTACACCCAACAAGGGTAGCTATAAATAGCATAAATAGTACTTTTTTTTTCATAATTTAATATATTGGTTTTTAAAAAATAATTTAAATTGTGCTATATTTTATAGACACATAAAGTAATTTAAAGTCACTAAATTTAAGCTAAGATAAGGAATAATTACACTAATAAAAACAATGATATTTATTTTTATAACTTAATATAAGTTCTTTATTTACTTTAATATATTAATTTACATAGAGTATAAAAAAGACACCTCAAATGAGGTGTATTTTTTATACTCTATGTAAATATTGTTACTTATTTTTTATTAAATTTATTTAATATTTTTTCCATTTGTTTACCAGCAGCTTCACGACCACCTAAACCAAAAGAAAGAACAATGGTTAAAGCAACGGCACCAAGCGTAATACCAAATGCTAAATTAATAATATCATCAGCAATACCCATTTTTCGTAACCCAATTGCTAAAAAGATAGTTAAAATAGCTACTTTAATAATACCGCCAACAAATTTATTGTCATCACTTTTCATAAAGTTTTTAGATGCAATAGATGCAATCCAATTACCAATAGCTAAAATAACTAATCCAAATAAAATATTTCCAGCTAGGTTAACAATAGTATTCATTATTTCAGAAAGCTTTGTAAACTCAAGTTTATCAATAGCAGTCATTAAACCAAATAAAACGATAAAAGCATATACAATGTTTGAAATTAATTTTTCAACATTCGTTTTGCCTGTAATAGAATCTAAGTTAGCACTTTTTAATATTTCATTAATATTTAAACTGTCTAATAAATCTTTAATTAAGTTACTTAAAAATTTACCTCCAACGATAAAAATTATTAATATTAATGTAGCTACTAATATTTTAGGAATAGCAGCAAAAAAACTTTGTAACATATTTGTGGCAGGAACCGATACAGAGTCTATATTTAATATATTTAAGGCAGCTATTAAAAGAGGTATGAAAATAAATATAAAAACTACTTTTTTAAGTATAGTAACTAAATTAATGTTTTCAGGAAGGTTTAATTTTGGAGTAAATTTTTGTATTGTACCACCTGATAAACCAATTAATTCTGAAACGATTGTAGCTAACATATAACCTATATAAGCTACAAGACCGGCACCTACAATATTTGGTATAAATTGCGTAAATCCATTTAATAATTCTTTCACAGGCTCTAAAACATTAGTCATTCCTAATTTGTCTAAAGCAAGCATAAAAACAAAAATCATTATTAAAAAGTAAACAAGTTTAGAAATTACATCACCAAAACTTATTTTACTACTACTTAATGTTTTGTTTAAACCACTACTATTACTTATTTTTTTTACTAATGTTTTTATTAATTTGGCAACTAGCCACCCTAATATTATTATAAGTAAAGCACTAATAGGTTTTCCAAAACTTCCAGTAATTTGATTGTAAGTATTTAAAATTTGATTCATTGGGTTATTTGATTTTAGTTATATCATTATGACCCTTACTTTATAGTTTAGTCACTGAAAATATCTAATTAAATAATTATAATAAAAATTAACAATAATTTAGAAAAGTTATAAGTTTAAGTTGTTAAAATAAGTGTTTACAGTAATTAATATTTAGTTATATAGTTGAAAGGGTAGTAGTTGTTAATTTTTATTAATTCTTAATAAGAATGATAGGTTAGAGCTATAATAGAAACTTAATATTTAGTAAATTGCAATACTTTTTAGGGATGATTTCTTTCCCACGCTGAATTTTCGATTTTCTTCGAAAGGATAAAGGTAGATAAGGAATGGTTATTTTAATCTCTTAGAGATACTTAATTATTAATGTTTACATGATAAAACATGTTAAACGATGCTTTATATAAACAAAAGCATAAACCTTAAATTATTTTAAAATGGCTGTTTTAGACCAATTAACTTCGCAACAAGCGATTGAATTAGAAGACAAGTACGGAGCACACAACTATCATCCGTTACCAGTAGTATTGAGTAAAGGTGAAGGTGTGTATGTATGGGATGTTGAAGGAAAAAAGTACTACGACTTTTTGTCTGCTTATTCTGCAGTAAATCAAGGACATTGTCATCCTAAAATTGTTGATGCAATGGTAAATCAAGCAAAAACATTAACCTTAACTTCGCGTGCATTTCATAACGATATGTTAGGTAAATATGAAAAGTTTGCAACAGAACTATTTGGTTTTGATAAATTATTACCAATGAACACAGGTGCTGAAGCAGTTGAGACGGCTTTGAAATTGTGTAGAAAATGGGCTTATGAAGTAAAAGGTATTAATGAAAACGATGCAAAAATAGTGGTTTGTGAAAATAATTTTCATGGTCGTACTACTACAATTATTTCATTTTCTAATGATCCTATAGCTCGTAAAAATTTTGGACCTTTTACAAACGGGTTTATTAAAATAGAATATAATAACTTAAAAGCTTTAGAGGAAACTTTAGAAAGTGATAAAAATATTGCAGGTTTCTTGGTAGAACCAATTCAGGGTGAAGCAGGTGTTTACGTACCAACTGAAGGATATTTAGCAGCAGCAAAAGCGTTATGTGCTAAGCATAATGTGTTATTTATTGCTGATGAAGTTCAAACAGGAATTGCACGTACTGGACGCTTATTAGCTACATGTGGAAACTGTTCATGTGCTGATAAAAACTGTTCAGGAGAACCTGAAACTAAAGCAGATATTTTGATTCTTGGAAAAGCACTTTCTGGTGGAGCATATCCTGTTTCAGCAGTATTAGCTAATGATAATATAATGAATGTTATTAAGCCAGGAAATCATGGATCAACTTTTGGAGGTAACCCTGTAGCAGCAGCTGTAGCTATGGCTGCATTAGAAGTGGTACAAGAAGAAAATTTAGCCGAAAATGCATTTAATTTAGGAGTAATTTTTAGAGAAGAATTGGCAGAGTTTGCTAAAGAAAGTGATTTAGTACTATCAGTAAGAGGTAAAGGGTTGTTAAATGCTATTTTAATTAATGATACTGAAGATAGTTCTACAGCTTGGGATATTTGTATGAAATTACGTGATAATGGGTTATTAGCAAAACCTACACATGGAAATATTATTCGTTTTGCACCACCTTTAGTAATGAATAAAGAGCAATTAATGGATTGTATTAATATAATTAAGAAAACAATTTCAGAATTTAAAAAGTAATTTTTTAAATTTATAAAAACAAAAAAGGAACAATTAAAATTGTTCCTTTTTTTATACTCATTTTTAACATAAAATAATTTAACATTATTTATTTTTTTTGTATTTGTTTAAAATTTTTTCTTTTTAAGTTCAAAATCTTTACCTAAGTAAACACGACGTACGGTTTCATCATTGGCCAATTCTTCAGGAGTACCTTCTTTTAAAATACTTCCGTTATACATTAAATAAGTTCTATCAGTAATAGCTAATGTTGCTTGTACATCATGATCGGTAATTAAAATACCAATATTTTTGGTTTTTAACTTTGCTACAATTCCCTGAATATCTTCCACAGCAATAGGATCTACTCCTGCAAAAGGCTCATCTAATAAAATAAATTTAGGATCAGAAGCTAAACAGCGTGCTATTTCTGTTCTACGACGTTCACCTCCTGAAAGTAAATCACCACGGTTTTTACGAACGTGATCTAAGCTAAACTCATCAATTAACTCTTCTAAACGTTGTTTTCTTTCAGACTTAGATCTATTGGTAAATTCTAAAACCGACATAATATTATCTTCAACCGATAATTTTCTAAAAATAGAAGCTTCTTGTGCTAAATATCCAATTCCCTTTTGAGCACGTTTATACATTGGATCTTGGGTAATTTCTTCATTATCTAAAAAAATAGTACCATAGTTTGGTTTTATCATTCCAACAATCATATAAAATGAAGTTGTTTTTCCTGCTCCATTAGGTCCTAATAGTCCAATAATTTCTCCCTGTTCTACTTCTAAAGAAATTCCTTTAACAACTTTTCTACTACCGTAAATTTTTTGTATGTTGTCTGCTCTTAATTTCATTGATATAATTGATTACTTCTATTCTGATAGAGGTATTATTTAATATAATTGTTAAATTAATATATAAGTAAGTATTAATTATTATGTTCAAGTTCATCCCAAAACTCAACAGCACGTCGTAAATGTGGTATTAATATAGTACCACCAACTAAGGTAGCAATGCCCATAGCTTCCATCATTTCTTCTTTGGTAACACTATTTTTATGAGCAGTTTCTAAATGATAAGCAATACAATCATCACAACGTAAAACTGCAGATGCTACTAAGCCTAGTAATTCTTTTGTTTTTTCAGGTAAATGACCTTCTTTAAAAGCGTTGGTATCTAAATTAAAAATACGTTTAATTATTTTATTATCACTTGCTAAAATTTTATCATTCATTTTAGCTCGGTAGTCATTAAACTCTTGGACTTTTTGAGACATTTTTTTGTTGTTTTTTTAATATAAATTGTGAAACATATATACTTACTTCATAAAGCACCATAATTGGAACCGAAACAATTACTTGACTAGCAATGTCTGGAGGTGTTATAATTGCTGATAAAACTAAAACTACTACTAGCGCATGTTTACGATATTTCCTTAAAAACTGAGGTGTTATTAACCCAATTTTAGTAAGAAAAAATATAATAATAGGTAATTCAAAAAGTAATGCAACACCTATTAAAGTATTTGTTATTAAGCTAATATACGCCTCTAATTTAAAATTATTTTCGACAGAACTAGATATTTGAAAATTATAAAAGAAATATACTGACATTGGTAAAATTACATAGTAACTAAAAAGTATTCCTAAAAAGAATAATAAAGAAGATATAAAAATAAATCCTCTTGATTTTTTTCTTTCAGAACTATGTAAACCAGGGGCAATAAAACGCCACAATTCCCAAATTATATAAGGAAATGATAATATAAATCCTAATATCAAAGATGACCAAATAGCAGTCATTAATTGCTGTGTTGGGTTTAAAGCCTGTAGTGTTTGTTTTAAACTAATATTACAGAAATTACTATCTATACCAATGGCAGTAAACACATTGCAAAAAAACTCATAGGTAGCAAAATCGGGTTTTAAATGTGCTAATAAAATTTCATTAAAAACAAAATCAATATTTATGAAAATAAGAATTGCTATAATAAAAATAGCGCTAAAACTTCTAACTAAATGCCACCTTAATTCTTCAAGGTGACCTAAAAACGACATTTCTTTATCTGACATACTTAAAATATACCTTCTTTAATTAAATCATGTAAGTGAACAACACCTACATAATCATTATCATCATTGATAACTAAAATTTGTGTAATACTATTATTTTCAAGTGCTTCTAAGGCTTTAACAGCCATTGAATTTACATGTATTGTTTTAGGGTTTTTACTCATAATTTCATTAGCCGTAAGTTCATCTATCTTAGTTGTTTTACTAAGCATTCTTCTAATATCACCATCAGTAATAATTCCAGATATTTTATTATCTTTGTCAGTAACAGCTGTTACTCCTAATCGTTTTTCAGATATTTCAATAATTACTTTGGTAATTTTATCTGTACCTAATACTTTAGGTAATTGATTGTTTTTAATTAAGTCAGAAACACGTAAATATAAACGTTTTCCTAGGGCACCACCTGGGTGGTATTTAGCAAAATCACTACTTGTAAAACCACGAAGGTTTAATAAACAAACAGCTAAAGCATCACCTAATACAAGTTGAGCAGTAGTACTTGAAGTAGGAGCTAAGTTATTAGGACATGCTTCTTTCTCAACATAAGAATTTAATAAAAAATCGGCATTTTTAGCTAAAAATGAATCACTATTTCCTGTTATGGCTATTATTTTATTATTAGACTTTTTTATTAAAGGAGCTAATACTTTAATTTCAGGAGTGTTTCCACTTTTTGAAAGGCATATTACTATATCGTTTTTTTGTACACTACCTAAGTCACCATGTATAGCATCTGCTGCATGCATAAAAAGAGATGGTGTACCAGTTGAATTGAAAGTAGCTACCATTTTGTTAGCAATATTAGCACTTTTACCAATTCCGGTAACAATAACACGACCTTTTAAATTATATATATAATTTACAGCATCGACAAACGAACTATCTAATAAATTTGTTAAATTAGCAATAGCATTACTTTCTAAAAGTATGGTTTCTTTTGCTATTGAGAGAATTGCGTTTGCATTTTTCAAATTAAAAAAGTTTTAAGTATATTTAAAATGTAAAAATAGTAATATTTAAGAAGAAAAACTTTTTAATAAAAATAAAATTTACATTAGTTTGTTTAAACTTTTTTTGTAATTTGGTTTAATATTTTTAATTTTTTGATATTAGAAGATGAATAAAGAGCAGTCGGAGTTATATAGATCATTAAAGAAAATATTTGGTTTTAACCAATTTAAGGGTCTACAAGAAGCAGTTGTAAAAAGTATTATGAATGATGAAAATACTTTTGTAATAATGCCTACAGGTGGGGGTAAATCTCTATGTTATCAATTACCTGCATTAATGAAGGAAGGTACCGCAATTGTTGTGTCGCCATTAATAGCACTAATGAAAAATCAAGTGGATGCTATTAGAGGTATTTCAGAACATCATGGAATAGCACATGTGTTAAATTCTTCCCTGAATAAATCTGAAGTAGCCCAAGTAAAGGCAGACATTGAATCAGGAATTACAAAATTATTATACGTAGCGCCAGAATCATTAGTAAAAGAAGAGTACGCAGCCTTTTTGAGAGGTCAAAATATTTCTTTTGTAGCTATTGATGAAGCTCATTGTATATCAGAATGGGGGCATGATTTTAGGCCTGAGTATAGAAATTTACGTACTATTATAAAACAAATTGATAATGTACCAATTATAGGTTTAACAGCTACTGCTACTGAAAAAGTTCAAGAAGATATTTTAAAAACATTAGGTATGAGTGATGCTAATGTTTTTAAAGCATCTTTTAATAGACCTAATTTATTTTATGAAGTACGTCCAAAAACAAAAGATATTGAAAAGGATATTATTCGTTTTATTAAAAAAAGAATAGGTAAAACAGGTATAATATATTGCTTAAGTCGTAAAAAAGTAGAAGAAATAGCGCAAGTTTTACAGGTAAATGGTATTAATGCTCTTCCGTACCATGCAGGGTTAGATGCTAAAAAAAGAGCACGACATCAAGATATGTTTTTAATGGAAGATTGTGATGTAATTGTAGCTACAATTGCTTTTGGAATGGGTATTGATAAGCCAGATGTTCGTTATGTTATTCATCATGACATACCTAAAAGTTTAGAGAGTTATTATCAAGAAACAGGTAGGGCAGGACGTGACGGAGGAGAAGGTTATTGTTTAACATTCTATTCATATAAGGATATTGAAAAATTGGAGAAGTTTATGGCAAATAAACCTGTTGCAGAGCAAGAGGTAGGCCATGCCCTTTTACAAGAAGTCGTTGGGTATGCAGAAACATCTATGAATAGGCGTAAATATATTCTTCATTATTTTGGTGAAGAATTTGATGCTGTAAATGGAGAAGGTGCAGAATTGGATGATAATATGAGAACTCCAAAAAAACAACACGAAGCAAAAGATGAAGTTAAAACATTATTATCTGTAATTAAAGATACTAATGAAATGTATAAGCCAAAAGAAATAGTTAATACAATAATTGGAGCTGAAAATGCTTTATTAAAGTCACATAAAACAACAGCACAACCTTTTTTTGGCATAGGAAAAGATAAAGATAATCATTATTGGATGGCGTTAATTCGTCAAATATTAGTAGTTGATTTAATAAAAAAAGAAATAGAGCAATATGGAGTTTTAAAACTTACTGATAAAGGAAAAGAGTTTATAGAAAACCCTAAATCATTTATGATGACTGAAAATCATGTGTATGCAACAGATGATGAAGGAATTATAATTTCTACAAGTAAATCATCAAACGTTGGTATAGATACAAAATTGGTAACAATGTTAAAGGATTTGCGTAAAAGTGTTGGTAAACGTTTAGGCGTTCCTCCATTTGCAGTATTTCAAGATCCTTCATTAGATGATATGGCGTTGAAGTACCCAATGAATTTAGAAGAATTATCTAAGGTTCATGGAGTAGGAGAAGGTAAAGCTAAAAAATTTGGTAAAGATTTTGTAAAATTGATAACAAGTTATGTCGCAGAAAATGATATTATGCGTCCTGATGATTTAATTGTAAAAAGTACTGGTGTAAATTCAGGTTTAAAATTATTTATCATTCAAAATACAGATCGTAAATTGCCTTTAGAAGATATTTCAAAATCTAAAGGATTGGCAATGCACGAACTTATTAAAGAAATGGAAGCTATTGTTTTTTCAGGAACAAAGTTAAATATTGATTACGCTGTTGAAGACTTGTTAGATGAGGATCAACAGGAGGAAATACATGATTACTTTATGGAGTCTGAAACTGATAAAATTCAAGATGCTTTAGATGAATTTGATGGTGATTATGATGAGGATGAATTACGCTTAATGCGTATTAAATTTACGAGTGAGATAGCTAATTAAATTAATGTTTTTTATTAAAAATATTAATTTTATCAATAGTTGTGGTAGAATCACATCTGATTACATATAAACTTATATATTTTAAGCTATCTTTTCCTAAAATTAAATATTCAGGGCAATTTTTTAAACGGGGTTTGCTTTTTCCAAAATTAACATCACCATGTTTTAAAATAGTAGCAATAGTGGTACTATCAATATTGGTATTTATTAAAACCTGTTTTGCTTTATCGGAAAATAAACGCTTTCTTATTCTAATTGTTTTTAAGGTACGAGCATCCATACCATAATCAAAAGAAACATCTTTTCCTTTCCAAATAAACAGTACGACTAATGATCCAAAAATTAATCCAATAGCGTAATAACCAAAACGTTTTAATAATTGCATAGTAAAATTTTATAGCGGTAAAAGTAAGTAAAAAACAGCTTACAAAATTAATAAATTTATTTCCCTGTAAGGTAAGTCAAACCAATCAGCTACAGTTCTATTTGTTAAAATGCCATGATAAAAATACATACCATTTCGTAAACTTTTATCGTATCGAGCAGCGTTTTCAAAACCTCCTTCTTCTGCAATATTTAATAAATAAGGTGTAAAAATATTACTAATTGAAACTGAAGCAGTACGCGCATATCTAGAGGGTATATTAGGTACACAGTAATGAATTACACCGTGTTTTTTAAATGTAGGTTTACTATGTGTTGTAATTTTTGATGTTTCAAAACATCCACCTCTATCAATACTTACATCAACAACAATAGCACCATCTTTCATTTGTTCTATCATTTCTTCTGTAACAATAACAGGAGATCGGTCTTTACCTCTAATAGCACTAATAACAACATCACACCTCATTAATGCTTTTAATAAGGTTTTGGGTTGAATTGTAGAAGTGTAAATTGGTGATTGAATACCGTGTTGTAATTTTCTTAGTTTTGTAATAGAATTATCAAAAACTTTTACTCTTGCACCTAAGCCAATAGCTGCTCTAGTGGCAAATTCACCAACTGTACCTGCACCTAAAACAACAACGTCAGTAGGTGGAACTCCACTAATATTACCTAGTAATAATCCGTTACCACCGTTTGATGTAGTCATTAACTCAGCAGCTATATGTATAGAGGCAATACCTGCAATTTCACTTAATGATTTTACGATGGGGTATACTTCATGATCATCCTTTATATAGTCAAAAGCTACGGCAGTAATTCGTTTTTTAGCTAAAGCTTCAAAATATTTTTTATCTCGTGTTTTTAACTGTAAAGCAGATATTAAAACAGTTTTAGGATTTAATAGTTTAATTTCATCTAAAGAAGGAGGTGCTACTTTTAAAACAATATCACAGCCAAAAGCTTCTTTAATATCATAAGATATTTTAGCACCAGCTTCAGAGTATTCATTATCACTATAATTGGCACCTTCTCCAGCACCAGTTTCAATAACAATTTTATGGCCATGTGTAACTAAAGCAGAAACAGCGTCAGGGGATAAGCTAATTCGTTTTTCTTCAAAATGAGTTTCTTTAGGTAGTCCAATTAATAATTCACCTTTTTGTCTTTTTATTTCAAGCATTTCAGGTTGTGGCATTAATTGTTCTTTTGAAAAAGGAGAGATAGAACTCATTATAATTGATTGTTTTTTAGTTGAATATTACGTTGCCCATTTTCTAAAAGATTAATTTTTATAGCAACAGCCTTTAAAGGTAATAAATTTTTAACATTTTCAGGCCATTCTATTAGGCACCAATTATTACTGTATAGATAGTCCTCGATTCCTATATCATAAGCTTCTTCTTCATTTTCAATGCGATAAAAATCAAAATGATAAATAATATCGTTATTTTTTGTACGATACTCATTTACAATAGAAAAAGTAGGAGAGTGTACAATGTCTTGAATACCTAAACTTTTACATATTTCTTTTATTAAGGTAGTTTTACCAACTCCCATATTACCATGAAATAATAATACTTTGTGCTTAGTATTTTTAATAATTTTATCTGCAATTTTTGGTAATTCCTTTAGTGAGTAATTTATATTCATAATAATTAAAAATAATAAACAGTTAAATGATAAAAACTAATTTTACTGAGTCTCAAAAATAATATTTCAATTATTAAAAACTAATTTTTATTTAGGTTTATAAATAGCACAAGGTATAATTATTTCTTCAAGTGATATACCACCATGTTGATAGGTGTTTTTAAAGTATTTAACAAAGTGATTATAATTATTTGGATAGGCAAAAAATAAATCTTCTTTAGCAAAAATAAAAGGACTGTTGATAGCAACGCTTGGTAAAAATATATCTTTAGGATTTTTAACAGCAAAAACATCTTTTTCTTCATAGCTTAAACTTCTACCTGTTTTATAGCGTAAATTTGCACTGATGTTTTTATCGCCAACTACTTTTGTAGGTGTTTTAGAGTTTATAGTACCATGATCTGTTGTTATAATAAGTTTTTGACCAAGTTTTTGTGCTTTTTGAATAATATCAAATAAAGGTGAGTTTTTAAACCAACTAACGGTTAAAGATCTGTATGCTTTATCATCTCCAGCAAGTTCTTTTATTACCTCCATTTCAGTTTTAGAATGTGATAACATATCAACAAAATTATATACTACAATTGTTAAATCATTCTGTTTTGTTCCATTATAATTATCGGCTAATTCTTTACCGCTTTTAAGTGATACTATTTTGTAGTATTCATGTTTAATATTTAAGCCTAATCTTTTTATTTGTGCATCTAGAAAATCAGGTTCATTTAAATTTTTACCTCCTTCATCAGTGTCGTTTTTCCATAAATCAGGATGTTTTTTCTCCATTTCTAAAGGCATTAATCCAGAGAATATTGCATTACGTGCATACTGGGTAGCTGTAGGTAAAATACTATAATAAGAGTGTTCTTCTTCTTTTTTATAATAATTATTTAGAAAAGGTTCAAGGACTCTATATTGATCATATCTAAGATTATCTATCACTACCATTAATAAGCCTTGATTTTTTGATAGTTCAGGAACTACAAAATCTTTAAATAAAGTGTGAGAAAAAGTAGGTTTATTATAACTAGTTAGCCATTCTTGATAGTTTTTTTTAATAAATTTAAAAAATTGTGAATTTGCTTCAGATTTTTGAGATTCTAAAATGGCTAACATTCCAGTATCATTAATATTTTCTAACTCTAGCTCCCAATGAACTAATTTTTTATACAAATCAGTCCATTCTTCATGAGAGTTAACCATAGATAAATCCATAGAAATTTTTCGAAATTCCTGTTGATAATTAGAAGTTGTTTTTTCTGATACTAATCTCGAATGATCTAAATTTTTCTTTAAACTTAATAATATTTGATTCGGGTTAACAGGCTTTATTAAGTAATCAGCTATTTTAGAACCAATAGCCTCTTCCATAATATATTCTTCTTCACTTTTAGTTATCATTACAATAGGAAGATTTGCATTTTTTTGTTTTATCAGGGCAAGTGTTTCCAGGCCAGTAATTCCGGGCATATTTTCATCTAAAAAAACAATATCAAAATTTTGCTGTTCAACTAAATCTATCGCATCCGCGCCATTTGTAGAGGTAGTTACTTGGTAGTTTTTTTTTTCTAAAAATAGAATATGTGGTTTTAATAAATCAATCTCATCATCAACCCAAAGTATTTGTATGTTTTTCATATTTTTATAATTTACATTAAAATAACGCTAAAAAAGCAGTTTGTTGCATCAGTAAAAGCTAAAAATACGTTAATAAAGCTTTTGTTAATTTGGTTTTGTTGATTAATTATGATTATTTTGTATAAATTCAAGTATTTATAAAATTTTGAAGAAGCAAAAAACGAATAAGTTAAAAATTATTAATGACCCTATTTATGGTTTTATAACGATTCCTAATTCATTAATATTTGATATTATTGAGCATCCCTATTTTCAGAGATTAAGAAGAGTTGCTCAAATGGGCTTATCTAATATGGTTTATCCTGGAGCTAATCACACTCGTTTTCATCATGCAATTGGTTGTATGCACTTAATGCAAAAAGCAGTGTATGTATTAAGAAATAAAAATATAGCTATTTCAGAAGCAGAAGCAAATGCATTATATGTTGCTATTTTATTACATGATATTGGTCACGGAGCTTTTTCTCATGCATTAGAACATAGTATAGTTAGTGAAATTTCACACGAAGAAATTTCCTTGAAATTTATGAGAGCATTAAATAATGAGTTTGATGGCCAGTTAAGTTTAGCAATTCAAATTTTTGAAGGACAATATCATCGAGAATTTTTATATCAACTTATATCAAGTCAATTAGATATTGATAGGTTAGATTATTTAAAAAGAGATAGTTTTTATACAGGAGTTACAGAAGGTAATATTTCATCAGATCGTTTAATAGCAATGATGAATGTTGTGAATGATGAATTAGTGATAGAACAAAAAGGAATTTACTCTGTAGAACAATTTATTATTGCCCGTCGTTTAATGTATTGGCAGGTATATTTGCATAAAACAGGATTGGTTGCTGAGAATACATTGGTTAATGTATTAAAAAGAGCTAAAGAATTAGCTATGAAAGGTATTGAAGTACCTGCTGGAAAAGCATTAAAATATTTTCTATATAACCCTATATCAAAAAATAATTTTACAAACAGTACTTTAAAAATATTTTCAGAATTAGATGACTACGATGTTATGTCTGGAATAAAAGAATGGATACACCATGATGATTTTGTACTTTCATCTTTAGCTAAAATGATAATTCACCGAAATCTTTTTAAAATTGAAATTCAAGATAAACCTTTTAAAGAAGCGTATAAAGATAAAATTTATAAAAAAATAATAGCTAATACAGCTATCAAAGACGAGGATATTAATTATTTTGTTTTGTCAAATAAAATAAAACATCAAGCATATAATACTAATAAACCTATTCAAATTTATACAAAAAAAGGAAAGTTAAAGGATATTGCAAAAGCATCAGATCAGTTAAATTTAAAAGCTTTAACTAAACCTGTAATAAAATATTATTTATGTTATCCTAAAAAAAATAAATTAGTTCAATTGTTAAACAAATCTAACAATAAGTAATTAAACAAAAATAATTACTTTTGCAATCAATGAAATTTACAGCAAAACAAATAGCAGACATTTTAGAAGGAGATGTAGTAGGTGACTTTAATATAGAAGTATCTAAACTTTCTAAAATTGAAGAAGGTATAGAGGGGTCATTAAGTTTCTTATCTAATTCTAAATATAATACTTATATATACACTACAAAAGCATCTGTAGTTATAGTAAATAAGTCTTTTAAGCCAGAAAAAGAAATAGAAACAACCTTAATAATTGTTGAAGATGCTTATCAAGCATTTTCAAAGTTATTAGCTTTTTATAATGAAGTTAAAAACAATAAACAAGGTCGTGAAAACCCACACTTTATAGCAAGTACAGCTTCTGTAGGTGTCAATGAATATATAGGTGCATTTGTATATATTGGAGAAAATGTAGTACTTGGCGATAATGTTAAAATTTATCCTAATGTTTATATTGGCGACAATGTTAAAATAGGAAATAATTCAACTATTTATGCAGGTGTAAAAATATATTCAGAAACAGAAATAGGAATGCATTGTAAAATTCATTCAGGTTGTGTTATAGGTTCAGACGGTTTTGGTTTTGCACCTACACCCAGTGGTACATATGAAACAATACCACAAATAGGAAACGTTATTATTGAAGATAATGTTGATATAGGTGCTAGTTCAACAATTGATAGAGCAACACTTGGGTCAACAATTATAAGAAAAGGGGTAAAATTAGATAATCAAATACAAGTTGCTCACAATGTAGAAATAGGTAAAAATACAGTGATAGCCTCTCAAACAGGTATTGCAGGTTCTACTAAAATTGGTGAAAATTGTATGATTGGTGGGCAAGTAGGTATTGTTGGTCATATAACTATTGGTAATAATGCCAGAATACAAGCACAATCAGGTGTAGGTAAAAGTATAAAAGAGAAAGATGTAGTTCAGGGAACACCTGCTTTTGGTTATTCAGATTATAGTAAATCATATGTTTACTTTAAGAATTTACCAAAATTAGCATCTAAAATAGATAAATTAGAAAAAGAGTTAAATGCTCAAAAAGTAAAAAATGAGTAAGCAACAAAGAACAATACAAAATGAAATTACATTAACTGGTGTAGGATTACATACAGGTAATGAAGTAACAATGGTATTTAAACCAGCTCCAATAAACCATGGATATGCTTTTGTTAGAGTTGATTTAGAAGGAACACCTACAATTCAAGCAAAAGCTGAATATGTAACCAATACTCAACGAGGTACAAACTTAGAGCATAAAGGGGTGCAAATTCAAACTTCAGAGCATGTTTTGGCAGCTGCAGTAGGACTAGAAATAGATAATTTAATTATAGAAATTAATGCGTCTGAACCCCCTATAATGGATGGTTCTTCTAAGTTTTTTATAAAAGCATTAGAAGATGCTAAAGTGGTAGAACAAAATGCAGAGGTAGAAGAATATGTGGTAAAAGAAATTATATCATATAAAGATGAAGCTACAGGAAGTGAAATTATTTTAATGCCATCTGATGAGTATGAAGTAACTGCAATGGTAGATTTTGGTACTAAAATTTTAGGTACTCAAAATGCTACTTTAAATAAAATTTCTGATTTTAAACAAGAAATTTCTGCAGCAAGAACATTTAGTTTTTTACATGAAATTGAAATGTTATTAGATAATGATTTAATTAAAGGAGGAGATTTAAATAATGCTATTGTATATGTAGATAAAGAATTATCAGAAAATACAACACAAAAGTTAAAAAAAGCTTTTAATAAATCAGATATTAAAATACAAAGTAACGGAATTTTAGATAATCTAGAATTACATTGGGCAAATGAAGCAGCACGACATAAATTATTAGATGTTGTAGGTGATTTAGCTTTAGTTGGTACACGTATAAAAGGTAAAGTTATAGCAAACAAACCAGGACATTTAATTAATACATTATTTGCTAAAAAATTAGCAAAAATGATTAAACTAGAGAAACGTAATTATGTTCCTCAATACGATTTAAATAAACCACCTTTAATGGATATTCATAAAATAATGGATATTTTACCTCATAGGCCACCATTTTTACTGATAGATCGTATTTTAGAATTATCAGATACTCATGTTGTAGGTATGAAAAATGTAACTATGAATGAGCCTTTTTTTACAGGTCATTTTCCAGGAGCTCCAGTAATGCCAGGAGTTTTACAAGTAGAGGCAATGGCACAATGTGGAGGTGTTTTGGTTTTAAATACCGTACCAGATCCAGAGAATTATTTAACTTATTTTATGAAAATGGATAATGTTAAATTTAAACAAAAAGTACTTCCAGGTGATACTTTAACTTTTAAATGTGAATTAATAACGCCTATTAGAAGAGGAATTTGTCATATGAAAGCCTTTGGGTATGCAAATAATAAAGTAGTTGTAGAGGCCGAATTAATGGCGCAAATAGCAAAAAAACAATAATTTTATGAATCAACCACTAGCATACGTACACCCACAAGCAAAAATAGCTAGAAACGTAGTAATAGAACCCTTTACAACAATACACTCAAATGTTGAAATAGGTTCAGGAACTTGGATAGGTTCTAACGTTACTATTATGGAAGGAGCTCGTATAGGTAAAAATTGTAGAATTTTTCCAGGAGCTGTTATATCCGCAATACCACAAGATCTAAAATTTAATGATGAAGAAACCACTGTTGAAATAGGTGATAATGTTACCATAAGAGAATGTGTTACTATAAACAGAGGAACATCAGATAGAATGAAAACTGCTATTGGTGATAATTGTTTGATAATGGCATATTGTCATATTGCTCATGATTGTTTTGTTGGTGAAAATTGTATTTTTTCAAATAATACAACCTTGGCAGGTCATGTAACTATAGGAGATAATGTAGTATTAGCAGGTATGGTTGCTGTACATCAATTTGCTTCAATAGGTAACCATGCTTTTGTAACAGGAGGATCTTTAGTACGTAAAGATGTACCACCGTATGTAAAAGCTGCGCGTGAACCTTTATCCTATGTAGGAATAAATTCTGTTGGTTTACGTAGACGTGGATACGAAACAGAAAAAATTAGAGAAATTCAAGATATTTTTAGAATTCTATTTCAAAAAAATTATAATAATTCACAAGCAATTGATATAATTGAAGCAGAAATGGAAGCTACTTCAGAACGAGATGAAATTATTCAGTTTATAAAAGATTCAAATCGTGGAATTATGAAAGGATACTTCAAATCAAATTAATTATATAAGTTACATAGTAAGTAAATGCAGTAACTTAAAAATACAATAAATATAATGGCTACAACATCAGATATTAAAAACGGATTATGTATGAGATACAACAACGACATTTATAAAGTTGTTGAATTTTTACATGTAAAACCAGGAAAAGGACCTGCTTTTGTTAGAACAAAATTAAAAAGTGTAACAAACGGTAAAGTTGTTGATAATACATTTCCATCAGGAAGGAAAATTGACGACGTTAGAGTTGAAACACATAAATTTCAATATTTATATAAAGAAGGAGAAACGTTTCATTTTATGAATCAGGAGGATTATTCTCAAATAACTTTAGAAAAAAGTGCTTTAGATGCTCCAGAATTAATGAAAGAAGGTGAGGTTGTTACAATTATTATCAACTCAGAAGATGAAATGCCTTTATCGGTAGATATGCCAGCAAGTGTAATTTTAGAAGTAACACATACTGAACCAGGCATAAAAGGGAATACAGCTACAAATGCAACAAAACCAGCAACAGTTGAATCTGGAGCAATTGTAAATGTACCTCTTTTTATAAATGAAGGTGATAAAATTAAGGTAGAAACCACTAAAGGTACCTATCAAGAACGTGTTAAAGAATAAACCAATTTCCGCTTTGGCGGAAATTTATTTTTACAATGAAATTTAAAAAAGCACAAACATTAGCGCAAATAGCTACCTTATTGAAGGTAGAATTTATTGGTGATAAAAATTTTCCTATACAAGGAATAAATGAAATTCATGTTGTAGAGGCAGGAGACATAGTTTTTGTTGATCATCCTAAATATTATGAAAAAGCATTAAATTCAGCAGCAACAACAATTTTAATTAATAAAAAAGTAGCTTGCCCTGTAAATAAAACATTGTTAATTTCTGATGACCCTTTTCGCGATTTTAATAAAATAACAACACATTTTAATCCATTTATAGCGTCAAAAGAAAGTATTTCACAAAGTGCTATTATAAAACAAAATACTATAATTCAACCAAATGTTTTTATAGGAGACAATGTTTTTATTGGTGAAAATTGTGTAATTCACCCAAATGTAACTATTTATAGTAATACAATTATTGGCAATAATGTTACAATTCATGCAAACACTGTTATTGGAGCAGATGCTTTTTATTATAAAAATAGACCTGAAGGATTTGATAAATTAATTTCTGGAGGAAGTGTAGTTATAAAAGATAATGTAGATATTGGAGCTTCTTGTACTATAGATAAAGGAGTAACAGGAAATACAACTATTGGTATAGGAACTAAAATAGATAACCAAGTTCATATTGGGCATGACACTATTATTGGTGAAAAATGCTTAATTGCTTCGCAAACTGGTATTGCAGGTTGTGTTATTATTAAAGATCAAGTTACAATTTGGGGGCAAGTAGGAACAAATAGTGGTATTACTATTGGTGAAAAAGCTATTATACTAGGTCAAACAGGTGTAACAAAATCAGTTGAAGGAGGTAAAACCTATTTTGGAACGCCAATTTCAGAATCAAGAGAAAAGTTAAAAGAAATAGCAGGAATTAAGCGATTTTTAAAAGAACAAAAAAAGAACTAAAAATTTTCACAAATCAATATCAAACGATTACTTTTGTGAAGCAAAATAAAAATAAAAATCCATGAGTGTTTTAGTAAATAAAGATTCAAAAATTATTGTACAAGGTTTTACTGGTAGCGAAGGAACTTTCCACGCTGGTCAAATGATTGACTACGGAACAAACGTAGTTGGAGGTGTAACTCCAGGTAAAGGAGGTCAAGAGCACTTAGGTAAGCCAGTTTTTAATACGGTTGATGAAGCTGTGCAAAAAGTAGGAGCAGATACTTCTATTATTTTTGTACCACCAGCATTTGCTGCTGATGCAATTATGGAATCTGCAGAAGCAGGTATTAAAGTTATTATTTGTATTACTGAAGGAATTCCTACAGCTGATATGGTAAAAGTAAAAGCTTATATTGATCAATTAGATTGTACTTTAATAGGTCCTAACTGTCCTGGTGTTATTACTCCAGATGAAGCTAAAGTTGGTATTATGCCAGGTTTTATATTCAAAAAAGGAAAAGTAGGTATTGTTTCTAAATCAGGAACTTTAACTTATGAAGCAGCAGATCAGGTTGTAAAACAAGGATTTGGAATTACAACTGCAATTGGTATTGGTGGAGATCCAATTATTGGAACTACAACAAAAGAAGCAGTAGAGTTATTAATGAATGATGACGAAACTGAAGCAATTGTAATGATTGGTGAAATTGGTGGTAATTTAGAAGCAGAAGCTGCTCGTTGGATTAAAGCTGATGGTAATCGTAAACCAGTTATAGGTTTTATAGCAGGTCAAACTGCACCAGCTGGTAGAACAATGGGGCATGCAGGTGCAATTGTAGGTGGTGATGATGATACAGCACAAGCTAAAATGAAAATTTTAGCAGAAAATGGAGTTCACGTTGTTGAATCTCCAGCTAAAATTGGTGAAATGGTAGCAAAAGTTTTAGCATAATTTTATACGTATAAAATATAATTGTTAAAGTATATATAATATTTTTTTAAAGATCCGTTGAATTTGTAAATTCAACGGATCTTTTATTATAAAAAGAATGAAAATGAAAAAAAATAAATTATTATTATTTAGTTTGCTATTTGTTATAGCTATTAGTTGTAAAACAACAACAACCTCAAATAATGAAGTTAAAACAGAAAAACATATTAGTACTGATGGAATTAAATATGAAACTATTACAAATGATCCAACAGGCTTACGTTTATATACTTTAGAAAATGGATTAAAAGTGTATGTAAGTAAAAATACAGACGAACCAAAAATTCAAACCTATATTGCTATTCGAGCAGGTTCAAATTACGACCCCAAAGAATCAACAGGCTTAGCTCATTACTTAGAGCATATGGTTTTTAAAGGAACTCATAAAATAGGAACCGTTAATTGGAAAAAAGAAAAAGAATATTTAGATAAAATTTCTAGCTTATACGAACAACATAGAGCAGAAAAAGATGTAAATAAAAAGTTAGCACTATATAAAAAGATTGATAAAATTTCTTTAGAAGCCTCTAATTATTCTGTAGCAAATGAGTATGATAAAATGACTAGTTCTATAGGAGCAACAGGTACAAACGCACATACTTGGTTTGAAGAAACAGTATATAAAAATAAAATACCAGCAAATGAATTAAATAAATGGTTAAATTTAGAATCTGAGCGTTTTACCACTTTAGTTTTACGTTTATTTCATACAGAGTTAGAAGCTGTTTTTGAAGAGTTTAATAGAGGACAAGATAATGACGGAAGAAAACAATATGCCGCTATGTTAGATGGATTATTTCCTAAACATCCATACGGACAACAATCTACTATAGGAAATGCAGAGCATTTAAAAAATCCTTCAATGGTTGACATCCATAATTACTTTAATAAATACTATGTGCCAAACAACATGGCAATTATTTTGGTAGGTGATTTAGATTTTGATACTACATTAAAACAAGTTAAAACTACTTTTGGTAAATTTAAAAAGAAAGAATTAATTCACCCTATTTTACCAAAAGAAGCACCAATTACTAAACCAGTTGTAAAAGAAGTTTTTGGGCCAACATCAGAAAGTGTATCCATAGCCTTTAGATCGAAAGGAGTAAATACAGAAGATGAAAAATATGTAACCCTTTGTGATATGATTATGGCAAATGGTAGGGCTGGTTTAATTGATTTAAATTTAAATCAAAAACAAATTGTACAAAGAGCAAGCTGTTCTCCTACTTTTTTAAATGATTATGGATACCATTCGTTTAATGGTAGTCCAAAATCAGGACAAACATTAAATGAAGTTAAAGATTTACTATTAGCTGAAATTGAAAAACTAAAAAAAGGAGAATTTGATGAATGGATGATTAAAGCTGTTGTAAATGATTTAAAACTAAATCAAACTCAACAATATGAAAATAATACGGCTTTAGCAAATGCTTATTTAAATGCATTTATTCATCATCAAAACTGGGGTTACCAAGTACAATTTTTAGAAGATTTAAAAAAAATATCTAAACAAGAGTTAGTGAAATTTGCTAATCAGTTTTATCAAAATAACTATGTGGTAACTTATAAACGTAAAGGAGAGGATAAGAATATTGTAAAGGTGTCTAATCCTGGTATTACTCCTATAAATCTAAATAGAGGTCAAAACTCAGCTTTTTTTATCGAATTTAATAAACAAAAATCAGCACCATTAAAACCTAAATTTATAAATTATAAAACAGCAATTAAAGAAGTTAAAACAAATAATGGAATAACAGTTTCTTACGTTGAGAATGAAAATAATGATTTATTTGATTTAAATTTTATTTTCGATATGGGTAAAGACAATGATAAAAAATTAAGTCTTGCAGCAGGATATTTAGAGTTTTTGGGAACAGAAAAATATTCAGCAGCTGAAATAAAAAAAGAGTTTTATAAATTAGGAGTTGATTATTATGTAAGCGCCCAAAATGATAAAACATATGTTGGCTTAAGAGGTTTAAAAGAAAACTTACCTAAAGGGTTAGAATTGTTAGAGCATTTATGGGATAATGCAAAAGCTGATAATATTGCATATAATAAATATGTAGACAAAATTCACAAATCACGTGAAAATGGAAAAACCCAAAAAAGAAATATTCTTAAAAATGGTTTATATAATTATGGTAAATATGGTGAATATTCGCGTATAAGAAACATTATGCAATTAGATGAATTAAAGGCTATTAATCCAAAAGAATTAGTGTCAATAATTAAGGATATGAAAAATTATAAACAACGTATTTTTTATTATGGTAAGGATGTAAAAACTGCAGTTACTTGCTTAAACAAAAGTCATAAACTACATGGAGAGTTAAAGGAATACCCAAAGGCTAAAAAATATAAAGAATTAGCAACAGGAGGTAATGTGTTTTTTACTAATTATGACATGGTTCAAACTGAAATGGTTTTTTTAGCAAAAGGAACTCCTTTTGAAGCTGAAAATTTAGCAGCATCAACATTATTTAATACCTATTTTGGTAGTGGATTATCATCAATAGTTTTTCAGGAAATTAGAGAGTCTAAATCATTAGCTTACTCAGCTTTTGCTTCATATAGTAATGCTTCTAATAAAGAAGATTCAAATTATGTGATGGCATATATTGGTACGCAAGCAAATAAATTAGAACAAGCAGTTGATGCAATGATGCATTTAATGAATAATATGCCAGAAGCTACAAAGCAATTTAATGCGGCAAAAGAATCTGCTTTAAAAAAAATAGCTTCTCAACGTATTACTAAATCAAATATATTTTGGTCCTATGAACGATTAAAAAAATTAGGTATTGATAATGATAATCGTGAACAAATATATAACACGATTAAAAAAATGACTTTAGAAGATTTAAAAGAATTTTTTAATAAAAATATAAAAGGAAAATCTTATAATGTAATGGTTATTGGTAATAAAAAAGATTTAAATATTGCATCTTTAAAGAAATTAGGAAAAATAAAAGAGCTAGATATTGATTATTTATTTAATTACGTAAATGAAAAAAAATAAGATTATTATATAATAATTTAAAATCCTGTTAAAGTTAATTCTTTAGCAGGATTTTCTTTTTATATTTGACTTATTAAAAATCAATGAATAAATGAAACTTTTAGAAAATAAAACAGCAATTATTACAGGTGCTACTAGAGGAATAGGTAGAGGAATTGCGTTAGAATTTGCCAACCAAGGATGTAATATTGCATTTACTTATAGCTCATCAGTTGAAGCAGCAAATACTTTAGAAAAAGAATTGAATGATTTAGGTGTAAAAGCTAAAGGATATCAGTCAAATGCAGCTAATTATGATGCAGCTCAAGAACTGGCTAAAAATGTTTTAGAAGAATTTAAAACTATTGATGTACTTGTAAATAATGCAGGAATTACAAAAGATAATTTATTAATGCGTATTTCAGAAGATGACTTTGATAAAGTAATTGAAGTTAACTTAAAATCGGTTTTTAATTTAACAAAAGCAGTTATTCGTCCTATGATGAAGCAACGTGCGGGTTCTATTATAAATATGAGTTCGGTTGTTGGATTAAAAGGAAATGCAGGACAGTCTAATTATGCAGCTTCAAAAGCAGGTATTTTAGGGTTTTCAAAATCAGTCGCTTTAGAATTAGGTTCAAGAAATATTAGAAGTAATGTTGTTGCTCCTGGGTTTATTGAAACCGAAATGACAGCTAAACTAGATGATAAAGTGGTAGAAGGTTGGCGTAATGATATTCCTTTAAAAAGAGGTGGTACACCAAAAGATATTGCTAATGCTTGTGTATTTTTAGCATCAGATATGAGTGCATATATAACAGGACAAACATTATCTGTTGATGGAGGAATGTTAACCTAAATTATATTTTTAATAAATAAAAAAAGCAGCAATTTTATATTGCTGCTTTTTTTATTTATTAAATTCTTCAAAACTACCATCACTATATAAAAGCACAATTTTTATGAGCTTTTTCTTATTTTCTGAAAATTGTGTATTTGTAATTTTATCAGAGGTTTTATCAAATAAGCTATTTTCAGAAAATAGGGTGTTTTCTTCATTTATACTTTTAGAATTATTTTCTATAATATTTTCTTTTACGATTTTAGGAAAAACTCCTTCACCATATAGAAACCAATATAAATCTACTTCAGGAAATTTATTTACAATTTTCATAACAAAATCTAAACTGGGTTTATTTCTACCAGACAATAAATGAGATATACTAGATCGCTGAACATCTATTGCATCTGCAAATGTTGATGAAGTTAAATTGTAATAGTCAATAATTTGCTTTAATCGTGTTAGTAGATCCATAATAGTTTACAAATGTTAATTATAATTACACTTTACAAAGATACACAATTGTAAATTAACATAAAACATATATTTTATACATAAAAATAGTGTAATATACTAATGTTTAACTATAGGTTAAGTGTTTTAAGTATCTAATTTATAGCTTATTAAGTTAATTATATAGATTTATCTTATAATTAACTAATTTAACATGATGTAATGAAGCGAAAGATGTTTATAACAAATGTAAATGAATATACCTTGATATTAATATGTTACAAATGTTAATAACCGAAAAAAGTTTTATAGTATTATATTAAATGTTTTATTTAATGTAATTTTAATAAACACTCTTTTTATAAATTAGAATACTTATATTATATAGATTTAAATAGCTGTTATATAGTATTTTAAGTTCAGTTTTTTACATGTTTGTAATATCAATGCTATTTAGTATACAATTGTAAATAATCTGTGCTTTTTAACTATTTACAATTGTAAATATGTAGTTTTATCATAACTATGCGGCAATTAAAAGTTCGATGCATATTTTATTAATTATCTATTCTACTTTAACTTATATATTAATTTGATGTGTTTTATGTTGTATTAATAGTGTAAATAACAATTAGGCACAAAAAAAGACACATTATTGAAATGTGTCTTTTTATATAATTATTAATTTAATTAATACCTTAACTTATTAATATACTATTATTCCTTAGAATTAATCCAATTTTTAGCATTTACAAAAGCTTCTAGCCATGGTGTAACTTCGTCTTTTCTTCCAGTAGGGTAGTTGGCCCAATTCCATTGGAAAGTAGAACGCTCAATATGTGGCATTGTTACTAAATGACGGCCTGTAGCATCACATAACATTGCCGTGTTGTAATCTGAACCATTAGGATTATTAGGGTAACCTTCATAAGCATATTTAGCTACAATACTATAATTAGTTTCAGCTTCTGGTAAGTTGAATTTTCCTTCACCATGAGAAATCCAAACACCTAGTTCTGTACCAGCTAAAGAAGATAACATTATCGAATTATTTTCTTGAATTTTTACAGAGGTAAATGAGCTTTCATGCTTTTTAGAATCATTGTGTATTAGTTTACCATGAATTTTATGATCAGGGTTTATTAAATCTAATTCCATCCATAATTGAGCTCCATTACAAATACCTATAGATAATGTATCTTTACGTTTAAAGAAATTCTTTAAAGCTGTATTTGCTTTTTCGTTATATAAAAATGCTCCAGCCCAACCTTTTGCTGAACCTAAAACATCAGAATTAGAAAAACCACCAACAGCTCCAATAAATTGAATATCTTCTAAAGTTTCACGTCCTGATATTAAATCAGTCATATGAACATCTTTTACATCAAAACCAGCTAAGTACATTGCATTAGCCATTTCACGTTCTGAATTAGATCCTTTTTCACGAATAATAGCTGCTTTAGGACGCTTTGTATTGTTACCAACAACATCTATTATTTTTCCTGTAAAGTGAGTAGGAAAAGTATATTGTAAAGGTTGTTTTTTGTAATTATCAAACCTATTTTTAGCTAAACCATTTGCAGTTTGCTTTTCATCTAATAAATAAGATGTTTTATACCAAGTATCTCTTACTTCTGAAATATCAAAAGAGAAATTATCTTCATTATTTTTTATGGTTACCTTACCTGTATTATTTGCTGTTCCAATAGTATAGAATTCAATATTATTTTCAGCTAATATAGTTTCTACGCTAGCATCAGCTTGAAAAACAATTCCTGCATTTTCAGCAAATAATACTTTTAATGAATCTTCTTCATTTAGAGATGAAATATCAAAATCAGCTCCTAAATTAACATCAGCAAAACACATTTCTAATAAAGTTGTTATTAATCCACCAGAAGCAACATCGTGTCCTGCAGAAATTTTATCAGCTTTAATTAAATTCTGAATAGTGTTAAAAGTATTTTTAACAAAAGTTGCATTTTTAACATCTGGAGCTTCGCTACCAATTGTATTTAAAACTTGATTAAATGAACTGCCTCCTAATTTAAAATTATCTTGAGATATATTAATGTAATATATACTTTCTCCATTTTTTTGTAAAACAGGTTCTACAACTTTAGATATTTCATTACAGTTTGCTGCGGCAGAAATAATAACGGTACCTGGAGAAATAACTTCATCACCTTTATATTTCTGTTTCATAGAAAGTGAATCTTTCCCTGTAGGAACATTAATTCCTAAATCAATAGAAAAATCAGAAACAGCTTTAACAGCTTTGTATAAGCGAGCATCTTCACCTTCATTTTTACAAGGCCACATCCAATTTGCAGATAAAGAAACTGAAGCTAAATTATCTTTTAAAGGTGCCCAAATAATATTTGTTAATGATTCTGTAATAGAGTTTCTACTACCTGCTGCAGGGTTAATTAAACCTGAAATAGGTGAGTGGCCAATAGATGTTGCAATACCTTCTTTTCCGTTATAATCTAGCGCCATAACACCAACATTATTTAAAGGAATTTGTAAAGGACCAACACATTGTTGTTTAGCAACTTTACCACCAACACATCTATCAACTTTATTGGTTAACCAATCTTTACACGCTACGGCTTCTAATTGTAAAACTTGCGCTAAATATATTGAAAGGTTTTTAGTTTTATATCTTGAGTTTTTATAATTTCTTGTAACAGTTGTATCGGTTAAAACTGTTTTTGGAGAACTACCAAACATATCTTCTAAAGCTAAATCCATTGGTTTTTCTCCAGTAGTTTTAGATTCAAAGGTAAAACGATTATCTCCAGTAACATTTCCAACAGTATATATTGGAGAACGTTCACGTTCTGCAATTTTTTGTAAAGTATCTATATGTTTTTCAGCAATAACTAATCCCATTCTTTCTTGAGATTCATTTCCAATAATTTCTTTTGCTGATAAAGTAGGATCTCCAACAGGTAAATTATCTAAATTGATTTTACCACCAGTATCTTCAACTAATTCTGATAAACAGTTTAAGTGTCCACCAGCACCATGATCGTGAATAGAAACAATAAAATTTTCTTCACTTTCAACCATACCACGAACGGCGTTAGCAGCACGTTTTTGCATTTCAGGATTTGAACGCTGTACGGCATTTAATTCAATACCTGAAGCAAACTCACCAGTATCTGCTGATGAAACAGCAGCGCCACCCATACCAATTCTATAATTTTCACCACCAAGAATTACAATTTTATCTCCTTCTTTAGGGATGTCTTTTAATGCTTGATCAGCTTTTCCGTATCCAATACCACCAGCTTGCATTATTACTTTATCAAAACCTAATTTTCTAGGTTTTGCATCACTTGAAGCAGCATTTTCTTGATGTTCAAAAGTTAACACTGACCCTGTAATTAAGGGTTGTCCGAATTTATTTCCAAAATCAGAAGCTCCGTTTGATGCTTTTATTAAAATATCCATTGGTGTTTGGTACAACCAATCTCTGGCTTCGAATTTTTGTTCCCAATGTCTATTTTTTTCTAAACGAGAGTAAGAAGTCATATAAACAGCTGTACCTGCTAAAGGTAAAGATCCTTTACCTCCGGCAAGTCTATCTCTAATTTCACCACCAGAACCTGTTGCAGCACCATTAAAAGGTTCTACAGTTGTAGGAAAGTTATGAGTTTCTGCTTTTAATGAAATTACAGATTCGTATTGTTTAGTTTTGTAAAAATCAGGCTTATCAGCCGATTTTGGTGCAAATTGCTCAACTTTAGGTCCTTTAATAAAAGCTACATTATCTTTATATGCCGAAACAATATCGTTAGGAAATTGCTTAGAGGTTTCTTTAATCATTTTAAATAATGAAGTAGGTTGCTCTTCACCATCAATAATAAAAGTTCCGTTAAATATTTTATGACGACAGTGTTCTGAATTTACTTGACTAAAACCAAAAACTTCAGAATCTGTTAATTTTCTACCTATTTTTGTAGCAACACTTTCTAAGTATTCAACTTCTTCAGTACTTAAAGCTAAACCTTCTTGTTGATTATAGGCAGCAATATCGTCAATATTTAAAATAGGTTCTGGCTGAATATCAACTTTAAAACTATTTTGATGTAAACCGTTATATTTTTGAGAAATCATTGGGTCGAAATCCAAAAAATCTTCAGAAACAACTTCAAATTCTTCTATTCTGATTATATCAGAAATGCCCATGTTTTGTGTAATTTCTACAGCATTGGTACTCCAAGGAGTAATCATTGCAGCTCTAGGTCCAACAAAAAAAACGTCTAAAGACGTTACGTTTATTTTAGGCTGGTTACCAAATAACCAAGTAAGTTTTGAAATAGTTTCGGTAGATAATTCTTTTGTTGTTTGAACAGTAAATATTTTACTGCTAACGTTTCCGAAGAAATGAATCATTGTATAGTTGTATTAATGTGTTGTTTTAATCGGTAAATTTACTTATTTTCAATGAAATAAAGGCATAAAAAAAGCAGCAATTTTTTGCTGCTTTTTTTATACTAGTTTCTGTTTTCAGGAATTCGGTTTAATTCAATTTTTCCTTTTTTTTGTGTTTTGTAATTTTCGTAGCAATTTAGTACTGCCTCAATCATTTGAAGATCACTTGCTTTTTTTATAAAATAGGCTGAATAATCACAATCTGTTAATAGTTTATTAAGTTCTTGACGGTCCATTTCTAGGTATTCCATCATAACTTCTCTGTCAAATTTACCTGCTAACATTTTACGTAAATCGTCTTCTTTTTTTAATTTTTTAAGTTTTTCAAGTTGCTTTGGTTTACTACCAAACAGGTTATACACTAAATCAACAGGGTTTAATAATTTGGCTATTGGTGATGTTATTTTTTGTGGTCTACCTATTTCATAGGTTTGTGGTAGGCCGTTAATATGAATTCTGGTAAATTTATCTTTAGGTACTTGTTTTACATCTACTTCTAAAACTCCTATTAATTGAGTTGATTTAATAATTACCTCCTTAACTTCTTCTGGTTTTTCTTTTAATGATATTACTACTTCATTTCCTTTTAATAAATCGTTAGTTACTTTTAATTTAATAGAGGAGAAGCCTAAAAAGGATACTAATACAGTGTCGTTACTTGTTGCTATTAATTCAAAAAGTCCTTTTTCGTTAGTTATAGTACCAGTTACTGCATTTAAATTTAAAATATGTGCAGCACTTAAAGGTTTTTTAGTGTCAGCATCAATAACTTGTCCTTTTAGGTTTTGTGAGTATCCGATTATTGATACAAATAAAAATACGATGAGTAATAAATATGTTTTTTGCATACTACAATTATAAGAATTATTGATTTTAAACTAGTTAATTAATTGTGAAATGAATTAAGTTACTAATTTAAGCTATTTTATTTGTAAAAGTTTAAATAATTTAAGTTATACCTAGCTCCAATTCAAGTATTTGTTTAAGCTCATTAAAGAGAGCAAATACGTAAAGCGTAAAATAACTTCAAAAAAAATCATTTAAATTAAATATGTATTTAATTTAAATGATTTTTTTAATGTATTGTGCACGTAACAAGAGTCGAACTTGCACATTCTTACGAATACAAGCCCCTCAAGCCTGCGCGTCTACCAATTCCGCCATACGTGCCTAAAATAAAAAAAGTTAAGCATTTGCTTAACTTTTTTGTGACCGGGCTGGGGCTCGAACCCAGGACCCTCTCCTTAAAAGGGAGATGCTCTACCAACTGAGCTACCAGGTCATTATTGCTTATTTATTTAAGCGGTTGCAAATATACAATGTTTATTTTAATATAAAAAGCTTTTTATTTATTTATTTTTATCATATTTGTAACTGCTTAATTGTTAGTTTATGAAAATAGTATTACTAGGGTATATGGGATGTGGTAAATCTACCATTGGTAGGTTATTAGCTAAAAAAAAGAATGTTTCTTTTATTGATTTAGATACTTATATTGAAGAAAAGGAGCATATGACGGTTTCTGAAATTTTTGAAAATAAAGGTGAAATTTATTTCAGAAAACAAGAGCATTTATATTTAAAGGAAATATTAGCTTTTAATAAACCTTTTGTTTTAGCTTTGGGAGGTGGTACTCCTTGTTATGGTGATAACATGAGTGTTATACAGAATTCTAATAATGTGACCACCGTTTATTTAAAAACAAGTATTGCTACTATTACACAAAGATTAACTAATGAAAAAAGTCAAAGACCTTTAGTAGCTCGATTAAAAAAAGAGGAGCTAGCAGAGTTTATTGCTAAACATTTATTTGAGAGAGGTTATTTTTACAACAAAGCAATTTATAAAGTAACGGTTGATACTAAAACGGTTGATGAAATTGTATCAGAATTAATTATTTTATTAGGTTAAATAAACAAGTGTTTTGTTATTATTAAACTCAACTACAACATGTTCTTTTATTGAAGTAGATAGTGAAATACCTTTAAAATCGGCTTTTACAGGGTATTTTTTATGGTTTCTGTTTACCAGTACAGCTGTTTTAAAACGTTTTAATGGAACATCTAAAAAGTGTTTTACAGCATAAATTAAAGTAGTACCTGAGTTTAAAACATCATCAACTAAAACTAACGATTTGTTTTTGTATTCATCAATGTTTAAAGATGTTGTTGTTGAGTTAATTGGCTTTTTTTTATTAATAAAAACCTTACATAATTGTATTTTTAAAGGTGATATTTCGGATAATACTACACTTACTTTTTCAGCAAATAAATAACCATTTTCGGCAATTCCTGCTATAATAATTTCTTTTTCGTTACTATTACTTTCATAAATTTGAAATGCAATACGACGAATTTTTTGTTCAACCTGTGTATTGTTTAATATAATATTTTCTGATACTGTCATTTTCAACTTCTTTTAAAATATAAAGATATTACAAATTAATGTTTTTTTATTCAGAATCGATACTATAATCATCAATATCTCTTCTGTCTTTCTTAGTAGGTCTTCCTGCTCCTTTTTTACGATAATAGTCTTTCGAGTATTTTAACAATGCAGTTTTATCAAATTCTTCTTTTGGTGTTAAATCTTTTCTATATAAATCAACTAATTTAGCACCAACTCGATTTGGAGGAATGTCTAATACTTTTATTTTATAGTTTATTTGATTTTTTCTGATAGTTATTTCTTCATTACCAAATATTTCTTTTGATGGTTTTAATTTTACATCATTAATTTTAATATGTCCTTTTTTACAAGTATCAGTAGCAATACTTCGTGTTTTGAATAAGCGGATGCACCATAAATATTTATCAATTCTCATATAAAAGTTAAAATTTATCTTTTAGTTTTTTACAAAGGTATAAAAATGGTAAATTGCACGTTAAAAATTAAGAATTAAATGATAAAATTTAAACATCTTTTTTATTTCGTATTGTTAAGTGTTGTAATGTATTCATGTGGGTCAGATAACTCTTCAAATGTTGATAATTTTGATTATGAAGCTCAAGCATTAAAAGATCAAGATACTATTGTTAAGTTTTTAAAGTCTCATTATTACAAAGATGATGTAGATTCTATTAAACCTTTAATTACTGGTAAAACAGCTTTATATAAAGATACTAGGCTTGATAGTGCTGTAGTAAATGAATATGATATTGATTATAAATACTATTATTTTGTAAAAGGAAATAATGGTATTTCTATAAAAGGGTTTCCAACTGTAACAGATTCTATTTTTACTACTTATAGATTAAGTTTTTTAAACTCTTCAGCTAGTTTAATTAAAGAGCAAGATTTAGTTACTCCAATATGGTTTGATTCAAAGTTAATTGTTGCTAGGGGTTGGGTACATGCTTTTACACATTTTAAAGGAGGTAAAAATATAACAGATAACGGACCTATTAATTATGAAGGAATGGGTGAAGGTTTTTTCTTATTACCATCAGGTTTAAGTTTCCGAAATTCTGGAGCTTTAGCTAATAAAAATTTATTATATATTGTTAAATTACACGATATTGTTAAAGATACAGATCATGATAATGATGGCATAGCTTCAATTTTTGAAGATATAGATGGTGATGGTGATCCTAGAAATGATGATACTGATAAAAACAATGTTCCTGATTATTTAGATGATGATGATGATGGTGATAATAAATTAACAAAGGAGGAAGATGCTAATGGAGATAAAGATCCTAGAAATGATTTTAGTGATATTGATAGACCTAATACTCCTGATTATTTAAATAGATATATTAGGTAATATAATATTTTACTTGTTTAAATAAAATATTACTTTTTTATATCAAAAATCATAAAAAAAGCATCATTTATATAAATGATGCTTTTTTTATGTATGTGTTTTTAATTATTTTCTAGAAATAACTTTTTCTACAGCTTTAATAATAGCTTTATCATCTAAGCCATATTTTTTCATTAACTGGTCAGGGGTAGCAGATTCACCAAAACTATCGTTTACGGCAACAAATTCTTGAGGTGTAGGTGTATTGGTGGTTAAACAACGAGCAACACTTTCTCCTAAGCCTCCGAATTTATTATGCTCTTCAGCGGTTACTATACAACCTGTTTTTGCTATAGATTTTAATATAATAGCCTCATCTAAAGGTTTAATTGTATGAATATTAATTACTTCTGCAGAAATACCTTTAGCTTCTAATTGTTCAGCGGCTTGTAACGCTTCCCAAACTAAATGACCTGTTGCTACAATAGTAACATCAGTTCCTTCTGTCATTTTAATACCTTTTCCTATTTCAAAAACTTCGTTAGTCATAAATACAGGTACTTTTGGTCTACCAAAACGCAAATATACAGGTCCGTTATATTTAGCTATTGCAATTGTAGCAGCTTTTGTTTGGCTATAATCACAGGTGTTTATAACAGTCATACCTGGTAGCATTTTCATTAACCCAATATCTTCTAAAATTTGATGGGTAGCACCGTCTTCTCCTAATGTTAATCCTGCATGAGAAGCACATATTTTTACATTTTTATCTGAATAAGCTACAGATTGACGAATTTGATCATAAACACGACCTGTTGAGAAGTTTGCAAAAGTTCCTGTAAATGGAATTTTACCACCTATGGTTAAACCTGCAGCAATACCAATCATATTTGCTTCAGCAATTCCTATTTGAAAGAAACGTTCTGGATGATTATTTTTAAAATCGTCCATTTTTAAAGATCCTGTTAAATCAGCGCATAGTGCTACTACATTAGGATTTGTTTTTCCTAATTCAGTTAAACCATCACCAAATCCAGATCTGGTATCTTTTTTTTCGGTATAAGTATATTTTTTCATTAGTTGTGTTGTGTAAATGCGTGTCAAAAATAATCTTTTTATAAAAATGTAGCCCTACAATTTTATTAATTCTTTATAAAGTTTATGAATAGGAAATCCCATAACGTTAAAATAACTTCCTTCAATCCTTGTAATTGCTATTTTGCCAATCCATTCTTGAATTCCATAAGCTCCTGCTTTATCATAAGGTTTATAAGTATTGATGTAATAGTCAATTTCGTTGTCAGTTAATTCTTTAAAAGTAACTGTGGTAGTATCGTTGATTGTTTTTTTAAATTTTTTATTTGAAATACAAATAGATGTTATTACTTGATGTGTATTATTTGATAATTCTTTAAGCATTTTAAAAGCTTCGTTATAATTTTTTGGCTTTCCTAGTGCTTTATTATTTAACCAAACAATAGTGTCAGAGGTAATTAATATTTCTTTTTCAGTTAGTTCTTTTTCAAAAGGTTTTGATTTTAAAATAGCAAGGAAATCAGATATTTCAGTACCCTTTAAATAATTAGGGTAAACTTCATCAATCTCTTTGGTTTTTATAATAAAAGGAATATTTAAATCTTTAATTAACTCTTGTCTTCTTGGTGAGTTTGAGGCTAAAACTATAGTGTATTTTGATAATTTAGTTGCTAACATAGGTTTGAGAATAAAAGGGTTACCGGTACACTTAATAAAACTAGATAATAATTAATAGTAGCTATTTGTAATAATTTTTTATGAGTATTAATACTTGAAGTACTCATTAAATAATAGCTAAAAATTAATTTTGGAAGTATATATATAAATATAATTAGAGTTTTTAAATATAAATTTATAAAAAAGTAAAAAGTTACAAATACAATTAAAAAGCTACTAAAAACAGTTATAAGCATAACTATTTTTTTAGAACGTTGTGTGCCTAGTAAAATAGGTAACGTTTTTTTTTTATACTTATAATCATAATTTATATGATTTATTGTAGATGTTATTTTTTTAACAATATATTCTAGTAAAAAAAGGGTAATTAATATTGTAATAATAACGTGTAGTTTTTTATTAATAATAGGATCTTTTCGTGCCTAATATTTATAATAGAAAAGTATATTTTCTTTAATTAAAGTTTTTTTTAATTCGAGCTAAATCCTTTTTATTATCTCTATCTTTAATTGTTTGACGCTTATCATGTGTTTTTTTACCTTTAGCTAAAGCAATGTCTAATTTAGCCCAGCCTTTATCATTAATAAATAGTTTAAGGGGTACAATAGTACTACCTTTAGCTTCAACTTCTCTTTCTAGTTTTTTAAGCTCTTTTTTATTTAGTAATAAACGTCGTTCACTTTTAGGTTTATGGTTATAGTTGTTACCAAAAGAATATTCTTCAATATACATATTTATAACAAAAAGTTCACCTTGGTCATTAAATTCGCAAAAACTTTCAGTAATACGTGCTTTACTAAGTCTAATTGATTTAATTTCAGTTCCTGTAAGTTGAATTCCTGCGGTATATTTATCTAAAATCTCGTATTCAAAACGAGCTTTTTTATTTTGTATGTTAATATTTTTCTGCATAAGTGTTGCAAATATAAACATTAATTTAAGGGGGTAAACAAAATTATTAATGTTGTTTTACTGTAAAAATTAAATTTGACATTATATTTTTTTTTAGTAGCTAAGCAGTAGGTAGGGTAAGTAAAAAAACACTAATAAATTATTAACAAGTTAAATTTATAGAAAACACTAACAGGAGTATTCCTTTTTTAATAATAAAAAGTCAGTGTTTTAACACTGACTTTTTATTATTTAAATAGATTATTATTCAGGTACTAAATCTGATTGATTTCTAAATACTAATTTATCATCAAAAGCATCTAACAAAATAATACTATCGGTAATTACTTTACCTGATAATATTTCTTTAGATAATTGATTCAACACCTCTTTTTGTATTACTCGTTTTACAGGTCGTGCTCCAAACTCTGGTTGATATCCTTTAGAAGCTAAATAAGTAATAGCATCATCAGTTGCATCTAGTGTAATATGCTGTGCTGCAATCATTTTTTTAACACCATTTAATTGTATTCTTACAATTTGTTTAATATCATCCTTTGATAAAGGAGTAAATAAAATAATATCATCTATTCTATTAATAAACTCAGGACGTACGGTTTGTTTTAATAATCCTAAAACCTCAGTTTTAGCTAATTCCATGGTTGTATCAATATCACCTTTAAAGTTATCAAATTTTTCTTGAATAATATGGCTTCCCATATTAGAGGTCATAATAATAATGGTGTTTTTAAAATCAGCAACACGACCTTTGTTATCAGTTAATCTTCCTTCATCTAGAACTTGTAGTAAAACATTAAAGGTATCAGGATGTGCTTTTTCAATTTCATCTAACAAAACAACAGAGTAAGGTTTTCTACGAACAGCTTCTGTTAACTGACCACCTTCATCATATCCAACGTACCCTGGAGGTGCTCCAACGAGTCTACTTACCGAATGACGCTCTTGATATTCACTCATATCAATACGAGTCATAGCATTTTCATCATCAAATAAATAATCAGCTAATGCCTTTGCTAATTCAGTTTTACCAACACCTGTTGTTCCTAAGAACAAGAAACTACCTAATGGTTTGTTAGGATTCTGCAGTCCTGCTCTAGAGCGTCTTACAGCATCAGAAACGGCTATTATAGCTTCTTCTTGACCAACAACACGTTTATGCAATTCGTCTTCAAGTTTTAGTAATTTTTCACGTTCCGATTGAATCATTTTTGTAACAGGAACTCCTGTCCATTTTGCTACAACTTCGGCAATATCCTCATAAGTAACTTCTTCTTTTATTAAAGAGTTTTCACTTTGGTTTTCTAAAATGTCTTGTTGTTCTTCAAGTAGTTTCTGAGCTTCTTTTATTTTACCATAACGCAACTCAGCTACCTTACCGTAATCACCATTTCGTTCGGCTTTATCAGCTTCTATATTGTAATTTTCAATATCGGTTTTTAGTTGTTGAACAGCATCTACCACCGCTTTTTCAGACTGCCATTTTGCATTTATTTCATTACGCTCTTCTTTTAAGTTAGCTATATCTGAATTTAACGATTTTAATTTAACGGTATCATTTTCACGTTTTATGGCTTCAATTTCAATTTCTAACTGCATTATTTTACGGTCTAGAATATCTAAATTTTCTGGTTTAGAATTCATTTCCATTCGTAATTTAGCAGCAGCTTCATCCATTAAATCAATTGCTTTATCTGGTAAAAAACGATTGGTAATATAGCGTTGTGATAATTCAACAGCTCCAATAATAGCTTCATCTTTAATACGTACTTTATGGTGTGCTTCGTATTTATCTTTAATTCCTCGCAAAATAGAAATAGCACTTTCGGTATCAGGTTCATCAACAATTACTTTTTGAAAACGACGCTCTAAAGCTTTATCTTTTTCAAAATATTTTTGATACTCATCTAACGTAGTAGCTCCAATAGCACGTAATTCTCCACGAGCCAAAGCTGGTTTTAAAATATTAGCCGCATCCATAGCTCCTTGACCTCCACCAGCACCTACTAAGGTGTGAATTTCATCAATAAATAACACAATATCTCCATTAGATGATGTAACTTCTTTGATAACAGCTTTTAGGCGTTCTTCAAATTCACCTTTATATTTTGCTCCAGCAATTAACGATCCCATATCTAAAGAATAAATAATTTTATTTTTTAGGTTTTCAGGAACATCACCTCGAATAATTCTATGCGCTAAACCCTCTGCAATAGCTGTTTTACCTGTACCAGGTTCTCCTACTAAAATTGGGTTATTTTTAGATCTACGAGATAAAATTTGAAGCAAACGACGAATTTCTTCATCTCTACCAATTACAGGGTCTAGTTTACCATCTTGCGCTAGTTTATTTAAGTTATTAGCATATTTATCTAACGAATTGTATGTTTCTTCAGCACTTTGCGAAGTAACACGTTCACCTTTTCTTAATTCTTCAATAGCTGCTTTTAAGTTTTTTTCACTAACACCTTGGTCTTTTAAAACTTGTGCTATTTGGCTTTTAGATTTGAAAATTGCTAATATTATATGCTCAATAGAAACATATTCATCATTCATTTTTTTAGCAATAATTGATGCTTCATTTAATGCTTTGTTAGCCTCACTTGAAAGCATTAATTCACCACCAGTAACTTTAGGAAAACCTTCTAATTGCTTTTCTAAAACCTTTTGAACAATACTAATATTAATATTGAGTTTTTTTAATATAAATGGTAACACATTTTCATCAACAGCAAATAAAGCTTTGAAAATATGCTCATTTTCTAACTGTTGATTACCATAACTTTGCGCTATCTGTTGCGCTTGTTGTATGGTTTCTTGTGATTTTGTTGTATAATTGTTAAAGTTCATAATTGTATTGTTTTACTATTACGTAAATATTAAAGGCAAAAGTAGTACCAGTGTGTAATTAATGTAAAATAATGACTTTTTGTCTTTTTTTTTGGTTTTTTTAATGACTTTTTGTCTTTTTTAAAGCTTTTTTGATTGTAGCTAATGTATAATTTTAAATTTAAATAAATGGGTGTTTTTAGTGGAATATTTGGAAATAATAAAGAAAAAAAAGAGTCATTTATTACTTGGACTCCGTTAACCTCATTACATGAGTTAGAGGAAATAAAAAAACAATCATTAAAACAACCAATAGCTATTTTTAAACACTCTACAAGATGTAGTATAAGTAGTATAGTTATTAAACGGTTTGCTGGTAGTTTTGATGTTTCTTTAAAAAATTTTAAGGTGTATTATTTAGATTTAATTACCTATCGAGAAATTTCAAACGAAGTAGCATATCAATTTGAAGTAATACATCAATCTCCACAATTATTGGTTGTAAAAAACGGAGTAGTACTGGCGCATGCCTCTCATTATGAAATAACTCAAATTGATTTAAAAAAGTTCTAAAAAAGATGGCTTTTTTAACAAATCTTGTTTAAATACGTCGTATTTTTGCTTATTACAAAAAAGCATAAAATTGAGCAACGAAACCACATCTACAAAAAAAACAATAGGAAAAAATTTATATGATTACCAAAAAGAAGCATTATTTAAAATATTTAAAAGTTTTGAAAATGCCCCTGAAAATTATCATTTACTATATCAATTGCCAACCGGTGGAGGTAAAACAGTAATATTTTCAGAAATTACACGTCAGTTTATAAAGCATTATCAAAAAAAGGTGTTAATAATGACACACCGAATTGAATTATGTAAACAAACTGCCAAAATGCTTGGTGAGTTTGGTGTTGAAAATAAAATAATTGATAGTAAGGCTGACTTAGATGATCAAGATAAATACGATTGTTTCGTTGCAATGGTTGAAACACTTAACAATCGTTTAAATGACGAAATGTTAGATATTTCAGATGTTGGTTTGGTTATTATTGATGAAGCACATTATAATTCATTTACAAAATTATTTAAGTTTTTTGATAAATCATTCGTACTTGGTGTTACTGCAACACCGCTAAGTTCAAATATCAAATTACCTATGAAAGATAATTATGATGATTTAATAGCTGGAGAAAGCATTGGTACTTTAATTCAAAATGAATATTTAGCTAAAGCAAATGTGTTTTCATATAATGTCGGATTAACATCTTTAGAAATAGGAGCAAATGGAGATTATACTGTAAAATCATCTGAAGATTTATATACAAATACAGATATGCTATCTAAGCTTTTACAAGCTTATGAAGAGAGAGCTAAAGGAACTAAAACATTAATTTTTAATAACGGAATTAACACCTCACTTCATGTATATGATACTTTTAAAAAAGCAGGATATCCTATTGCACATTTAGATAATACTAATACAAAAAAAGAACGAGATTTTATTTTAAAATGGTTTCATAAAACACCTAATGCTATTATAACCTCTGTAAGTATTTTAACAACAGGGTTTGATGAGCCTTCGGTAAAATCAATTATTTTAAACAGGGCTACAAAATCATTAACACTTTATTATCAAATGATTGGTAGAGGTTCTCGTATTTTAAAAGGAAAATCTGATTTTAATGTAATTGATTTAGGAAATAACTTTCACCGTTTTGGTCCTTGGGGAGCCGATTTAGATTGGCACAAAATGTTTAGAGCTCCTAATTTTTATTTAGATAATTTATTATCAGATGAAGAAATAGAAAATGAATTTAGATACGAATTACCTGCTGATGTTAAAAAAGAATTTTCAAAAACTAAAGATGAAGATTTATATTTTGACGTAAAAAAGGTATACGTTGATACTATTCAAGCAGGGCAATCTTCTAAAAAAGTACTAGAAAAATCAATAGAGCATCATGCTAAAATTTGTATTGAAAATAGTGAAGATATTTTTGATGCTTTAATTTTAGCTAAAAAATTAGGAGGTGAAATAGATGATAGAATACATAGATACTCTAAATGTATTTGTAAATCAACACATAATTTTATAGATTGGCTACAAGATGATTACCGAAAAAAATTAAACTCATATTTACGTGCTAATTTCGATGAAGTTTATGAAGATATTTTTGGTTACCCACCACCAGAAGAAGAGTAGTTTTGTAAAAATAAAAAAACCATTTCTAGCGAAATGGTTTTTTTATTTTTAAACTAATAGAGTAATTTTTTTTAATGTAAACTGAATTAGTTTTAGTATTATTTTGCTTGTATTATAAATATTTAAAAATCAAAAGCAGGTAAAACCTTAGCTTTACATTCACCAAAACCAATACGAACTTTTTCATTTTGAGCATAGCCTGTCATTGTAACAGTATCAAAATCGTTAATAAATTTACGAGTTGTACCGTCATTCATTTTTAATGGATTTTGACCATTCCAAGTTAACTCTAACATAGACCCAAAACTGTCTTTTGTAGGTCCAGATATGGTTCCAGACCCCATTAAATCACCAGCATTTATAGGGCAACCATTTATAGTGTGGTGTGCTAATTGTTGCGCCATTGTCCAGTACATATACTTAAAGTTTGAGTTACAAACTATAGTTTCTTCTTTTCCTTCTGGTTTAATAGCCATTTGTAAATTTATATCTAAACTATCTTTTCCTTCTTTTTTAAGATATGGTAAAGGTTCGTATACTTGTTTAGGGCTATCAACTCTAAAAGGCTGTAAAGCATCTAAGGTAACAATCCAAGGGGATATGGTTGATGCAAAATTTTTACCTAAAAAAGGACCTAAAGGTGCATATTCCCAAGCTTGAATATCACGAGCAGACCAATCATTCAATAAAACCAAACCAAAAATATATTCATCTGTTTCATCAATAGCAATTCTATCACCTAAATCATTAGCAACGGTAGTTATAAAAGCCATTTCTAATTCAAAATCTAATAATTTTGATGGACCAAAATTTGGTGTTTTTTCTCCTTTATTAGGTTTTTGTTGTCCTACAGGACGACGGATAGGAGTTCCTGAAGGAATTATAGATGAACTTCTTCCGTGATAACCAATGGGTATATGTAACCAATTAGGAAGTAATGCATTTTCTGGATCACGAAATAATGAACCAACATTAGTAGCATGCTCTTTACTAGCGTAAAAATCAGTATAATCTCCTACGGCTACAGGAAGCTGCATTTCAACATCTTCCATTCTAAAAATCACTTTGTCTTTATGTGCAGCATTGTCACGTAATTTACCATTAGTAACATCAAAAATGTCAGCAATTTTATTACGCACTAAACGCCAGGTTTTACGGCCGTCAGCAATAAAATCATTTAAAGTATCCTGTAAAAAAATATCATCAGTTAAAGGAATGTCATCAAAATAACCTAATTGATGTAAAGCGCCTAAATCAATTGCAAAATTACCAATACGAGTACCAATAGTAATAATATCATCTTTGGTTATGAAAACACCAAAAGGAATGTTTTGAATAGGGAAATCAGAGTTTTTATCAACACTCAACCAAGATTTTCTATTAGGATTATTAGCTGTTATTTTCATTTAAATAGTTGTATTTATTTAAATTCAAACCTACATATTATTTCAATTAAAACCAATACGTAAAGTAAAAAAGGAATAAAATAATATAAAATTTACTAAGATAGTATTGAGTTTAATTTACTATTAAAAATAGATGAAAATTGCATAAACTTTCAATAATAAAATTATTACATTTGGCTACTTATTATAATAATACAATATGCAGAAAGATCATCAAATATTCGATTTAATTCAAGAAGAAAAAGAACGTCAGCTTAATGGCTTGGAATTAATTGCTTCTGAAAACTTTGTAAGTGAGCAGGTAATGGAAGCTCAAGGTTCTATTTTAACTAATAAATACGCAGAAGGATATCCGGGTAAGCGCTATTATGGTGGGTGTGAAGTTGTAGATGTTGTAGAACAAATAGCAATTGACAGAGCAAAAGAGTTATTTGGAGCTGCGTATGTAAATGTTCAACCACATTCAGGATCACAAGCAAATACTGCTGTTTTTGCAGCTTGTTTAAATCCTGGAGATACTATTTTAGGCTTTGACCTATCTCACGGAGGGCATTTAACACACGGATCTTCAGTGAATTTTTCAGGTAAATTATATAACCCTGTTTTTTATGGTGTGCATAAAGAAACTGGATTAATTGATTATAACCATTTAGAAGCACAAGCTAAAGAGCATCAACCAAAATTAATTATTGCAGGTGCTTCAGCGTATTCTCGTGATATTGATTTTAAAAAATTTAGAGAAGTTGCTGATAGTGTAGGTGCTATATTAATGGCAGATATTTCACACCCAGCAGGTTTAATAGCTAAAGGAATATTATCTGATCCAATTCCTCACTGTCATATAGTAACTACTACTACGCATAAAACTTTAAGAGGACCGCGTGGAGGAATGATTATGATTGGTGAAGATTTTGATAACCCTTTTGGACTAAAATTAAAATCAGGAAAATTAAAAAAAATGTCAACTTTAATAAATTCTGCTGTTTTTCCAGGAAATCAAGGAGGTCCTTTAGAGCATGTTATTGCTGCAAAAGCGGTAGCTTTTGGTGAAGCATTAACAGATGAGTTTTTAGAATACCAAATTCAAGTAAAAGAAAATGCACAAGCAATGGCTAAAGCCTTTGTTGCAAAAGGATACAATATTATTTCAGGAGGAACAGACAATCATATGATGTTGATTGATTTAAGAAATAAAAATATAACAGGTAAAGATGCAGAAATTGCTTTAGGTAAAGCAGAAATTACTGTTAATAAAAACATGGTACCTTTTGATACAGAATCTCCTTTTGTAACTTCAGGTATTCGTATTGGAACGCCTGCAGTAACAACTAGAGGTTTGCAAGAGGAAGATATGGAAGCAGTTGTAAATTTGATTGATGAAGCGATTCAAAATGCTACCAATGATGAAAAATTAGCTCAAATTGGAGAGCAAGTACAGGATTTAATGCAACACCGAAGATTATTTGTAATGTAATTTGAAATTTAATTCGTTATAAAATTAAGATAAAAAAGCACCAATTTAGGTGCTTTTTTATTTTACATTTGATTTGTAATTTTTTTAACTATGGATGACGTTTACTTTATTTCAACAGTACTTATTTTTTTATCAGCAATATTCGGATATATAAATGTTCGTTTTTTAAAACTACCCAATACTATTGGATTAATGATTTTAACCATTTTATTTACGTTAGCTGTTCTTTTATTAAGTTATTATGATCCTACGTTATTAAATTTAGAAAAATCAATTATATCAAAAATAGATTTCAAAACATTATTACTAGATGAAATGTTAAGTTTCTTGCTTTTTGCGGGTGCTTTACATACTAATTTTGATCAGTTAAAAATACAGCGTTGGCCAATACTATTGTTTTCAACGTTAGGGGTATTAACTTCTACTTTTTTAGTAGGTATTGTAATGTTTTTTGCTTTACAACTTATCGGACTAGAAGTAAGTTTTATTCATTGTTTATTATTCGGAGCATTAATTTCACCAACCGATCCAATTGCTGTTTTAGGTATTTTAAAAAAAGCAGGAGTTCCTAAAAAATTAGAAACAAAAATAGTAGGAGAATCTCTTTTTAATGATGGAGTAGGTGTAGTAATATTTTTAACTATTTATAAAATAGCAGAATCAGGCACAGCTAATGTTAGTGTTACTGATGTTTTACAGCTTTTTGGTCAAGAAGTAATTGGTGGAATTGGTATTGGGCTTATTTTAGGTTGGATTACGTATCGTTTATTAAAATCTATAGATGATTTTGATATTGAGGTAATTATAACTTTAGCAACGGTAATGGGAGGTACTGTATTATGTCATAAATTTCATTTATCAGCCCCTTTAGCAATGGTTACAGCAGGTTTAATAGTAGGTAATGATACTGTAAGAGAACACTCTATGTCTGAAACAACAGAAAAGTATGTTGATAAATTTTGGGAATTACTAGATATTCTTTTAAACGCCGTTTTATTTGTATTAATAGGTATGGAAATGTTAATGTTAGTTATAGAAGGTAAATTTGTATTAGCAGGTTTATTAGCAATACCTATTTGCTTAATATGCCGTTATGCATCTTTATTTTTACCCATAAAATTATTTGAAAACAAGTTAGATTTTGTAAAAAATACCGATGTTATTATGACTTGGGGAGGTTTACGAGGAGGAATATCTATAGCTTTAGCCCTAGGGTTATCAGTAACAATGGAAAGAGATTTGTTTTTAGTAATTACTTATATAGTAGTTGTTTTTTCTATTATAGCGCAAGGCCTAACGGTAGATAAATTAGTAAAAAAACTAAAATAATAATGTTTTGAAATTATAACAATGAAAAAAGCTAAAAGAATATTCTTTTAGCTTTTTTCATTTGCTCTTTCTACAATATTTGCGGGTAATATTTTTTTAGCTTTAGCTCCCATTTTCTTTAACTTTTCTACACTATTAATAAGGTTTCCTCTACCTTCAACTAATTTATTCATGGCGCTATTATAATCTGTTTTAGTGGCATCAATTTTTTTTCCAATTCCTATTAAATCCTGTAATAATCCTTCAAATTTATCATATAAAGCTCCTGCTTGTCTAGCTATTTCTAAAGCATTTCGTTGTTGTTTTTCATTATTCCACATAGTATCAATAGTGCGTAATGTTGCTAAAAGAGTAGTAGGAGTAACAATAACTATATTTTTTTCAAAGGCTTTATTGTATAGTGAGTTATCTTGATTTAATGCAATAGCAAAAGCAGGTTCAATAGGTATAAAAAGTAATACAAAATCAGGAGATTCAATTTTATAAAGATCTTCGTATTTTTTTTCAGACAATTGTATAACATGACGTTTTAAAGAATTTAAGTGATCCTTTAAAAAACGCTCTCTCTCTAAATCATCATCTGTATTTATATATTGTTCGTAAGCAGTAAGCGATACTTTAGCATCAACAATCATTTTTTTATTATCTGGTAAATGAATAACAACATCTGGTAAAACACGTTTACCTTCATCATTGATAAATGATTGTTGTACAAAATATTCTCTATTTTTTTCTAAACCTGATTTTTCTAAAACACGTTCTAATACTAATTCTCCCCAATTTCCTTGAATTTTATTATCACCTTTTAATGCTTTTGTTAGGTTTATAGTTTCTTTACTCATTTGTAAATTAATTTCTTTTAAACCAACAATTTGCTGACGTAAAGCCGAATGATAATCAATACTTTCTTTATGAGTTTTATCAACTTTATCTTCAAATGTTTTTATTTTTTCTTGTAAAGGGTTTAAAATATTTTGAATATTCTCTTTGTTTTGAATAGTAAATTTATTAGACTTTTCATCTAATATTTTATTTGCTAAATTCTCAAACTCTTTAGTAAATTTATCTTGTAATTTTTCTACCTCATTTTTATTATCATTTAATTTTAATTGAATATTTTTTAACTCTTCATTCTTTCTAGCTAATTCAATACTTAAAAACTCTTTTTCTCGTCTAATTACTTCCGTTTCATTTGTATTTTCTTTTAAACGATTTTGAAAAATAGTTATTTGTGTTTCTAAATTAGAAATAGTTATTTTTTGAATAGATATATTTTTTTCAAAATCGCTAATTAATTGTTTCATCTTTAATTTAGAAAAAAGAGAACCAATAATAAAACCAATTATTAAGGTAAAAAAAGCTATAAAACTAATTAAAATTGATGAATCCATAAGAGTATTGTATTTTTAAGCCAAACAAATATAAAGTAACATTAGGTAATTTTGTTTGATTTTCATGTAGAAAACCGTATTATTAATGCTCATAATTTATAGATGATATCTAAATTTATATTTACAAAGATTTTAGGTTGGAAATTTAATGGAGAATTTCCAAAAGAGTTAAATAAATACGTGCTAATTGGTGCACCTCATACAAGTTGGAAAGACTTTTTTATAGGGTTATTTTCAAAAACAATTACAGGCACAAAACTTAATTTTGTAGGAAAAAAAGCATTATTTAAACCTCCATTTGGTTTTATATTTAAAGCACTTGGTGGTACTCCTATTGATAGAAGTAAAAGCACCAATGTTGTTGAAGCAATTATTAAAGTTTTTAATAATAACGATGAGTTTCGATTAGCAATATCACCAGAAGGAACTAGGCAATTTGTTGATAAATGGAAAACAGGTTTTTATTATATAGCACAAGGTGCAAATGTACCTATTGTAATGTTTGGTTTCGATTTTGAAAATAAAGAAGTAAAACTTTCAAAACCTTTTTACCCTACGGGAGATATGAAAGCTGATTTTGATCATTTTTATCAATTTTATAAAAATATTAAAGGAGCAAAGCCTGAATTATTTAATAATCAATCTTTTTTATAATTTCTGATAAAAAACTAAAATAAAAAGAAGTGTATTTCCTAAAAACTGTGATTATCTTTGCAAAAAAATATTTTTATGCCAAAACAGTTTTCAGATTTAGGAATTAATCAAAAATTACAACAGCGTTTAGTTGATTTAAAAATTACTGTTCCAACAGATGTACAAGAAAAAACGATACCTGTTATTCTAAATCAAAAAGAAGATATAGTTGTTTTAGCTAAAACAGGAACAGGTAAAACCGCTGCTTTTGGTTTACCTTTATTACAACTTATTGATACAAAAAATACAGCAATACAAACTTTAATATTAGCTCCTACAAGAGAATTAGGGCAACAGATTTATAATAACTTAGTTTCTTTTTCTACAAACTCTGAAGTAAGTATTGCTTCTTTATGTGGTGGTATACCTATAAAACCTCAAATAGAACGTTTAAAAACAACTACTCATATTGTAGTCGCTACACCAGGTCGTTTGGTTGATTTGGTAAAACGTGGCGCTATAAACATAAAAAATATAAATAATTTTGTTTTAGATGAAGCTGATGAAATGATAAGCGCTTTAAAAGACGAAGTTGATACTATTATAAAAAGTATTCCTGAAACTAGAAGAACATTATTATTTACAGCAACTATGTCTGGTGTAATTAAGCAATTAGTTCAAAACTATATGTCTAAAAATGTTATGCATATAGTAGCTGATATGAAAACGATTGGTCATCAAGGTATCGAGCATCAATATGTAGTAGTACAACCTATAGAAAAGTTAGAAGTGTTATTACATTTTTTAAACTCTAAAGAAGGGCAGCGTGGTATAATATTTTGTAAAACAAAAGCAGCTGTTAATAAATTAGCAAAAAACTTAGCAATTAATAAATTCTCATCAGGAGCTATTCATGGTAGCTTAACCCAAGGTATTCGAGACCGTATTATGGGCCAATTTAGAGAAGGATATATAAATATATTAGTAGCAACTGATTTAGCTGCTCGTGGTATTGATGTAAAAGAAGTATCATACGTTATTAATTACCATTTACCAGATACGTATGACACTTATGTACATAGAAGTGGAAGAACAGCAAGGGCAGGAGCAAAAGGACTTTCGTTAACCATTATTCAGCAAGAAGAGGTTGAGCAAATAGCTGATTTTGAAAAAGAGTTAGGAATTGTTTTTAAGTCTTTTAAAAAGGCTGATGCTAAAAGTATTGAAGAAAATAATGGTTTAATTTGGGCTAAAAAAATATTTAAGACAAAACCTAATAGAGCTGTTTCAGAAGATTTTAAGGCAAAAATAAAAACAATTTTTCATCACTTAACAAAAGAGGAATTAGTTGATAAAATATTAGCAAATTACTTAGCTGAATCAGGTGTTGGAAGTACTAAAACTGAAAAAAATAAAAAATAAAACAATAATTATGTATCATATGTGAAAATATGGTAGCATCTTTGCAAACAGATAAGTATATAAATTTAATTACATTATAATGAATAAAGGAATAGTAAAATTTTTCAACGACACTAAAGGTTTTGGTTTTATTACTGAAGAAGGAGTAAAAAAAGATCATTTTGTACACGTTTCAGGATTAATCGATGAAATTCGTGAGGGTGACGAAGTTGAATTTGAATTAGAAGAAGGTAACAAAGGCTTAAATGCTGTTAACGTAAAAGTTATTTAATAATATACTTCAAGTTTTAAAAGTCCATCACTCTTGATGGACTTTTTTATTTACTTATCTACGTAAAAAACATTTAATATTTTTAATATATTAGGTTTGAATCTAATATTGTGAAAAATAAATGTAAAAAAACACAAAAAAACAACATAATTTAGGTATATTGGGGCAATTGTAATAAAGTATCTTTAAAAAGGTACCTTATATCCTTACTCTAAATTAAAACTAGTATTATAATTCTATATTAATTAATCTTATGGCAAAATCTCAGCAATCATTTAATAAGAATGAAAAAGAGAAAAAGCGTTTAAAAAAACGTGAAGATAAACGAAAGAAAATGGAAGCCCGAAAGGCTGATATAAGAGAAAATGGTTCTACAGGAATTGAATTTGCATATACTGATGCATACGGAAATTTAAGTGACACTCCTCCAGATCCAACTCAGAAATTAGAAATAAATTTAGAAGACATTCAAGTAAGTGTTCCTAAAACATTAGAGAGCGATAAAGAAGCTTTTGACCCTGTTAGAAAAGGAACTGTTTCCTTCTTTGATTCTTCTAAAGGTTTTGGTTTCATTATCGATTCTGCAGATCAAGAAAAATACTTTACACATGTAAGTGGTATTATTGATCAAATTTCTGAAAACGACAAAGTAAGCTTTGAGCTTGAAAAAGGAATGAAAGGAATGAATGCAGTAAAAGTAACTTTAGTTAAGTAATTGAGGTATCAAACTTATTTAATACTTTTATTTTTTTAATAAAAAAGAGGTTAACCTTAAGGTTAATCTCTTTTTTATTAAAAAAATAAATAAACTTCAATTACTTAGCCCTGATTGAAGTATTTATTTGAACTCCTTGCAGAAAGCGAGTATGAAAAGCGGAGAATAGCTTCAAAAAAATGGAAAAAAAACTAACAAGTAAAATAGTTACTGAAATAATACCAAATAAAAATTTTATTTTAAAAAATATGTGGTAAAAAGTGCTTTTTTAAGCTAATATTTAAAAAATTGACTAAAAAAAGGTAATTTCGCTTCAACTATAAAGTAGCAGTAAAACACACATTACTTTATAACAAAAAACATACATAAACAGCTAAAAATTAAAAATGTAGTTTAATATGAGTGAACAAAAATTAAATATAGATGTAACATCTTGTATTGCTACACTCGAACAATTATTAACGGATACAAATCAGCTTTTTGAGTTACCTGAAGCACAAAGAGTTGCTTTATTTAAAGCAGCAGGAGCATTAACCCGTCCTAATCGTACCGAATTTGAACGCAGACGAAAGGATGCTAAAAAGGCTGCAAAACGCAAAATGATAGCTAAAGATACGCATGCCCGAAAAACTACAGGAATTCGTTCGGCAAGAGAATCAGCATTATTTGTTGCTCCAAAATTATTAGCCGCTGCCGATTTATCCGAAGATACTTTAGAATTAGAATCGCCAAGAAACTGCTACGTTTGTAAAACTGTTTATACAAAATTGCACCATTTTTATGATACAATGTGTAAAGATTGTGGCGATTTAAATTACGCAAAACGTTTTCAAATCACTGATTTAAAAGATCAGGTTGCTGTAATTACAGGATCTCGTTTAAAAATTGGATATCATATTACGTTAATGTTATTGCGTTCGGGAGCAAGGGTTGTTGCTACAACGCGTTTTCCTGCGGACTCTGCAATTCGTTTTTCTAAAGAAGAAGATTATAAAGAATGGAGCGACCGTTTACATATTCACGGGCTTGATTTACGTCATATTCCAAGTGTAGAAATTTTTTGTAATTATATTGAGCAAAAATACGATCGTTTAGATATTTTAATTAATAATGCTGCACAAACCGTAAGACGACCTTCAGGTTTTTACTTCCATTTAATGGAAAATGAAAAATTACCTGTTGATAAGCTTCCAAAGTTAGCTCAAAAGTTATTAAAAGATCATGTGAGCTGTTTAGAAGAGTTATCAAGCTTAAGTGTTCCTACGGATAAAACTAGTAAAAATAACGTATTACCAGTTACATGGCATGGTCCGGAACCTGGTATTGGTTTGCGTAATTCGGCAGCATTATCTCAAATACCATATAGTTTTGACAACTCATTGCAAACAGCCGAAGTATTTCCAGAAGGTGAATTAGATGCCGATTTACAGCAAGTAGATTTAAGAAAAACGAATAGTTGGCGTTTGCGTTTAGGTGAAATTGAAACTACCGAAATGGTAGAAGTACAGTTAGTAAATGCTGTTGCACCGTTTGTATTGTGTAATCGTTTATCTAATTTAATGATGAAAGAAAATACTGGTAAGAAGCATATTATCAATGTAACAGCAATGGAAGGTAAGTTTCACCGCTTTAAAAAAGTAGATAGGCATCCGCATACCAATATGGCAAAAGCAGCTTTAAATATGTTAACGCATACTTCAGCATCAACTTTTGCAAAATCGGGTATTTATATGAATGCCGTGGATACAGGTTGGGTTACTGATGAAGATCCTGCGGAATTATCAAAAAAGAAAGTAGAAACACACGATTTTCAGCCACCTTTAGATATTGTTGATGGTGCGGCACGTGTTATGGATCCATTAATTGATGGTATAAATACAGGAAAACATTGGTCTGGTAAGTTCTTAAAAGATTATTTTCCTATTGATTGGTAGGAGTTTTATAGTTTCTGGCATCATCTTTGCATTCTAGTTAGTAATTATTAAAATATTAAATAGAGTAACATTATGAGTATAGGAACAGTAAAATTTTTCAACGAAACAAAAGGATTTGGATTTATTACAGAAGAAGGAGTTGAAAAAGACCACTTTGTACACATTTCAGGATTAATCGATGAGATTAGAGAAGGTGACGAAGTTGAATTTGATTTAGAAGAAGGTAAGAAAGGACCAAATGCAGTGAACGTAAAAGTGATTTAAGCATATATCTTTTTAAGTTATAAAAAAAGCCTATCATAATGATGGGCTTTTTACTTTTTATAAAATGATCAAAAAAGAAAATATTTTTATTTGAAGTAATTTCCCGCTTTCCGCACTCGCTTTTTTTATTTTTTCGAAAATAAAAAAACAAAAAAGAGCTCAAACAAAGCTTCAATCGGGGCTAGGCATTTTTACTTCATTTTAAAAATTGAAATTATTTTAAGCTTTCTAATAATTTAGCAGCAACTAATTCTGAAGATGCTGGGTTTTGACCTGTAATTAAATTACCATCTTGTATTGCATAAGCATTCCAATCTTCTTTTTTAGAATAGATTCCACCATTTTTAGTTAACATATCTTCTACTAAAAAAGGAACAACATCAGTAAGACCAACGGCAGCTTCTTCTGTATTTGTAAAACCTGTTACTTTTTTACCGTTTACTAAAAATGAACCATCTGCATTTTTTACTTCTTTTAAAGCGGCAGGAGCATGGCATACAAAAGCAATCGGTTTCTTTTGATTGTTGAATTCTTCAATTAAAGCAATTGATGTTTTATCAGTAGCTAAATCCCATAAAGGTCCGTGTCCTCCAGGGTAGAAAACAGCATCAAAATCATTAACATTGATATTTGCTAATACCTTTGTATTTGCAATTTTAGCTTTTGCAGCGTCATCTTTATTAAAACGCTCTGTATCTTGAGTAGCAGCATCAGGCGAATCACTACTTGGGTCAATGGGAGCAGCGCCACCTTTTGGCGTTGCAATAGTAATTGTTGCGCCTTTATCTAACAAAGCATAATATGGATTGGCAAATTCTTCTACCCAAAACCCTGTTTTTTTATCAGTATTCCCTAATTTATCATGCGATGTTAAAACAAATAATATGTTCATTTTTTTAGATTTCTTTACGGTTATTTTTTCTTCCGAAGCAATTTTAGAAGAAGCTGTTTTTTTAGCATCTTTACAACTTGATGCGGTAATCATAGTAAGCACAATGGCTACTGTTTGTAATATTTTCATATAGATAAAGATAATTAAGTTTAAGTAACGTTTAATACGCCATTTCAACTATTTCTTTCACCTTTTCTGGTGATAAAGATTGATGTTCTCCTAAACCTAACCAACCACGTTCTGTAAAACGAGTAGCTATTTTTTCAGCAGTTCCTTCATAATCTTTTGTGTAATCAGATAATTTGGTATCAATACCTAATTCATGGAAAAAAGCAACTGTTTTTTCAATAGCAAGCCTTGCTTTTTCATCCGTATAACCTGTGGTAATATTCCAAACACGTTCACCATATTGTGCTAATTTTTCTTTTTTAGCTTCAAAATTAAAAGTGTAATGGCTTGGCGCAATAATAGCTAAGGTACGTGCATGGTCAATACCAAATAAAGCCGTTAATTCATGACCAATAGCATGAACTGCCCAATCACCAGGAACTCCTTGTTGTATCAATCCATTTAATGCCATGGTACAACTCCACATATAATTTGAGGCTGCTTTATAATCCGTAGGATCTTTTAAAACCTTTGGAGCAACTTCAATAATGGTTTGTAAAATGCTTTCTGCAAAACGATCTTGTAATAAAGCACCTACAGAATAGGTCATATATTGCTCTAAAACGTGTGTAAAAGCATCGGCTAAACCATTTGCTATTTGACGTTTTGGAATAGAGGTAATTACTTGTGGGTCTAACACTGAAAATTCAGGAAACAAACCAGGACCACCCATAGCAAGTTTTTCTTTGGTTTCTCTTCGGGTAATTACAGCACCAGAATTCATTTCAGAACCTGTTGCAGGCATTGTTAAAACCGTTCCAAAAGGCATTCCTTTTTCAGTTCTAATGTTTTTAGTTAAAATATCCCAAGGGTTTTCACCATCGTATAGTGCAGCAGCAGATAAAAATTTAGTTCCATCGATAACAGAACCACCACCAACAGCTAATAAATACGTGATTTTTTGGTCTTTAATTACTTTTAAAGCGTCTAAGAGTAACGAATATTCTGGATTTGCAGGAATCCCGCCAAACTCAACAACTTCAACAGTTTTTAAAGCTTCTTTTACTTGGTTGTAAACGCCATTTTTTTTGATACTTCCGCCACCAAAAAGGAGTAAGACTTTTGCATCTTTAGGAATTTGTGTTGTTATTTCTTTTATAGTATCCTTTCCAAAGATAATTTTGGTTGGATTTTTAAATTGAAAATTATTCATCTTTTAATTTTTTAGTTTTTTGTTAATTAAATTTGATGTGATATGTGTGTTTAGTTAGATTGTTACTATTATATTTTAACAATCATTTTACCTTTATTTTTACCTTCAAATAAATTAATAAAAGCGGTTGGAATGTTCTCAAAACCATTTACAATAGTTTCGATATAGGTTATTTTTCCTTCGGATAACCATGCTGATAATTGTTCCATTGCTTCAGGGAATTTATCGGTATAATTAGACACAATAAATCCTTGCATTAAGGCGCTATTTTTCACTAAAAAAGGCTGTACACTTATACTTTTTGGAGTTTCAGTACTATTATATACTGATATCGCACCACAAACAATGATTCTAGCAAATCGATTAATATTAAATAAAACGGCATCAGATATTTCACCACCAACATTATCAAAATAAATATCGACACCATTTGGCGCTAGTTTTTTAATTGTTCCGTTGATATCTTTATTGGTATTATAATTAATACCAGCATCGAAGCCAAATTTATTTTTTAGCATTTCAATTTTTTCGTCAGTTCCTGCAATACCGATAACACGAAGTCCTAAAATTTTCGCTATTTGTCCTACAATACTTCCAACAGCACCCGCAGCGCCTGAAACAACAATTGTTTCTCCTGCAACTGGTTTTCCGATTTCATACAAACCTAAATAAGCTGTTAAACCTGTCATTCCTAAAACTCCTAAATAGGCACTTAAAGGCGCTTTAGATTCCGATACTTTTAAAAGTCCTTCGCCATTAGAGATTTGTTGTGTTTTCCAGGCTAACATTCCTGATACAAAATCACCTACGGCAAAATCAGTATTTTTAGACGCAATTACTTTGGCTATAACACCAGATTGTATAGGTTTATTTAATTCAAAAGAAGGAATGTATGATTTTGCATCGCTCATTCTTCCTCTTAAATAGGGATCTACAGATACATAAGTTGTTTCTAAAAGGATTTCACCTGTATTAATTGTTGCTGTTTTACCTGAAACAACTTTAAAATCAGATAACTGAGGTTTACCAATTGGTCTTTTTTCTAATAAAATTATTTTATTCATCCTGTTTTTTTAGTTGATTTGATAAATTGATAAAGTTGCTTAAAGGCTTTTAATACGTTCTAATATATTACAAATATTACTCAATTACGGTTACTAATTCATTCATCGGTTTTCTAACTTTTACTAAGTTTACCAACCAATCTTCGTCTTCAGCTCTGTAACCTAGAGGAAGTAATACAGCACTGCGTAATCCTTTTTCACGTAAGTTTAAAATTTCATCAACAGCGGTAGGATCAAATCCTTCAATAGGCGTTGCATCAACTTGTTCATAAGCTGCGGCTGTAATGGCTTGTGAAAAAGCAATGTAAGCTTGTTTTGCTGCGTGATTAAAATTCTCTTCGGCATCTTTCTGCGGATACGTACTTAATAACATTTGACGGTAATTTTCCCATCCTTCGTTTTTAAAACCACGAATTTCGTTTGTTAAATCGAACATGTGATTAATTCTATCTTCGGTATAAGTATCCCAAGCAGCGAAAACAAGTAGGTGAGAGCAGTCAGTAATTACCGATTGATTCCAAGCAATAGGTCTAATTTTTTCTTTAATTTCTTGATTTTTAATCACAAAAATTTCGAAAGGTTGCAATCCGCTTGAGGTTGGTGCTAAACGTGCTGCTTCTAAAATACGTGTTACTTTTTCTTCAGCTACTTTTTTACCGTTCATTGCTTTAGTAGCGTATCTCCATTTTAATTTGTCTAATAATTCCATAGTTAGTTGCTAATTTATTTTAAGGATAATTTTTTTATTTTATTTGAAGTAATAATAACTTCAGTACTATTAGTATTGTTGGCTACATATAGCATTGCTTGAGCAATATTTTGAGCATCAATAATTTTATATTTCTTTAATTTACCTATAAAAATAGGCTGTATCAGTGTAAATATAACGAGTCCTAATTTTTCAAAGAAACGATGCTCTTCACGTTTTCCTCCAATTAATGCAGGCCTAAAAATAAAGGTGTTTTTTATTTTTTGGGTTAAAACATCATGTTCCATTTCTCCTTTAATTCTATTATAAAATATATTACTTTTAATATTTGCACCCATAGCTGAAATAACCAAAAAAGTAGGAATGTTATTTTCTTTTGATAAAATTGCTGCGTTTACCGGAATACCATAATCTATATTTTTGTAGCTGTTTTTATCTGGTGTTTTTTTTGCTGTGGTACCAATACAACAATACACTTCATCAGCAATAAATTTTTTTTTAAACTGATTTAATTCTAAAAGGTTACCTATAAATTGTGTTACTTTATTAGGAAGTCCTTCAATTTTAGAACGTGAAAATAATTTAATGCTTTTATAAGTATCATCTTTAATTAATTTATGTAATATGTGGTTACCAGTTAAACCTGTTGCACCTAGTATAATAGCTGTTTTTTTCATATTATTTACAAACTTTTATACTATTCCATGCAGATTGATATGCTTCTTCAATATGTGTTTTATCTAATGTAAAGGCACCACGTTTTTGTGATATCATTAAAAATGATAACGGATTTATGGCGTAAGCATATAATATATAATCAGATACTGGTTTAATAACTTCTTCTTTTTTACCACGACTCCAAAGATCGAGTAGGGGTTGTAAATGTTTAATACCCTGCTGTCTACTTAGCTCGTCAATTATTGGAGTGTTATCACACTGAGCTAAAAACATAGCATTTTCACATTCGTTTAATTTAAACTCAGCAATACGATTCCATATTACCTTAAAACCAGTTTCAATAGCCATATTTTCATTATATGTTTCAAAAGCATAATTAGTATATTTTGCTTTTACCTCTATATAGGTTTGGTTTACTAAATCTTGCTTGTTTTCAAAATACAAATAAATAGTAGCAGGCGATACATTTGCCATTTTTGCTATTTTACTCATTGGAGTTGCATGAAAACCATTATTATTAACCAATTCAATTGTTGCTTTTATAAGCGCATTTTTTTTATCAATACTTTTTTGAAGTTTAGCCATATTTTTTATTTATTTTACAAAGATATAAATTAAAAATGAATGTTCATTCTTTTTTAATTTATGTTTTTTATTAATTGAAATAAAAAACTGTAATTCATAATTAAATTATATAAAATATGCTGTTTTATCAATAATTTCTTTAAGTACAAAAGAACTTTCTAAAACACCAATGTTTTCAATTTTAGATAATTTTAAACGTACAAAATCATGATAATCTTCAATTCCTGGTAAGTTGATATGTAAAAAATAATCAACTTTTCCTGCCATGTGATAACATTTTTGAACCTCTTTTAATTCTTTTATTTGCGCTTCAAACTTATCCATAAAACCTTGATTATGGTATCGCAAAGAAACCATACAAATAGCTGTTATAGGTCTATTAATATGATTTTTATCTAAAATTGCTACATATTTTTTTATAACGCCTAATTTCTCTAAACGTCGAATTCTATCATAAATAGGCGAAACCGTTAAGTTCAAGCTTAAAGAAATTTCTTTTGCCGTTTTTTTACAATCTTCTTGTAAAATTCGTATGATATTTAAATCAACTTCATCTAATTTTATCATTTTATGCTATTTTTTATATATGATTCTTTTAAAAATAAAGGTTAATATGTTATCATAAAACCGTAAAAATCACTTGAAGAAATAAAAAAAAACTTCTTAAAAAGTGATATATATTAAATTAATAGTTTTATAAAGTTAAATTTACTTATTTAAAACTATAATTAAGTGTTTATTACTATAAAATAAGGAATAAATATATTTTTGCACGGATTTTTAAACAGATTTATTAAATCATTAAAACTAAAAAGATATAACAAAACTGAAACGTAATGATAAACAATAATAAAATAAGTACTGAATTTAAAAACTATGGATTAGTTTTTATTGGATCTTTAATAGTTGCTTTAGCTTTTGCATTATTTATAGTGCCTTATAATATTGTACCTGGCGGAGTTTTTGGATTAGGTATTATTATTAGTGAACTTATTGGTTTTTCATCTATAGGTGTTATCGCACTGTGTATAAACATTCCTTTATTACTTTGGGGAACAAGTTTACTAGGTAAAAAAACAGGGTTTAAAACTGCTTTTTTTATGACTTCATCATCGTTTATATTAGATATCATATCATTATTTACAAAAAATAGAATTTTAATTGATGATATTTTATTGTCATCAATTTTAGGAGGAATTCTTATTGGAATAACTATTTTTTTAGTTAAAAAAGCAGGAGCAACAACTGGTGGACAAGATATTTTAGCTAGAATTTTAGCTACAAAAATTAATATTAGTTTTAATCAATTAATACTAATTATTGATGCTATTATTATCATTTCAGGAATTTTTACTTTTGGAAATTACAAAATAGCCACATATTGCTTAATAACAATTATTGCAACTAGCAAAACAATTGATTATTTTATGAAACAAGATATTCAGAATAAAACAATGCTTGTTTTCTCTAAAAAGAATGATTTAATTCAACAAAATATTATAGGAGACACTAGTATTTATCAAAAATTCATAAAAATAATTCATCAAGATTCTAACGAAAAAATGATTTTAATTACAAAAAATAATAAAAACTTATCTGTAATTGAAAGTATTATTTATAATACAGACCCTGATGCTCAAATAATAACATTAGAATCTAATTTTAGTTTAAGTAATGTATAATTTTATATAAAATAAAATTATACATTACTCTAAAAAAAACATCGATAACTATTAATAATTATCGATGTTTTTTTTAGTGAAATTTTAATATATTAAATTGTTATTACTTTAGAGTATTCCATAAAATAAGATTCAAAACGTTTTAAAGTCGGATACATTTTATCTGAATATAATACAAATTGACATTTATTAATACTTTGAGTTATTGACATAAGTGCTGTATATGCATTATTTTCTGTTAAAAATTGAGCATCATCAACATTAAACATTGTTAACTGTGAGGTACTTATTCCATTTAACATAAACAACTTGTTCATTCTTTTTGGAGTAGAAATAAGTATATCAACACCTTCAAAAATTTCTGATTTTTGTGTGTCAACATGCATTTTTTCATCCGCTAAATAAACTCGTATTTCTTTAAAACGTGTATATTTTAAAAAAGCATCATATAATGCAGCCGCTTTTTCGTTGTTTTTAACTAAAATTAAAGCTCTAGGACTGTTACCAACAGCTTCAAATTTTAATTTATGTAAGGTTGTAAGTATAAGCGTGGTTGTTTTTCCGGTTCCTTGTGGAGCTATACAATATAAGTTAGCGCCACTTTTAATTGCAGGAATACTTATTTTTTGAAATGGTGTTGCTTCTGTAATTTCTAGAGATTCTAATTTCTCTTTTATATCGGAATGTAATTTTTTAAAAGGCATAGAAAGTAAATAGATAACTATTTAGGTTGTTTTTTTAATAATAACAACAAATATACGATTAAATAGGTTTATGTTTTTCAAACAATATTTAATTATACACAAGTAATAAACTAAAAATTACTATTAGAACACTCTTCACAAGTACCCTGTAATAAAACTTGTGAAATTTGTATTTTTCTATTTTTAATTTTAGGAATAACTATATCAATAGTTAAACAATCTATTTTATTACAATTTAAACATTGAAAATGTGGGTGTACATCATGATGAACTGTTGAAGTACAACCATTACATTTAGCATACCACTTATTACCTTTATTACCAAGAAATGAATGTAAAACACCATCTTCTTCAAGTTTATTTAAAATCCTATAAATAGTTGTTTTATTCATTAGGTTACTCAAATTTTCAACTAAAATAGTAACAGGTATTGCACTTGATGACTTTTCAAACTGTTCTATTATTATTTTTACCGATTTAGTTTTTCTAATTACACCCATATTACAAATATAATAAAAACTAACGCTATTTAGTTGCATTAATATTTATTTTATATATTTGCAACAGAGTAGCATTAATAAGACAGGACAAAAGACGATTAAAGTGACTCAAATTTATTAATATAAATGCTCCTTTTAAATTTATTTTTACGTTTGTAAGGGTTATGTAAAATAGTTTAAAAGGACATTTTTATTAATTCACTTTACACTTATTTCATAAAATTCAGTATATAATATTAATTTTTTAAGAAAATTTTCTAGCTGATTTCATAAACAACTAATACAACTTACTTGCATTAGTTACTTGTTTTGTTATATTTGCACCGTTGTTGCATTAATATATTAGTAGTGAACAATAATTTATTGATTAAAAAAACTCTTTATAATAAAATGTTAGTAGCTAATAAATTATGTAAAAAATATAAAAATAAAATGGCTATCAGAGATGTGTCTTTTTGTATTTCACCGGGTGAAATTTTTTGTTTACTAGGACAAAATGGTGCGGGTAAAACAACTACAATTAATATTTTTTTAGGCTTATTAAAACCAAGTTCAGGAGATGCTTTAATTAATAGTGTTTCAGTAAGTAATAATAAAAAAATACGAAACCAAATAGCTTACATACCTGAAACAGTACAGTTATATACTGATTTTACGGGTATTGAAAATTTAGATTTTTTTAGTCGTTTGGCTGGTTTTAAATATGTAAAAAATGAGCTACAGTCTTTTTTAGAGCAAGCTAACTTACAACACGATGCACACAATAAAAAATTAGGTACTTATTCTAAAGGAATGAGGCAAAAAGTTAGTATTGCAATTGCTTTAGCCAAAAATGCTTCTTACATTTTAATGGATGAACCAACTTCTGGTCTAGACCCCAAAGCTTCTTTAGAATTTGCAAAAATATGTAAACAATTATCAAATAAAGGTGTAGGTATATTAATGGCTACTCACGATATTTTTAATGCTGTAAGTATAGGGTCTAAAATAGGAATTATGAAAGAAGGAAGTATTGTTTACACTACCGAAACCTCAAATATTACGGCACAAGAATTACAAGATTTATACATCAAAACTATTTAGTAAATAATGCAATTTAAAAATAACTTTCAAAAAATTATATTTTCAATTATTCTATTGACAATACAATTAGGTTTTTCTCAATCTAAAATAACGGGTAAGGTTTTAGATAAAAATAAAAAAGCCATTCAAAATGCTAATATTATTGTTTCAAACGATAAATATAAATTGGGAGCAGTATCTGATAAAGACGGAGCTTTTAGTATTACTCTAAAAGAAAATGGAAATTATAATATTGTAATAACATTTATGGGGTATGAATCATACGAAAATAATGTAAAGGTTACTAACACTAAAAATATAGGATCTATAAGCTTACAAGAGTCTGCAGAATTCCTACAATCTGTTGAAGTTTTAGGTAGAAAACGAAAAGATTATAATAGTGATTATTCTTTTTCGGCTACTAAAACAGCCATTAAAAATAAAGAGCTACCACAAGCAGTTGCAACAGTTACAAAAGAGCTTATTGCTGACCGTCAAGCGTTTCAATTGGTTGATGCTGTTAAAACTGTAAGTAGTGTTTCTGCAACAGGACTTTATAATCATTTTAATATTAGAGGGATTACACAAGCAGATGACGGACAAGTAGTAAACGGAATGCGTACGCGTCAATATTATTTTTTACAACCAATAACATCGCACTTAGAGCGTGTAGAAGTTATTAAAGGGCCTAGTTCGGTAACTTTTTCAAGTGCCGATCCTGGAGGTACCGTAAATATGGTAACAAAAAAGCCATTAAAAGAAAAACGTAGTGAAGTTTCTATAGCAGCAGGAAGTTTTGGTACGTTAAGAACTACTGCTGATTTTACAGGGCCGTTAAATAATGAAAAAACCTTGTTATACCGTTTTAATGCTGCATATCAAGAAGCAAACTCATTTAGAGATGTTGTAAATAATAATGCACTTTTAATAGCACCTTCGTTTAGTTATATTCCTAATGAAACTACGGCACTTAATGTAGAGATGATTTATAATAATGCGGATGGAAACTTAGATAGAGGACAGCCTATTTTTGATGCAGCTGATAATAACTATAATCCAAATAGTACCTCAATTACTTTAAGCCCAAGTGCAGCCAATGATTTTTATAAGACCAAAGAACTAACCTTTATGGCTAGTTTTAATAAAAAGTTTACAAAAACTATAGGTTTTAATGCTCAGTATATGAAACAAACTTGGGATGAAGATTTAAAAGAACATAGAGCAGATGCTTTTCGTGGTGCTTATGATGCTACAGGCGCTGTAATTCCGGATGTTGTTGCAATGCGTTATGCAGAGAGACAGCAAAACTGGGATACAGATAATTTTAGTACCTATTTTGATTTTGATATTAAAAGTGGAAATATTAGTAATAAAATTTTAGTAGGATATGATGCAACACGTTGGGAAAGAGTTGCTGTAGCAACAAATTCATCAAGAGATTATTTGTTAAATGATGGCTCAACAGGAAGATTTAGACCAGGTAAAAGTGATCCTAATGACTTTCAACAAGTAGACGGATTATTGGTTCCTGCTGTTCCTCATTTAGATTTAAATAACCCTTTTAATGGTATTAGGAACACGAGTAATTACGTGATTTCTCAATCAGAAAAACCAGCTAATTTAACTACTTCTGATGGTGTTTATGTTCAAAATCAATTTAAAACAGGAAAATTCTCACTTTTATTTAATTTAAGATATGAGTGGTTCACAGATATTTTTGATTACGAAGGGAGTAATGAGAAAAAATATACAACTACCGCACTTGTACCAAGGTTAGGTTTAACTTATGAGGTTACAGATAATATTAGTGCATATGCAACTTATTTAGAAGGTTTTCAACCTCATACCAATACCGTTTCTTTATCGCCAACAGCAGAAGGATTCTTTTGGGAAGCTTCTCCAGGAAAATTTGATCCTTTAGAGAGTAGTTTAAAAGAATTCGGAGCAAAAGGATTGTTTTTTAATGGTAGATTAAGTGCTAATGTAGCTTTATATGAAGTTACTCAGAAAAATTTATTGATGGGAGATTATTGGGATATTGAAAATTTAGAATTAAGAGGAGAGCAAAAAAGTAAAGGGGTTGAAGTAGATTTATCAGGATACGTATCAGATAATTTTCAAGTAACACTATCATATGCTTATAATGATGCTAAAATTGTAAAAGATAATGATGCTAGTTTGGTAGGACAACCAATTGGAGGAGCACCAAAGCATAATGCAAATTTTTGGGGTAGATATGATTTTACGAGTAAAACTTTAAAAGGAATTGGACTTGGTTTTGGAGCACAATATTCTGATGAAAAATATACTTGGTATAGAGGTAGGGTTTTATTACCTGAGTATACTGTTTTTGATGCTGCTTTATACTACAAACCAGCAAATACAAATATGCAATTAACATTAAAAGTAAATAATTTATTAGATAAAATACATTGGTTAGGAGGTCTAAGTCCGGCTAGGTTAGCACCAGGGACACCCCAGAATTTCCTACTAAATGCAACATATAAATTTTAAGAAACATGAAAAAGGATGTTGTTATTTTAATAACAAAACAGTTCTTCAAAAAGGCCTTTAGTACTAAAGGTCTTTTTGCTTTATTGCTGTTATTTTTAGCTATTTTAATATACGTAACAGTAAATGGTTTTAAAGCATTTGAAAAACAACAGCATACAGCTTTGTATTATCAAGAAAAATCAAGAGATAGTTGGGAAAATAATCCAGATAAACATCCGCATAGAATGGCGCATTTTGGGTCGTTTATATTTCGTTTACAACACCCCTTAACTATTTTTGATTCTGGTATAGAAAGTTATACGGGTAATGCTATTTTTTTAGAGGCACATAAACAAAATACAGCTAATTTCTCTAAAGCAAGTGTTTCTAGTGGTTTAGTACGTTTTGGAGATTTAAATATAGCTATTCTGCTACAACTTTTTTTACCCCTAATTATTTTCTTTTTAGGATATAATGCTATAGTTTATGAAAAAGAAAACGGAACATTAAAAATTATTTATATACAAGGTGCTACTATAAAAGAAATTATTTTTGGAAAGCTACTCGGGTTATTTCTTGTTTCTAGTTTGTTTTTTTTACCAGCTTTTTTATCGCTTTGGAGTATTGCTATTTTAGAAGATACAACAATACATAATCACCTTATTACAAGGTGTGTTTTTATAACTATCAGTTATTTTATTTTTTACTTTATAATATGTTGCATAACAATATTAATATCGTCAATAAGTAAAAACACAAATAAAGCTTTGCTAAGTTTATTAAGTATTTGGCTTTTCTTTTTTATTATTTTTCCTAAAGCTGCCCAAGCAACAGGGTATTTAACGTATCCTAATCTTTCACAAATTGCTTTTAAAGCAATAGTAAAAGAAAAAACAGCAAAAAAGGGAAATAGTCATAATCTAAATGATCCTATATTTTTAGAGCTTCGTGATTCTATTTTAAAAGCACACAAAGTTGCTACTGTAAAAGAATTGCCTTTTAATTATGGTGGTTTTTTAATGAGACGAGGCGAAAAACAATCTGCAATTATTTATAATCAAGAGCATAAAAAATTAATAAACACTTATATAAAACAAAATAGTATTACTAATTACGCTGTATTATTAAATCCTTATTTAGCTATTAAAAACCTATCTATGAGCATGTCTGGTACTGATTTTAATACTTACACAAACTTTTTGTTACAAGCTGAAAAGTACCGATATAAGCAATCGCAATACATGAATAATTTGCAAATGAAATTTATTAGTAATAAAGCCAAAAGTAGTGAAGGTAAAATACATGTAGTTCATAAAGAACATTGGAAATTACTGCCAAAGTTTAGTTATCAATATATCGCTATAATTGAAAGCATAAAAAGTCAATTACTAACTATTACTGCGCTTGTATTATGGACTGCACTATTACTATTTATGCTTATAAAACGATTAGAACACTTTAAAATTATTTAAAAAATGTATAGATTATTAATAAAACAATTTATTCGTTCAAAAACAATGCTATTAGCTTTTGCTGTATTGTTACTATTAGGTATTTTAAGTATATATACAGGGAAACAGTTTTTAAATATACAACAGCAAAACATAGAAAAAGCAATAATTCAGCAGAAAAAAGATATAGAAACCTTAACAATTCATCATAAAAATGATTTAGGGTTATTATTGTATTATTTAAAATTTTCATTTATAAAAAAACACCAACCATTAGCTGCAATAGCTATTGGACAAAGCGATTTAAATACGCAGATTCAAAATATAAATATTTTAAATTTAGAAGGGCAAAAGTATAACACAGACCTAGTAAATCCAATGCGTTTACAGGTTGGTAATTTAGATTTAAGTTTTATAATCATCTTTCTTTTACCTTTAGTAATTATAGCATTAAGTTTTAATATTTTATCAGAAGATATAGAAAATGGAACATGGAAAATAATTAAAATTCAAAGTAAATCTGCTTTTATTTATTTACTTAAAAAAATATCTATAAGAGTTTTTTTTGTAAGTATTATATTAGGTTTTTTATTTTTAATGTCTAAAATTATTTTAAATATACCGTTTAACACCTCTTTCTTACAATTAATATTTATAAGTTATTTATATGTTTTTTTTTGGTTTTCTATTTGTTTTTTTATTATTTCATTAAAAAAGTCATCTAACGCTAACGCTATTTTTTTATTGGTTAGTTGGTTGCTACTTGTTGTTTTTTTACCTGTTTTAGTTAGTAATTACATAACTAATAAATATCCTATAAAAGAAGCTTTTGCAATGACTTTAAAACAAAGAGATGGTTATCATAAAAAATGGGATACTGATAAAAAAGAAACTTTAAATGCTTTTTTTAAACATTATCCTCAGTTTAAAGAGCATAAAATTAAAGAAAAAGGTTTTTCATGGTTATGGTATTATGCGATGCAGCAGATGGGGGATGATAGTTCTAAACTAGAAAGTGATGCGATGTATGCTAAATTAAAAAATAGGCAAATTTTGAGTACTAAAATAGCATTTTTTTGGCCTACTTTACATACGCAGTTAGTAATGAACGAAATTGCTAATACGAGCTTAAACAATCATATTCGTTTTTTAAACGCTACAACAAAATTTCATGAAGATTTAAGATTAAAATTTTATCCTCAAATATTTACCAATAACCTTACAAGTTCTATTAATTGGAAAGTTATACAGCCTCGTTTTTTTACCAATAAAAGTAGTTACACTATGTTTTCAAACATTAGTTTCTTTTTCTTTTTAATTATTGTTTTTTTAGTATTAGGCACTATTAAGTTTGTTAAATAACAAATAAAATATTTTTATTAACACTACTTAACTGTAATAGCGTGCTGTTTTTATTATTTCGTAACTAAGTCACATTATTTTTTTGTAACTTATATTTAATAGTATAAGTTGAAAAATTAGCTTCTCAAAATAAGTTTGATTATTTATTAATTGAAAGTATCGGTATAAGTGAACCTATTCTTGTAACACAAACATTTACTTTTGAAAGTGAGGATGGTAAAATTGATTTAAGTCGTTTTAGTTATACTGATGTTATACAGTAGTTGATACGTATAATTTTTTAAAAGACTTTTCTGGTTCAGATTTTTCAACTATAAGATAGCTTATCAATATAGAAGGAGATAATATAACTATTGTAAACTTACTAACAGATTATACTATTATTAAAATATATTTAGTAACTAATCAGCAAGTAGCAGAATTAAGTGTTACTATTAAATATACTTGTACTATAATGTATCTTAAAAATGTAATAGAATATGCTTTGACCGAAGCGACGATAGGAGTGAAGTAGTAATGTGTATGAAAAGGTAATATAAATCCTTTACCTTTTATTAAATCAATCCTTTATACATTTCGTTCAATTATTAAAAGTATTTTTTTATTGATAAAGGGGTGTTTTCCTCTTTAAGATAAGGGTAAATCCTCCTGTTATTTTTACTTCTAATTTCTTTAATTTGTTATTATTTAATTTAAAATAGTATTAATCATCCGAAAGGGTAAATTCTTTTATTATGAAAAACATTGAAAAACTAAGTGAACTTATTAAGAAAAACAAAGAAGTCCAAAATATTGTTAAAAAGCGTAATTTCAAGGATAATAGTCCGATAGAAGAATCTATAATATTCACCCAAGGCTTAGCAGCAGGTTTTGGATTAACAATAACAAAATCCGAAATTGAGGAATATTTAACTAAAGCTAGAGTAGTTACTACAAACGATGACAGATCACTAACAAACCTTCCTAAAGAATTTTTAGATATTAAAGTAGGTATAATTAACAAAAGCACACATATGTGTCAATCATGCGTACTTGCATCTACTCTAGCAAACGATGAAATTTTTGAAAAAATAAGAAAATTAGGGTAAAAATGAATATAGAAAAGCTGATTCGACCAGATTCTGATAATTCTAAATGTAGTAGAAGTAAATTAATTACTGCTACTATAGATTCAACAATTTCACTATTAGATGGGTTAAGACAAATTAAATCTGTCAATAATGATATTGTTGATTTAAGCAAGAAAATATTGAATTACGCTCATAATAATCCTTCAAAATATTTCTCTGAGCACAATATAATAGATGGCGCTTTTTTTGAATGGTATTACCAAGCAATTAATTATTTAAATAAACAAGATTTTGATAATTTAGTTAAGCACTACTATAAATTACCTTACGTATTATCTGAGATAACCCTAACTATGCAATTATCATCAAAACGTTTGATTTTTGCAGATGAAACGGGGCAAATATTTTTATATAACTATTTTAGCTTAGGACACTACCAGCCTTTTGAAAGAATAGAACTTGATTTCGAAGATGAAACTATTTTTTCTATAAAACCTAAAGAAAATAAATATTCTTTAGATGATATAAGGAAATATGGCGTTTATCAAATACCTGATTCAAATATTTTCATAAAACAGGTTGGAAAAGGAAGAGAAAGAATCATCTCAAAATACCAGTCTAACTTGAAAGCTGTTGCTGATGATGACGTACCTTTTGAAATGATTTCTCCAGAAAAATTAATTAAACATAAATTAATAACACTATATATTAACAAATTTGAGGAAGCTCTAAAATATATTAAGAAAATTGATATTGACCTTTATCAAGAAACTAATGTATTAACTCGAGATATTACATTACTTAGAGGGTTTCCATTTATAGGGGGTTCATCATTAAATCATTTCGGTACTTCTTTTTTTAATCTTTTACCGGAGTGGAGTATTGAGTGTTATGCTGATCATATTGTACATGAGGCTGCTCATCAAAAAATACATTCCATATTTGAATTAGAACCAATTTTATTAAATCCAAATGATACTCTTGCTAAGTCACCGATTCGTCCAGACAAGAGACCTTTAGAAGGGATATTTCATGCAACATTTGTTTTTTATAGATTATCACATTTTTTTTTCAAAGCTGTTGAAAATCACTATTCAAAAGAAGGAGAAATTCGTTTACATCGCCATTTGCTAGGGTTTTATGCAGGAGTTGATCAGCTTATTGAATTTGGTAAGTTCACACCTATAGGCATAATGTATGTTGATTATTTACAGAAGGAAAAAAGTCGATTTAAAAAATGTATTGAGTTTCCAGAAGCAACTTTATATAATCAAATTCCTATAGACTATGAAAAACCAAGAAACTTAACATTTGTTACCGAATAATGAAATTATCTAGCTACAAAAAACATATTATTGTTTCAAATTTAGGAACGAAATCTTATAGTTTATTTCTTTGTGAATTAAATATATCTTGTACTTCTAAAAACATAAAAGGAGAACAATTTTCATTTGAAATAGGAGTTAATGGCATTGATACGAACCTTGATTTAGCAAAAGTAAAATGCCTGTCAGAATTTAATGAACGTTACGAATCTCTTAATCCAGAAAACATAAGAAATGCTACAATAATTTCACCAAAATCAGATTTGAAGCAAATATCTATTTCTAGTATCTTTAATTTTAAGAAACAGGGAATTGATAATGATTTTTTTTTTGAAGACTACCATCAAAGACATTTAGTGAAGGTAAAAGGTCTAATTAATAATAAAGATTATTTATTTCCCTTGAGTTGTATCTTGCCAAATTTTAATTTACACGTTCCTTCAACTAATTTTGTGGGAGACATAGAATCTTCGGGAATTGTTTCAGGATTAGGGTCTAATGATAAAAGAGATCTTAACTTAATTGGTTTGCAAGAAGTATTGGAGCGAGATGCCATTATGAGGGCTTGGAGAGATCCAGAATATAAAATTTCAAAAATAGATCAAAGTTACCTCCCTATAGATTTGAGTAATCATTTACAAGAACTGGGGCTAACGGTAACAATTTATGATGTTGGCTTATCTAATTTATCTATGGTTATTTTAGTTATAGTATCTGATTCGTTACAGCGTATAACTTTTGGATCTAAGGCTACCATGGAAATTACTGAGGGTATTCGACATTCAATACATGAAGCATTAATGATACGTTATAAACTTATTAGAATAGGTTTACATAAATTAAAAATTCAAGAGATTGTTAAAAGTAGTTTAGATCATGTAATCTACGGTTTTCAAAATGGTGGTTTTATACTATCTTTATTTGAGAAAAAAAAATCAAAAAATAAACAAACGTTATATGCAAAAAACGCATTGGAATTATACTATAATTGTCAGGAGCGATTTTTATTAGAACCTTTATTTTACAGTATTTCATCAAAAAAAAATAGTCGAGTAATTCGTGTTTTGTTAATTAACTGTATGCGAAAAGAATGGGATGCTAATAATCCATTTTTAATACCATTGCAACCTACAAATACTTCATACAATAATGCACCACACCCATATGGATAACGAAGCATTCTGGGATAATCGATCATATTTGCGGAATAATGCTCGTAAACTCAATGACCCAGTCATTTTAGATTTTAAAATATGGATTAATAGTTTTAAAAAACCGGTTTCTATTCTTGATGTAGGCTGTGGTAATGGAATACTATCACAAACCATATGCAAAAATAATTACTATACAGGTATAGATATTTCAAAAAAGAATACTTCTATAGCTACTGAAATATTTTATAACGAACGATTTAAGTGGATAAATGGTGACTATCTTTATTATGATTTTAAAATGTTGAAATATGATATTCTTGTTTTTAGTTATAGCATATTTTGTATGGATAAAATAGCTTCTGCACTAGGTAAATCAAGGTTATTACTAAAAAACGAAGGCCATTTGGTTTTATATACAGCAGTAGATGACCCAGAATTTAGACGTACATTTTACTTCCCTCAATTTTATGGTTATAAAGCTTTATTTTCAGCTATATGTACTACGGATATTATTGGATTACTAAAAGAACATCAATTTAATATTACAAGTATTAATGTGCTAGAAACTAAAAAAACACATATAATAAGAATTATAGCAAATCCAATATCTAGGTAAAAGAAAATAACGAGTGGTGCGTGTCAAAAATTATATTTTCTTACTAACTTATAATTCTATCAATTAAATTTCTGCTAAATAAGTTCAAATTGAAGTTTTATAAAATGAAAGTAGGAGAGAAGCAGTAAGCTTTAATTTTAAGGTTAATAATGGTAATTCTCATCAACTAATTGAGAGCGAAGCGAAAATTTATATTTAATTTTATCAACCGTATTTTTAACTCCAAATACTATATTTAAAAGCAATAACGTAATGTTAGCGCATTTATCAAATTGGGAAATTAGTGTGTTTATAAATGTAATTCCAGAATTAAGCAAGTATGCTTTAAATAATATAAAGCTTTAGTAATGAGAAATATATTATTTACTCAACCAATAAAGAACCGTTCAAAGACTGCCAAAGATTATTTTAGCAAACATTTTCCCTATTTATATTTTTTTATTCTGCTGGGACGAATAAAAATATTTGTAACGAGATTGGAATAAACTATATAAGCGAAGAACAATTAAATATAGCTGATAAAGTCTTTGTAATAGAAACAAGCATTTAAAAGTAATTAAAGAGGTTTTTGGTAACAAGTATTCTAATCAAATAACTGTACTTAATATTAATGACATCTATAAATATGGTTCTAAAGAATAAAATTGATTAAAATCCTAAAGATTTAAAATATTATGTAAAATAGAATTTCGATGTTAAACTTGGCCTCATAAAATTTTGGTTAAAACAATAGGAGAAATGAGCGTGTATATTTTAGGCTATACGATTACAATTATCCTGTGGATGATTTTTATTGGATACAATACTTTACTAAAACCTTGCTTCAAATTGTATTTAGCTGAAAAGGTCTACAAGACCTTTTCAGCTAAATAGTCTAAAATATAATGAGCAGTTAATTGTTTACAAAATTATTTGCAGCCTTGAATTTTTGTTTCAAGGCACTATTTTAAAAAATTGATTAACTATCAATTTTTTAAATACTAAATAATGAAACACGAAAAAGAAGATTAATTGAAGTTCTAAATATAACAAGTGCATAGAATTTTATTTTTACTCACATATTTAATTATTTACATAATATGAGTTCGTAAATCTCCTAAAAATTCGATTTCTTAAAATTTATGCTATCGTCTAAAATTTTTATTACGTACGTTTGAGTGTAAAATAAATTGCCAGAGCAATTTTATTTTATAAAATAATCGAGCGTTTGGTAGCGGCTATATTTTCATAACGGCTAATTATAGATACAAATGTTTTAAATAACTCTGCGAAGCAAACTGCTTATTAGTTTAATAACCCAAGTTCCAATTATTCTTATGAAAACCAATGCTTCTTGGATATTTTACATAATACTACATTATAGCTATCAAATGGATAAACCACTCTTATTACTAAACAATATATTTGTACTATAATTAATATTATGTTAAATAGAATTTAAGTTATCTCAATTCTTATTGTATAAAAAGTAGATATATGAATTTAAACATAGTACTTTTACCTGATGCAAAAACAAAAGAAATCAAAAATTGAATTTATAACTTTAATGGCAGCATTAATGTCGTTAGTAGCTTTATCTATTGATGCTTTATTACCTGCTTTAAAACAAATTGGTATTAGTATTAATATTCAACAAAACTCAAATGATAATCAATTATTAGTTACTATGATTTTTTTAGGTTTAGGGTTTGGTCAATTAATTTCTGGACCATTATCTGATAGCCTTGGTAGAAAACCCGTAATCTATTTAGGTTTTAGTGTTTTTGTTATTGCTAGTTTTGTTTGTGTATTTGCTACAAGTATTGAAATGATGGTTTTTGGTAGAATTTTACAAGGTATTGGATTATCAGCGCCAAGAACAATAAGTATTGCAATGGTCAGAGATAGTTTTAGCGGAAATTACATGGCTAAAATAATGTCTTTTATTGTGGTTATTTTTATTTTAGTTCCTGTTGTTGCTCCAGCAATAGGAAAATTAATGTTAGATGCTTATGGCTGGAAATTTATATTTTATAGTCAATTAATTTTTGGTTTTTTTGTAATGCTTTGGTTATGGAAACGTCAGCCAGAAACATTAGAAAAAGAAAAAAGAAAAAAACTATCAGTTAGTCTTTTTATTAATGGTACAAAATAATTTTTAAAACACAAACAAGCAATTGTATTTACTTTAATTTCTGGATTTATTACAGGTTCTTTTATGGTATATTTAAGTGCGTCACAACAAATTTTTCAAGTCCAATATGGTTTTGTAAATGAGTTTCCTTATATTTTTGCAGCACTCGCTATTTCTGTTGGCTTTGCTACTTTTTTAAACGGAACTTTTGTGATGAAGTTTGGAATGTTTAAAATAATTATTACTTTTTTGATAGCTTTTACTTTAATACCTGTAATGTATATTGGTTTATTTTATGGAAAAGAGAACCCTAATATAATAATTTTATTAACTTTTTTTGCCTTACAATTTTTTTCAATTGGATTTCTTTTTGGAAATTTAAGAGCTTTGGCAATGCAACCTGTTGGTCATATAGCAGGTGTTGGAGCGGCAATAAACGGCTTTATTTCAACAATTATGGCTGTTCCTATTGCTACATTTATAGGTAAATATGTTGAAACCACTACTCTACCTCTATTTATAGGTTTTTTAATTTGTGGAATATTATCGTTAATTTTACTTTACTTTTCAAAGCTTAAAGTAATAAATAATTAAATTTTTATGAACCTTAGTATTCTTTTTGAAGACGAGTATTTAATTTGTGTTTCTAAACCAAATAATATTGTTGTACATCATGCACATCATTCTAGAAATGTAGCTGATGAAAATTCTTTATTACAATTGTTATTTGATAAGTTTGAGCATAAATTTTATCCGATACATCGTTTAGACAGAAAAACTTCAGGTATTATTTTATTAGCTAAGGAGACAAAATATGTGTCTAAATTTCAAGAGCTTTTTACAACTAATAAAATTCAAAAAACATATTACGGAATTGTTAGAGGGCATGCTCCTGAATATAAGCTTATAGATTCACCTGTGAAAGGAAGAGATTCTGATGTTTATAAAAATGCTGAAACAACTTTAAAAACGGTATCAACGGTTGTTGTAAATATACCTGTAAAACCATATGATACATCACGTTATAGTTTAGTTGAAATGAAACCTACCACAGGAAGGTTACATCAATTACGTATTCATATGAATAAAATAAGTCATCCACTTATTGGTGATCCAAAATATGGTGATAAAAACCATAATTTAATGTTTATTAATAATTTTAGTTGTGATAATTTATTTTTACACGCTTATTCATTGAAATTTATTCATCCTTTTTCTAAAAAACAACAAATTATAAAAGCTAGTTTACCTGATGACTGGAATACTGTTTTTCAAAGGTTTAATTGGAGTGTTTAGAAAGTAATTAAAATGTAACATAAATTATAAGAACGTATAATAAAGTTTTTAATTTACAGTTTTTTACGTTTTTAAAAATAGGTAGATGATAAAAGCACCTACCTATTATTCTCTAAAGGTTATTACTCGCCTATTAAATTAAAAGCTCCTTTAATCAATATTTTATCTGTATCTTTTATACCTTTAAACGATTTTAATGAAACAAACTTATTATTTGTTTTACCAACTTTTACAGAAATAACATCAAAATAATATCCTTCATCATTTTTTTTAACTAATTTTAATACATTATAATCTTTTTCAGACACAACAACCGCAGTTTCTGGTAATGACTTTTCGATACTTGAACTTATTACAATACTAGCTTCAACAAACATACCTGTTATTAAATTCGTAGCATCTTTATTTTTTATATCACCATATACTTTTATAGTTCTACTATTATCTTCAATAACAGTTCCTATTAAGTGTATTTTTGCCTCATAAATTTGATTAGATGATTCTGGTATTTTAAAATTTATTTTTTGTCCCTTTTGTAAATTTAATATGTCTTTTTCAAATACAGATAATTCTATATGAAGGTTATTATTATTAATTATTTCTAAAATAACTGATGCAGGTGAAACATATGTTCCTTGAGTTACATTTATCTTTGAAATATTTCCCGTAATTGGAGCGTTAACTGTTACTATTGTACTAATATTACCTGCTGCTACACTTGCAGGTGCAATATGAAGCATTTCTAATTGTTTTCTTAATCCGTTATGACGAGCTTTTGCTGCTTTATAAATGCTTTGAGATTGAAGAAAGTTTTTTTGTGAAGTAATATTTTCAGCAAACATAGTTTTTTGTCGTTCAAATTCTGATTTTAAATATATAAGCTGTTCATTAAGCTCCATATATTCTTGTTGAATACGTATAAAATCTGGATTTTCAAGAGTTACAAGTGCTTGACCTCTATGTATTTTATCTCCTATTAAAAGTGGTGTATTTTTAATATACCCACCCATTTGAGCATAAACTACAGCCTTGTTTTGAGGGGGAACATCAATTAATCCACTAGTTTTAATCAATACTGGGAATAATTTATCTTCAATACTACCTAAAATCATTTTACCGTAATCAAATTGTTTTTTAGATACAAATAATAATTTATTATCTTGGTTTTTAATATTCTTATTTAATTCTTCTATAGATTTTTTTTCATTTTCAACTTTATTACTATTACAGCCAAAAAGTATAAATAATAAAATTAATATTTTATATAAAGTGCGTTGCATAATTGTTTAGTTTATAAGGTTAGATAATTGATATTTATTACAATATTGTTGTATTGGTTAAGCTTATTCAAATAGTCTAACTTAATTTCGTAAGCATTTTCTAAGCTTTGGATATATTGAAAAAAATCAATTTCTCCATTTTTAAAACTACCATTAGCCAACTTTAAAATTTCGGTAGACAGAGCTTTACCTTCTTTTTCATAATATAAAATATTTTTAGTTAAATATTTTTTTTTAATAATAAGAGACTTCAACTTTGTGTTTAATTGAATTTTGTGTTCACTAGCTTCTTTAACAGCTATTTCGGTTGCTATGTTAGCTGCTTTAATTTGACTAGATTTTCCGCCAAATAAAATAGGTATTTTTAAACCAATTTGATATCCATATAAATTATAATCAATTCCTGAATTTGTTCCTTGAAAATAAGAAATACTTATATCTGGTAAAAGTTGTTGTTTTTTTAAACCACTTGTAGCTTCTAGTAGTAAAATTTTATTTTGATAATAAGAAAGTTCTGCGCTTTTTTTAATATTTGTAGAAACAATAAGTGGTGTTTTAAAAGAATAATTTTTATCTATAATTAAAGTATCTACTGATTGTATAATATTTATTAAATTATTATAATTTAATAATACATTTTGTGTTGCTTCTAAGTATTTTAAATTAATTTGTTTTTGTTTTGAGGTTGCCATTATTTTTTCTAAATAATTAGTTTCTCCTAACTCAAAACGTCTTTTAGCAGCAGTTGAAAAATTAGTATAAAGGCTATCTAAAGTAGCAAAAATACGTTGCTTCTCTAATTGTATTTGGTACTTATAATATGCAACAGTAACTTTACGTTTTAATACTGTTTTTTCAATTTCATATCTGCTCTTAACAACAGCTAGATTTGCTTTTTTCACTTTGTTTTCTGAAAAATAAACTGTTGGAAATCGAAAGTCTTGCTGGACACCAAATAATTTTAAAGGTTTATTATTTATAGCTAAATTATTTTCATCAAATTCATAATAAACTTGAGTTTTATCAAAATTAAAATTATTTACTAATGCTTTTGATTCTTTTATCTTTAATTGATTTACTTTAAAACCACTATTATTTTCAATAGCTAAATTTATTAATTTATGAAGATTTTTAGGTAATTTATTTTGAGCATTTAAATTACTTATAGTAAGTAAAACTAATAAACTACTTAAACCTATTATTTTTTTATTAGATACATTTTTTTCACTCTTATCTTTTTTTAAATTATTGAAGTAAGCATATAGTACTGGTAATACTATTAACGTTAAAAGAGTTGCTGTAATTAAACCACCTACAACTACCGTTGCTAAAGGTCGTTGTACTTCTGCACCTGCATTAGTTGAAATAGCCATTGGTAAAAAACCAAAAGCAGCTGCAGTAGCTGTTAAAAGTACTGCACGTAACCTATCTTTTGTACCTTGTTTTATAAGTTGATTAATATTTTTGTAATTTCCTTGTTTTTTAAGCTCTTTAAAATGTTCTATTAATACAATACCGTTCAATACAGCAATACCAAATAATGCAATAAAACCAACTCCAGCAGAAATACTAAAAGGTAAGTTACGAATCCATAATAACAAAATTCCCCCAACAGCTGCTAGTGGAATTGCAGAGTATATTATTAAAGCTTCTTTAACAGATTTAAAAGCAAAATAAAGTAATATAAATATTAATATCAATGCAATTGGAACTGCTACTAATAATCGAGCTTTTGCACTTTGTAAGTTTTCAAATTGACCTCCATAAGTTATGGTATAACCTACAGGAAGTTTTATGTTTTTATTAATTAGCTCTTGAACATCATTTACTACAGATTCTAAATCTCTATTACGTACATTAACACCTACTACAATTCTCCGTCTAGTATTATCACGTGATATTTTTGCAGCACCTTTTTGGAATGTTATTGTGGCAAGTTCACTTAATGGTATTTTTCCACTATTAGGTGAATCAATATATAAATTTTTTAAATTATCTATGCCTGTACGTTGTTCTTTTTTTAATTTTACAACAAGGTCAAAACGTTTTTCACCTTCAAAAATATTTCCTATAGTTTTTCCTGCAAAACCCATAGCTACCATATCGTTTACATCTTGAATATTAAGTCCATATCTGGCAATTTTTATTCTATCAAAAGAAATATTCATTTCAGGAAGTCCTACAATTTTTTCAACAGAAATATCTGCAGCACCCGGAACATTTTTTATTAGCATACCTATTTCATTTCCTTTTTCTGAAAGTTTTTTAAGATTATCACCAAAAATTTTAATAGCAATATCTGCACGAACCCCTGTTATAAGTTCATTAAATCGCATTTCAATAGGCTGTGTAAACTCTACTTCCATTCCAGGAATAATAGCAAGAGCTTCTTTAAATTTATTTGCTAATTCATCTTTTGAGTTAGCAGATACCCATTTACTTTTGGGTTTTAAAACAATAATAACATCACTTTCTTCCATTGACATAGGATCCGTTGGCACTTCTGCAGCTCCTATACGAGTAACTACTTGTTTTACTTCTGAAAATTGTTCAAGTAATATTTTTTCAATTTGTGTTGTTATTTTTACGGTGTTACTTAAAGAAGTACCTGTTTTTAGTACTGGTTGAATTACAAAATCTCCTTCATCTAGTGTTGGTACAAATTCTCCTCCCATAATTGAATATAAATAAACCGACATTACTAGTAATAAACCTGCAATAATAAGTACTAATTTTTTACTTAGTAAAGCCCAATGTATAATGGGTTCATATATTTTATGAATCCATTTCATTAAACGAACCGATATATTTTTATTTGATGGTTTTATAGGCTTTAAAAATAATGAAGCAACAACTGGCACATAAGTAAAACATAATATCATTGCACCAATTAAAGCAAAACTAAAAGTTAATGCCATTGGTTTAAACATTTTACCTTCAACACCTGATAATGATAAAATAGGAATAAATACAATTAAAATAATAAGCTGACCAAAAACTGCAGATTTCATCATTTTAGAAGCACCTGTTAATGTAATTTTATCTTTAAAGTATTGTTGTTGTTTTTTAGGTAAAGCATTAATTTCTGATGTTTTTTGTGTTATTTGAAAGGCAATAAATTCTACTATAATTACTGCTCCATCAATAATAATTCCAAAATCAATAGCACCTAAACTCATTAAATTAGCGTCAACTCCAAAAATATACATTAAAGAAAGTGCAAATAATAAGCATAATGGAATTACTGAAGCGACTATAAGTCCTGAACGAAAATTACCTAAAAGTAAAACAACTATAAAAATTACAATTAAACACCCTAATATTAAATTTTCTGATATAGTAAAAGTTGTTTTAGCAATAAGATCACTCCTATCTAAAAAAGCATTTATATATATTCCTTCAGGTAAAGTTTTTGAAATTATAGCTACACGCTTTTTAACGGCTTCAATTACTTTTTTAGAGTTAGCATTTTTAAGCATCATTATTTGTCCGAGTACTTTTTCACCTTCTCCATTACCTGTAATAGCTCCAAAACGTGTTGCATTTCCATAACCAACATCAGCAACATCTTTAATATAAACAGGAAAATTTTCTTTATTTTTAATAACTATATTTCTAATATCCTCAAGTGAAGAGATTAACCCTTCACCTCTGATAAAGAAAGCTAAATTTATTTTTTCAATATAACTTCCTCCTGAAATACTGTTATTTTTCTCTAAAGCTATAAATATTTCACTCGCAGTAATATTCATAGCCTTTAACTTTTCTGTATTAATAGCTACTTCATATTGTTTTAAAAACCCTCCCCAAGTATTTACTTCTACAACACCTGGAATACCAGAAAGTTGTCGTTTTACTACCCAATCCTGAATAGTTCGTAAATCTTCTGCATTATAATTATCTTTATAAGCAGGTTTTACATCTAAAATATATTGATAAATTTCACCTAAGCCCGTAGTTATTGGCCCCATCTCTGGGGTTCCAAAACCTTTAGGAATTTTATCAGAGGCTGATTTTATTTTTTCAGCAATTAATTGACGTGGTAAATATGTTCCCATTTCTTCATTAAAAACAATGGTAACTACTGATAATCCGAACTTTGATACTGATCTAATTTCTTTAACACCAGGTAAATTTGCCATTTCTAATTCCACAGGATATGTTATAAATTGTTCCATATCTTGCGTAGAAAGATTCCGTGATGTTGTAATTACTTGTACCTGATTATTAGTAACATCAGGTACAGCTCCTATAGGAATTTGTGATAATGAATACAGCCCAAATCCTATAATAAGGCATGTAAATAAAAAAACAAAAAGTTTATTTTTTAAACTAAAATTAATAATATATGATAGCATATTCCATAAAAATAATAAACGTTAATAACACCCCAAATTTGTAAATAAAAATGGGTTCTCTTAAATGATTATAAATGATTATGAATATCTTGGTGGTTGTAAAATTTTCACCTTAAATACTGATGAAATTGGTGTTTTATAAAAGAAATTTGGTTTATTAAGTGATAAAAAACAAACTCTTTTAAAAACATTTGTTATACTTGAATCAATAATAGCTGTTAGTAAAAATAAGTGTGTACAATTATTATTAAACGGTAATTTTTGATGATCTTCTTGTTGCTCTTGATGTTCTTGGTTATGATTTATTTTTAATTTCCCATAATGTTTTGAAATAAAAGTAAAAACATTATCTCCATACTCTTTATTATGAAACTGAGCATGTTCTATAAACTCACCTATTTTAGAGAAGTCATGAAAACTTATTCCAAAACTTTGGAATACTATGATTAAAGATAATACTATGGATAATAATTTATTCACAAATACAAATATACATATATTTTATATTCACTAAATATAGTAATACTACTTTTAGTATCTCCTTTACTACTTTTTTTAGGTATAAATCATAAAAATGATTCTTCAAATAATTATTTTTTTAACATCCTTATAATCTTTGCATAAAAAGGTTTAGTAGAAAAAATTACTTAATTCTTGTTCAAAATCTCATTTTAGATGTATTTTTTAAAAAAACACTTTGAATATTCTGTTTTTATTTCTTTGATAGTTTGTAGTATTAATGCTAGAAATTAAAATACAAAATTTTAAAATTGACATCTAACTGAAAGTAAAAACTTTATATTTAAAATAATAGATTTTAAATATATAAAGAGAATAATAAATTGGAAGTTGAAAAAAATACTAAGGTTATATACAAAGTTTTTTTATTAGTTTAAGCAACATTAAATTAAAATTAAAGCTAAATAGTGTGTAACACTTTTGACCAAATAAAACGTATGTAAGCATATTTAATAGCCAATATTACAAAACTTAAAATAATTTTAAAAAACATTTATTTTACAAAAAAAACTTCCATAATTAATTATGGAAGCTTTTTTTGTAAAAATACTTAGCTTTATATTTCTTTAAAAATAGCGTGCATTAAGCGTTTCTTATCGTTTATGCTTTCTTCTAAAGAAATCATGGTTTCAGTACGGTTTACACCTCTAATGTCATCCATTTTATAAATAACATCTTTAGCATCATAAGTACTTTTCGCTCTTACTTTACAAAATATATTATATTTACCTGTTGTAACATAAGCTACAGTTACATTAGGTATTAGTTGTAAACTATCTAAAACATGCTGTGTCATAGATGTTTTTTCTAAATATACACCAACATGAGCTATAAAAGTGTATCCTAATTTATCATAATTCAATGATAATGTTGAGCCTTTTATAATACCTTCATCTTCCATTTTTTTTACACGTACATGTATTGTACCTGCTGATACTAATAATTTTTTTGCAATGTCTGTAAATGGGGTACGAGCATTTTCAATTAAGATGTCTAAAATTTGATGATCAATTTCATCTAGTACAAACTTTTTCATTCGTTTTTTTTCAGATAATACCATTAAGATAGGGGGTTTAGGGTTTGTTTTTTAGTTTATTTCTTTATGTCCAATATAAGAAGTTAAGTCTCCTTCTTTTTGTTTAATTAAATTTAATACAAATTTACCATTTTCTATTGTTTCTTCATACTGATAAGCCACATCTTTTTGATTATTTTTTGATCTATATATAACATCATAAAAATTTTTGATATTACTAGGTATAGATAAATACTCCAAATAATTTGTAAAATCTTTTGTTACGGAAATATAATATATTCCTTGTAATAATGCATAAAAATTATATTTACGTACATTTTCTCTATCATAATCATTAGGATAATGCCCAGCTTCTATTAAAACTGTATTATATCCTAATCTTTGAAAATTGTCTCCTGTTGCTGTTGGATAAAACTCATCTGTATATCTACCAATATGATTAGGAATTACTTTTTGTAATAAATTATTCATTGATATAATTACATTCATGGTTTGTTTACGGCCTTTTGTAATTTTACGACTTTCTTCTTCTGATGGAGCTAAAAATGAAATTGTAGCTGGGTTTTTAGTTCCTTCAACACCAAAAATAGTTCTTTGATCATGAAGGTTAAAACAAAATTTAGGGTTTACAGTTTCTAAAATTTCACGTAATAACTTACTCTCTTTAGCTTGTAAAGCAGTAGCATCTCTATTTAAATCGATATTATTTGCATTAAAGCGCGTGTATACTTCTGCCCCATCAGGATTCAGCATAGGAACAATTGTAATCTCACAATTTAATAAAATTGATTTTACAATATCTGCATTTTTATATAATTTAATAAATTTTAAAAAATCAAATATAGCTTTGGTTCCTGTACTTTCATTACCATGCATTTGACTCCAAATAAGTATTTTTATGTTACCAGTACCTGTTTTTAATTGATAAATTTCCTTATTTTTTTCAGAATACCCTATTATAGTTGAGTTAATAATATTATCTAAATCGCTATAAAGAGGTTTAATGTCTTCAATAGTAATGTGTCTACCTATTATTCTTGTTTCTTTTATTGTTGAATAATTTTTTTCTAAAAAAGAGGTGTTTAGTAAATTCATATATTATAAGGAAAACCAATCTGCTATTAATATTTTTTCTATTGGTTCAGCAGATATATGTGTGTAATCATTTTTAATTATATCATATTGATAGTCTTTTGACCATTTTTCAATATTATGTGTTAATGTTTTTAAAGAAGTACAAATAAACTCTACTTCATTATCTGTAATAGTAGGATGTATTGATAAACGAATCCAGCCTGGTTTTTCGGTATTGCAGCCTTCTAAAATTTGACCTTTAATTTTATTTGAGGTGTTTTGATCTACATTTAATAAAAAATGACCATAAGTGCCAGCACATGAACAGCCACCTCTTGTTTGAATTCCAAAACGATCGTTTAATAATTTAACAACTAAGTTAAAATGATATTTTTCATAATAAAAAGAAAAAATACTCAATCGATCTTTGTGATTTGGAGCCAATATTTTTACACCATCTAAATTTTCCAGACAATTAAAAATAATAGGGTTTATTTCATCTTCACGTTGCTTCATTTTATCAGTACCCATTTGGTTTTTCAACTGAATAGATAATGCTATTTTTATGGTTTGCAAAAAAGCAGGTGTGCCTCCGTCTTCACGTGTTTCAACATCATCAAAATAATCGTGACCTCCCCAAGGATTTGTGTAGCTTACTGTACCACCACCAGGGTTGTCAGGAATCATGTTTTTATACAATTTTTTATTAAAGATTAATACTCCCGAACTACCAGGTCCTCCTAAAAATTTATGAGGGGAAAAAAAGATAGCGTCTAAATATTCATTATCATTTTTAGGGTGCATATTTATGTTTACATAGGGTGCTGAGCAAGCAAAATCAACAAAACATAATCCTCCATATTTATGAATTAAAGCAGCTACTTTATGATAATCAGTTTTTATACCTGTTACATTTGATGCTGCAATAATTGATACTATTTTTATAGGCCTATCAATGTGTTTTTTAATAGTTTCTTCAAAATTATTTAAACAAATTAATCCAACCTCATTACAAGGAACTACCACAACATCAGCAATTGTCTCTATCCATGAGGTATGATTTGAGTGGTGTTCCATGTGACTCACAAAAACAATAAGGCGTTTTTCTTTAGGTATTACTGTATGCTCTTTTAAATTTTCAGAAACCTTTAAACCTAATATTCGTTGAAATTTATTTACCACTCCGGTCATTCCTGAACCTTCAGTAATTAATACATCATTTTTTGATGCGTTTACATGCTGTTTTATAATATTTCTAGCTTCATGATATGCTAGTGTCATAGCAGCACCTGATGTTGATGTTTCGGTATGAGTATTGGCTACAAAAGGACCAAAATTATTCATCAACTTTTCTTCAATGGGTCTATACAATCTTCCACTAGCAGTCCAATCTGTATATAACATTTTTTTTTCACCATAAGGTGATTGATATACTTGATTGATACCTATAATATTATTCTTAAATTTATTAAAATACTGTTCTAAATTCATAATAATATATTATATGTGGTGTAAATTTAGTACTACTACATAAAACAGCCTAAAAAATTTATAATATAAACTTATTTGTGTTTTTTGTTTTAAAGGTTAAACTTACCTCCTATTAAAATAGTGTTTTCAAAAAAGAAAAAACTTTGAGATGCTTTATCTGAAGGGTTGACTGTGGTTCTAATATCTGACATATATATGTGCCCTGCTTTTAAATCTGCTTGCACAAAAAAGTGCTTTAAAAAAGTAATATTTATACCTGCACCAATAGATGCTCCATAGCCTGATAAATGAAACTCATCATTTCTTTTACCACCTAAAAGTGTTGAATTTGTTTTTGGATATAAAATTCCTAATCCAAACCCTTCAGTTAAATTAATTTGTAAGTTTTTTAAATTTAAACCAAACCAATGACTTACATCATCAAAACGTTTTAATTCTACATTTACATAATTTAATCCATCAGTGTGTTCAAAACGTAAAAAATCAGCTTCTAAATTAATTTTTTCATTATTATAAATACCATCATATTTGGCATTTCCTATATTAATGTTTCCGTTTATTTTAACGTTTTGATCAGCAATCATTACATATTTCATATGGTCTACCCCTATAGAAATCGTATAGTTTTCTTTAAAAAAATACCCTATTCTGTAATTTGTTTGTGGAATTGTAACCCTACCTGGATTAAAATAATCATTAAATGAAAATTTTGTTTGTCTGTCTTGAGCTTTTACCTTTGATAAGGTAAAAGCATAATTATCTCCTTTAAATCGAATATCAGAATCAGTATAACTAGACCAGTTCCATCCCCAGTATACGAAAAACTTTCCTTTATTAGTTACTTTCTTTTTTTTGATAATGAAATTATCTCCCTTATTACTATCTTCTTTCTCCTGTCCTATTACTGATGATGCCGTTAAAACCATCATCAGTAAATTCAAACTAATTGTTCTTAATTTCAAAACTTGTTATTTTATTATTTGTTCTATTTCTGTTATGAATCTTTCAGCAAGTGTGTCAGCCTTTTTTTGACTAGTACTTTCTGTATAAATTCTGATAATTGGTTCAGTATTCGATTTACGTAGATGAACCCACTCGTTTTCGAAATCAATTTTTACACCGTCAATTGTGTTAACATCTTCATTTTGATATTTTAAAGTCATTTTTGATAAAATTTCATCAACATCAATTTGCGGAGTTAATTGAATTTTGTTTTTACTCATAAAATAACTAGGGTACGAATCTCTTAATTCTTTACAAGATATTTTCTTTTTCGCTAAATGCGATAAAAATAAGGCAACACCAACTAAAGAATCACGTCCGTAATGAGATGCAGGATAAATAATTCCTCCATTTCCTTCACCACCGATTACTGTATCAGTATCTTTCATCATTTGAACTACGTTTACTTCACCTACTGCTGAAGCTGTATAAGTTCCACCATGTTTTTGAGTAACATCACGTAAAGCTCTTGATGATGATAAATTAGAAACAGTATTTCCACCGCCTAATTTACCTAATACGTAATCCGCACAAGCAACTAAGGTATATTCTTCACCAAACATAGATCCATCTTCAGATATTAAAGCTAACCGGTCAACATCAGGATCAACAACAATACCTAAATCAGCTTTTTTCTTTACTACTAATTTAGAAATATCTGTTAAGTTTTCTTTTAAAGGTTCTGGATTATGAGGAAATTTACCATTTGGCTCACAATATAATTCGATACATTTAACACCTAATTCTTTTAATAAAGCAGGAATAAAAATTCCTCCAGTAGAATTAACACCATCAACAACAACTTTGAATTTTGCTTTTTTAATGGCTTTTACATCAACTAAATCTAATTTTAATACTTCTTTAATGTGTTTCTTTAAATAACGCTTATTCTTTTTGTAAGTACCTAAATCATCAACCTCAGCGAACGTAAAATCTTCACTATCTGCTAAAGCTAAAATTTCTTTTCCATCAGCACCATTTAAAAACTCTCCTTTTTCATTTAACAATTTTAAAGCATTCCATTGTTTTGGATTATGAGAAGCTGTTAAAATAATTCCTCCTTCGGCTTTTTCTAACGGAACAGCAATTTCAACAGTTGGTGTTGTAGATAAACCTAAATCAACTACATTAATACCTAATCCAACTAAAGTATTTGCTACTAAATTGCTAATCATTTTACCAGAGATACGCGCATCTCTACCAATAACAACTTTAATCTTTTTAGTTGTTGGATTTCTTTTGATTATAAAAGCACCGTAAGCTGCTGCAAATTTAACAGCGTCTAATGGTGTAAGGTTTTCACTAGGCTTTCCTCCTATTGTTCCTCTAATTCCTGATATAGATTTTATAAGTGTCATAGTATATTTTAAAATTTTAGCACAAATATAAAGTTATTTAAGTATTTATTGATTTCTAACACTTTCTTTAACATATGCTTTTAAACTGTTTTATTTGATGAGGTTATTTAATTAAAAAATAAAATATAAAAAAACCCGCTACTTTCGTAACGGGTTTTAAGATTTATGATAAAGAAATATTATTTTCCTTCCATTTTTCTTTTTAATTCAGCTAATCCACCAATATCTCCTAAAGTAGTTTTTTCTACGTCAGCAGCTTTTTTAGCAGCAGCCTTGATGTTTTTCTTTTCTTCTTCTTTGAAAAGAGAAGTATGAGAAACAACAATTCTTCTGTATTCTTTACTAAATTCAGTAACGATGAACTTTACAGCATCACCTTTTTCTAATTTAGAACCGTCTTCTTTTTCTAAGAAACGAGTTGGAGCGAATGCTTCGATACCATCTGCAAAAGTTACAGTTGCACCTTTATCATTCTTTTCCTTGATAGAACCTTCGTGAGTAGATCCGATTGCATACGTAGCTTCATGAGCATCCCAAGGATTATCTTGAGTTTGCTTATGACCTAAGTTTAACTTACGGTTTTCAACGTCTAATTCTAAAACTTGAACTTCTAATTTATCACCAACAGTAACAAAATCTGATGGGTGCTTAATTTTCTTAGTCCAAGATAAATCAGAGATATATACTAATCCGTCAATTCCTTCTTCTAATTCAACAAACACACCAAAGTTAGTATAGTTACGTACAGTACCAGTATGAGTTGAGTTTACAGGGTATTTAGCAGTAATATCAGTCCAAGGATCTGGATGTAATTGCTTCATACCTAATGACATTTTACGGTCTTCACGGTCTAAAGTTAAAATTTGAGCTTCAACCTCATCACCAACTTTTACGAAATCTTGCGCAGAACGTAAGTGAGTAGACCAAGACATTTCAGAAACGTGAATTAAACCTTCAACACCTTCTTCAACCTCAACAAAAGCACCATAATCAGCTAAAACAACAACTTTTCCTTTAACTTTATCACCAACTTTTAAGTCAGTATTTAAAGCTTCCCAAGGGTGAGAAGATAATTGCTTTAATCCTAATTGAATTCTAGATTTGTTGTCATCAAAGTCTAAAATTACAACATTTAATTTCTGATCTAATTCAACAACCTCATTCGGGTGGTTAATACGAGACCAAGATAAATCAGTAATATGAACTAAACCATCAACACCACCTAAATCAACAAATACACCATAAGAAGTAATGTTTTTAACAACACCTTCTAATACTTGTCCTTTTTCTAATTGACCGATGATTTCTTTCTTCTGATCTTCTAAATCAGCTTCAATTAATGCTTTATGCGATACTACTACGTTTTTAAATTCGTGGTTGATTTTAACAACTTTGAATTCCATAGTTTTCTCTACATACTGATCGTAGTCTCTAATAGGCTTCACATCAATTTGAGAACCTGGTAAGAATGCTTCAATACCAAATACATCAACGATCATACCTCCACGAGTTCTACACTTAACAAAACCGTTAACTATTTCACCAGTAGCATGTGCATTGTTTACACGTTCCCATGCCTTAATTACACGCGCTTTTTTGTGTGATAATACTAATTGACCAGAAGCATCTTCTCTTTTGTCAACTAATACTTCAACAGCATCACCAAGTTTTAAACCTGGATTGTAACGAAATTCATTTAAAGAAATAGCTCCTTCTGACTTTGAGTTGATATCAATAATAGCATCTCTTTCAGTAATTCTTGTAACGGTACCTTCAATAACATCACGTTCATTAACGAAACCTACGGTACCTTCTAAAGCTTTTTCGAATTCTTTTAATTTAGATTCATCAACTTCATCAATACCTTCTTCGTATTTATGCCAATTAAATGTTGCTAAAAATTCTGCTGGATTTACTGTAACTGCTTCAGCAGTTGTGTTTTTTTCTTCAGACATGTCTGAAATAATTTTTGTATCTTTATGTTAGTCAGATTATTAACAATACTAACGTATAAAGAGAAATTAAACTTATATAATTTTTTTGCACCTTTTATAAATCTGCTATCGTAAAAAGGCGTGCAAATTTACGGATTTTTATTTAAATATCCTATAAAGCTTTTGATTTTAAGTAAATTAGAAAACTTTTTGTTATTACGAATTTATTTTACTCATCTTCCTCATCGTAATAATCTTCATCATCTGTGTTAGGTTTTAATAAAAATTTTGAAATTATGTTATTATCCAATTTCATAAAGTCATTATAAAGAATTTCAATTGCTTCATTGCTCGATTTTTTTGCTTTTAATAAATCATATGCTTTAGCAGGAGCATCTTTAATAGAATTTTTAACAAGCCTCTTACCGTTTTCAATAATTTCTAATTTTGAAAATCCACGATCAACAAAAGGCTTTATATTGCCAACAACACTAATTGCCGCTCCTCTACAAATGTTTTCTTTTGTAAGTTCTATTGTTTGGGAAAAAAGTTGAACTGACATAAAAAGAAATAATAATATTGATAAATTTCTTAAATTCATTGTTTATTTTTTTTAAAAATTTAAATTACTACTAAGCTAATTAATTTTAATTTTATAAAAAAAATATCTGAATAAATAATTCGTACTACATACCTAAATATTAACTAACAGGTTTTTCAAACTATTTGATAATTAAAAAATTAATTCATCTCTTTTATTTCGACTTTAAATAAATTATTGAAAATTTCAAAAATAGCCTCTGCGTCTTTTTTACGAACAGACAAGGTGTACTGACAGTCTATTTCTAATTTCTGAGCAATAATATTTAAATTACGCTCTTTAATAACACGTTGTACTTTATTCATCATATCATAACCAAAACTTAATTGATATAATGTGTCAATAGTTTTTTCCTTGATATCACAAGCCTCTAAAGCGTATTGAGCAGAAGTACGATAAGCGTTAATAAGTCCGCCAACCCCAAGTTTTGTACCTCCAAAGTAACGTACAGAAACAATTAATATATTGGTAACTTCAAATGCTTGTATTTGTCCGTAAATAGGCATTCCTGCCGAGTTACTTGGTTCTCCATCATCATTAGCTCTAAAACGAATTTTTTCAGTACCAAACTGCCAGGCGTAACAGAAATGACGTGCGGCATGATGTTTTTTTCTTAAACCTTCTATTGCTTCTTTAACCTCATCTTCTGATGATACAGGAAAAGCATATCCGAAGAATTTACTATTTCTATCTTTAAACAATGTTTCTTCGGATGAAACATCAATTGTTTTATAGGTGTCTTTTATATTATTCATTATGCCCAAGCTACTAATAAAATACTAATTATTGCCAATCCTATTCCTATAAAATTTTTTTTAACTAATTTTTCCTTAAAAAAAAACAAAGCAAAGGTTGTAGTTAAAACAACTACTGACACGTTATTTATGGTAAATAATGTTGAACTTTCTAAACCTTTTGTTTGTAATGCTTTTAATAAAAACTCCATCGAATAATAATTAGGAACACCTAATATAACACCAGCAACACAATTTTTCCAATGAAATTTAAAATTGTTTTTTATTATTTGTAATAAAATAAAAATACAACCAAAGATAAAAGCAACACCAAAAATAGTTGCTAAAAACATAGGCACATATTTAGTTGAAACATAAAAAATTTCCATATACTTTAAACCAGCATCAATAATTCCTGAGCCTATAAATAATAGTAATGGATAAATTAAGTTTTTAAACTTTACAGGTGATGTATCACTTTTTGCAGATGACAAGTATACTGCAATGAGTGCTATTAAAATACCTGTTATTTTTATTACATTAATGCTTTCGTTATATAAAAAAATACCTGTAGAAATTGGAATAACTACAGACATTTTACCTGATACTGAAGCTACAGATAAACCATTTTTTTGAGCAGTTAACCCCATTATATTAAATATTGCAATAAATAAAAAACCTAAACAAAAAGCTCCCAAAAACCAAGGTTGTTGTGGTACTTGAGTTATAGGTAAATTTATTGTTGATGCATATATTCCAAAAGGAATTGCAATAGCATAATTTATAACAATAGCATGCGAAGTATTTATTTTAAAAACAGAAAACAGCTTAAAAATAACAAATAATAAACTAGATATTAAAATACTTATAAATAAATAAATCACTTTAAAACTCTTTTCTTTCTAGCAAAGTAACAATATCTTCTTTTCCAGGTATTAAATTCCATACTTGTACTCCTAAGTTTTTAGCAGTATCTGTATTTTCCTTTAAATCATCAATAAAAAAAGTTTCTGATGCTTTTAAATTATTTTCAGTTAAAACAAACTCGTAAATATTTGCATTTGGTTTTCTGAAATTTATTTCATGTGATAAATAAAACTGTTCAAAGCAATTTTTAAACTCCTTGTATAAATCTGCTCCCCAGTTATTTTGTATCCATGATATATGTAAATCATTGGTATTACTTAGTAAAAATAATCGATAATTATTTGACGCTGCTAATTCTTTTAAAAAAGTAAATCGATGTAATGGAAAATCTAGCAAAATAGCATTCCAAGCATTAATTAAATTTTTACTGTTTAGTTTAGGAAACTTATTTTTATAAAAACTAACAAATTCATTTGTAGAAATTAACCCCATTTCGTATTTATGATAGGTTAATATCATATCATCAGTAATGTTTGTTACTCCTAGCTTAGCCATTTCTTTATAAGTAGCCTGTTTATCTAGGTTTATAAAGATATCTCCAAAATCGAAAACGATATTTTTAATCATTTATATATTTTTTTAATACATCATTTTCAATGTATTCTTTTTTTATTAATTGCCCATTGATTTTAGGAGCTTCTACTCCTTTTTTAAATGTTTTTTCACCTACAAAAATCATTGCTTCATCCCATATATTAGCGTTTATAAATGATTGTAACGTTTGTGTTCCTCCTTCAATAATTACAGACTGAATTTGGTGTTTTTGTAATACGTTGCAAATTTGTACCACTATATTACTAGTAAAATCAATTTGCTCAAAAAATATATTTTTTTCAGATTGCTCTTTTTGTCTTATGATTTTTTCAACTTTACTTGTTAAAACAATCGTTTTTACATTGCCATCAAAAACAGTAGCATTTTTAGAAATACGTAAACTTTTATCTAAAATAACTCTAATAGGGTTTTCTCCTGACCAATTACGTACCGTTAGTGAAGGGTTATCAGCTATAACTGTATTTGTACCTACTAAAATAGCTTGTTCTTTACTTCTTAATTTATGAACTAATTGTTGAGAGTATATATTAGAAATCCAAACAGGACTTTTCTCTTTTTTGGTTAATGGAGCTATAAAATTATCACTAGTTTGAGCCCATTTTAAAATAACGTACGGACGTTTTTTATTTTGAACTGTAAAAAAACGTTTATGGTGCGTTTTACATTCTTTTTCTAAAATTCCTTCAACTACATTTACTCCTGCATTTTTTAAACGTTCAATTCCTTTTCCTGCAACTAAACTATTGGTATCTAAACAACCAACAATAACATTAGGTATTTTGTTTTTTATAATTAAATCTGCACAAGGGGGGGTTTTACCAAAATGTGCACAAGGCTCTAAAGTTACATAAATAGTTGACTTGTGTAAAAGCGCTTTATTTTTAACAGCATTTATAGCATTTACTTCGGCGTGGTTTCCTCCATAAACGCTTGTATATCCTTCACCTATAATTTTATTTTCATAAACTATAACTGCACCTACAGAAGGATTAGGGCGTGCAGTTCCAATACCATTTTTAGCTAGTTGTAAACAACGTTTTATGTATTTTTCGTGATTCACAAAAATTAAAATTTAATATTAATATTTTCTATTTTATCAACAGGATATATATGTGAAAAACCTAAAACTTTGTAGCGTAAATCACCTTTAAACTGAACTTTTATACTTTTATTTAAAAATGAATTAAGCAATCCTCCTAAAAATCCATTTTTATTATCTTTAAATACTTTCCTTGTAGGTATTGCAACATTTAAAGGAATAGAAAATTCTTTACGTGCAGGCACCTTAAATTCTTCAGATGAAACTTGGGCAATTTCTACACCATTTATAAGAACCTTAATTTCATCAGTTGCAATTTTTCCACTAATATCATTTGGATTTTTAAAAAAAGCGTTTGCTTTTAATCGAATAGTATCAGACTTAATAGTAGTAACTTTAACATCATCTACTTTTATAAATATTGGCTTCTTTTTTATAGAGCAACTCACTACAGACAATATAGTTATAAAAAACATTATTTTATTCATATAATTTTTTAGCTAATTTTATTAATAGTACGAAAATAACATATTCTCATGAGTCCTTTGTTGTTTTATTACCCAAAAAGGTGGTTAAAATTAATATGATAGACTATTTATTAAAATTTCTTTAACTCATTACTTTAACCAATATTAAAGTTATAATCACCATATAGAAAACTAGTTGTGAACTCTAAAAAATGTACTTTTGCTTAACACAAGCTTTATTTTAACGAATAAGAAACATGAAGTTACAGGAATTTAAAAAAGAATTTACATCTAAATTATTAACAATATATCCACAAACTGAAATTGACACTTTTTTCTTTTATCTGATGGAGTCTTATTTAAGTTTGGAGCGAATTACTTTGATTACACAACCTAATTTTGAAATAACCGAAGTAAAAAAAGTTCTGTTAAATAATGCTTTAAAAAGGTTACAAAAACAGGAACCTATTCAATATATTTTAGGGAATACGGAGTTTTATGGACTTCCTTTTTTAGTAAATAGCAATACTTTAATTCCTAGACCTGAAACTGAAGAGTTGGTAACTTGGATTTTAGAACAAGATTTTTTAAAAATACATTGTTCTTCTATTTTGGAAATTGGAACAGGAACAGGTTGTATACCTATTAGTTTGAAAAAGAATTTACCTAGCACTACTATTACGGCAATAGATATCTCTAAAGATGCTTTAAAAATAGCAAAAAAAAATGCGCTATTAAATAATGTTTCAGTTAATTTTATAACTCAAGATATTTTAAAAACTCGAAAATTAAAGGGGTTGTTTGACATTATAGTTTCTAACCCTCCTTATGTTCGAGAATTAGAAAAAGTAGAAATTAAAAAAAATGTACTTGAAAATGAACCGCATTTAGCGTTGTTTGTTCCTAATGAAACCCCACTAATTTTCTATAATAAAATTGCTGATTTAGCCAAAAAAAACTTGACAAAAAACGGATTATTGTTTTTTGAAATTAATCAATATTTAGCTAAAGAAACCTCAGTAATGTTATCTAAAAAGGGATTTAAAAATATAGAAATAAAAAAAGATTTTATAGGAAATGATAGAATGATAAAAGCTAGTTTAATATAAATTTAAGCAATCAAGTAATTCTGTAAATTGCTTGAGTTGTAATAAAACGTACTTTTTTAGCTAATTTTTATAAATGTATGTTACAACTAAATACTTATTTATTTTAAAAAAAAAGCGAATAACTAAAAAGTTAATCGCTTTTTTTTATTTTATTACTTTTTATTTTTACCAAAAACATAAGTAATTCCAAAATTTAATCCCCATGATGAATATGGAACCGTTTGTGACAACTGTTTTGTTGCTAAAGGATTAGTATTTGCTTCATAATTTTCTACTAAGGTCAATGTGTTTTCGTAATAAATTTTGTTATTAATTAAAGGAAGAAGTGTTTTAAAATTTTCTTTCAAAACACTACTTGCTGCTACAGTTTGTAATAATTGATCTCTAGTTATAGATTGACCACCTAAAGTAGCTGAAAAATCACTTATTTCTGAAGTATTTCTAGTAACACTAATTCCTAAATACTCAACCTCACCAAATAGCTCTAAATTTTTACCAATAGTATGTTTATAACCAATAGCACCAATAAAACCAATAGGAAATTTACCTTTAAAATCTCTAGTTAAATCAATATCTAAAGGTACTACAACTCCTGCAGGTGCTAATGGATTTAATACATTAGCAGGTAAATTAGCATTAACCTTACCAATAACTTCAGTTTTACCTCCTATTTTAGTTAAAGCTCCAGCTCTTCCATAAAAGTTTTTAGTTATATTATAAACAGCAGAAAAAGATAAACCATAAGCCCTACCTCTAGATTTTATATCTACAAATGGTTGATTAGGAACATCAACATAAATAGATGTTTGATTTGCTCCATGTAAATAACCGGCAGCTACTTCAACCCCCCATTTATCATTAAAAAAATAACCGGTTCTTAATTGTGTATGAGACCCCTCTCCATAACTACCATAAGTGTTTTCGACACTATTAGTTGTTGTTTTTGTTCCCATCTTAGAATCAGCGGCAGCAAAAGAATAACCACTACTAGCTGATATATAAAATTGACCTTTTGCAGAAATTGATATTAAAATAACAATTACTAATAAAATATTTTTGTTCATGATATTATTTTTAAATTAATAATGTATAAAGCTATAAAATAAAAAAGAATAGACAACTATGTTTATTTAAAAATATTGGCAAATTATTATTAATTTGCACATTAAATATAATAAAAATATTGAATTATAATATTTTACAAAAAGAAGTACAACTCTTTATAGACAAAAACTTAAACTCAGATTTAACAAAACTGATTTTAAAAGGAAGTCCTTTTTCTAATATAAGCATACAAAAATTATCTAATCAATTAATTAGTAAGCTTAAATCCCAAAAAAAACTTCCAACTTGGTTTCATGCTAAAAATATTTATTACCCTGCAAAAATTAGTATTGAACAAACATCGTCAGAAGTAACAGCACTTTATAAAGCTTCATTAATTTCAGGAGATACTTTAATTGATATTACAGGTGGTTTCGGAGTAGATACTTTTTATTTTTCTAAAAAAATAAAACAAGTAATTCATACTGAAATTAATGAAGAATTATCTAAAATTGTTAATTATAATTATAATCAATTAAAAGTAAAAAACATACAAACTATAGCAACCGATGGATTAGATTTTCTTAAAAAATCTAATCAATATTTTGATGTTATTTATATTGACCCTTCTCGTAGAAGTGATGTAAAAGGAAAAGTTTTTTTACTAAAAGATTGTCTTCCTAATGTACCTGAAAATATTGATTTTTTATTTAATAAATCTGATATTATATTAATAAAAAACTCACCAATGTTAGATATTACCGCTACATTAAATGAGTTAAAATTTGTAAAATCAATTCACATTATTGCAGTAAATAATGAGGTTAAAGAATTACTTTTTTTATTAGAAAAAAACACTAAACATATAATTAAAGTAAACACAGTTAACTTACTGAAAAACAAAAACCAAGAGTTTAGTTTTAATTTAAACGAAACACATAATGTAACATACAATATTCCTATAAATTTTTTATACGAACCTAATGCTGCAATTTTAAAATCAGGAGGATTTAATGAACTTACAAATGCCTATACCATTTTAAAATTACACCAACATTCGCACCTTTACACCTCTAAAAAATTAGTTGCAAACTTTCCTGGAAGAGTTTTTAAAATAATAGCTGTTTACCCTTATAACAAAAAGAAATTAAAAAAAATATTAACCGTATTAAAAGCAAATATAACAACTCGTAATTTTCCAAAATCGGTTGCACAAATTAGAGCCGAAACAAAATTAAAAGATGGTGGCGATACCTATCTTTTTTTTACTACAAATTGTAACAATGAATTAATTGTAATAAATTGTAGTAAAGTTTTATAAAATAAACACCAAAATATGATAAGCATAAACAAGGTTTTTCATTTCATTTACTTTTAAGTACTTTTGTACATATTATGAAACAAGCAACTGTTTACCAAGCTATAAAATTATCAGAAAACTCTTCATTAGCTGTAGATGATAACCTAGTTATTGAAGCACCTCTTCAAATTAATATAAACAGTGAATCTTATACTGTTGTAATGCGAACACCTGGTGATGATTTTGAACTTATTAGAGGGCTTTTATATGCTGAAGATATATACAAAAGTACTGATGAGTTAGTTATTGATGTAATTGAAAGTAGTAACGACTTTTCTGCTATCTTAAATGTTACTATCCCTAGTAATAAATTAAGAAAAGGCTATTTAAATAAACGTACACTTTTATCAGTTTCATCTTGTGGAATTTGTGGTAAAAAAGAACTAAAAGACTTAAGTACAACAGAAAAACCTTTAATAAAAAAACATAATCAATCAATTAACATAACATTTGATATGTTTTTAAAAATGAATAACTTACAGTATTTATTTAAACTAACAGGAGGTAGCCATGCATGTGCTTTATTTGATAAAAATAAAAAACTATTAACTATTAAAGAAGATATTGGTCGTCATAACGCTGTTGATAAATGTGTTGGCGATTTAATTAATAATAACAAGTTAAAACAAGTAAGCTACATGCTTGTTAGCGGACGCGTTTCGTATGAGATTGTTTCCAAAGCTTTTTTTGCTAAAATACCTATTATTATTGCTGTTTCTGCCTGTTCATCTTTAGCTGTAGATTTTGCTAAAGAATTTGGAATTTGCTTAATAGGATTTAGTAGAAATAATAAAATGACAGTTTACGCTAATCCACAATATATACATCATGAGTACTAAAAAAATACATGCCCAGCCACCCCAAAATTTAACAGGTATTAAAATTATTGATGTTCCTACAAAAGCCGTAGGTACTAAAGCAATAAAATCGGCATTACATCATGTTTTTTCAGAAACAGGTGTTATTAAAGGTATTAGTTTACTTAAAAATATTAATCAATTAAATGGATTCGACTGCCCAGGTTGTGCCTGGCCTGACCCTGATCAAAAAAGAGCTTTTTTAGCAGAATATTGTGAAAATGGTGCAAAAGCTGTTGCTGAAGAAGCTACTACTAACAGAGTATCACCTTTATTTTTTGCCACACACACTGTGCAAGAAATGTCTGAATGGTCTGATTATAAAATAGGAAAAAGCGGACGTATAACACATCCAATGGTTTTACGTGAAGGTAGTAATAATTATGAAGAAATATCATGGAAAGAAGCCTTTAAACTTATAGGTAGTGAGTTAAATAAATTAAAAAATCCCGATGAGGCTATTTTTTATACATCTGGTAGAACAAGCAACGAAGCTGCTTTTTTATATCAACTATTTGTTCGTCAATTTGGTACCAATAATTTACCTGATTGCTCAAACATGTGTCATGAAAGTAGTGGTAGTGGGCTTACCCAAACATTAGGTATAGGTAAAGGATCTGTTACGTTAGATGACTTTAACCATGCTGATTTAGTTATTGTTATAGGTCAGAATCCTGGTACAAATCATCCTAGAATGCTTACCGCTTTAAATGAAACTAAAAATAATGGAGGCAAAATAATTACTATAAATCCATTACCAGAAGTTGGTTTAATAAATTATGTAGACCCTCAAAATCCCTTAAAATGGTTGGGTGATGGAGATAAACTTACTGATCTTTTTCTTCAAGTAAAAATTAATGGAGATGTTGCATTGCTTAAAATCATTTTAAAGTTAATGAAAGAGCAAGAAGAAACTAAAGGCGGAGTTTTTAATCATGAGTTTATAAAAGAGAAAACAGCTGGTTTAGAAATTTTTTTGACTGAATTAGATACATATTCAATAGCTGAATTACTACCTCAAACAGGCTTATCATTAAATATTATTAAAGAAGCTACTAATATGATTATCAACAATGATAAGATTATTATTTGCTGGGCAATGGGGTTAACACAGCATAAAAATGCAGTTGATAATATTAGAGAAGTTGTTAATTTACTACTATTAAAAGGAAGTATTGGTAAAAAAGGCGCTGGTACTTGTCCTGTGCGAGGTCACTCAAACGTACAAGGCGACCGTACCATGGGTATTTGGGAAAAACCTAAAGACAGTTTTTTAAATAGCTTAGAAAAAGAATTTCAGTTTAAAGCACCGCGCAAACATGGTTATGATGTAGTTGCTGCTATTGAAGCCATGCATCAAAAAAAAGCAAGTGTTTTTGTAGGAATGGGTGGAAATTTTATTTCAGCAACTCCTGATACCGAATTTACAGCCAATGCTTTAAAAAAATGTGACTTAACAGTGCAAATTTCAACAAAATTAAATCGAAGTCATTTAATTCATGGAAAACAGGCATTAATTTTACCTTGTTTAGGTCGTTCAGAAAAAGATGTTCAAAAAGGCGGAGAACAATTTATTACTGTTGAAAACTCTATGGGTGTTGTTCATCAATCAAATGGTCATTTAAATCCAAGTTCAGTTCATTTATTAAGTGAACCAGCCATTGTAGTTGGTATGGCTAAAGAAACACTAAAAAATACTAAAATAAATTGGTCGTTATTAATTACAAATTACGATTTAATTCGTGATAAAATTGAAGCTACAATTCCTGGGTTTGAAAATTACAACAAAAAAGTTCGAGTAAAAGGAGGTTTTTATTTGCCAAATAATGCTAGAGATAATAACTTTACTCCTACTGCATCAGGAAAAGCAAATTTTACAACAAACTTACCATCTGATATTATTTTAGAAAAAAGTCAGTTTATGATGATGACCATTCGTACACACGATCAATATAATACAACTATTTATGGGTTAGATGATCGTTATAGAGGTATTTTAAATGAACGTAGAGTTATATTTATGAACCCTGAAGATATGAAAGAACAAGGCTTGCTAAAATTAGATAAAGTTGATATTACAAGTCACTTTCAAGGAGAAAAAAGGCACGCAATAGGTTTTTTAGTAATTCCTTACAGTATTCCTAAGCAATGTACTGCTACTTATTTTCCTGAAACAAACGTACTAGTTCCTTTAAAAAGTAAAGCTAGAATTAGTCATACACCAGCTTCAAAAACTGTTATAATTACAGTTAAAAAGCAAGACTAAAAAAAGAATTGTATTTTAGCTAAAAAAAATAATAACAAACTCATATTAATACTAATAACATCTAAAATTATGCCTTTTATAGAAGAAGATAAATTTAACTCAATGCAAGAAGACTTAGAGAATGCTAAGTTAAAAGTTGATGAAGTAGAAAATGAATTAAATGAAACAAAAAGTAAGTTTGTTTCGTTTAAAAAAAAATCTAAAAGAATTCCTGTCCTATTAGGATTATTATTAGGGCTATCGTTAGGAGCTTGTTATTATTTTTATACTAAACAAACAGTAGTAAATTCTTTTTCAGAAACTGAAATAATAGCTCTAAAAAAGAAAGAAGGTATACGTTTATTAGATAGTATTGAAGTAGCAAATACAAGAAATAATATAAACGAAAATACTAATGTTACTACAGAAAATTTAGAAGAAACTATTAATGAAGTAAGTGAAAATATCAATGGTGAAACCATATACTCTGTTCAAATAGGTGTACTTTCTGAAAAAAAATTCCCTTTATTATCATCAACCACAATACCTACAACCGTAACCTCTAATAATGGATATTTTAAATATTCGGTAGGCTTATTTTCTACTTTAAATGAAGCTAGAAATTTAAGAAAAGAATTAGTTACGCTAGGTTTTGATGACGCTTTTATAGCTTCTTACATTGATGGAAAACGTCAAAAAATACATAATTAAAAACAGTATTAATGTTATTTAAATTTAGTACAAGAACACTCATAGTCTGTTTTACTATGAGTGTTCATTTTTTTTACGCACAAACAGTATTACCTAAAAAAGAAATACAAATAGGTTTTGGTCAAATAGATTTTTTAGATATTAAAATGCCTGAAAATGAAAAGGATATGGGGTTTACAGGTATTCATTATAATTTTAAACTTAATAACTGGAGTTATGCAGGTGTTGGTTTTTATGGTGCTGTAAGCGGTATTCGAGGTGGTTTTTTTACACTAGGACTTAATGCAGGTATTCAACAAAAAATAACAAAAAATATTTTTATTGATACAGGTATTCATTTTGGCGCTGGTGGTGGTGCAGCGGCGCCTGATGGTGGCGGTGCATTTATTTTACCTCATTTAAATTTAGGATACGATTTTAAATATTTTTCAACTACAGCAGGTTATAGCTATGTTAATTTTTTTGATAAAGGAACTATTAAAAGCAGTCAGTTTAATATAGCTATTCAAATACCACTATCATATACTACTACTAATTTTAAAGTACGTGAAAATACTTATAGTATTGATAATTTGATTAATAGTGACTGGAATATACCTAGTAGTAATATTTCATTAATGGTACATTTAAATAACTTATCGGTTTCTAATGGTAATTATAAGAATAAAAAAATACGATTAGCTGGTTTTGAATTAAATTCATACTTAAATAAAAATATATTCTTTTTTATAAAAGCTGACGGAGCTTACCACGGAATTAAAGCGGGGTATATGGATATTCTTTTAGGAGGTGGGTACCATATATCAATAAATAAGAACCAAACAAATATATTAGCTAAGTTTGGCGTAGGTGCAGGCGGTGGCGGTGGTGTTAATACTGAGGGAGGTTTTTTAATTTATCCTGATATTTCAATTGAACAAAAGTTATTTAATAATATGTATGCTTCTATTAATAAAGGGTATTTAACAACACCTAATACTCATTTTAGTGCTACTACATTAGGGTTTGGTTTAAAATATTATTTAGATAAAGATGGCATTTCATCAAAAGAAAAAAACTTTACTAAAGCTAAATTTAAAGGTCTAGAAGCTATAATAAAACAAGATTTTTATATAGCTGCCGCTAGAGATAATAACGGTAGATTTAATAAGGATATGCATCAACTTTCATTACAAGTTAATTTTTTTATAAATAAATATATATATGGATCTGGTCAAACATCTTTTGCTAATTTTGGTGATGCAGGGGCTTACGCCGAAGGTATTGTAGGCTTAGGAATTCAATCAAATAATTTTTTAAACAATACTACATCAGTGTTTTTACAAGTATTAGGTGGTGCAGCTGGTGGTGGTGGTATTAGTACAGGACAGGGATTAATTGTAAAACCAAGTGTAGGTGTTAATTACAAGTTAACTAATAAATTAAACATTCGTGGAGGTTTAGGGTATGTAAAAGCTCGTGGAGGTCAATTAAGTAGTACTTATTTAAATGTAGGTTTGAATTATAATTTCTCTTTTATAAGTGTTAAGTAATATAACATTTAAAATCAGTTTTTTTCTAATAAAAACTACAGATATATAATGCCATCAAATAAAATTATAATAACTATTACCCCTTATTTATTATATTAGCTTATACTTACTATTAAAATAACTATTTTTAATATATCAATACTTTTAGTAGTATCAAAAATAATATAACACAACACCTCTAGCCTATTCATTTTGCAAACATATTTTCAATATTTTTCTAGTCCTATAAATAATACACCACTTCCTACTAAATTTACTTTTCCGTTTTACTACGAGCCACATTACTTAAGTAAGTTGGCTGCTAATGAAGTACAACAATACTTAAAGGTTCAAAAAGATTTTGAACACAACTTTGGGCTAAACACTTCAAAAAAAGGGTTACCTATTGGAAAAATGTTTGGAGTTTTAGTAGTAAAGAATAGCCAAAAAGAAATTGGTTATATTACTGCTGTTTCAGGCAAGTTGGCTGATAAAAATAACCACATTAAGTTTGTGCCTCCGGTGTATAATATGCTTGCTGAAAACTCATTTTATATTAAAGAAAAAGAAGCGTTAAATATGATTAATATAAAATTAGCCTTTCTTGAAAACAATAAAGAGTATATAAAATTACAAGCTTTATATGAATGTGAAAATAAAAAAGCAACAGATGATATTGAAAGTAAAAAAATTGCTTTAAAAATAGCAAAAAAAGAACGAAACTTAAAAAGAGAAAAAGCTTTAACTATATTAAAACCAGAAGAATATATTATTTTAAATAAAAAACTAAACGATGAAAGTTTAAAAGCAAAACATTATTTAAATAACGTTTGTCGTTATTGGGACCATACTTTAAAACCTATTAAGGATAAACTTACTGTTTTCACCAACAAAATAACATTATTAATGGCACAACGTAAAGCCAAATCAGTTGCTTTACAGGTGTATATTTCTGAGCAATATCAGTTTTTAAATATAAATAAAGAGGTTAAAAATTTAGCAGAATTATTCACAAATACTTCAGTACAAAACTTACCTGCTGGCTCAGGTGAGTGCGCTGCTCCAAAATTACTACAATATGCTTTTTTAAATAATTTAAAACCGATTGCAATGGCTGAATTTTGGTGGGGAAAATCACCAAATAAAGAAATTAGAAAACATCAACAATTTTATCCAGCTTGTCAAGGAAAATGTAAACCTATTTTAACCCATATGTTAGCTGGAATTGAAATGGATATAAACCCCTTATTACAAAATCCTGCAATTGGTAAAGAGCTTGAAATTATTTTTGAAGATGAGGAGATAATTGTAATACATAAACCTAATGAGTTTTTATCGGTTCCTGGAATTCATATTCAAGATTCTGTATATTCTAGAATAAAACAACAGGTAAAAAACATTTCGGGACCTATTATTGTACATCGTTTAGATATGGCTACTTCTGGTTTGTTAATTTTGGCTAAAAATAAAGCTGCACATAAGTTTTTGCAAAGTCAGTTTATTAATAAGACTGTTAAAAAAAGGTATACAGCTTTGTTAGATGGAATTGTTACTGAAAATAACGGTTTTATAAATTTACCTTTAAGGGTTGATTTAGATGATAGACCAAGGCAGTTGGTGTGTTACGAGCATGGAAAACCTGCAAAAACAAAATGGAAAGTTATTGAGCGTAAAAATGGAAAAACTAAAGTACACTTTTATCCTATTTCTGGAAGAACTCATCAATTAAGGGTACATTCTGCTCATAATTTAGGTTTAAATACACCTATTGTAGGTGATGATTTATATGGTAATAAATCAGATAGATTGTATTTGCATGCTGATACTTTAGAGTTAACTCATCCTATTACAAAACAAATAATGATTTTTAATAAGAAAGCTGATTTTTAGGTTTTATCACACTAAAATTAATAAAGTTATTTAGCACCGATTTAAGGATTTACTCTTGCTTTTTTAGCAAGAAGATGGAAAATAGTTTTAAACTATATTAAAAAAATACTATAAAAAAGCCTCTCAAATTAAATTTGAGAGGCTTTTTTATTACACTAATTTCTTTGCATTTTTTACTTTTTGCTTAGTAAGTGCAATATCAATTACTTCATGCATTTCGGTTACATAATGAAAGGTTAATCCTTTTAAATAACTTTCTTTTATTTCATCGATATCTTTTTTGTTATCGGCGCATAAAATAATTTCCTTAATATTAGCACGTTTTGCTGCCAATATTTTTTCTTTTATTCCACCTACGGGTAATACTTTACCACGAAGTGTAATTTCACCGGTCATGGCTAGCTTATTTTTAACCTTACGTTGGGTGTATACCGATACTAGTGAGGTTAACATAGTAATACCAGCACTTGGTCCGTCTTTTGGAGTTGCTCCTTCAGGTACATGAATATGCACATCGTACTTATCTAATATATCAGGGTTAATTCCAAAATCATCAGCATTTGCTTTGATATATTTCATTGCAATTGTAGAAGATTCTTTCATAACCTTTCCTAAATTACCTGTAATAGATAGATTTCCTTTTCCTTTTGATAAAATAGATTCTATAAATAAAATATCTCCACCAACACTTGTCCATGCTAATCCGGTAACCACACCGGCTACGTCATTATTTTCGTATTTATCACGTTCTAAACGGGCTGTACCTAAAATTGTTTCAATATCATCATTAGTTAAAGCAACATTATATTCTTCCTCCATAGCTATAGATTTAGCTACAAAACGAACAACTTTTGCTACTTGTTTTTCTAAACCACGTACTCCTGATTCACGCGTATATCCTTCAACTATTTTTTCTAATTGCTTTTTACCAACTGTTAAATGTTTAGGTAATAAACCATGTTCTTTTAATTGCTTTGGAAATAAATATTTTTTAGCAATTTCTACTTTTTCTTCAGTTGTGTATCCTGTTACGTTAATAATTTCCATTCTATCACGTAATGCCCAAGGAATTTGACCTAAATTATTAGCTGTTGCTATAAAAAACACCTTTGAAAGGTCGTAGCCTACCTCTAAATAATTGTCATAAAACTCACTATTTTGTTCAGGATCTAATACTTCTAACATTGCAGATGAAGGGTCTCCTTGATTGCTTTGACTCAGTTTATCTATTTCATCTAACACAAAAACAGGGTTTGAAGTTCCTGATTTTTTTATGTTTTGAATTAAACGCCCTGGCATTGCCCCAATATATGTTTTACGATGTCCTCTAATTTCAGCTTCATCACGCAAGCCACCTAATGACATACGTACGTATTTACGCCCTAATGCCTCTGCTACCGATTTACCTAATGATGTTTTACCAACACCAGGAGGACCATATAAACAAATAATTGGTGACTTCATGTCACCACGTAATTTTAAAACAGCTAAATGCTCTATAATACGTTGTTTAACCTTTTCTAAACCAAAATGATCTCTATCTAATATTTTTTGAGCTCTTTTTAAATCAAATTTATCTTTAGAGTATTCATTCCATGGTAACTCTAACATTAATTCTAAATAATTACGTTGCACACCATATTCAGCCATTTGAGGGTTCATTCGTTTTAAACGATTTAATTCCTTTTCAAATGTTTCCGCAACTTCTTTATTCCATTTTTTTGTTTTAGACTTGACCCTCATTTCATCTAACTCCTCATCATGGGAAACACCACCTAATTCATCTTGAATGGTTTTTAATTGTTGGTGCAAATAATATTCACGTTGTTGTTTATCTAAATCCGAACGTGTTTTTGATTGAATATCATTTCGTAACTGTAACTTTTGTAACTCTTTATCTAAATTTTTTAATGTTAAAAGTGCACGTTCTTTCAGGTTATCCTTTTCAAGAATAACTTGTTTTTTAGCAACACTTAAATCCATATTTGATGAAATAAAATTCACCAAAAATGAGTTAGATTTAATATTATTAATAGCAAAAGAAGCTTCTGAAGGTAACATCGGATTTTCTTTAATAACCTCTAACGCAAGTTCTTTTATAGATTCTATAATTGCTTCAAACTCTTTTTCATTATCAACCTCTAAATCATCTTTAGCCTCATGAACTTTTGCTTTTAAATAAGGTTCTTCTTGTGTAATTTCATCAATTTCAAACCGTTTTTTTCCTTGAATAATAACTGTTGTATTACCATCAGGCATTTTAAGAACGCGTAGAATTTGTGCAACTACCCCTGTTTTATGAATATCATCTAATCCAGGGTTTTCTACATCTGGATTTTTTTGAGAAACAACGCCAATTATTTTATCAGCCTTATTAGCATCTTTAATTAACTGGATAGATTTATTTCTACCAGCAGTAATAGGAATAACAACACCTGGAAATAATACCGCATTTTTTAAAGGTAAAATTGGTAATTCAGCAGGTACAGCTTCTTTATTAATTATTTCTTCATCTTCAGGAGTTAATAAAGGAATTAATTCTGAATCCTCATTAAAAGCATCTTGAAGCGACAAATTGTCTAAATGTATTATTTTTGATTTGCTCATATCTTTTATCTATGTCATAGTGACATTTTTACCATTTTTTATAATTGTAAAAAGCACTTCTTAAACTTGTAAACACTTAATAAATAACCGAATAAGTTAAATTAAGTTTTTTTACCCACTATTATAAGTCAATTGTTATGCCAAGTAAAAAAATACTCAATCTATTAATAATAATATTAAATTAATACAAAAAGTATATAGTTATTTTTATTTAAAATAATAAAGCATATACAAATATCCTATTGATATAACTATTTACACTTGTTATTGTAACAACCATTATAATACTATAAATCAGTTATTTACAAATATTTTGATGTTGAAATAAATTTTGTACATTTACAAAAAATAATAAAGTGCTATTTATTATTTAAGTTCAGATAAATATATTGGAAAATGATACGAAACTACAGAAATGAAAAGTGGAAAGAATTAGTATTTGACAATAAAATCTCTGAAAAAGAAAAATTTAAAATATCCAACTACGGTAGAATTATCAACTGCAAAACAGCTGAGGAATTTATAGTTAAAGAATACTTTATAAATGGTTACCAAAACTTACCGTTGAAACAACAAGAAAACGGAAAAAATACAAGTAGGTACGTTCACAAACTAGTGGCAGAAACCTTTTTAGAAAAAAAAGAAGATGAATTATATGTAATTCATTTAAATTATGACAAAAAAGATAATCGGGTAGAAAACCTTAAATGGGCTACAAAAAGAGAAAAAGAAATACACCAATTCTCTAACCCTGTTTATAAAAATAAAGTTCATAAACCTACCAATGTAAAACTTAGCGTAACAAAAGTTAAGCTACTTAAGCGAAAATTAAACGACCCTAACAGAAGAACTCGTTTAAAAATAATTGCAAAACAATTTGGAATTTCTGAAATGCAACTTCACCGAATTAAAACGGGTGAAAATTGGGGATACGTAAAAGAAGGTAATGTTTAAACTACATTAACAAACCACGCTCTAATAAAATTTATAAGAGCGTGGTTTTTAGTATAAAATAAATATAGCAATACCAACAAAAACTATTATCTGTGCCCATTTTAGGTATATTGCTATTTTAGCATTATTTTTTACAAAAACTGATATAGTACTTGCCAAAACAGCTATTAGTGAAAAAATAATAAATGAAGTTAAAATAAAAACACCTCCTAAAACATAAAACTGAACAACAACAGTTATAGTTTTTGAAAATAAAAACTGAGGAAAAAAAGCTAAAAAGAAAATGGTAACTTTCGGGTTTAAAACATTCATCCAAAAGCCTTTTTTAAACAACTCTAAAGTTGTTTTTTTACTAATATTGTTTGTTAAAAAAGTAATTTTGGCATCACTCTTATAAACCTCACAAGCTAAATACAGTAAATAACCTGCTCCTAGTAATTTAATAATAAAAAATAAATAAGAGTGTTGTTTTAAAATTTCAGAAACACCAAAAGCAACCAAAGTAGTATGAACAAGGCAACCAGTCATTAAGCCTACAACTGTAGCTAATCCATATTTTTTTCCATTAACAATACTTTGCGTTAAAACAAAAATATTGTCGGGCCCAGGCGAAAGTGCTAATGTAGCTGTAGCTAAAATAAACGCAATAAAAATTTCTATCATTTTCTATTCAGATACTATTTTTATAAATTATTACATAATGTAACTATATAACCTCTTTTTATGTAAATAGTATAATTCGAAGCCACTACCTGCTTTTCGCACTCGCTTCTTACTGAAAAAAGTAAGAGAGCTCAAACAAATGCTACAATCGGGGCTAAGCTTTTTTATTATTTTTTTTATTCATTAAAGTTATTTCCATTATTTTTATAAAATATTAAAGCCATAAGTTTTAAATAAATAAAGTATATTTTTATAACTAAAAAAACAACCCATTTTTAAACAGATTGCTTTTTTATTACCTAAAGCAGTTTAACTTATTGCGCTAAAATAGCTTTATTTATTCTTTTAACTAAACAAGGTCCTTCGTAAATAAAACCAGTATAAATTTGAACTAAATCAGCACCAGCATTAATTTTATCTAAAGCATCTTTTTCAGAATGAATACCTCCTACTCCAATAATAGGAAAAGCTTTGTTAGAATTATCAGCTAAATATTTAATAACCTTAGTACTTCTATCTTTTACAGGCTGACCGCTAACACCACCGTTTCCAATTTCTTTTAACCTACTGTTAGTAGCTTTTAAATTATCTCTATTAACAGAAGTGTTTGAAGCAATAACACCATCAATTTTTGTTTGTGCAACCAATTCAATAATTTCATCTAATTGCTGATTATTTAAATCAGGAGCAATTTTTAATAAAATAGGTTTTTGTTTTTTTTCTTTATTATTTAGCTTTTGAACAGCCGTAATTAATTCTTTTAAATAAGCTACGTCATCTAATTTTGCATGACTACCAACATTTGGGCAACTTACATTTAAAACAAAATAATCTACATAAGGGTGTAACCCTTTAAAACAAGTTAAGTAATCTTGTGTATAATTTTCAGGTGCTGTATTAGTGTTTTTTCCAATATTACCACCAATAATAATTTTTCCTTTATTCTTTTTTAATTGCTCAATTGCAATTTCTAATCCATCATTATTAAAGCCCATTCGGTTAATAATTCCTTGATCATCTTTTAAACGAAATAATCTTTTCTTTTCATTACCAGCCTGACCTTTTGGTGTTACCGTTCCTATTTCAACAAACCCAAACCCAAAGTTTGCTAATTCGTTGTATAATACTGCATTTTTATCAAAACCAGCAGCTAAACCAACAGGATTCTTAAATGTTAATCCAAATAAATTACGTTCTAATTTTTTATTATTAACTTGATATAAACTTCTAAAAATTGAAGAAACAAACGGTATTTTAGATAACGTTTTAACTAATGAAAAAGTAAAGTAATGTATCTTTTCAGGATCAAAAAGAAAAAAAATTGGGCGTATTATTAATTTGTACATATTTTTTTATTAAAATATTTTTAACATAAAGTGCTTTAAAATAATTAAGGTATAATAAGTATTAAAATATAAAAAAAGCTCCAAATAAATGGAGCTTTTAGATTATCTTAAAACAGCTTCTAAATTTTTTTCAAATGTTAGTTTTAGTTTTTGCATTATTTTATCAATTTGTTTATCTGCTAATGTTTTATTTTCATCTTGTAATACAAAGCTCACAGCATAAGATTTTTTACCTTCTGGTAACTTATCTCCTTCATAAACATCAAATAAATCTACCTCTTTCAATAATTTCTTTTCTGTTTGAAAAGCAAGATTGAATATTTCTTTAAACTCAACTTTATTATCTAATAACAATGCTAAATCACGTTTTACGGTAGGAAACTTTGGTAATTCTATTATTTTAATTTTCTTATTTCCTACTAAAGGTAAAATATTTTGCCAATTAAAATCAGCATATAACACCTCTTGTTTTATAGAGAATTCTTTTAAAATAGTTTTCGTTACAACACCAAATTCAACTAACTTAGTTTTACCTAAACTTAATATCAAACCTTCAGAAAACACATTTGATTTAACTGGAGTAGTTTTTAAATTTTCAAGCCCTAATCGACTTAATAAGTTTATTACAATTCCTTTTAAATAAAAGAAATCAGAAGTTTTATTTGTAATTTTCCAATTAGCTTTAGTTCTATTTCCAGTAACAAATAATGTTAAATGTTTATCTTCTTGATATCCACTTTCATACTTATGATACGTTTTACCAAACTCATAAAACTTCAAAGCATTATTCTTTCTGTTTATATTATACGAAACAGATTCTAAACCACTAAATAATAAAGATTGACGCATAACCTTTAAGTCGTTACTTAACGGATTAAGCATTTCAACATTATGTGTTTCATTTAAATCTTCAGATAAAGCAACATAATCTTCCTTAGTTAAAGAGTTTGCCATTGTTTCATTAAAACCTAACGAGGTTAACTGATTTGCTATAGTGTTTTCAATTTTAACATTTTTATCGCTATCAAAAGAAATTGATGTATTTAATTTATGAGAAAATTCAATGTTATTATAACCATAAACTCTTAAAATTTCTTCAATAATATCAGCTTCACGCTGTACATCTACTCTATAAGAAGGAATTGTTAAACCTAAACCTCCTTCTGTTACACTATTTATTTTAATTTCTAAAGAAGCTAAAATATTTTTAATTGTTTCTTTTGGAATTTCTTGACCTATTAGTTTATACGTATTTTCAAAAGATAAAAACACTTCAAAATCTTCTATTTTTTTTGGATAAAAATCTAAAATATCAGAAGACATTTTTCCACCAGCATACTCTTCTATTAATAAAGCTGCTCTTTTTAAAGCATACTCTGTTAAACTAATATCAATACCTCTTTCAAAACGAAAAGAAGCATCGGTATTTAAGGCGTGCCTTTTGGCTGTTTTACGAACATATACAGGATTAAAATAAGCACTTTCTAAAAAAATAGCAGTAGTATGTTCTGTAACACCTGATTTTAAACCTCCAAAAACACCAGCAATACATAAAGGATTACTGTCTGCGTCACAAATCATAATATCGTCTTTATCTAACACCCTTTCCACTTCATCTAAAGTTGTAAATTTTGTACTCTTTTCTAAAGTTTTTACAATAACTTTATTTCCTTTTATTTTATTAGCATCAAAGGCATGTAATGGTTGTCCTAATTCATGTAACACATAGTTTGTTATATCAACAATGTTATTTTTAGGGGTAATACCAATAGCTTTTAATCTATTCTGAATCCATTCAGGTGAATCTTTTACCTCAATATCAGTAATGGTAATACCACAATAACGAGGTACTAAATTTTTATCTTCAACCTCAATATCAATTTTCTGTGTACGTTCATCAACATGAAAATCAGATACAGAAGGAGATATTAATTCTAAATTTGTTCCTTGTTGAATTAACCCAGCTCTTAAATCACGCGCCACACCAAAATGGCTCATAGCATCTGCTCGGTTTGGTGTTAAACCAATTTCAAAAACATAATCCGTTTCAATATTAAAAACTTTTGAACAAGGGGTTCCAATAGTTAAAGTATCGTCTAAAACCATTATTCCGTCATGACCTTTACCTAAACCTAACTCATCTTCAGCACAAATCATTCCATAGCTTTCTTCGCCTCTAATTTTTCCTTTTTTAATTTTAAAAGCCTCCCCCTTACTATCATACAATGTTGTTCCTACAGTAGCTACGGGTACTTTTTGACCTACTGCTACATTTGGAGCTCCGCATACTATTTGAACAGGTTGTCCATCTCCTAAGTCAACAGTAGTCACTTTTAACTTATCTGCGTTTGGGTGCTTTATACATGTTTTTACTTCACCAACTACAATACCCTTTAAGCTTCCTTTGATGCTTTCTACTGTTTCAATTCCCTCTACCTCAAGACCTAAATCTGTTAATAGTTCTCCTGTTTTTTCAGCTTCCCAGTCTGTTTGTAAAAATTGTCGTAACCAATTGTATGATATCTTCATAATCAATCTCTAATTTGAGCTGACAAATTTAAGGAAAATAAAGGAAAAAACTACGTTACTTTTATGATACCACCTACCTTACTGACTTTTAATTATTTGATAGTTTATATTATGCGTAATAATATGTTTTTTGAACTGCGTGATTTACATTTTTTAACCCAAAAATGATAGTTATTTTTTACAGTAAGTATATCAGTAAAGTTTATAACAAAATTATTTTTTATAAAACAAAAGTAACTTGTTTTATTAAGGCTAAGATTAAACACAAACACTTAAAAGTTATTGTAGTGTTTGTTTAGCGCTTTATAAGGCATATATAATGAAAGTTATATCTAATAAAAAAAGTACTTCAAATAAGTAATTTTTCACTTATTTGAAGTACTTTTTTTATGATACGTTTATTGTTTTTTTACTTGTAAAAACATAGGTGTATAACCACATAAGTGTAAACGTAGGTATAATATCTAAACCAGGTACGGCCTCTTCAATAAAAGAAATTGCTGCTGCAATTTTACCTTTATTTCCTTTATACATTTTTGTCATTAAATATGCTGATGCTGGAGCCCATACAATGTCAGTTAATTCACCCAAACCTGGTATAGTATAAGAAATTAATCCAACAATATCTAGCAATATACTTATTGCTAATTTTTTATATTTATTTTGTTTATTCATTTAATTAATATTAATTATAATAAATATAAATCAAAGTTCACGCCAAATTTATATAATTCTAAATTACATATAGACTCTAAAAACTTAAACTTAATGATTTTTTCTGATTTCAGAAATAAAATAGAAGAAATACAAAACAAACCTTTAGGGGGTTTAGCATCACAACTTAAACTTGCTCCTAAATTAAGAACACAGTTTTCTGAAGAATTAATTAAAAATATAAAACCAAAAAAAGCTGCTGTTTTAACCTTATTCTATCCTGATAAAAATAATCAAACACGTTTTTTATTAACACTTAGAGCCAACTACAACGGTAAACATGCTGCATAAGTTAGCTTTCCTGGTGGCAAAATTGCATTAAGTGATAATAACCTTCAAGAAACGGCATTAAGAGAAACTTTTGAAGAAGTTGAAGTTAATAAACATATTGTAAATATTATTCGTCAAATATCCAATTCTTATATACCTCCTTCTAATTTTTTAGTAACTCCTTTTGTTGGCTTTACCAAAACAAAACCTATGTTTAGAATAAATTATGAAGTTGCTAATGTTATAGAAGTTTTAATAAGTGATTTGTTAAATGAAACCAATTTAACATCAATAAAAATTAAAACATCATACATGAAAAAAACTAAGGTACCTTGCTTTAAATTAAATGATTATATTATTTAGGGTGCTACAGCAATGATACTGTATGAAATTAAAGACCTCTTTAAATAGTAATATTTTCTATTTCTTTTGTACTTTAGCTTTTAATACTTAAAATTTAACTACAAATGCCTTTATTAAAAAGGAATCCGTTCGGACATCTATTATTCTTAAAAAGATTACTTATTCAAACACTAGGTATTATATCACATGGTAGGTATCGAAAATTTAATCAACTACAAATTGAAGGTTCTGAAATTTTAAGAAATCTTCCTGATAAAAACGTTTTATTTATATCAAATCACCAAACCTATTTTGCAGACGTAGCTGCTATGTTTCATGTATTTAACGCTGCTTTAAAAGGACGTGATGATAATATTAAAAATTTAGGATATTTATGGAATCCAAAACTTAATATATACTATATAGCAGCTGGTGAAACAATGCGTGCAGGCTTATTACCAAAAATATTTGCTTATGCAGGTTCCATTTCAGTAGAAAGAACTTGGAGAAGTAAAGGTAAAGATGTGAAAAGACAAGTCAAAATGTCAGATATCTCTAACATTCGTAAAGCCTTAGATGATGGTTGGGTTATTACTTTTCCGCAAGGAACAACAACACCTTTCAAACCTGTTCGTCGTGGTACTGCCCATATTATAAAAACATACAAACCTGTAGTAGTTCCTATTGTTATTGATGGTTTTAGACGTTCTTTTGATAAAAAAGGGTTAATGATAAAAAAGCGGAATGTTTTACAATCAATGGTAATTAAAGAACCTTTAGATATTGATTATGAAAATGAAGAAGTTGCAAGTATTATTGAGAAAATTGAATATGCAATAGAACAACATCCTTCATTTCTAAAAGTATTAACACCAAAACAACTGAAAGAACAAGAAGAGTTTATCAATAAGAGAAGTTTTTGGGGAGTTGATACACCTAAACAAAAAAATAAACAATAGCGTAAAAAATAAATTAAAAATTATGGCTAAAAATAAATCAATTTTAAATGAGAAATCTATCGATTTCTTAGCTAAGTATTTAAATAACGCTGCTCCTACCGGATACGAATGGGAAGGACAAAAAATTTGGATGGAGTATTTAAAACCTTATGTTGATGATTTTATTACTGACACATATGGTACTGCTGTTGGAGTTATTAACCCTAACGCTAAATATAAAGTAGTTATTGAAGGACATGCTGATGAAATTTCATGGTATGTAAATTATATTTCTGATAACGGATTAATTTATGTAATCAGAAATGGAGGATCTGATCATCAAATAGCCCCGAGTAAAATAGTAAATATTCACACCAAAAATGGTATTGTAAAAGGTGTTTTTGGCTGGCCTGCAATTCATACTCGTAACAAAGCTAATGAAGAAGCTCCAAAACCTGAAAATATTTTTATTGATACAGGTTGTGCTACTAAAGAAGAGGTTGAAAAACTAGGAGTACACGTAGGTTGTGTAATTACCTATCCTGATGAATTTCATATTTTAAACGGTAATAAGTTTGTTTGTCGTGCCTTAGATAACAGAATGGGTGGCTTTATGATTGCCGAAGTTGCTCGTTTATTGAAAGAAAATAAAAAAGAATTACCTTTTGGTTTATATATTACAAACTCTGTACAAGAAGAAATAGGTTTGCGTGGTGCTGAAATGATTACGCAAACTATAAAACCAAACGTAGCTATTGTGACTGATGTAACTCATGACACTACTACCCCAATGATTGAAAAAGAAAAACAAGGTCTTTTAGAAATTGGTAAAGGTCCTGTAATTGCTTACGCACCTGCTGTACAACAAAAGTTACGTGATTTAATCATTAACACTGCCGAAGCTAATAAAATTCCTTTTCAACGCTCAGCCTTATCTAGAGCAACAGGAACAGATACTGATGCTTTTGCTTACAGTAACGGAGGTGTAGCTTCTGCTTTAATTTCTTTGCCACTACGCTATATGCATACAACAGTTGAAATGGTACATAGAGATGATGTTGAAAATGTAATTAAAATGATTTATGAAAGTTTGTTAAAAATAGAAAACGGAGAAGATTTTTCGTATTTTAAATAAAAATTAAAAATATTATTTTTAACCTCAAAAACAAGTTGCTTTTGAGGTTTTTTTATTTTAAATAAAAAATACCTTATTTACTTATAATTAGATAATTGTTATCCTAAATTGAACGTAAATAAATAGTATTTTCTTATTAAAAAAACACTACCTGTTTAAAAACCGTTAGCATACAGTTTTTTAGCTATTTATAAAGCTATATCTTTAGCCAAATTAAATTAAATACTAATGACTAGTAAAAAAACAAAAAAAATGATCCATTTAATAATACTAAGTGCTGTATTATTAATTGCGGGGAGTGTAAACTCCCAAAATTTCAAAAAAAGTACCTGTGGTACAGATAAAGCAATGGAAGCTTTATATAAAAAAAATCCTAAATTAAAAACTGAACTACAGCAACTACGAAAAAACACAAAATCAACATTTTCTAAAAGTGCAAAAAAAGCAGCTCCATACGTAGTACCTGTTGTTTTTCATGTTTTTGGTACTGAATTTAATAATGGATCTACTGTCGATTTAAATATTATTAAAGAAGCTTTAAGACTAACCAATGAAGATTTTCAAGGCTTAAATGCAGATTATACTACAATTGACGCTCCTTTTGATGCTATAAAAGCTCCTTTAGATATTACTTTTAAATTAGCACAATTAGATCCTGATGGTAATCCTACCACAGGAGTAGTTTTTCATGGTGAAGCTTCAGGTATGGGAAATTATGGATCAACAGTTGTACAAAACGTTGCTTGGGATAATTATAAGTATTGTAATGTTTATATAGCTAGAGATTTATATGGAGATGGTGATTATTATAATTCAGGAGTTGCTTGGTATCCTAGTACAGATATGTCTAATCAAAATATAGCTAGGGTTGTATATAATGGTAGCTATTTAGGTACTAATACAGGAGAAAATTTTCGTTCTGTTTTAACGCATGAATTTGGACATTATTTAGATTTAGCACATACCTTTGATAAAGGAATATGTAATAATGATCCTAATGATGGAGATGGTGTTGCAGATACACCTTCACTAGCCAATAGTTCATCAGGAACTGGCTGTACTGTATTGCAAAATTGTTTAAATCAAGAGATTAATAGTGAAAACTTTATGGATTATACTGATTGCTATAAAATGTTTACACAAGGGCAGGTTGCTAGAATGACAAATGCTTTAGATAACTCGGCATCTAGAAATACTTTATGGACTCAGGCTAATTTAATAGCAACTGGTCTAGCTAACGATTTAGGAGCTAGAATTACAGCATCATCTAATTTATTAGAAGAACGTTATTTAAATGATGGTATAATTGAACAAACTGTAAATTTAGATTGTATTGATTGTACTTTTACAAACGCCTCAGGTAACTTAATTCTTGGTACAGATTATACTATTTCTAATCTACCAACAGGATTAACCTCTAAAATTACTTTAGAAAGTAATACTAAAGCAGTTCTGTATTTAGAAGGTACAGCTACTGATAATGAAGCTATAAATTCGGTTTCTGATTTAGTAATTACCTTTTTAAACCCTATGGTTAATGGTGGTGTTTCAACTTTATATAATAATAATTTAATTTTTAATGTTAATTTTAAAGATACATATACCGAATTTTGTAATATAAGTATTGGTTACAAAACTTATACTCATATTACTAAAGTAGATTTTAATGGAACTACAAATGAAAGTGGGTATGATGGAATTGCTAATTACATATCAACTGTAAATTTCAAAACAAAAAAAGGACAAACATATCCTTTAAGTATAACTACTAACAAAGGAGCTGGTGGTATTGCAGATAATTCTAGAATACAAGTTTGGTTTGATTGGAATAAAGATTTTATTTATGACTCTAGCGAATTAGTAACAACAGATTCTTATAATAATTCACAAGTTGATGCTGAAGGTAATTATACTTTTACTACTAATATTACAATTCCGCTTACCACCGAAATAGGTGATATTGCTTTTAGAGTTTTAGCACATTATGTACAAGGTACTGATGGTGATACCGCTTGTTCTTATATAGATAGTGGTGAGTCTGAAGATTATGGTATTTCTATATTAGAAGAAAACACTCCGTTTATTGTTGATTTTTTTGGTGACGCTACAGATGTTAATTTTTCTGATGAAGTAAATTTTTCTGATGTATCAATAGCTGATAATGGTGATTCAATTACAGCTTGGAAATGGACATTTGAAGGAGGAGTTCCTAGTACATCTACCAATAGAAACCCTAAAGGTATAATATTTCCTGAAGCAGGAAATTTTGACGTTACCATTGAGGTTACAACAGCTAATGGAATTGTAAAAACATTAACAAAAACTCAATATATTTCTTCAAATCTTTCTTATTGTGAAAGTGCCCCATCTTATGGCGGTTATTTTAACGTAAATAAAGTAACTTTAAATACTATTGACCATGAACCATACCTTAGTCAATCCTTTAGCTTTTATGATAATGTTAATACAGATTTAATAGCAGGACAAACATACCCTATGACTATAAAAACAGAAAAAGGGAATGGTGGAAATGCTGATGTGAATAGAGTAAGAGTTTGGGCTGACTGGAATTTTGATAGTCAATTTTCAGTTGATGAATTATTAATATCAAGAGAAGTTATTTCTACTGATTATAATGCGGGAGGTGAATATGAATTTACTGAAAACATTACAGTGCCTTTCAATGCCGCCGCCGGAAAAAAAGTTGCTATTAGAATTATAGGACATTATGTTCAAAATAATGATGGAGACACAGCTTGTGGTGGATATGATAGTGGTAATACTATTGATTATGGAGCAATAATTTCTAAAGTAACAACTACCTGGACAGGTGCTAATGACACTGATTGGAATAACCCAGCAAATTGGGATAACAACACAGTGCCTACAAATAACACAAATGTTGTTATACCTAGTAATTTAAATCAATATCCAACAATAACTGTTGCTTCTACAGTAAATTCAGTTGTTATAGAATCTGGTGCTACTTTAATAGCCAATAATCCATTAACAGCTACTGTTACTTATAAAAGAAACTTAGCTACTAGTAACTGGTATTTAATAAGTTCTCCGTTAAATAATGAAACACTTGCAAATATGATAAGCAATAATATTTTTGCTTCAGGTACTGCTAGTAATATTGGTTTAGCTCCATATAAAAATGATGGAACGGCTTGGAATTATCAAACCTCTACCGATTCAGGAAATATTACTTCAGGTAAAGGTTACTCTGCAAAATTAAATACTGCTTCTGATATTATATTTACTGGTACTGTAAATTCAGAAACTATTACTCTTCCTATTACAATTGATGTTAATAACTATAACTTAGTAGGAAATCCTTATACTTCTTACATTAACTTAGGTCAGTTTTTTAACGCTAACCCTTTGAACAATGTAGTGTCTGAAGCTACAGTATGGTTATGGAATCAAGCAACTGGTAGTTATGAGTTAAAATTAGCTAATATTGATGATTCTTTTCAAATTGCTCCAGGTCAAGCTTTCTTTATAAGTGCTGCTGCAAATACTAATGTAACTTTTGATAAAAATAATCAATCACATACTGCTGGTACATTTCAAAAAGAAGCAGATACTAAAACTAGCGTAAACTTAACTGTTACTGCTAACAATGGAAATGCTAAAACAACTAAGTTATACTATTTAAGTGGTGTTACAACTGGTTTTGATAACGGTTATGATGGTAGTGTTTTTAAAGGGGCTAAAAATAACTTTAGTGTATTTACTAAATTAGTTAATAAAGAAAATAATACTGATTATGCCGTACAGTCTTTACCTATTAAAGATTTAGAAACTACTATAGTACCTGTTGGGGTAAAAGCTAATGCTGGAGAAACTGTTGTTTTTTCTACTGAATCTTTTAACTTACCAAATAATGTACAAGTTTATATTGAAGATACTGAAAACGGTGAGTTTGTTAACTTATCTAAAGAAAACTATACTGTAGTTTTAAGTAAAAATGCAAATAGTGAAGATCAGTTCTTTATTCATACAACTTCTAATAGAGTTAACGGTGATGCTGATGTTTTAAATACTGTATCTGTATACCAATCTGCTAAAAACCAGTTAACCGTTACAGGTTTACAAGCTGATAACAATTCAATAGTTATGTACTCTGCTATAGGTAAGCAAGTAATGGCTAAAACTTTTAATGCTAACGGAAATACAGTTATAAACTTACCTAAAGTATCTTCAGGTGTTTATATTGTTAATGTAACAAGTGGAGCTAAAAAAGTAAACAAAAAAATTATCTTAAATAATTAAGAAAAATAAAATGGAAAAACAAAATATTCCTAAGGGTACAAATATTAGCCGTAAAGATGCCTTGAAAAAAATAGGTAAATACGGTAAGTACACAGCCTTAACAGCAATTGGTACTTATATGATTTTAAATCCTCAAAAGGCACAAGCACAAAGTGCTCCTGAAGATCCAGGTACAGGATTTGATCCAAACCCTACAATACCAGGTGACGGATTTTAATAACTAAAAAAATATAAGTTATATTTTATCTCCAAGAACAATTGTTCTTGGAGATTTTTTTTAATCTATTAATAACCGAAAAATATAGACTATGTAAATATTGGCTTTTAAATAGTTATAAATAATCTATTTTATTTTCCTACGGATAACATATTTGCAAATAATTTATATGCTCCTGGAACACCTACAGGTAATTCTCTAAAAAAACTTAAACCTGTATATATGTAATTTCCTTTTCCGTATTTAGCTATTAATAAACTACCTTTTTTAGCAGACTCCCCTTTATCATTTATAGATAAAATTGGCGTATACTCTTTACTCCATTTGTTAGGAAAATATAATCCGCGTTCTTGAACCCAACCACTAAAGTCAGTTTCAGTAACTTTATTAGGATAATTTAAAATTGAGTGGTTTTTAGCTAATAAAGTAACCTTAGCATTTTCATCTGTTACCCTATCTTTCGATAATTTTAATTTGAACGGTGCTTTTATATCAACCTTTCTATTAGTGTTATACTGTACAATCATATTTCCTCCATTCTTTACATATTCTAACAAATATTTTTGCTTAAATTCTAATTCTGGTAAAGTATTGTAAGCACGAATACCTATAACAACAGCATCAAAATTTTGTAAAGTATTTTTATTTATATCCTTTGGTTTTATTTCTGTCACGGTATAACCTATTTGTCGTAAACTTTCCGGAACGGCATCTCCTGACCCTTGAATATAAGCTATTTTTTCACCTCTTTTTTTAATATTTAAATGAACTATTTTTGCTTCTGATGGTAATAAAATTGATTGCTTAGGAATATGATTGTAATTAATCTCTACTAATTCTTTATTATATTCTTTACCATTAATAGTAGCTATTGGTTTTAAAACACCTTGTGATTGATTTTTAGGAGGTGTTATTTTAAAGCCTACAAGTTGTTTTCCTCCTTTTTGCTCAATATTAAAATCAGCATTTTTAGGTGAAACACTCCAACCATTAGAAACCTGTAAAGAAACTTTTCCTTTTACATTTTTATTACCTGAACGAACTTCTAAATAAACTTTTTTAGAAATATTATCAGAGAAAAGAATAACTTTACTTTTTAATTTTGTGGTAACAATAGGTAATATTTCAAAAGACTCGTATATTTCACCTTTATCTCTTTTTGAATATCTGTAAATAACAGGTATTTTAAATGCAATGGGTGTATTATTTATTTTTAAGTTATAGGTAATATAAATAGGTCTCTCACTTTCCGGAGTACCAATTAGCAATTGTTTATCAACAGTATACATTCCTAAACTCCAAGGTTTATTTAACCAATACGCAGACGAATAATCAATATTTTTAATATCAATATTTTTTTTGAAATTATGTTTTATATTGGGAAGTAAGTCTATTTTTTTTGAAATCGTTGTTTTTGTTGGAAAAATTTCAATACAAGATAACTCTATTAATTGGTTACTTCTATTCAATACCTCAAACTTTACATTAAAAGTACTATTAGGTGTTGTGCTTGATGTATTTGCTGATGCTTCTATATATAAACCTGCACATGATTTTATCACCTGTTTAAGTTCTTTTGTTTTTAAATTTCTCCAATGGGTATCTTTTAGGTTTTGAACTAACTTATACGCTTTCATTAAGCTATTAAGATGTTTAGATGGATTTGTAAAATCGAAATTCTTTTCAATATCATATAAAATAGCTCCAATTTCTTTACCACCTTCGACTCTATTCCATTTGGTATTAATTCCTGAAAAAATAGCTTTTTTTTCATTAGGTAAATTTCCTTTTAAAAGTTCAATGTATTCAAATTGACTACCTCGATTAGTTAATCTTCCAAAACCCTGACATAAATGCTGACTACTCGCTATTGCAGCAACTTCATTGTTAGACAAACCTTTTAAAGGATAATAAGTTCCTACATCAAAGTACAACATATTACTTTTATTAACTTTATCAAATTTTTCTTTACTACCATAAAACCACCAAGAAGTATTAAAAAATAAACGTTGTGGTTGCCATATAGTAGTGTTTTTTAGTTGAGAAGAATATTTATTTATGTCATTTGCTAAATCAAAAGCTTCCACACTTAACATTGCTGATGCTGTATGGTGTCCATGCGTAGTACCTGGTGTTCTATGATCAAAACGATTAATAATTATATCAGGTTTAAATCTACGAATAGCCCAAACTACATCTGCCAAAACCTTTTCTTTATTCCAAGTTTTTAAAGTTTCATTTGGATGTTTTGAATATCCAAAATCATTAGCTCTTGAAAAAAGTTGTTCACCACCATCTACCCTTCTGGCTGCTAATAATTCTTGAGTACGAATTACCCCTAATAACTCCCTCATTTCTGAACCTATTAAATTTTGCCCTCCATCACCACGAGTTAAGGACAAATAACCTGTTCTTGCTTTTTCATGGTTTGCTAAGTATGCTATTAAACGAGTATTTTCATCATCAGGATGAGCAGCAATATATAATACTGACCCTAAAAAATTTAACTTTTGAAGTTGCTCATAAATTTGATTTGAATTCAATTTAATTGGTTTTTGAGCAAAAATTGATACGGATACCAATAAAAAAGAACCTATTAATAGTATTTTTTTCATTTGTTTTAAAATAAAGTATCAAGTAGAAATAAACCTATGCTATAAACTGCATACTTTTTTCTAAGTGATAAAATTAATTATAAACAAATATACTTTTTTAATAAGGTGTTTTAGTTAATTAACAAAACACTAACTAAGTTAATGTTTTGTTAATTACAATAATATTTTTAACTTAAGGAAAAATCCATATAGAAACTATATGACACATTTACTTTTTTACCTTTATGCTTACCTGGTGTAAATTTAGGTAGTAATGATATAATTCGAATAGCTTCTTTTTTTAAAACATCACTATTAATAATATCAGAAGAAGCTTTAATTGTTCTTATTTTTCCATCTGTGTCTATAACAAAATCAACTAACACACTACCTTCAACCTTTCTCATAACAGCTTCTTTCGGGTAATTTAAATTATTTTTAATATGAGTAATCATCTCCTCATTGAAGGAATGTTTCACCTTTTTTGTTGAAATAAAAAAAGGTATTTGTGCTACCTCTATAAAAGATATTATTTTTTTATTCTCAATAATTAATGAAGCTATATTTGCTATATTATTTTTAATTTCTTTCAGTTCTAAACTTTTATTTGAAATTATAGTATTAGAAGAATTTTTTATTTTGTTGTTCTTACTTTTTACAACTCTTATTACTTTTTTAGTACTATTTTTTTTATTGCTAATTTTTTTTACAACAGAAATTTCCTTTGTTATATTAGTAATTTTAGTACTTGTACTTAAATCGCTAACAACACATTTCTTCATAGATATCTGATTAATATCCTCATAGCTAGATTCTTGATCAGTTATACAAACGTTTTGAGAAAAACTTGTTTGAAATGCGATAAATAATGTAAGTAATGTTAAATTTTTCATAATAATTTAGTAAGACTTTTTAATAAGACTTCCTACTATTAGGACACATATTTTTACAATAAGTCACATTACATGTTACTAAATCATCAATATATTATTAATTTAAAAAACATTCATCTTTGAAACCTATTAAAAACAATTTTTTTTGAGCTCTAGTTATAGCAGTATATAGCCAACGTAAATACTCTACACTCATTCCATCTGGCAAATATGGTTGTTCTATAAAAACGGTATTCCATTGTCCACCTTGAGATTTATGACAGGTCATTGCATAAGAAAATTTTACTTGAAGCGCATTGAAATATTTATTTTTTTTAACTCCCATAAACTGCTTGTATTTAGATTTTTCATCTGCAAAATCTTCCTTTACAGCTTCATATAATTTATTTGACTCTTCATAAGTTAAGGAAGCACTTTCACTTGAAAGAGTATCTAATAATAATACGGTTTCAAAAGGATGCATATCAGGGTAATCAATCATACGTACCTCTACTTCTGCAAATTTAAATCCGTACAATTCTTTTATTGAATTAATTCGCATTACCTCACAAATATCTCCATTAGCTATAAAACCTGCTGATGTAGAGTCTTTTAACCAAAAATAATTATTTTTAACAACCATCACGTAATCACCCGTAGAAATTTCATTTTCTTGCCCACGAATTTTTGTTCTAATTTGATCGTTATATTGATTAGCTCTTTTATTAGAACGTACTATAAAAGCAGTATCCTCAACACCAATATCACCATCATAAGCTGTTGTTATAGCGTCTTGAATATCATAACTATCTTCTAGTCTAACAATATCAGGAAAACTTATATCAAACTGAAAATCAGTAGCATTATTTTGTATTAATAATCTCAATTCTGTTGCATTAACTAAAATACCTGAGTTTTGTTGTTGTCGTACAACTTCATCCAATTCTATTTCGGTAACGTCTTTATCAAAATCAAAAGAAAGTTTATCTGCTTCTAAAGCAGGGCTAATACTTAATTTAACAGGAGGTAACTGAGCAGTATCACCAATAAAAACAATTTTACAGTTTTTACCAGCATAAACATATGATATTAAGTCATCTAATAAAGACCCATTTTCAAATAGTTTAGAGTTTTGTTGCGCATCTGATATCATAGACGCCTCATCAACAATAAATATAGTATTTATATGTTTATTAGGCTGCATAACAAAGCTTACACCTCCATTTCCTTGCTTTTTGGGAAAATATATTTTTTTATGTATTGTAAATGCTTGCTTTTTTGAGTAACCTGAAATAACTTTAGCAGCACGTCCTGTAGGAGCTAGTAAAATAGCTTTTTTACCAGCTTTCCATAAATTATTAACAACAGTACTAATTATAGTTGTTTTACCAGTACCTGCATATCCTTTTAATAAAAATAAGGCGTCTTTATTATTGTTAAATATAAAATTTGACAACTTATCTAATAATAAATCTTGTTTTAAAGTAGGTTGATATGGAAATCCTAAAAGGATTTCTTTGTAAAATTTAACTGGAGATTCTATCATATTTTTAAATATAACAAAGATAAATCTATTTAATAGATAAAAATTTTCATGAATGAAAAAAAATTGTAGATTTGCGTATATCATATATTAAACACAAAAAAAATGAATTTATTATTAATGATTTTAGCAGCTACCGTAGTTGCAATTCTTTTAGCTTTGCTTATCGTTAAGTATGTACCATTGAAAATGAGATGGTTAATATCTATACTATTACTAGCAGCTACTGCTTTTTTAACGTATAAAATTTATAACGGTATAATGGAACCTATTCATTTTGCTAAAGAAAAAGAAGTACGATATGCTAAGGTTATTGAGAATTTAAAATTAATTCGTGATGCTGAAGTAAAGTATAAAGAAGTTTACAGAACGTATACTGATAATAAAGACTCTTTAATAAGTTTTATTGAAAAAGGGCAGTTAGCCTTAATTGAAACTAAAAATGTTGAAGAAAAAGTTAATAAAGGTGGTGGAATATTTATAACTGTATCAAAAAAACAAATTGATACTATAGGCTACGAACCTGTTTCAAAATACTTTAAAGGTAAAAATTATAAAAGTATGTTTGATGTTCCTGGTACTAACAAGCAGTTTGAAATAGCTACAGGAAAAGTTGAAAAAGTTGCTGGTTTATTAGTTCCTGTTTTTGAGGTTAAAGCTGATAAATCTTCTATTTTAAAAGGAATGAGTAATTCTTTAGTAAAACAAGAATTAGAAGCTGTAGAAACAGATCAAATTAAAGGAGCTTATGTTTCTGTAGGTTCTTTAGATGATGTTACTACTGGTGGTAACTGGCCTCCTTCTTATGATAAAGCTGAAGCTCTTGATCAAAAAAAGTAAAAAAAATAGCATTATTGCACAAAATAAAAATCTATCCATCCAATTTAGTTTGGATGGATTTTGTTTTTGTATCTCAAATTCTGATACTAATCAAGCTATTATAGTTACGCAATATATTTTTGAAAAATCAGTAAAATCTCCTGAATTTTTATTAGAAAAAATTATCGCTATTTTTGCTTCTGATGAAGATTTACAGCAAGACTTTAAAGCTATTTTTGCTATCCACCAAAATAATTTAGCAACGCTAGTTCCTAACGAATATTTTGATAGAAATAATTTAGCACCTTATTTAAAGTATAGTGTTAAAACCTTATCTACAGATTTTATAACGTATGATTCTTTAAAATCCATAAAAGCTCATACTGTATATATTCCTTATGTAAATATAAATAATTATTTATTTCAAAATTTTGGAGAGTTTGAATATAAACACATATCAACTATTTTAGTTGATAAACTTTTAAAATTATCTAAAAATAATAGCAACAAACATTTTTTTGTTCATGTATCAACCAATCAATTAGATATTGTTGTTTGTCAAGAAAATAGCTTACTTTTATATAATTCTTTTTCTTTTTTAACAAAAGAAGATTTTATTTACTATATATTATTTATAGCAGAACAATTAAAAATGGACCCAAATGAATTTAAATTAACTCTTATTGGTGAAATTAATAAAGACTCAGATCTTTATAAAATAGCTTACAGTTATATACGTAATATTGAGTTTTTAAAACCTATTTCTAATTTCTTTACAAATGGTGAAGAGTTTTTAAATCATTCTAATTTTATCTTAGTACCCTAATGAGAATTATATCAGGAAAATATAAAAGCAGACGACTTTCTGCTCCTAAAAAATTACCAGTAAGACCAACAACTGATATGGCGAAAGAATCATTATTTAATATTTTAAATAATGATTATTATTTTAATAATATTGCTGTATTAGACTTATTTGCAGGTACAGGAAACATTAGTTATGAATTTGCATCACGTGGTACAGAGGTTATACATTCGGTTGATGCTCATTTTGGATGTATTAAATATATTAATGAAACGGCTAAAGAGCTAGAATTTGATATTAACACTTATAAAAGTGACGTGTATAAGTTTTTAGAAAAAACATCATTAAAATCAGATGTTATTTTTGCTGATCCTCCTTATGATTTTGAAGATTCTCAGTTTTTAAAAATAGCCGACTTAGTTTTTGAACGTCAACTTTTAAATGAAGATGGTATTTTAATTATAGAACATGATAAGCATACTGATTTAACAAAACACCCAAATCATATTTATGATAAACGCTATGGAGGAAATGTTTTTAGTTTCTTTGAAATAAAAAATGAAACTATTTAATTTAAAAAAATACACATAAAAAAGGAAGCTATATCGCTTCCTTTTTTATGTGTATAATTAAAAAATATTATGAATACATTTTTTCTCTTAATTCTTTAATTTTTGGATCAGATAAATAATCATCAAATGTAGAGTATTTATCAATTACACCATTTGGCGTTATTTCAATAACTCTATTGGCAACTGTTTGTGCAAACTCATGATCATGAGTTGAAAACAATACTGTTCCTTTAAAATTAATTAAAGAATTATTTAATGCTTGAATAGATTCTAAATCTAAGTGATTGGTAGGCTCATCTAACATTAAAATATTAGCTCTAGTCATCATCATTCTAGAAAGCATACAACGCACTTTTTCTCCTCCTGACAGTACATTACTTTTCTTCAATGCTTCTTCTCCAGAAAAAATCATTTTTCCTAGAAAGCCTCTTAAAAAAACTTCCTCTCTTTCTTCTTCAGTTTGTGCATATTGGCGCAACCAGTCTACTAAATCTAATTCTCCATTTTGAAAAAATGATGAATTATCTGATGGTAAATATGATTGTGTAGTAGTTACTCCCCAATTATAAGTACCCGAATCAGCTTTTTCATTTCCTGAAATAATTTGATAAAAAGTAGATACTGCTTTTGAACTTTTTGAAATAATAGCTACTTTGTCTCCTTTATTTAAATTAATGTCAACATTAGCAAATAATGGTTTTCCTTCAAAATTTTTAGATAAGCCTTCAATATTTAAAATTTGATCTCCAGCCTCTCTATCTCTATCAAAAATTATAGCAGGATAACGACGACTTGATGGTTTAATTTCATCAACATTTAACTTATCTATCATCTTTTTACGTGAAGTAGCTTGTTTAGACTTTGCCATGTTTGCAGAAAAACGGCGAATAAACTCTTCTAATTCTTTCTTTTTATCTTCTGCCTTTTTATTTTGTTGTGCTCTTTGTTTTGCTGCTAATTGACTAGATTCATACCAAAAGGTATAATTACCAGAAAAATGATTAATTTTAGTAAAATCAATATCTGAAATATGTGTACAAACAGCATCTAAAAAATGACGGTCATGTGATACAACAATTACAGTATTATCAAAATTAGCCAAGAAATTCTCTAACCAAGCAATGGTTTCAAAATCTAAATCATTAGTAGGCTCATCCATAATTAACACATCAGGATTACCAAATAAGGCTTGTGCTAATAATATACGTACCTTTTTCTTAGAATCTAAATCTGCTAATAAAGTGTAGTGATCTTCTTCTTTTATACCTAAGTTAGATAGTAAAGTTGCAGCGGCAGCATCTGCATTCCACCCATCCATTTCTTCAAAACGAACTTGAAGTTCCCCTATTTTCTCAGCATTTGCATCTGTATAATCCGCATATAAAGCATCAATTTCTGTTTTAATTTTATGTAATTCTTTATTACCCATTAAAACAGCTTCTAAAGTAGTGTACTTATCAAAAGCATAATGATCCTGCGTTAAAACCGACATTCTTTTTCCTGGCTCTAAATGAACATGACCAGATGTAGGTTCTTGTACCCCTGATATAATCTTTAAAAAAGTAGATTTCCCTGCTCCGTTTGCTCCGATAATACCGTAGCAATTTCCTTGAGTAAACTTAGTATTTACTTCATCAAACAAAATACGCTTACCAAACTGAACTGATAAATTAGAAACTGATAACATTTATAGTTTTTTAAATTCGGCTACAAAAGTATAAAATATACTTGCTTTAAAAGAATTTGTATACAACTATTTCTAAGCTTTACATTTGTATACCTAAAATTCTTTTAACAACGAATTAACAACGATGTAGTAAAGAGATGTTTATTTTTGAATATTATATTTTACCTAACAGCAATAGCAAAACATGACTAAATACTTAGCGCCCTTTATATTAATTTTACTTATTAGCTGTAAAGAATCAAAGACTCCTAAAACAACTTATTTTGGTGGTAAAATTATAAATCCAAAAACGAACTATATTACATTATCAGATAATTACAGTTTTAATGACACTATTTATTTAAAAAAAGATAATAGTTTTTTTACTTCTTTAAAAAATGTTAAAAAAGGTTTATATAAGTTTCAACATGGACCAGAGCATCAGTATGTATATTTAGAACCTAATGATAGTCTATTATTAAGATTAAACACATGGGCTTTTGATGAATCATTAGTTTTTAGTGGTAAAGATGCTGAACGAAATAATTTATTAATTGAAGCATTTTTACAAACAGAACAAGATGAAAATGATTTTTCAAAATTTTATAAACTTAATCAACAAGAATTTTTAAAAAAAATAGACTCCATAAAACAAGTCAAAAAACAACTTATAAATAACTATAAAAACAATACAATTAATATTTCTAATGAATTTATTGAAATACTAAATATTGCATTATTATATCCTGTTTACACTAATTTAGAAGAGTATGCTATTTGTAACTTTAGAAAAGAAAAACCTGAAAAATTAGTTCATTCTTATTTTAACTATCGTAATTCAATTAATACTAGAAAAGACTCTTTAATTTTCTTTAGCCCTTATTATAGTTTCATTATTGATAAATTATATAATGATGTGTATTTAAATAAAAATAGAACAGATAACTTTACAGTTGATTTATTAAATAATATTAATACTTCCATAACATCAGAAGAAATAAAAAACAAACTATTATACAATAGTGTTGTACGTCATTTTTTTAAAGAACCAAATCAAAAAAACAAAAAAGAATCTTTTTTTACTTTCTTTAAATTAAACACTAATATAGAACATAAAAAAAATATTCAACGTTTAATTAATGATCTTAAATTATTAAAAGAAGGACAAAAACTTCCTTCCTTTGATTTAGTTGATGCTACAGGTGAAAGCAAAAATATTTTAAAAATAATAAAAGGTAAAAACACTATTATTTTATTTAAAGATTATCAATATGCTTCTGATGAATGGATTGCTTCTCGTATAAATCATCTTATAAAAAATAATCCTAATATTAAATTTATTGTTGTAAACCTAGGTACAACCTCTAAAAAATATACAAAAGGTATCGCCATTAAATACCAATATACCGCCCCTAAAAATAGTACTATTTATAAATACTCATCAAGTAAGTTTCCTCGTATGATATTAATTGATAAGAAGGGAGTTATAAAAAATAGTTACCTTAGTTTATCATCTAAAAATAATAACTTTAATTTAAAATAATAACTAAAAAACCAATAACATTTTTTAATGTGCTTAATTTAGCATACCTTTGCTCGATTTTATTTTTGAATTAAAATAAAGTTTAGATTATTAACTACCAGATTATTAGCCATATAATCTATTGTCCTTAATTAAAAATCAGATTTACAGATACTGGCGTCTGTGAATCTAAAAGAACACAGACGTATATATGTCAACATTTTTAGATTTAGGCTTAAAAGAGCCTATAAACAAAGCTTTAACAGATTTAGGTTATGAAAAACCAACTGTAATTCAAGAAAAAGCTATTCCACAAATTATTTCATCTACTGCCGATTTAAAAGCATTTGCACAAACAGGTACCGGTAAAACAGCTGCATTTAGTTTGCCTATTATAGAGCAAATTAATTCAGCAGATAAAAACACACAAGCAATTATTTTATCTCCTACTCGTGAACTTGCTGTTCAAATAGGTAATAATATTAAAGATTTTGCTAAATATATACCAGATTTAAAAGTTGTTACGGTATATGGAGGTTCTAACATTGAAGAACAAATTAGAGGTTTAAAAAGAGGTGCTCAAATTGTTGTAGGTACTCCAGGAAGAACTGTCGATTTAATAAACCGTAGAGCTTTAAAATTAGGAAACGTACAATGGTTGGTATTAGATGAAGCTGATGAAATGCTTAATATGGGGTTCAAAGACGAACTTGATAAAGTATTAGATGCGACTCCTGAAACTAAACAAACTTTATTGTTTTCAGCAACCTTTCCTAGAGAGGTTGAGGCTATTGCTAGAAACTATATGACAAATCCTGTTGAAATAACATCAGGAGAAAAAAATCAAGGTTCTGATAATGTAACTCATGAATACTATTTAGTAACAGAAAGAACACGTTATCAAGCTTTAAAAAGAATTGCAGATGTTAATACTGATATTTATGCAATTATTTTTTGTAGAACAAGACGTGAAACGCAAGAAGTTGCCAATAACCTAATAAAAGACGGTTATAGTGCTGATGCTTTACACGGTGACTTATCTCAGCAACAAAGAGATAGTGTTATGGGTAAATTTCGTAAAAAAACAATCCAAATTTTAGTTGCTACTGATGTTGCTGCTCGTGGTTTAGATGTTACGGAATTAACACATGTTATTAATCATAAATTACCAGACCAAATTGAAAACTACAATCACCGTAGTGGTAGAACTGGTAGAGCCGGTAATAAAGGAATTTCTGTTGTATTAGTAAACAACAAAGAAAAAGGTAGATTACGTTCTATAGAGCGTATTATCAAAAAGAAATTTGAGGTAAAAAAAGTACCTACTGGTAAAGAAATATGTCAAAATCAATTAATGCATTTAATTGAAAAAGTGCAAAACATTGAGGTTAATAATGAACAAATTGAAGAATTTTTACCTAGTATCTATGAAAAATTAGAAGGCTTAACAAGAGAAGAATTAATACAAAAATTCGTTTCTTTAGAATTCAACACTTTCTTAACATATTATAATAAATCAGCAGATTTAAATGATTTATCTTCTAAAGATAACTCTAGAGCTAGATCTACTGATGAAAACATGACACGTTTCTTTATTAACTTAGGTAGAAAAGATAAATTAAATCCAGCTACATTAATAGGGTTAATTAATGATCAAAAAATTGCTGATAAAATTGAAATTGGAGCAATTGATATTTTAGATACTTTTTCTTTCTTTGAAATAGATAAAAACTATGAAAAAGAAACATTAGATGCTTTTAGTGCAAATGATCCTGATTTTAATGGAAGGTCTGTAAATATTGAAATAACTAAATCTAATCGCGGTGGCGGTGGCGGAAGAAAGCCTCGTAGTGGTAGTGGATTCGGAGCAAAACGAAGAAGCGGAGGAAATGATAGAGGACCTAGGGATTCTAGTAGAAGTGATTCTAGAAGACGTAGTAGTTCACCAAGAAGAAATAGTGGAGATGGAAATGCTTCTGCCGGGTTTGGTAGAAGACGTAGAAAAGATTAATTATTAAAATTTTGTATAAAAAAAGCCTAAACAACATATTGTTTAGGCTTTTTTTATACAAAATTTGCTTTTTTATCATAAAAAACAGCTTCAAAATAAGCTATTTTAAATAATTTACTATTATTTTTTTATTGATTACCTAAAATAATTGGCATGCCACTTTTGCCTGCTCCAATTAATACAACCTTACTATTTTGTGATTGCGATAACTTTAAAGTAGCCTCAATACCTTTATCTTGTAAAATTTTGTCAGTTAAAGAAGCACTTAAAATTTTATTAGCATCAGCTTTACCTTTTGCTTCTATAATTTGCTTTTCAGCTTCTTTTTGAGCAGTAACTAATCTAAATTCATATTCCAAAGATTCTTGCTCTTGTTTTAATTTACGCTCAATTGCCATTTTAATTGTTGATGGTAAAGTAACATCTCTAACCAATACTTCATTTAATTGAATATATTGTTGATCTAAAATTTTTTTAGTTTCTGAAAAAATTTCAACTTGTATTACATCTCTTTTACTTGAGTATAATTGTTCAGGTGTATAACGCCCTACTACACTACGAGCTGCTGAACGAATTACTGGCTGAATAACTCTGGAAATATAGTTTTCTCCTTTTTCTTTGTGTAAAGATCCTATTTTTTCAGCTTGTGGTTGAAACCAAACAGAAGCTTCTAATTGAATTTCTAACCCATTTGATGATAGAACTTGCATTTTTTCATATATTTCTTGCTGACGTACTTCATAAATAAAAACTTTATTCCAAGGAGCAACTATTTGAAATCCTTCACCCATTGGTGGCTCATCTGTTACCACACCACCTCCAAACGTTCTATATAAAACACCTGCTTGACCAGATTTTATGGTTACTGTTGATTTTACAAAAACTATAATTATAATTACTGCCACTATACCTATAAGAAATCCACCTTTTGGCAATTGAAAATCTAATTGTCTACTATTGTTATTCATTTTTATAACTTTAAATTTATAATGTATCAAATGTACAATTAATCTTCCTTAAATTGTAATAAACGTAAGGCGTTTAAAACAACTACTAAAGTCGACCCTTCATGAATTAATACTGCATATCCTATTGATGTTAAACCAAATAATGTTATTGGAATTAATAATGCTACAACCCCTAAACTAATCCATATATTTTGCTTAATAATAATTTTTGATTTTCTACTTAAAGCTATTACAAATGGTAACTTATCTATTCGATCTGACATTAATGCTACATCAGCAGTTTCTAAAGCAACATCACTACCCGCCGCTGCCATAGCAATACCAACAGTACTGCTAGCCATTGCTGGAGCATCATTAACACCATCACCAACCATGGCCACCTTATTATTTTGAGTTTTTAATTTTTGAATTTCAATAACTTTATCTTCAGGAAGTAGATTACCTTTAGCCCCTGTTAAACCTATTTGTAAAGCTATAGAATTGGCTACATTTTGATGATCTCCAGTAAGCATTATCATTTTCTTTATCCCTAATTTTTTTAAACGTGTTAAAGTTTCTTTAGCATTTACTCTAGGTAGATCCATTACACTTAACAATCCTATTACTTGTTGCTTATAAGCTACTAACATAGCTGTATGTCCATTTAATAATAAATTATTCATTACCAAATCTATATTATCAGAAATAATAATACTTTGATCAATCATTAGTTTAGAATTTCCAATAAAAACAGTATCGTTTTTATAAGTTGCACTAATCCCTTTTCCTTGGATAGCTTTAATATTTGAAGCATAATTTTTACTTACAACCCCATATTGTGTTCCAATATCTTTAGCTATTGCTTTTGCTAATGGATGATTACTTAATCCTTCAACCTCTAATGTTAATTCTAAAAACTTGGTTTTGTCAAAATTATTAAATGCTATTGCATTAGTAAGTTTAGGTTTTCCTTCTGTTAAAGTACCTGTTTTATCAAAAGCAATAGTAGTTAAACTTCCTAAATCTTCTAAAGCTCTTCCTCCTTTTATCAACACACCACTTTTTGCAGCACGAGCAACACCACTTAGTACAGCGCTTGGTGTTGAAATTGCTAATGCACAAGGACTAGCTGCTATTAATACAGTAATTGCTCTATAAAAACTCTGCTCAAAAGTTTCATTAATAACCAAATAAGCAAAACATAAAGTTATTACTAAAACAATTACTATTGGTACAAACCATTTTTCAAATTTTTTAGTAACTAATTGTGTAGGAGATTTTTTGGTTTCAACTTCACTAACCATTTTTACTAAACGAGAAATAGTACTATCTTTACTTAGTTTTAAAACCTGAACTTCTAAAACACTATCGCCATTAATTGTTCCTGTATATACTACATTTTCTATAGGAATTTGGTTAAACTCTTTATACTTTTTTATATTTTGTATAGAAGTTATTGCTGTTTTATCTACAGGCATACTTTCACCTGTTATAGATGCTTGATTAATACTGCTACATCCTTTAATAATAATACCATCTGCTGCAATTTTGGTATTTGGTTTAATAACAATTATATCATTTAATTTTAATTCATCAATCGATACTTCAATAAGCTTATTATTTTGTTTTACTAATGCCTTTTTAGGTGATAATTTACCTAGAGCCTCTATTGACTTTCTTGCTTTATTCATTGCAAAATGTTCTAAAGCATGCCCTAAACTAAACAAAAATAAAAGTAATGCACCTTCACCCCATTTATTTATACAAGCAGCTCCTGCTGCTGCTGCTAGCATTAAAAAATCTATTTCAAATTCTCCTTTTTTTATTTTTTCAAAAGCTTCAATTACAGTAAACCAGCCTCCAGAAATAATAGAAATAATAAAACATAATAAAACATAATTATTAGGTAAGGTGGTTAGCTTATCTAAAATTAACCCTAAAAAAAAGAAGGTACCACTTAAAATAGCAAAATATAATTCTATTTTTTCACCTAATATTCCACTATGTTTATGTTCTACTGTTTTTTTTACTGTCATTTTTCAATTTAAATGTATTTATTATTGTTTTTCTTAATTTTCATAAAATAAAAAAACAATTCAAAGATAAGTTTTAAAAACAAGGAAATGCATTTGTTATAACACCTTATTATATTTTACCATAGTATTTTCTAATAAACCATTCTATAGAAAATAATAGAATAATAATACTTAAAATCCATCTCCAATCAATTAAATTTTTATTTTTATTTATAGATTTTTGAACTGTGTAATATGATTTATCTTCAGATAATTGTGTTAATAATTCTTCTATTTTATTAGGATATATTAATGCTCCCTTTGTTTTTAAAGCTAAAGTTTTTAATTTTTTATAATTGGCACTTGTAAACTGTTCTTCTATTTGATAATCGGTTATTTTAAACTTTCCGTAACTTTTTGTTTTTTGATTAACTACCGAAACTTGATACGAATAATTGCCTGGTAAAAGACCGTCTACAGCTACTTGATACGAATTATTGACTAATGAAAAAGGAATTGTTTTTTGTACTTTTGTTGTAGTGTTGGTTACCATTATTTCTAACGAGGCTCTAGCATCAAACTTATAATTTTTATCTACATAAAATGCCGATATATTTATAGGATCATTTGCTGGGTATAAACGTGCACTTTTTACATCTAATCTTTTTCTTTTTTTATTAGAGGCTAAATATTGAACTAAATTTGCTAAAAATAAATCAAAAGTTTCAAATGATTGTTCTTTTAAAAAACTTGCTGATCGCCATTTCCAAATGCCCTCACCAAATAAAACAGCATATTTTTTATTATTGTTTTCAATGGTAGCTAACAAAGGCTCGGTAGTTTTAACACCTGCATACTTTTGATACAATAGCACTTGTGCATTATTTGTTAATGTTACATCACCAAACAAATCATCCAATGGAGGAAATTTATTAAAGCCAATATTAGGTTGTAAAAAAGGTGAAAAATTAGCATTGTAAATAGCACTATATGCTTCTGACTGATTTATAACGTGTTTTTTAAAACCTAAATTTTGTGTATTTAAAAAACTCCAAGATGTTTTAGTTCCTGATACAATTAAGTAATTAGACATTACTTTTTCAAAAACTTTTTTAAAAGAATTATTTGGTTGATAAAAAACAAAAAATTGATAATCGTTATAATTAATATTTTTACTATTAATTAATGCAATATCAACTTTTCGTTGTTTATTACTTTCTATAGATTTTTTTATAGCTCCTAAATCAGGATGTAAAACAGCACTTAGTATTAATACTTTTGTTTGTTCATCAATAACTTCAACTGAAAAATTTTTGTAATTATTTTTAGTGTTTTTTTCGTTATTAATTTTACTAATAGCTGTTTTATAATATTGAACTCCTTTTTTATCCGAAGTTAAATTAGTTACTACAGTTTGTGTTCGTTTTAATGGAGAAAATTCTAGTTTTTTAGAAAACACTTTTTTATTATTATTAGTTATAGAAAAAGTGGCACTTACTTTTTCTTTTCCTTCATAATAAAGTAAAGCTTCTACCGGAAATTTATTTTTAATATAACTGTATTTATTAACGTTTAATTGCGTTATCTGTAAATCTTTATATAAAGTTGTATCACCAACTACAACTGGAAATATTTTATTTTTTGAAGTTAAGTATTCATAATCACTTCCTGTTGTTTGATTTCCATCTGTTATTACAATTGTTGCGTTTAAACGTTCATTTTGCAACTCATTTACTGAGTTTATTGCTTGCGTAATATTGGTTGATGTATCTAAAAATAATAAGCTATCTAAAACAGAGGTAGTATTTCCAAAAGATAAAAATTCAACATCAAACTTGTTGGCTATTTTTTTAGATTCCTTTATCTCTTTTATAATATTAAATACTTTTACTTCTTCTTTAAAATGTTTTATTGATAATGAATTATCTACCAAAACACTTAAAACAGGTTTAATATTTTCTATTTCAATTGTTTTTATTTTTGGATTGACAAACAAAATCAACAATAAAAATAAACTCAACGTTTTTAAAATGAAAAGTAGCTTGTTTATTCTAGATTTTTTTTTTGTTTTATAAAAATATTGAAAAAAAGCGATTGCAGCACTTAATAAAATAGCTAAAACAATATATATGATAGTTAATTTTTCCACTAAAAATATTTTAATTTGTGAAGATAAAAAAAGCTATCAATAAAAATTGATTAGAGTATATAATTATAAGTTGTTTTTTTTAGGTTTTGCTTCAAACATTTTAAAAAATAGCATAGAAGCTATGTTTCTAGCTCTTTCTTTAGCTTCATTAGCTTTGGCTCCATAAAAATTAGCATCCAAAGTTTCAAACCATAATTGCAACCATCTACCAAAATGTTCTTGAGAAATACTGTGATTAAAATCTTTATCGACATCTTTATGAACTTTCATCGGATTTCCTTTAAATTTTCGAACGAAAAAAAGATTTGATTCCCAAAAATCGGTTAATTTTTGCAAGTGACTTTCCCAAGTATCCGCAGGAATTCTTTTTAAAAAAATAGGACCTATAAAATCATCCGCTTTAATTTTATCATAAAAAGTTGATACTAATAAATAAACATCTTCTCTATTTTCAATTTCTTTCTTATCCATTTTATTTATCTAATAAGATACAAAAGTATCTTTTTATGAGTTAGTAAATTATGACTAAAATCATAAATTACAGCAAATACTGATAAAAAAGGAATGTTTAAATTCGTTAAATTTGATAAAACGTAAAGGTTTCCTTTAAATTTCCTAGTATTAATCAGTCATAAAAGAATAGGATTTTCTATTTTTGCGGGGTACAACACAACTACAAAAGATGAACTTAACACAATTGAACGCAATCTCTCCTATTGATGGAAGATACCGTAATAAAATAGCCAATTTAGCAAACTATTTTTCTGAAGAAGCTTTAATTAAATACAGAGTAAAAGTTGAAATAGAGTATTTTATTGCTTTATGTGAAATTCCTTTACCTCAATTAGCTGATTTCAACAAAGAATTATATCCTAATTTACGTAAAATTTATGAGGATTTTTCTACTGAAAATGCTCAGAAAATTAAAGATATTGAAGCAATTACAAATCATGATGTAAAAGCTGTTGAATATTTTATCAAAGAAGAATTTGATAAATTAGAATTACAAAAATATAAAGAATTTATTCACTTCGGATTAACTTCTCAAGACATTAATAATACTGCAATTCCATTATCTATTAAAGATGCTATGGATGAAGTTTATTATCCTGCTTTAGATGGTTTAGTTTCTAAATTAGCCGATTTAGCTGAAGAATGGGATCATATTCCAATGTTAGCACGTACGCACGGACAACCAGCTTCTCCTACTCGTTTAGGAAAAGAGTTTTTTGTTTTTGTAGAGCGTATTAATAATCAAGCAATACACATACAACACACGCCTCACGCTGCTAAATTTGGTGGAGCAACAGGTAACTTTAACGCACATAAAGTAGCGTATAAAGATATCGACTGGAAAAACTTCGGAACTCATTTTGTTGAAGATATTTTAGGTTTACACCACTCTTTCCCAACAACTCAAATAGAGCATTATGACCATATGGCTGCTTTATACGATGGTTTAAAACGTGTAAATAATATTTTAATTGATTTAGATAGAGATGTTTGGACCTACGTTTCAAACGACTATTTCAAACAAAAAATTAAAGCAGGTGAAGTTGGCTCATCAGCAATGCCACATAAGGTAAATCCTATCGATTTTGAAAATTCTGAAGGAAACTTAGGTTTAGCAAACGCTATTTTTGAGCATTTATCAGCTAAATTACCAATATCAAGATTACAACGTGATTTAACAGATAGTACTGTTTTACGTAATGTAGGTGTTCCTTTTGGACATACTTTAATTGCTTTTTCATCTACTTTAAAAGGATTGAACAAGTTATTATTAAATGAATCGAAATTTGCCGAAGATTTAGAAAATAACTGGGCAGTTGTAGCAGAAGCTATTCAAACAATATTACGTCGAGAAGCATATCCTAATCCTTACGAAGCTTTAAAAGGATTGACACGTACGAACGAAAAAATCAATCAAAAATCAATTGCTAATTTCATTGATACTTTAGAGGTTTCATCTGAAATTAAAGAAGAATTAAAGGCAATTACACCAGCTAATTATACAGGAATTTAATGAAATATTCACTTATTTTTTTAGTCGTTTTTTTAGTTTTATCATGTAACTCTGAAAAAAAAGGAGATCCTACTCGTTTCAAATATGGTACTTTTGAAATACCTGGTAGTGATAATTATGGAAAAACAACTATTGTAAGAACAGATAGTTTACAAATTGAAAAATACACTAAAAAAATAAGTGTTTCTTCTAACGGTTTAATTACTGAAAAGGAAGAAGAACATATTGATACACTTTCTATTATTTGGAAAAACAGTTTTGCATATTCATTACGAATGAAAAACCCAAAAACCGATTTAGATAAAGATCCTATATTTGTGCAAATTACTAAAGTAACGGATAGTTCTTATAGTTTTACTGCACGAATTGGATACTCAAAATTTAAACAAAATGGAACCGTATATAAAGTAAAATAAAATGATGGAAATTTTTTTACAAGCAGACACTTGGGGAGCTTTAGTTACATTAACATTTTTAGAAATTGTTTTAGGTATTGATAATATTATATTTATATCTATAGCAGCTAATAAGCTTCCTGAAAAATTACAAAAAAAAGCCACTAATATTGGTTTAGTATTAGCTATGTTTTTACGTATTGCCTTACTTTTTGGTATTTCTTTATTAATTGCAATGAATGCCCCATTTTTTCACATAGATTTATCATGGTTTAAAGCAGGTTTTACAGGGCAAGCATTAATTTTATTTATAGGAGGTCTTTTTTTACTATATAAAAGTACCAAAGAAATACACCATAAGGTTGAAGGCTTTAGTGAAGATGAAAATGATGGTAAACCTCAAAAAGGATATACTTTAGGTCAAGCAATTATTCAAATAACTTTAATCAATATTGTTTTTTCTTTTGATTCTATTTTAACTGCTGTTGGTATGACTAATGGTGTTGAAGGTGCTATGATTATTATGATTGCTTCAGTAGTTTTATCAATGATTATTATGATGTTATTTGCTAATCCTGTTGGTAAATTTGTTAATAAACATCCAACTATTCAAATGTTAGGTTTATCGTTTTTAATATTAATTGGGTTTATGTTAATTGCTGAAGGTGCTCACTTATCACATGCAAAATTATTTGGAGAAGAAATAGGTACCGTACCTAAAGGGTATTTATACTTTGCTATTACATTTTCTTTAATAGTAGAAATGTTAAACATGAAAATGCGGGGTAGTTCAAAAAAATAAGTACTATTACTCTAAATATAAAAAAATAAGCCCAGTTAAAATTTTAACTAGGCTTATTTTTTTATATATTTGCAAGCATTTAATTATGTTCACTTTAAAAAAACATATAGCCCTTTTATTATTACTATTGTTGCTAGCACCAACATTAGTAAAGGCTTCACACGATTTTTTTGGTGATCATGAGCATATTACCTGTACTTCTAAAACAGAACAACATTTACATGAATTAGAAGGTAACTGTGATGATTTTCACCTACAATTAGAAAAAAATTATTTTAATTTAGAAAGTAATTATCAACTATTTACTATAAAATACTTTGTAAAAAAAGCTGTTAAAAAGTCTAAGCAATTTAATTCAATATTTTCTTCACATAAATCATCACGGGCACCGCCTAGTTTGTTATAATTACGTAAATCTTTTTATTCAATTATTATAACTAAAATTAAAATGAACTTTAAATATATTGTTCTAATTTTATTGTTATTGAGTTTTTCTTTGTTAACAGTAGCGCAAAATTGTGTGTATACATTATCTGGCTTAGTGGATGACTTCCATGATAAATCACCAATAGTTGGTGCAACAGTTTTTATAAAAAATCAAAATAAGTATACAACTACCGATGTTGATGGTAAGTTCACTATTAATAACCTATGCAAAGGTACTATTACTGTTGAAGTGTCTCACTTAGCTTGTGAGCCCAAAGTTTTAACTTTTAACATCAATAAAAGTCTTTATCAAATAATTGATTTAGAACATCATTTAGAAGAATTAAATGAAGTAAGTATAAAGGTTAAAACAGGTTTGAAAACTAAAAGCTCACAAGAAAACTTAATAACTACTCAAACTTTAGAAAAATTCAGTGCTGGTAGTTTAGGTGATGCTATAAAAGATATCGCAGGTGTATCTTCTATTAACACAGGAAATACAATTATTAAACCAGTTATAAACGGTTTACATAGTAGTAGAGTGCTTATTTCTTTTAATAATGTTCGTTTGCACGATCAGGAATGGGGTATAGAACACGCTCCTAATATTGATATAAATGCAGCCGAAACAGTTTCAGTAATAAAAGGAGCAAATGCATTACAATATGGTGGAGATGCTATAGGAGGTGTTGTTATTGTTAATCCTGCAAAAGTTATCATTAATAAAGATACTTTATATGGTAAAACAATTCTTTCTCAGCAATCAAATGGAAGACTTTTTAACCTTAGTACTAGTATGCAAAAAAATTATGCAAAAGGCTGGTATTTTAATGGTCAAGCTTCTTACAAAAGATCAGGTGATTTTAAAGCTCCTGATTATTATTTGTCAAATACAGGAATAGATGCGAAAGCATTTACTTTTGCTACAGGTTACAAAAAGTTTAATAAAGGTTTTGAACTTTTTTATAGTCATTTAACAAATAAAATAGGAATTTTAAGTGCTTCTCATGTAGGTAATGCATCTGATTTAAAAAATGCTATAAATAGTAATACTCCATTAATAATTAAAGATTTTAGTTATTCAATAAATAATCCTAAGCAAAAAGTAACACATCAACTTTTTAAAAGTAGTTTTTATAAACGCTTTAAAGGTTTAGGTAAATTATCATTACAATATGATTTTCAGAGAAACAACAGGTTAGAGTTTGATATACGAAGAGGTGACAAAAAAAACTTACAAGCTACTGATTTATTATTAACAACTCATTCTTTTAGAGCAGATATGAAATTAGATGCTAAATCTTTAAGAACCTATAAATTTGGCGTTTCTGGTAATTATCAAAATAATTATACTGACCCTATAACCAAAGTAAAAAGAATAATACCTGATTACAATAAGTATAGTTTAAGTACGTATGGAATTGGTAATTTTAAATTTAATGATGTATTAGTATCTGCAGCTATTAGGTATGATTTCGATCGTATTAATGCTAAAAAGTTTTACTATAAGTCTGATTGGAATAATGCTGGTTATCAAAATAGTTTTAACCATGTTATAATTGATGATAACGTACAAGGTTCTCAATTATTAGCTAATCCTATTTTTACATACCATAACATTTCAACGTCTTTAGGTATTTCTTATAACATTAATAAAAAAAGTGCTTTAATTGCTAATTACGGATTAGCAAACAGAGCACCTAATGCTTCAGAATTATTTAGTGATGGTTTACATCATTCTGCAGCTAGAATTGAATTAGGAGATTTACGTATTCAACCAGAAACGTCAAACAGATTTTCTGCTACTTATAAGTTTAACCATAAAAAAGTTAACTTTTCTCTTGAAGGTTTTTTCAATCATATAAAAGACTTTATTTATATAGAGCCTTCTGGAACAAGGCAAACACTACGTGGTACTTTTGTTACTTGGAGTTATAAACAAGTTAATGCCCAGTTATTTGGGATTGACACAAATGTTGATTACCAATTTAATAATAATATAAGTATTAGTAATAAATCATCGTTTCTTAGAGGAAAAGACACAAGCAACAAACGTGACCTTGTTGACATTCCTCCTTTTAAAACGGTAACGCAATTAACTTTTAACAAAGCTATGTGGCATGGTTTTTATGCTACAGTTGAAAGCGAATTTAATGCTAAACAAAACAACTTACCTAATAATAATTTTGAAGTTTACATACCTCAAACAAATACTAATGAACTTGTTGATATTAGCACACCACCTAATGCTTACCACTTATTAAATTTTTCATCAGGTATAAAGTTTAATTTATCGGAAACTAATGTAGATTTAACTTTTTCGGTAGATAATATACTAAATACCTCATATAGAAATTATTTAAACAAACTACGCTACTTTAGCGACGATTTAGGAAGAAACTTTAACATTCAAATTAAAATTAATTATTAAAATTATGAAATTTATCAAATTATTTTCAATCTTAAGTATTTTCACATTAGCTTTAACTTCTTGTTCAGATGATGATCATCCAGAACAAATACATGAAGAAGAAGTTATTACAACAATGAACGTTGTTTTAACAGAGGATGGAACAAATAACACTGTTACTCTTAAAAGTGTTGATTTAGATGGTGATTTAGGAGATGCACCTGTAATAACTGGTGGTACTTTAAAAGCAAATACTACTTATAATGGTGTTATTACTTTATTAAATGAATCTGAAGATATTACTGAAGAGGTTGCTGAAGAAGCTGATGAACACCAATTTTTTTACAGTGCAACAGATCTTTCTAGTACATTTACTTATGCAGGTGATAATGATTCAGAAGGAAATCCAGTAGGAATTAAATTTACAATTCAAACAAGTGAAGCTGGTGAAGGAACTTATGTAATTACTTTAAAGCATGAGCCAAATAAATCTGGAGCAGGTGTTAAAGAAGGAGATATTACTAACGCTGGTGGAGATACAGATATAGAAGTTGTTTTTCCTATTACAGTTGAAGCATCAATAATTAAAGTGATTAAAATTTAATAATTTTAATTTAAAACTCCTCAATAAATTGAGGAGTTTTTTTATGTTCTTTTGAAAAACTAATGTTTACCTTTTTTTTAGTAATTCAGGAAATTTTCGTTTAAATTTATTTAACCTCGGAATAGAAACATTTTTTACATACCCGTTTTCAGGATGTAAACGTTCGTAATTTTGATGATATGCTTCGGCAGGATAAAATTTAGTAAATTTTATAACTTCTGTTACTATTTTGCCTTTATAAACTTCTTTATTTAATTTTTTGATAGTCCTTTCTATTACTTCTTTTTCTTTGGATGTATTATAAAAAGCTATCGATCGATACTGTGAACCATAATCAGGATGCTGTCCATTTTTTGTTGTTGGATTATGAGATCCGTAATACACATCAACCAATGTTTGAAAACTTACTTTTTTAGCATCATAATATACCGCAACTGTTTCTGAATGACCGGTACTTCCTGTTCCTATTTTTTGATAAGTCGGTTTTTTTGTGTGTCCACCTGCGTAACCAGAAACAGCCTCCTCTACTCCTATTATACTTTCAAAAATAGCTTCTACACACCAAAAACAACCACTTGCAAAATAAGCCACCTTTATATTGTTTGATGAATTTAAAAATGAGTTGTTTTTTTTATCACAATCCTTATCAATAAAACTTAAAGAAAGAATAATCGAAAAAAACATTGATATTAAAGCTATTAGTTTTACAGTTTTCATGAATTTCCATTTTATAAAAACTTAGTCGTTTAATAAAACGAAATTTTACAATTGTTTACAACTTTAATGTTTCCTTTAGAAAATAGTTTGTGTGTTGTAAAGAGGTTTTATATTTTTGTTAGTATAAACAGTACAAATTAATGGAACATTTTATAGTATCAGCACGTAAATATCGTCCTCAAGTTTTTGAAGATGTAGTTGGGCAACAAGCCATAACAAATACGTTAGAAAATGCTATAAAAAACAACCACTTAGCGCAAGCTTTATTATTTACAGGTCCTCGTGGTGTTGGTAAAACATCTTGTGCACGTATATTGGCTAAACGAATTAACCAGGAAGATGCAGCTGTTAATGCTAATGAAGATTTTGCTTTTAATATTTTTGAATTAGATGCAGCATCAAACAACTCTGTTGATGATATAAGAAGTTTAACGGATCAAGTACGTATCCCTCCACAAACAGGAAAATATAAGGTTTACATTATTGATGAAGTTCATATGCTTTCGCAAGCTGCTTTTAATGCTTTTTTAAAAACATTAGAAGAGCCACCTGCACATGCTATTTTTATATTAGCTACCACAGAAAAACATAAAATTATACCTACTATATTATCTCGATGTCAAATATTTGACTTTAAGCGTATTGGGGTTCTAGATGCTAAGGAGTATTTAAAAGTAATATGTGCCAAAGAAAATATTACTGCTGATGATGATGCATTGCATGTAATTGCTCAAAAAGCAGATGGTGCCATGCGTGATGCTTTATCTATTTTTGATAGAGTTGTAAGTTTTTCAGGTAGTAATCTTACTCGTGAAGCAGTTACACAAAACTTGAATGTTTTAGATTATGATGTATACTTTAACATTACTGACTTATTGATAGAAAATAAGATTCCGCAAATTTTAATGGCTTTTAACACTGTTTTAGCTAAAGGATTTGAAGGGCATCATTTTATAAACGGATTAGCTTCGCATTTTAGAGATTTATTGGTAGCCAAAGATGCTGCTACAATTACTTTACTTGAAGTTGGCGATAATACTAAAAAGAAATATTTTGAGCAATCAAAAAAAGCAGATATGCAGTTTTTACTTACTGCTATTGATAAAGCTAATGATTGCGATTTAAAATATCGTGGAAGTAAAAATCAACGATTGCTGGTAGAATTAACCTTAATGCAAATAGCCTCTATCAATTTTGATGGAGCAAAAAAAAAATCTAGCAACTACATAATTCCTGCTACTTTTTTCACCTCTTTATCTCCATCTGTAAGCAAAAAAAAAATAAATATTGCTAGTAACACTCCTGAAAATATAATAGCAAAAAAAGCTACAGTAAAAGCACCAATAGTTATTCCTCCTGCTATATCAAAAAAGCCTTTATTAAAAAATATTAAACGCCGTACTTCAGCTTTATCATTAAAAAGTATTCATCAGAAAACAACTATTAAAAGTATGTCTGATGATGATGAAAATTTTGAAAACCACCCAAGAACACCTTTTACTCATGAAGAACTAAAAGAAGTTTGGAAAAGGTACTATTTTAAATTACAAGAATTAGGTGAACGTAGTATTGCTGCTATTTTAGCTTCTAGTCAACCTTTATTAGATAAAACAAATACTATTATATTTTCGCTTCCTAATGACCTGATGAAATCGCAACTAGAACGAGGAAAACCTAAACTTATTAGATTTTTACGAGAAGAGCTAAACAATTACGGAATTCAGATTGATGTTATTGTTAATGAAACCGTAGAGAAAAAATTTGCTTACACTCCTCAAGAAAAATACAAGAAACTAAAGGAAATAAATCCTTTAATAGAAAAATTAAAAAATACTTTTGGCTTAGATTTTTAATTGTTTACCAACATAAACTAACTGCCAATCTTCAATTACAGTTACATTTTTTTCAAACTCAGCTATTAATAAAATTTTATTACTCTTGTTTTTTACAAAAATGGGGATTGATTTTAACTCTGTATATATCTCGTTTATCTTCTTTTTATATTCCTCTATAGAGTTTATTGGTGTTTCATGAATTTCTGGAAATTCTCTTACTGATTCCATTAAATTTAAATAATCATCTTGAATGGTAAATAATTGATCTTTATTTTCATATTCTTTAGTAATAACTTCTTGCGAGCTAGCTAAACGATATGCACCTTGTTCTCCAAAAACAGATGAAAAATTTGATATTGCATGTTTATTTATAGAATCGCTACCTGTTAAAGCTAACAAATATCCTACATCATTTAATTCAATATTATTTGTTAATTCATCATCATAAACATTAGCTTCAAAAGATTCTAAACCTTCTTTTTGAGCCTTTTCAACATTATCTTTATTAGAATCTATAATAACTACTCTTCTATTATTTTTCTTTAAATACAACGCTATAAGTCGTGCTAAATCAGAAGCTCCAATAATCATAATAGCATTTGATCGTTTTAAAAACACCCCTACTCCTTTAGCAAATAATCGTGCTGTGGTTGCGTTTAATAAAACAGTTCCTAAAACAACCATAAAAACAAGTGGTGTTATGTATTCAGCACCTTCAACACCTTGTTTAAGTAACTTACTACCAAATAATGAAGCAATACCAGCAGCAACAATACCCCTAGGTCCTACCCAGCTTATAAAAAGTTTCTCATTAATTTTTAAATTTGAGTTATATGTACTAATAAAAACGGCTAAAGGCCTAATAATAAATACAATTAATGCAAAGAGAATTAAAGTATCCCATCTATATAACAACATTAACTCTTTAATATCCATATTTGCTGCTAACAGTATAAATAGTATTGAAATTAATAAAACACTTAGCGATTCTTTAAAGTAAAGAATTTCTTTTAAGTTTTTTAATTTACTATTTCCTAAAACCATTCCCATTACTACAACAGCTAATAAACCTGATTCATGAGCAAATAGTTCAGATTCTACAAAAACTAAAAGAACGGTAGATAAAGAAACTACATTTAATAAATAATGAGGTACCCATTTTTTGTTTATTATAAATATTAAAGCATGCGCAAATGTAAAACCAAAAGTAGACCCGAATAAAATAATTTTTAAAAACTCTAACAAGGCTGTTTGTGTAAATCCAGCGCCACCACCAACACTAATAAACTCAAAAACAAGTACAGCTACTAACGCACCAATAGGATCTATTAAAATACCTTCCCATTTTAACACGGCTGATACATCTTTTTTTAGTGGAATATTCCTTAAAATAGGCGTAATTACAGTAGGGCCTGTCACTATTATTAATCCTGAAAATAAAAATGATAACTCCCAACTTAAATTAAATGTGTAATGTGCTATTATACCTGCTCCAAAAAAAGTAATACTAGAACCTAGAGTTATTAATTTAGTAATTACGGGCCCTATATTTTTAATTTCATCTCTTCTTAAGGTTAACCCACCTTCAAAAAGAATAATACTTATAGATAATGAAACAAAATAATACAATCCTTGACCAGGAAAAAGTCCTTTTTCACCATTCCATATTGGTTCTATCCATTTAGCACCATCTGCACTTAAAAACTCTGCTGCAATTGGCCCTACCAATAACCCAATTAAAATTAAAGGCAAAATTGCAGGAATCTTAAATTTCCAAGCAAACCATTGTGCTAAAATTCCAAGTATAATAATCCCGGCTAATTCAATCATATAAATTCTTTTATGTAAAAGTAATTTTTTTTTTAACAATAAGAAAATTATATCTTCGAACGTTTAAATATTATACTTTGATCAAAAACATACTTATTGGAATTGCTTTTTCTCCTAATTTAAAAGCAAACTTATTTGAAGCTATTAGGCTGTCAAATATGTTTAATGCTCAATTAATTGGGGTTCATGTTGGAAAAAAATCCGAAGAAAAAGAAAAACAATTACAACAATTATTAACTAAAACTCCAAAATTAAAACATCCTTTAAAAGTAATTTGGCAAGAAGGTAAACCTGTTGATGTTATTTTACAAATAGTAATACTTCAAAATGTTGATTTATTAATACTTGGTGCACTTCAAAAAGAAAAAATATACAAATATTACGTAGGTTCTATTGCCAGAAAACTTACTCGTAAAGCTCCTTGCTCTGTATTATTACTTATAAAACCTTCTACTGAAAGGGTTAATTGTAAACATATTGTAATTAGTGGTTTACAAAATGAAAAAACTGAGGCTACTATTAAAGCAGGTTTTAACTTTTCTAAAATATTAGGCTGTAAAAGAGTTACTATTGTAGAGGAAGTTGGGCAAACAGAATTAAATGTAAAGGTTAATGATGATGTGTCGTTAAGAAAATCTACTTTAATTAAGCAACGCATGCAAAAACGTGAAGATGCACGTGTTAATAAAATGCTACAAAATATAAATACAAATGATATTATAATAAAAACACAAAGTATTTTTGGTCGTAGAGGTTACTCTATTGGACATTATGCAAAAGTAAAAAGAGCCGATTTATTAGTAATAAGCGCTCCTAAAAAAACAAAAATCTTAGATAGAATATTTCCTCATGATATCGAATATATTTTATCAGAATTACCAACCGATGTTTTAATTGTTAAGTAAATGGGAAAAAGAAAACGTTTTAAAACATTTTTAAGTGAAATTCCACAAAATATTTTTGCTGGTTTTGTAGTATCATTAATAGCACTTCCTTTAGGTTTTGGGTTAGCTTTAGCCTCAGGAGCTCCACCAATTTCTGGTGTTATTGCTGCAATAGTAGGTGGTACTGTAGTTGCAATTTTAGGAGGTTCTAATGTAACTATTACAGGACCAGGTAACGGATTAGTTGTGGTTGTACTTGCTGCAATAACTACTTTGGGGGCCGGTGATATGCATCAAGGATATTTGTATACATTAGCTGCCGTTGTTATTTCTGGTATTATAATGGTTATTCTTGGTTTTCTTAGAATGGGAGCTTTGGGTGACTACTTTCCTTCTTCAGCTATTCAAGGAATGCTTGCTGCTATTGGTATTGGTATTTTTGCTAAACAAATACATGTAATGTTAGGTAATTTACATGCTAAAGGAAGTATTATAGACTTGCTTTTACAAGCGCCTAATGGAATTGTAAATTTTATACAAACGGATAATACAAGTATTTTTTATGCTGGTTTAATAGGTGTTATTAGTTTATTAATAATGATTTTTTATAGTAAAATACGTAATAAATATTTTCAATTAATTCCTGCTCCTATGTGGATTGTTGTTTTAAGTATTGGTATGCATTATTACTATGATTTATTTTCGCTTTCGACCTACCCTATTGATAAAAGTTTATTGATTGAATTACCTGATAATGTTTTGTCTAGTTTTGCTTTTCCTGATTTTGGAAAGGTTTATGAATTTGAGTTTATAAACGCCGTAATAGCTATTACTTTAATTGCTAGTATAGAGAGCTTGTTAAGCATTAAAGCTGTAGATAAGTTAGATACCTTAAAACGACGTTCTAATGTTAATAAAGATATTCGTGCTTTAGGATTAGCTACCGTAATTAGTGGTTTTTTAGGTGGTTTAAATGTAGTTACAGTAATTGCTCGTAGCTCTGTAAATGTTAATAACAAAGGTAGTAACAAGTCTGCAAATTTTTTTCATGCTACTTTTTTAGTTGTTTTTATTTTACTTTTTGCTACTGAATTACGCAAAATACCATTACCTGCATTAGCCGCAATTTTAGTATATACAGGTTATAAATTAGCATCTCCTGAAAATATTATAAAAGTATTTAAAATTGGTAAAGAACAGTTAATTATATTTTTAGTAACTCTTTTTACAACTATTACTACAAATTTAATTACGGGAATTTTAGCAGGAATTATTATAACCTTTATTATTCATGTTATCATCAAAAAAAATAGTATGTTTTTTGTTCGTAATTTATTAAAACCAAATGTTTTAATGTTTAAAGAGGATGATAAATACTATGTTTCTGTTAAAAATTTTTCTAGTTTTTTAAATTTCACAAAATTAAAAGAAAAATTAGATCAGATTCCTGAAAATGAAGAAGCTATTATTGATTTTTCTTTGTGTGATTTTATAGATCATTCAGTAATGGAAAACCTTAATAATTACGCCGAAACTTTTAAACGTAAAGGAGGATATTTTGAAGTTATTGGCTTAGATGGATATAAAACTAGAAGTGAACATCCGTTTGCATTGCGTAAAAACACTCCCCTTTTGGTTGTTGAAGTATTTGAAAAAGATAAGATATTAAATTCACGAAAAAATTTAACTAAAAGACAAAAATCGTTACAAAATATTTCTAACGATTTAAAATGGACCTACAGTGCTTTACCTAAAGAAGATATTACCGAAATTCCTGATTTTGGATATTTTAAAACACGTCAAATAAGTAAAGTATCTAATATATTATCAAACGAAAATTGTACGTTGTTTGATGTAGAGTTTTCTGAAGGTGAACTAATTGCTAAACAAATAATTAAAGTAACCATGATGTATATTGATATTGATAAATATACGCCTGAGTTTACGTTGGATAAAGAGGGTATATTTGAATATATTTATCACTTTGCTGGTTTTAAAGATATTGATATTGAAAATCATCCTGATTTTTCTAAACGTTTTTATCTTTCTGGAAAAAAGCCTTCTGAAATTAAAAAACTATTTACAGATGAACTTGTTTTATTTTTTGAAAGTAACAAGTATTATCATATTGAAGGTAATAATAAAGGTTTATTAGTTATTGGTAGAGAACGATTAGCAGGTGTTAAAGAGATTAAAACATTGGCTGATTTTGGTATTCGACTGAAAAAAACTATTTGTAATTAATAGTTATACTATTTACTTTTTAAGTTTTTTTATTTTAAAGTGATAGTAAAATTAAAAAGTTCACTAAAAATAAATAGAAATAATTAGCCCCGATTGAAGCAATTGTTTGAGCTCTTTTTTATTTTTCTTAAAAAAAGCGAGTGCGAAAAGCGGGAAATAGCTTCAAGTAATTATTATGAATATGTGATTATAAAATTTTTATAAATCGGTTTATTTCATTTCCTAAATTATCTATTACCATAATTTTATAATTTCCTTTTTGGGGCGTTATTGCTTGCTCATGATATTGAGTTGTATTTCCTATAAAAACATTATTTAAATACCAATATAAAGTAGCATTAGCATTGGTATGTGTTACTTTTAAAATAATTGGGTTTAATTGATTATTTACTCCTTTTGTTAAGGATATTTTAGAACGATGTTTTGTAGGAAACACAAAAGCCATAGTATTATTTTGTGACTTATAGCAATCGCTTCTGTAACTAGGAAGCATACTATAATTAGCATTTTTTTGTTGATAGTAATGCGCCATTAAAGGTGGTAAAACAAACCATGTTTTAGTTTTTATATTGGTTATAGATTCACAATTAGATGTTACTTGAAAACTCTCTGAAGCATCAACAGTTATTTGTTTGTGATACGGGCATGGTTTTGCTCTTACTCCATTTTTAGGAATTCTTTTTATAACCGACTTACAAATTGGTAATGCTAAATAGCCACTTTTTTCACAAATAACTTCTTCTATTAATGCTTCAAAAGGTTCTAAAAACCAAGGTGATTTTGGTAATATATTAAAAACATTAAATAACAAAGGAGCTGCACTTCCTACACCTGTTAAATCAGTACGTCCTTCTCCGTCAGAATTACCTATCCATACACCAACTACATATTTTGGAGTTACCCCTATAGCCCAGGCATCTTTATTTCCAAAACTTGTACCTGTTTTCCAACCTATTTTTTGAGAGGAATCAAAATATTTCCAAGCTTGATCAGTGTAAGGTCTGTTAACCTCGGTTAATGTGTTTAATGTGGTGAATGCTACACCTGCATCAATATGTGTGTAATTTTTTTTAATATTTCCGAAATTTATTTTTTCAGATTTTAAATAACTAGGTTCTATAAATTCATTTGAATAATAATTGTGGTTTGTGGTTTCAAAATGATTTACAATACCCGCATAGCTTGCAAATGTTTTACATAAGTTCCATAAACTTGCTTCTGCACCTCCTAAAATTAATGACAATCCGTAATAATCTGCCGATTTATTAATATTGTAAATATTATAAGCTTTTAAATCTTCATTAAATTTTTCTACTCCGTACGTTTGCAACATCCGAACTGCAGGAATGTTTAAAGAACGTGTTAATGCTTCATTAGCAGGCACTGCTCCATCAAAATTTAAATCGAAATTTTTTGGTGTATAACCAGCTATTTCAGTAGGAACATCTGCTACTAATTGTGTGGGTAATATAGCGCCCGACTGTAACATTTGTGCATATAAAAAAGGTTTTAAAGTACTTCCTGTACTTCGTGCAGAAATAACATTATTTACATCTTTTTGATGTGCTTTATTAGTTGGCGAGTTTCCTACATAACTTAATACTTTTCTGCTTTCAACATCTAGTACTAGTACTGCCATGTTATAAACTTCGTTTTGTTTTTGGCGTAAATAGTGTTGTTTTACTAAATTGTTTACTTGCTTTTGTATGTGAATATCTATTGAACTTTGTATGTGCTTTCCTTTTTTTTGTTTAGCTATTTCTTGTACAAAATGAGGTGCTATATTTGGTAATACGTATGGTTTTTGTGGCAAACTTTCTTCTAAAGCTAATTGATACGTTACTTTATCAATAATTTTTTGTTGATATAATTTTTTGAGTAATCTATTTCTTTTAACTTTTAACTTTTGTTGATTTTTTCCAGGGTAAATTAAAGAGGGTGCGTTTGGTAATACTGCTAAAGTTGCTGTTTGTGCCCAAGAAAGCTGATAGGGTTTTAACCCGAAATAACGCCAAGAAGCCATTTCTAACCCTACCACATTACCACCAAAAGGTGCGTGTGAAGCATATAATTTTAAAATATTTTTTTTTGAATACCTAAACTCTAACCGAGTTGCTAAAACGAGTTCTTTTATTTTCTCGATATAAGACCTACGTTTGTTTTTTCTTGATAACCGAATTACTTGTTGTGTAAGGGTGCTTCCACCACGCACTACTCTTTTTGCTTTAATATTTTTTGTAAAAGCTTTTATTATTGAAATGGGGTTAAAGCCAAAGTGTTTATAAAAATAAGCATCTTCAAATTGTAATATACAGGCTTCATATTTTTTAGGAACAGAGTCTAGTTCAGGAAATCGCCATTGCCCATCTTTTGCAATAACAGCTCCTAATAATTCATTGTTTTTTGCGGTTACTACTGTTGATGTTGGTGTTAAAAATAATTGTTTAGGCAAAAATGAATAGTAAATAATGATTAATATACTAGTAATAATTATTTTTAATTTGTACTGTTTTAAGAAGTTAAAAACTCTTTTCATGTAAGTTAAATCTATTTCAAAAGTATAAAGTTTTACTTTAAAATATCAAGAATAAGTAAGTTATATTTGTAGCTTATTAGATACTATGAGTTTTACATTACTTTCATCACCCTTACAGGGTTTTACCGATTTTAGATTTAGAAATGCACAGCATAAATATTTCGGAGGTATTGATACTTATTACGCGCCATACATTAGATTGAATGGAAAAATGATTATAAAATCGAGTTATAAGCGTGATTTGTTACCTGAAAACAATGACACTTTAACCGTAATTCCACAGGTAATAACCAACGATCCTGATGAATTTTTATTTGTTGCAAAATATGTACAAAGCTTAGGCTATAAAGAATTAAACTGGAATTTAGGTTGCCCGTATCCGATGGTTACAAAATCAGGAATGGGTTCTGGATTAATTTGTAATCCTGCTAGAATTGATGAAGTTTTACACAAAGCACACAACGAAACTGATATTTTAGTTTCAATGAAAATGAGAATGGGATATGAGAATAGTAATGAAATTTTAAACTCCTTTCCTATTTTAGATAAATATCCTTTAAAAAATATTGCCATTCATGCACGTATAGGAAAGCAATTATACAAAGGTGGTGTTGATTTAGATGCTTTTCAAAAATGTATTGATGTTGCTAAACATCAATTATATTATAACGGAGATATTACAACAGTAGCTGGTTTTAAAGCCATGCAAGAGCGTTTTCCTAGTATTAGTCATTTTATGATTGGGCGTGGTTTAATTGCTGATCCGTTTTTACCACAAATGATTAAAGACAATAAAACGGAATATCCTGAAGATAGATGGCAAAGGTTTGAAGCTTTTCATAATGAAATTTATCAACAATATGATGAAGCTTTATCAGGACCAACACCTATCAAAATGAAAATGTTAGGTTTTTGGGAATATTTTTCAAAGTCATTTGATAATCCGCAGAAAACTTATAAACAGATTAAAAAAGCTGGAAATCAGAAAAAATATCAAATAGCTGTAAAAGAAATTTTAAGTAATGAAAAACGTCTTTAATAGTTATTCTGTAATTAATTTATAAAAAAAGGCTATTTCTTAAATTTAAGAAATAGCCTTTTTTATTATTTTTGATTAATTCTTAAGCCAAAGTAATACGTACTTTTTTATTTTTTAAACGCGTATTATTTAATTCTTCAATTAATTTTTTTGCTTCACTTACAGGAACTGATATAAAAGCACAATCTTGCTTTAATTCAATAACACCTAATTGTTCTTTTGTTAAGTTTCCTTTTTTGAAAAATAATCCTGCAATATCTCCTTTTGATATTTTATCTTTTCTTCCTCCTGAAATAAATAAAGTTTCCCAATAATGAGCTTTTATTTTTTGTTTCTGAGAAATATCTTCATTCGGAATATTTTTAAGAAATTCTGGTAAATTTTCTTTTTGCCATTTTAAAATATATGCTGTTCCTTTTGCATTTACCCTTGCAGTTCTACCATTTCTATGAGTAAACTCCTCAATTCTTTCTGGCAATTCGTAATGAATAATATATTTCATTTCAGGAATATCAATACCTCTTGCAGCTAAATCAGTTGCAATTAATACCTGACTTGTACCATTTCTGAATTTTATTAATGAACGCTCACGATCTCTTTGTTCCATTCCTCCAGAAAAACAACTATGTGCTATTTTATTTTTACCTAAAAATTCGCTTACGTGATTAATACTATCTTTTAAGTTACAAAAAATAATTCCTTGCTGATTTCCTACATGCTGTAACAATTCAAGTAACGTTTGGTTTTTGTTTTTAATAGGAGAAACCACCGTTTTCAAGGTTAATTGTCTTGATTTTTTTCCTGTTAAGTAATTTAATACCGTTGGTTTATTTAAACCAACAAATTGTGGGATTTCTGTTTCCTGCGTTGCAGAAGTTAAAATACGTTTTTTAAGATTTGGTAATTGATTGATAATCCCTCTCATTTCAGATTCAAAACCAACTTCTAATGATTTATCGAATTCATCTAAAATTAAAGTTTGAATACTATCTTTAGAAAAACGTTCGTTTGCAAAATGATCTAAAATTCTACCAGGCGTACCAATTAAAATACTTGGTATATGTTTTAATTCAATTTTATCTTTTGCCATTGAACGTCCACCATACACTGCATTTACTTTTAAACCAGTTCCCATTTCACGAATAACCTGTTCTATTTGAATAGCTAATTCTCTTGATGGCACTAATATTAAAGCTTGAATTTCTTTATTTTCAGAATCTATTAATTTTAATGTTGGCAATAAAAAACCTAAAGTTTTACCAGTTCCTGTTGGTGAAAGTATAACTGTATTTGCTGTTGTATCTATTACTGAAATAGCTTTTTGTTGCATTTCATTTAACTCATAGATATTTAGTTTTGCTAAAATATCTTCTTGTGTTTTTACTGTTATTGCCATAATATTTGAATATCTATGAAGTTTTTATTAATTGCAAAGATAGGTAGTGTATATTTATTTACCCTAAAAATACTTAAAGTTGATAAATTAAATTATTTTAGCGTGAATTTTAAATTTTATTCTTTTTGTTAAATTACTATTCTTACAAACACACTACCTCTACACAGTGGGTAACTTTTGTTCACGGAGCAGGTGGTAGTAGTTCTATTTGGTACAAACAACTTAGAGATTTTAAAAAACACTTTAATGTGTTAATTTTAGATTTGCGTGGTCATGGCGATAGTAAAACTATTATAAAAACACCTTTTAATAAAAAATATACATTTGATGCTATTACTGATGATATTGTAGAAGTTATAGAGCATTTAAAGATTAAAAAATCACATTTTGTAGGCATTTCACTAGGTACTATTTTAATAAGAAACTTAGCTGAATCAAAGCCTTATTTGGTTAGCAGTATGATTATGGGAGGTGCTATTATTAAACTAAATTTACGCTCTAGATTTTTAATTTTCGTGGGAAATTTGTTTAAATCAGTAGTTCCTTATATGTTATTGTATAAGCTTTTTGCTTTTATAATAATGCCTAAAAAAAATCATAAAAAATCACGTTCCCTTTTTGTTAATGAAGCCAAAAAATTATATCAAAAAGAATTTTTACGTTGGTTTAAATTAACTTCTGAAATTAATCCACTATTACTTATTTTTAGAATGAAAGATCTTAAAATACCTACTTTATATATTATGGGAGAAGAAGATCATTTATTTTTACCTTCTATTAAAAGTGTCGTAGAAAAACATGTAAATGCTTCTTTAGTTATAATACAAAAATGTGGGCATGTAGTTAATGTTGAAAAAGCTACTATATTTAATGCTAAAACTATTAAATACATTAATTCATTACCTTAAAAAATTAATAGTTTTAAAGCTTTAAGTATTTATAAATAATAAACACCTTAACAATACAAGTATTACTAAGGTGTTTATTATTTATTTTATATTTTAAAATGCTATCTATTTACTTAGAAAAGCACTAATAACTTTATTAATTATTAAATAACTTATTAACTTCACTTAAAGTTAATAACTTAGATTCTGTTAAAACATCAGGTTCTCTACTTACATATTGTTGAATTTTCATCTTAACTTCACCTTGATCTCTTACATATTTAAAATATACCGCTTCTCCATTAGCTTTTATTTGATATCTACTACCAGTTGCTTCTTCATAACCTCTAGCAATAATTTGATGTAACTTATTGGCATCATTATCTACATTTTTAAATGAAAAAAAGATATATTCATTTACTGGATTGTTAACATTTTTATAAAATAAATTATATGCCTCATTACCTACTTTTTCTAGGTAAACAAATTCTACTTGTCCAACAACATCTATTTTTGTTTTTTCAACAAATTCAATTTGAGAATAGGATGCTACAGCAAAAAATAATGCTGCTAAAAAAAATAGTTTTTTCATAAATATTAAAATTTTAAAGTTTGATATAAATATATTTGATTATAATTAAATAATACGCTTTTTTTATGAAAATATTATATTATAATGATAAATTATCAAAATTAACCACGAATCAACTATAAATCATTGAATAATTAGTTATAATTTGCTATCGTTTTTTAACTTATTAAATAAAAAGGATGGCTTAATAAGCTATCCTTTTTATTTCCATTTTATTAAAAAACTGTTTAAATAGCATTTGCTCCAGCTTCAGCTACAGTATGATCATTCTCTACAGAACTACCACTAACACCAATTGCACCAATAATAGTACCATTAGCATCTTTAATAGGCACTCCTCCTGGAAATGTAATCAATCCGTTATTAGAGTGCTCAATATTATATAAAGGAGCTCCTGGTTGTGATAGCTCACCAACAACTCCTGTATTCATATCAAAAAAACGAGCTGTTTTTGCTTTTTTTATTGAAATATCTAAAGATCCTAACCAAGCTCCATCCATACGTGCAAAAGCTACTAAATTTGCACCTGCATCTACTATGGCAATATTCATTTTTGTATCAATTGCTATTGATTTAGTTTTTGCTACCGAAATAATTTCCTCTGCTTGTTCTAATGAAATATTCATATTTTATATTTTTATTAATTATTCTAAACTTAAAAAGCAGACATAAAACTATTCTAAAAAACCTTGTTCTTTCATCCATTTATCTGAATAAATTTTATTCATATAACGAGAACCATGATCAGGTAAAATAATAACAACTACACTGTCAGCATCAAAATACCCTTTATCAGCATATTGTTTAGTAGCTTGTAAAACTGCTCCTGATGTATAACCACAAAATAAACCTTCTACTTTTACTAACTCTCTTGATTTAAGTGCTGCATCTTTGTCTGAAACTTTTTCATAAATATCAATAACATCAAAATCAGTAGCTGTAGGTATTAAATTTTTACCTAATCCTTCTATTTTGTATGGTGATATTTCATTTTCGTCAAACTTACCAGTTTCATGGTATTTTTTTAAAACAGAACCTATAGCATCTACTCCTAAAACTTTTATTTTAGGGTTTTTTTCTTTTAAATACTTTCCTGTACCTGAAATGGTACCTCCAGTACCACTAGCAACTACTATGTGTGTTACTTTACCTTTAGTTTGTTTCCATATTTCAGGACCTGTACTTTTATAATGAGCTTCAATATTTAACTCATTAAAATATTGATTAATGTAAATAGAACCTGGGTTTTCTCTATGTAATCTTTTAGCTACTTCATAATAAGAACGAGGATCATCGGCTGCAACGTAAGCAGGGCAAACATGCACCTTTGCTCCCATTGACTTTAACATATCTATTTTATCTTGTGATGATTTATCACTTACTGCTAAAATACATTTATAACCTTTTATAACGCTAATCATTGCTATTGAAAAACCTGTATTACCTGAGGTTGTTTCAACAATAATATCTCCTGGTTTTAAAATACCTTTTTTCTCAGCGCTTTCAATGATATGCAATGCTATTCTATCTTTTGCTGAATGCCCAGGATTAAAGGCTTCTACTTTTGCGTAATAAGTACCTAAGAAATTCTTAGTTATTTTATCTAGCTTTATCATTGGAGTTTGCCCAACTAAATCTAATATTGAATTGGTAATACCTTTGTGTCTATTCATTATTATTATAAAATAAGAAAGCGTCATTGTAAAAATGAACACGAATTTATCTAATTGAGATTACTTCAATGTTATTTTACAATGATGCTCTAATACTCAATTGAGCACAAAAATATAATTATTTTTCTAACTTACCCTCTAACATTAAAAAGAAGCTATAATCTTGTGCTGTTTCTTTTAATGAATCAAACCTACCTGAAGCTCCTCCATGACCAGTTTCCATATTTGTTTGTAAAAATAACATGTTATTATTTGTTTTTACATCTCTAAGTTTAGCTATCCATTTAGCTGGTTCCCAGTACTGTACTTGACTATCATGTAAACCTGTTGTGATTAAAATATTAGGATAGGCTTTTGCTTTTACTTGATCATAGGGAGAATATGATTTAATATAGTCATAATATTCTTTATCATTTGGGTTTCCCCACTCATCATACTCACCTGTTGTTAACGGAATCGTATCATCTAACATAGTTGAAATTACATCTACAAAAGGTACCGCTGCTATTATTCCATTATATAATTCAGGATTCATATTAATAATTGCCCCCATTAATAACCCTCCGGCAGAACCTCCCATAGCATATAAGTGAGCTGGTGATGTATAACCTTCAGTTATTAAATACTTTGAACAGTCTATAAAATCGTTAAAAGTATTTTTTTTATTTAACATTTTACCATCTTCATACCACTCACGGCCTAAATACTCGCTACCTCTAATGTGCGCCAATGCATATACAAAACCTCTGTCTAATAAACTTAAACGTGTTGTTGAAAATCCGTCAGAAATTGTATGCCCATAAGAACCATATGCATATTGTAAAATTGGAGTTTCTTTTGTAAGTTTTGTGTTTTTATGATGTACTATTGATAAGGCTACTTTTTTACCATCGCGCGCAGTAACCCAAATACGCTTACTTACATAGTTTTCTTTATCAAACTTACCTCCCAAAACCTCTTGTTCCTTTTTTACTTCTTGAGATTGATCTTTCATATTAAAATCAATTACAGAGCTAGGTGTAGTCATTGAATTATATGAAAAACGAATTACATCGGTATCAAATTCTGGATTTCCATGTACACCTGCCGAATAAGTTTCTTCAGTGAAAGGCAAATAATAATCTTCGGTAGCATCCCAGCGTTTAATTCTAATTTTATTTAAACCATTAGTTCTTTCTTCTAAAACTAAATATTCTTTAAAAATTGAAAAATCTTCAAATAAAGTATCTTCTCTATGCGGAATTACATCTATCCAATTTTCTTTTTCAGTTTTATTTTCTGGAGTTTTCATCAATTTAAAATTAATTGCTCCATCTTTATTTGTTTTTATATAAAAATGATCTTCATAATGAGCAATATCATACTCTAAATCACGCTCACGAGCCTGTATAATTCTAAAATTACCATTTGGATTAACTGCTTCTAATACCTGATACTCATTAGAAACGGTATTATAAGAACCTATAATTAAATATTTTTTTGATTTTGTTTTAGTTACAAAAGTTCCAAAAGTTTCATCTTTTTCCTCAAAAACTAATACATCCTCAGTAGCATTAGTTCCTAAAACATGTTTGTATATTTGTGAACTTCGTAATGTTTCAGGATCTTTTTTGGTGTAAAAAATTGTTTTATTATCATTTGCCCAAACAGCAGCTCCTGTAGTATTTTCTATTTTATCAGGATAAATTTCACCTGTTTCTAAATTTTTAATTTTAATAGTATATTGACGGCGACTTACCGTATCAGTAGCAAAAGTAGTTAGCTTATTATTTGACGAAATACTTAAGCCACCTAATTGAAAATAATCATAGCCTTTAGCTTCATCATTTACATTAAACATTATTTCTTCTTTGGCTAACAAATCACCTTTTCTTCTACTAAAAATAGGATATTGCTGCCCCTTTTTATAACGTGTAATATAATAATAACCATCTTTTTTATAAGGTACAGATTCATCATCTTCCTTAATACGTCCTTTCATTTCTTCAAATAACTGCTCTTGAAAGTCTTTTGTAAATTTAGTACTTTCTTCATAATAAGAATTTTCTGCAGTTAAGTAATCGTATACCTTTTGAGTTTGTTCATCTTTAACTTCTGCATTTTTTTGAGCGTCGGTTAAACGCATCCAAAAATAATCATCAGTACGTATGTCTCCATGTTTTTCTAAGTTTTTCGGTTGCTTTTCGGCTATTGGAGCTATAATATCTTTATTCATTTCTTTGTTTTTGCAGTTAACAAAAATAAGACTAAAAGCTATAGTAGCTTGCATTATTTTTTTCATTTTCTATTAAGTTGAATATTTTACTAGTAAAGTACTATTTTTGCTTTAATTTAAATTTAAAATTAAAAAAATGTTTGGAGATATTTCAGGAATGATGGGTAAATTAAAAGATGCTCAAAAAAAAGTTGAAGAAACTAAAAAACGTTTAAATACTGTTTTAATTGATGAGTCAACAGCTAATGGTGCTTTAAAAATTACTGTTACCGCTAATAACGAAATTAAAGCTATATCAATCAATGAATCTTTATTAGAAGATAAAGAAGAGTTAGAGGATTATTTAATATTAACTCTAAATAAAGCTTTAAAAAGAGCTGGTCAAATTAATGAACATGAATTAGCCGTTGCAGCAAAAGATGGAATGCCAAATATTCCTGGAATGGATATGTTTAAATAAATATGTATTTACAACTAAACGATTATATGTTGCCTTGTTTAAATAAAAAATTCTTTGGAATTGATTGTTTAGGTTGTGGTATTCAACGAGCATTAAATTTACTAATTCACGGTAATTTTATTGCAGCTTTTAAAATGTATCCAGCAATTTATACATTATTACTATTAGCTATAATTGTTGTTGTTAATTTTTTTACAAATATTAAATACGCTCAAAAATTAATTAGAATTTTAGCTATCATAAATATAATTATCATTATTATAAGTTATATTATAAAAATAAATCAATTACTTTAAAAATTAAAACTATGGAAAAACAAAAATTACCTAACGCTACAATAGCCTTAGTTTTAGGCATTTTCTCAATCATAACCTGTTGTTGTTATGGTATTATTGGATTACCTCTTGGTATTGCTGCCTTTATTATGGGTAATAAAGCTATTAAGTTAAATGATGAAAACCCTGATATATACGAGGGTGTTAAAAATGCAAGTATTGCTAAAACATTAGGTATTATTGGTATAATTATTAATATTATTGTTTTTGCTTTTATAATTTATGGAATGTCTTTAATAGGATGGGATGCTATAGGAAATGAAGAATTAATGATGGAAAGATTAAATGAATTGCAAAATAAATAAAATTTTATTTATAAAAAAGCAACCTATTTAGGTTGCTTTTTTATATCATTCCTTTTGCTTTAAACTCTAAGTACTTATTTATTACATTTACAGATAATTGATCAGGCTTTGTTAAAATAGCATGAACTCTATTTCGTTGTAACTCCTTTACTATTAAACGTTTTTCAAACGCATATTTTTCAGCTATTGTTTTATGATAAATATCTTGTAAATCTTTTGAATTTTTATTTATCAAACTATCCAACTCTGTATTTTCAAAAAAAACAATAACCAATAAGTGTTTTTTAGCAATTGCTTTTAAATAAGGTAATTGCCTTTTTAAAGCAGAAATATGTTCAAAATTTGTATATAAAATCAATAAACTTCGTTGATTAATTTTTCTTTTAATAGTTACGTACAGTAATGCAAAATTAGCCTCTGTAAAATTGGTTGTTATATTATATAACTCTTCGTTTATTAAATCTAAATTTGTTTTTTTACTACTTGCAGCTATAATTTTTTCTACTTTTTTAGAAAATGTTAGCATACCTGCCTTATCATTTTTTAACAAGGCAATGTTTGAAAACGCTAAGGTTGAATTGATAGCATAATCTAACAAGCTTAACCCCTCAAAAGGCATTTTCATAACACGACCTAAATCGATAATTGAATAAATAGATTGTGATTTTTCATCTTGATATTGGTTTACCATCAACTCCCCTCTTTTGGCTGTTGCTTTCCAATTTACGTTACGCACATCATCACCCGGAATATAATTTTTAATTTGCTCAAACTCCATTGTTTGACCTACTCGTCTAATTTTTTTCATTCCGAACTCTGTCAAATTATTATGCATTGCCAAAAACTCGTACTTTTTCATTTGAACATACGACGGATATACTTTTACATTTTTATCATCTGAAAAAGTATATCTTCTTGAAAATAGTTGTAATCTAGAAGATACAAAAACATGCACAGATCCGAAGTTATACACACCCCTTTCTACCGGACGAACAGTGTACATAAAAGTTGATTTTTCTGCCAATTGAAGTGCTGTTTTATATTCAAAATCTCTTTTTTGAAATTGTGCCGGTAATTCATCTATAACATCTATAAAAACTTGAAACGGATAGTTATTTTCTAACGTAATTGCAATTTTATTGTCATCTGAATTTGATAATTTATCTGGCACTATTCGCTTAGATGAAAATCCGTTTTTAAATCGATATAAAATAATTAAATCTACAAACATCATTATTAAAAATAACAAAACGAATAACCATGTTACGTTGTATATAATAGGAAACCAAAACGACACTAAAAACAATGCCGACAGCACGCTTATATAACTAAAAAAGCGACTGTGAATGTATATTGATTTGAAGAAATTAATCACTATCTCGGAACTTCTACAGATTGAACAATTATATCAATAACCTTATCTGTCGTCATACCTTCCATTTCTCTTTCTGGAGTTAACATAATTCTATGACGTAACACAGGGTAAATACTTTTTTTTACATCTTCAGGAATCACAAAATCACGTCCGTTAATTGCTGCAAAAGCTTTAGATGCCATTAGTACAGCAATACTTGCTCTTGGTGAACCTCCTAAATATAAATGTGCATTGTTACGTGTATTAGATATTAGTTGGGCAATGTATTTAATAATTTTTTCTTCTACCAATACCTCAAATATTTTACTTCTATATTCTAATAAATCTGACTCAGTTAAAACAGCCTCAATTTTTGATTGTGGTAATGCACCTTTTCGATTGTTATGAGTAGTAATTATTTTAATTTCTTCTTCTAAACTAGGATATCCAACATTTATTTTGAATAAAAAACGGTCTAATTGTGCTTCTGGCAACGCATAAGTTCCTTCCTGTTCTATAGGGTTTTGAGTTGCCAATACCATAAAAGGCGGATTCATAACATAACATTCTCCATCCATCGTTATTTGCTTCTCTTCCATCACCTCAAATAAAGCAGCTTGAGTTTTTGCAGGTGCTCTGTTTATTTCATCAATCAATACTATATTTGAAAAAATTGGTCCTTTTTTAAATTCAAAATTAGATGTTTTCATATTTAAAATAGACGTTCCTAATACATCCGAAGGCATTAAATCGGGTGTAAACTGAATTCTACTAAAATCTGTCGCTATCGTTTTTGCTAACAACTTTGCCGTAACTGTTTTTGCAATTCCAGGTACACCTTCAATCAATACATGTCCGTCAGCTAATAAGGCAACTAATAACAGTTCTATAAAATCTTCTTGACCTACAATTACCTTTGCTAACTGTTCTTTTATTTTAGCCACAGCTTCTTTTAATTTTGATAAATCTATTCTACTTGAAAATAGTTCATTAGTTTCTGTTGCTTGGTTATTACCTGTATTCATATTTTTAATTTTTCTTAAAAGCCTCAATCATTTTATTTAAAGCTATCAGCTCGTCTTCTGAAATAATACTTTTAGTATTTATGTTATAAATTTTATTAAACAAAACTTCTATTTTCTCAAATGAATTACCACTTCTGCTTGCTAACTTTTCATAAAAAACAGCATCAATTTTTAAGGTTGACAATCGGTGTGTAACTCTTATATATTCTAAAAAATAATTTATTTTATGAGTTGCTATATTCTTATGATCTGATTTTTCATAATACATATTCGCAATGGTTCTTGTAAATGCTAATGTTTGATTTTTTAAAGGCGTAATTACAGGTATAAATCGCTGATTTCTTTTTCCTTTAAAAATAACAAAAAACAAAACTCCTATTAAAGCAATATAATACGCCCATTTAAGATGTTTAGAACTTAAAATATAGTGCATTGGTGAACTTATTCCCCTTTTTCCTGTTTTATAATACCCGTCCCAAAGAATTGTAGAACTACTACCAGAACCTCCCCTTTGTTCTCCTGAACTATTAGCATCTAAATAAGATAACACACTTGCTACATACCTATAATTTGTATTTAAAAGCATGTTGTAATTGGTAAATGCCTGTGGAAATGTATGTAAGTAAAAAGCACCTTTTCCGAATTTAGTTTTAATAAAATTAGGTTTACGACTTACAATGGAATCTTTTTCATTTTTAATAAGTAATTCACCTAAAATAGTTGTTTTTAAAGTATCTACACTCGAAAAATAAGCTTTCGGAAAATCTCTATCAAAATGATACTCATTCGCATCTAATTTTTTATTAACTATCTTTTGATATGCTTTTTCTTCAAAAGCAGTGGTACTTAACTGTTTTGTTTTAACGTTTAATGTATCTATATGTAAACCGTTGGTAGCTATAAAAACATCATTTCCTCTTGCTACAAATTTTAGCAACTCATTAAACTCTTCTTCTCCAAAATTTAGCTTACCATCAACAAAAAAATAAGTTCCTTTATTTATTGAATCTTTTAAAAACAAATACGGACTTTCATACACTTCTTTTACTTTTTTATTCGCAAAAAGAGAAGGCATTTCTTTGTGTAATATATAAGTTCCATACGGTATTTTGTGTTTCGCATTGTAACTTGGAAACCAATTAATTTCTTTTGGCTTTATAGACTCGATATAAGTTATACCAAGCACAATAAATATTAATAAACCAATGTATATTTTTAGTTTTTTATCCAAAAGCTTAAATTTTAGCAATTATTTTTTTAAAACTAGCTTCTGCTTGTAAAAATTTTTCTTTATCTATTAAAAACTCCCCGTACCAAACGTAATCATACAAATGTGATAGTTTTTTAAAATCTTTATATAAAATTTTATTTAATGATAATTCTCTAATATAATCTTCATTTGTTTTTTCTTGTTGCCAAGAAATTAATTCGTTTTCTGATAAGTTTTTCAATAGCAACAAGTAATAATATCGAGTAGCTAATTTATAATTTTGGTTATTTATGGCTTTATTAATAAGCGTTGGTAAGTCACTTTTGTTTATCAATATTTCTTCATCTGATAAACTTACAATAGCCTTTGCTTTTTTAGCCCCTAAAATATTTATAAAATTTACTTTTAAAAAAAACTTAAGTATTAAAAATAAAATGATACCTGCTGTTATATATGGTAAAATTTTTAATACAACTTTTAAAAAACCAACTACAGGTTTAATATCATCAAAAAAATAAGAAACTATTTTTTTTACTACTCGTTTACCCCAATTCCATAATTTATCTAAAACAGTGGTTGCTGATTTTTTAGTTATATAAATAAAATCTTTTTGTTGTTTATATGTTGTTATTTTTTTAGCATCGAATTTTTGAAGTTCAATATTTAACGTATCAAACTTAACCTTATTTTTTGCTGTTTGTGAAAATACACTAACAGAAAAAAATAAAAATATTATATAAAAAAGTAAGTGTTTCAATATATTACTGACCTAAGCCTTCAATTTTTTCTATGGTTCCTGTTAAGTTTTTTTGTTCGTTAATATCAAAATAAATAAAAACGTTGGTAATTAAAGTAATAGCGTAAAACATTAATTGCCCTACTATAGATATAAAATATAAGATTAAATAAATAGGGTCTTTAAATAAATTAAATACAGCTGTTGGATCTTGATTATCAATACCTATTCCTATTTTAATAAACTGATATATAGTTGCTGGTATTTGAAAAACATACCCTAAAATACTTACCAAAAGTGCTACAACAAAAATAACACCAAATGTTTCTAAAAAATGCCCCCTTATAAAACTAAAACATTTTGTAATAGTTGTGGTTGCTGATTCGTTTTCAAAAACTAATATTGATGCGCCTAATGATAAAACGGTTGCTGTATAAAACATAGGTAGTACACATAATAATAAACTTAACACAAGAATTAACATTGCTATGATTCCAAAACCTGCAAACGACCAAAATTTTTGCTTCGAATTTTCTTTTATTTCAGTTGCATTTATAACTCCATTATTATCAATGTATGATTTAATATAATACATACCTGCAAGGTTAATAAACACAATAGTTACTATGTAAGAAATGGCCATTATAAAACCAGCACCACCAATACCTAACATATCAGAGGTACTTTCTTTTGATAAATTAATAAAAGAGTATCCTACAAATATTCCTAAAACTATTGTAATTAAAATAGGTATTGTTGCTACCTTTAAAATGGTTAAAAAAAAATCTTTTCCTTCTAAACGCATAAACTTAAAAGCATCGGTAATAATAGCTCCTAAATCTCTTTCTTTTTTAAACTCAATGTACTCCTTATTCATTTTTATGTTGATTTTTATAAATATTAATTGGATAAATTATGTAATAAAATATAATGATTATTAATGATGTTAAAATAATAAAAATTGCTAGCCAATTAGGCATTTCAGTATAACGCGTTACAAAACCTTCTAAAAAACCGGCTATAATAAAAAACGGAATAGTACTTACCATAATTTTTAATCCGTCGTTCATACTTTTTTTAAAAGATTCTAATCGAGAATAGGTTTTCGGAAATAATAATCCGTTTCCTAAAACCAAACCTGCGCAACCAGCAATTATTATTACTGATATTTCTATGGTACCATGAATCCAAATAGTTCGAGACGATTCCCAAAGCAAATTCTTATCATAAAAAAAATATAAAAATGAACCCAACATTATACCATTCTGCATCATAATATATAACGTTCCTAAAGAAAACAAGATTCCTAAAACAAAAGCATACATGGCTACTTTTATATTGTTTATGGTAATTCCTATAAACATATCTACCGCATTGGACTTCTTGTAAACTGCCATCGGATCACCTTTTTCAATATTCTCTAAAGTCATATTCACATAACTATCACCTAAAATAAGGCGAACAAAATCAACATCATTTGCTGATGAAAAAACACCTACTAAACTAAAAAAAGCAAACACACTAAAGGCAATTAGCAACTGTTTTTGATGTTTGTAAAATAGTAACGGAAATTCAGTTTTAAAAAAAGTAAACAATCTATTTTTACTTTCTTTTTTAGTTTTATAAATTTTTTGATGTGCCACAGCGGCTATCGAGTTTAAATACACAAAAGTGTTTCCATGTGGGTAAAAAGTTTTTACATAGCTTAAATCATCTGTTAACTCTACGTATAACGAGGCTAATGTATCAGGTGAAACTAACGTTTTATTGTATAAAGCATCTTCAAACAACTGCCACTTTTCTTTATTTTTTTTTACAAAAGCTGCCTCTCTCATTTCTCTAAAAAATTACAGCAAAAAGTAAAAGAAACCTTTCTTATCATAGAATATTTTTATCTTAGCTAAACTAAAAAAACTAACACAGTAATCATATAAAAAAATAGAAAAACTAATTAATGAATAATTTACAAATAGAAACAGCTCAAAACATAACTATACATCAAAACCTAGCTCATATTACCACACGTATTGGTTCGTTTTTAATTGATGGTTTATTTATTACTGGCTACTATATTATTATGTTTTTAATCATGACAATGCTTAATATAGCGCCAAGCATGGAGTATATGAGCTTATATATGCTATTAGCACTTCCTTCTTTTTTTTACAGCTTACTTTTTGAAACATTAATGAACGGGCAAACACCTGGTAAATATTTTAACCAAACTCGAGTTGTTAAAATAGATGGGTCAGAACCTACTTTTGGTAGTTATTTAACACGTTGGTTACTACGCATAATCGATTTTAGTTTAGCCGGTGGATCTGTTGCTGTTTTAACTATCCTTTTGAACGGAAAAGGGCAACGTTTAGGTGATATAGCCGCAGCTACTACTGTAATTTCTGAAAAGAAAAAAATTAGCTTAAAAAATACAATTGCTAGTGATATTTCAGAAAATTATACTCCTGTTTACACACAAGTTTCTTTACTAACCGATAAAGATATACATACGATAAAAAAAATATATGAAGATGCTAAAAATAAAAGAAAATACAACGTTATTTTAAAACTACACGAAAAAATAATAGCATTAACAAATATCACTACCAACCAAAAACCAATAGATTTTATAGCTACTGTTATAAAAGACTATCACCATTACGCTCAGCAATAAAAACAATTTTTATTAAAAAAGTATTTATAGGCAATGCTTTATTAAGCTACCTATTTTTCTTTTAAAAAAAACAACAAACACTTTTTTTTGTTAATAAATACCCTATTAAAAACAATTTCAAATATTTTTAATAACGTATTTTCGCCATCCTTTTTTTATTATTAAACATATAAAATACAGCACTTCTTAAAAGGCATGAAAAACGAAAAAAAATGGTTGCAATATTATAAAAATAGTTTATCTGATAGCGAAAATTTAGCAATTGATATTTCTAAAATTAAAAATTTATTTCATCAAAAAACATCCGATTTAAGCAATGCACTAATTAATTCTAAAAAAGCAAACGAATTATTAGATGTTGAAGAGCGAAGAATTAATAGATTAAAAGGAATAACTAAAAAAGATAGTAATAAGTGGCATAAGGTTCAAGAAACTAAAATTCTCATATCACCATTTCATTTAGAATATCAAACTGATAATTCAAAATACAAACAACGTGCTATTCATCCGTTTTGGATTGTTGCTGTTGTAAATCGCTCAGGCCAATTATTGGCACCAAAAGAATTGTTTCCTTTAATTGTTCGTAATTACCTTACCCCTGTTGCCGATGTAAAAAATGATTTTATTTTTTCAGCTATTGATACTATTTTAGATGCCAAAGATATAGAAACTCCTAAAGCTGAATATGAAGATGAAACTATACTTTGGGCTGAATACTGGGATTATATAAACTTAATATTTTCAAAAATAACTAATAGTACGTTAGGTAATTATAAAGCTGATAGATACGTAACTCAATACCAACTCACTTTTTTTGCGGTAAGTTCAAAAATATCAACAGCAAAAAGTATTCTTTTTTTATACGAAAATTTATTAAAAAATGAAGAAACGTTACCTATTCTATCAAAAATTATAAATCCGTCTGCTAAAAACAGAATAAACGCGGTTACCGATGCTGGTTTTTTAAATTACAACCATTTGCATTTAGGACAAATGTCTAACAAGTTTCCGTTATCTATAAGTCAGCGTAAAACATTACTATCTTATTTAACGGCCGAACAAAATGCTGTTACGGCTGTAAACGGACCTCCAGGAACTGGTAAAACTACCTTATTGCAAAGTTTAGTAGCTACTGAATTTGTAAAAGCAGCTATTAAAGGAGAAGATGCACCGGTAATTTTAGCTTGTTCTAACAACAACCAGGCGGTTACCAATATTATTGATAGTTTTATTAATTCAGAAAGTAGTATGGGTAGTTTAGCCATGCGTTGGATTCCTGATTTTAACGGGTATGCTACTTATTTACCGTCTAATTCTAAAAGTGAAAAAACGTTAAAAAATATTAATTTTTTAAAAGGAAACTTATTTGGTCATGAGGGTACTTTATGTAATTTAGAAAACAATACCTATATTGAAGATGCTGAATATTACTTTTTAACCAATTATTGTAATTATTATCATGCCGAAACAAATTCACTACAAGATGTTTGCGATTATTTACAAGATGAAATTATAACAATTCAAAATACTTTAATTGATGGGGTTGATTTTTCAAGAGACTACATAAACAGTATCAATTTTATTAATAGTATTCTTTTAAACGAAGCCGATTACATTAAAAAAGATGCCTTTAAAATAAGTGCTTTAAAAGAGTGGCGTACTATAATAACTCGTTTAAAATCGGCTGTAAAACAAGCTGATTTTACAGATAAAGTACAAAAATATTTTAAAGTTAATACCAATAATACTACCGATAACACTAATTTTATTTTTAAAATTAGTGTAGATATAATTTCAAGTACCGAAAAAACAACCGCTTTTATTAAAAAATGTATTGCTAACCTAAATTTAGCATTACAAGCTAACTTACGTTTAAAAAATTGGAAGTCTGAAAATAAGATAAAAGGATTTCCTTTTGTTTCTGAAACTCAAATGTGGAATAATGAATACGAAAAAATAAATTCGAACGATATTTCACAGCGCTTTTTTTATGACGAGTTAGATATGGAACTTCGCCATAAAGCATTTTTATTAGCCGTTCATTATTGGGAGGCACGCTGGTTATTAGCCACAAAAGATGCACTAGAAAATGATACGGAAAAAGGAACAGGAGAAAATGCTGTTAAAAACAAATGGAAACGTAGAGCAATGTTAACCCCTTGCTTTGTAGCAACATTTTACATGGCACCAAGTCATTTTTTATACAGTCAGTTTCAAGCAGAAGATGAAAACGGAAAACCAGTTTTCGAATACCTTCCGTTATACAATTTTTTAGATCTTTTAATTATTGATGAAGCTGGTCAAGTAACCCCCGAAGTTAGTATTCCTGTATTTTCTTTAGCTCAAAAAGCTTTTGTTATTGGCGATTTAAAACAAATTGAACCTATTTGGTCTATACCAACCAAAATAGATGTAGGTAACTTAACCACCTTAAAAATGCTTCAACACCAAAACGATGAAACTTATTTAACCCAAATGGGCTTTTTAGCATCAAGCGGAAATATTATGAAAATGGCACAAAATGCTTGTGAGTTTGAAACACCTTTGTCTGAAAAAAAAGAGCAAGGATTGATTTTATTAGAACACCGAAGATGTAATGATGAAATTATTAATTTTTGTAATGAATTAGCTTACAATGGTATTTTAAAACCTATGAAAGGAAGGGCTAAAGAAAATCAAGCTTTTTCATCAATGATGGCTTATCATATTGAAGGGGTTAGCGAACGTAAATTTAACAGCCGCTGTAACATTAACGAAGTAAAAGCCATTATAACATGGCTACAACAAAATAAAGAAAAAATACAAAAAGCCTATAATGTAAAAAGTATTGAAAGTGTTTTAGGTATTATTACCCCATTTGCCAGCCAAAAAGGAGAATTATCAAAAGCATTAATAGAAGCAGGTTTTAAGGTAAACGATATTAAATTAGGCACTGTGCATGCCTTACAAGGTGCCGAACGTAGTATTATTTTATTTAGTTCTGTATATACAAATTTAGATGAAGGTACTATGTTTTTTGAAAAAGATAATAAACCAAATATGTTAAACGTAGCGGTATCTAGAGCAAAAGACAGTTTTATTTTATTCGGAGATACTCGAATTTTTGATGAAACCAAAAATACCCCATCAGGTATTCTTAAAAAACATTTAAAAGTGTATGAAATGGCTAAATAAATCCATTTTTATATAATTATGAATACCATTATATACAGCTATATACTTTTTAATAAATACCTACTAAAATAGCTAATTTATACTTTTTTAAAATTGTTAAATATAGAAATAACAACGTATAACAATATTATTAAAGGAATGGCTACAAATTTTAATACAATTAATAAAAATACACAAAGTACTAAGAAAATATATTTTAAAGCATTTTCTTTAAATACAAAAGTTTTAAATTTTAAAGCAAATAACGGAATTTCTGCATTCATTAAAAACGTTAAAATAATAGTTATTGCTATTAAAAAATACTGATTATTAATTAAATTAATAAAAAATGGTTGCTTACCAAACTCTGCTATAAGTGGTAAAGAAATAACAAAAAGTGCCATAGCAGGAGTTGGAATACCAATGAAAGAATCAGACTGGCGTGTATCTATATTAAAATTAGCCAACCTATAACAAGCTCCTAAGGTTAATAACAACCCTATATAAGGTATATTACTACCTGTAGCTCCATATACGTCAACACCAAAATACCCTGCAGCATCAACATCTAAAGCTGTTACAAAGAGCTGTAACATTACAATACCTGGTACTACCCCACTGGTAACCATATCAGCCAAACTATCTAGTTGTTTTCCTAATTCGCCTTGAACACCTAACATTCTAGCCACTAAACCATCAAAAAAATCAAAAACAATACCTATAACTACTAAAATTGCTGTTCCAACAAAATCACCTTTAATAGCAAAAATAATAGCTATAGTACCGCATAATAAATTTCCTAAGGTTAATAAATTAGGAATATGTTTTTTAATATTCATTCTTTTTATTATTTAAAGCGAAAATAAGAAATCATTATCTCATTTTTACATTTTACTTATTTTTTGTCATATTTGTTATTAATAGCCTTAAACTAAAAACATGCCAATTGTTACTGCTCATTTTAACCCGTTGTTACCTTTTAAAAGTGCACATTTTAGTACCATATATCGTCCTTTGTTTATGAAAAGTACTATTAACTATCAACGAAAAAGAATTACAACATGGGATAATGATTTTATTGATTTAGATTTCTCATTAACAGGCTCAAAAACCTTAATTTTATTAATTCATGGTTTAGAGGGCAGTTCACAATCTAACTACATGATTAACACCGCTAGTTATTTAAACACCAGTGGTTTTGATACTGTTTGTATGAATTTACGCAGTTGTAGTGGAGAGGATAATTTACTTTTAAAAACCTATCACAGCGGAAAAACGGATGATGTACATTTTATAATCAAACATCTTGCTACTAACAGTAACTATACAAACATTATTATTGTTGGTTTTAGCCTTGGAGGCAACTTAACTTTAAAATATTTAGGTGAATATGAACATATTTCTACCAAAGTAAAAGGTGGTATTGCTATTTCTACACCTATTGATATAACTAGCTCACAAACTGAATTAGCTAAATTTAAAAACAAACTATATTTAAATGAATTTTTAAAAACCTTAAAACCTAAAATAATAGCCAAATCGGCTAAATTTCCTGATTTTAAATTAAATAAAAAAGAAGTATTAAACGCTACAAAACTTTGGCATTTAGAAAAACAATACACCGCTCCTATATTTGGTTTTAAAAGCCCAGAAGATTATTGGGCTAAAGCCAGTTCTAAACCTTATATTAATAATATTAAGCTACCTACATTACTTATTAACGCGCTTAATGATCCGTTTTTATCTGAAGCTTGTTTTCCTTTTAAAGAAGCTACTAGTAATACCAATTTTTATTTAGCAACGCCAAAATATGGTGGGCATGTTGGCTTTATAACTTCTTTTAAAACATCTAAAAACAAATGGCTAGAAAACTATATTATTAAATTTATTTACGAAAAAATAAAAGTTAGTTTTTAAAATAATCCTTTATAAAAACAACAATTATTTTAATGTTAATTACGTTATTTGTATAACTCAAGTCTAATGTTTTAGATGCTTATTATGATAAAAAAAAATACCACTCTTTTCTTTCTTTTATTTTGTGCAAACTTACTTTTTTCACAAATACAGGAAACTTTAAAATTATCTACCTATTCGCAAATAAGTATTATTACATCAGGGCCTGGAGAGGCTTTATATGAAAAGTTCGGACATACTGCTATACGAGTAAAAGATCCTGTTTTACAGTTAGACTTAATATATAATTATGGAATTTTTGATTTTAGTGGCCCTAGTTTTTATGCTGATTTTACCAAAGGTTACATGAAATATAAACTAGCTAAATACCCTTTTTATTTAGCATTAAAAAGCGCTCAGCAAGATAAACGTTGGGTAAAAGAACAAGTGTTAAACTTAACACAAACACAAAAAAACATTTTTTTTACTATTCTAGAAATTAATGCTTCACCTAAAAACGCTAGTTACTTATACGATCCTTATTTTAATAATTGTGCTACTAAACCTAGAGATATTATAAAACAAGTAATAGGAAATAATTTAATTTTCAATAATAATTTTGTTAGTAAAAACACCTCATTACGAGCGTTAATGAACCACGAAATTCATACAAATACCTGGGGTAGCTTAGGAATAAATGTAGCCTTAGGAAACAGGTTAGATAAAACAGCAACACCTAGCGAATATTTATATTTACCCGATTATGTATATGAAGCATTAAATGTTGCTAAAATTTTAAAAGATGGAAAAGAAGAGAATCTAGTATCAAAAACTAGTGTTTTATTAAATTTTGATGAAAAAGAATCAAAAAGCGATGCTATTAGTCCGTTTGTAATATTTTTTATACTTTTAATAACTGGGTTAATAATTACTTATAAAGATTATAAGAATGCTACAAGAAGTAAATGGTTAGATTTTGCACTATTTTTTACCACAGGAATATTAGGGGTGCTAATTGTTTATTTATGGTTTTTTACTAACCACTCAACTGCTCCAAACAACTTTAATTTTTTATGGGCATTTGCACCTAACCTTATAGTAGCTTTCTTTTTAATACAAAAAAAATCACCAAAATGGATTGCAAAATACTGCATGCTTTTACTTGCCTTTTTAGTGATTGTTTCTATTATTTGGATAACTAAAATACAATTGCTATCAATTACCCTACTACCTTTATTTATATTACTAGCGGCAAGGTATTGGTTTTTACAAAAAACTTTGAATAGCTAAATTATAACTTTGCAAACCAAAACCTGAAATTACACCTTTGGCATTAGCGGCAAGGTAACTTTTATGACGAAATGCTTCACGAGCATGTACGTTTGAAATATGCACCTCTACTACTGGTGTTTCAATACCTTTTACGGCATCAGCAATAGCTACCGATGTATGTGTGTATGCTGCAGCATTTAAAACAACACCATCAAAATTAAAACCTACTTCGTGTAATTTATTAATAAGCTCACCTTCAATATTAGACTGAAAATAACTTAGCGCTATTGTTTTATAAGTTTGCTTTAGCTCGTTAAAAAAATCTTCAAAAGTATTAGCACCATAAATTTCTGGTTCACGTTTTCCTAATAAATTTAAATTGGGGCCGTTTATTATTATAACTTTTTTCATTGGGTATATTTATGTGGTAAAAATACTATTTTATACTTATTTTTTGTAATTTAAGTATAACACCTAATATTAACTTAAAAAGCACCTTGTTTAGATATTATAGTTTAGCTATTTAAAATAACACTTATTACAAATATAGTACTTTAACAAAAATTACTGCTTTGATAAGTAATACTAATTTTCAGTTAACTATTTAAGCAACTAAAACAATATTTATATAAAAATAAAAACATAATATAAGCCTACTATTATAAAAACAATGCCAGCAATTATTCTCATAACTTTTTCTATTTTAGAAATTTTATTATAAAATACTCCTACTTTACCAACGGTAAAAGCTAATAAATACGTGAAAAAAATTACAGGTAGCCCTGTTCCAAAAGCAAATACAATTGGTAAATAAAGTCCGTTTGCAGATGTAATTGTTATTGGAATTAACATTCCAAAAAATAATGCTCCACTATAAGGACAAAATGCTAAAGCAAAAACAACTCCTATTAAAAAAGAACCTAACAATCCTTTATCTTTAAATTTTTCTGATAGTTTTTCTTGAAAGCTTAATTTTCCCAAAAAATTAAGCTTAATAACATTTAACATTATCAATCCAATAATTAGTAACAAAGGCCCTAAGTACCGTTCTCCATTCTGATTGAAAAAGCGGGCAACATAAAACATACTTGCACCAAAATATAATATAAAACCAATTATAGTATAACTAAAACCTCGTCCTAAAGAATAAAAAAAACCACTTAAAAGTACTTTTTGTTTATTTGCAATATTTTTAGATATAAAAGCTGTTGCAGTTATATTAGTTGCTAAAGGACATGGACTAATAGCTGTCATTATGCCTAATATAAAGGCTGATAAAATTGGCGTATTATAATTTTCTAAAAGCAATTTTAAGTATTCCATTTAAAGCGTTTTTAATGCTATATGAATGGTGTTTTTTAATTTTTCAGAAAACTCTTTTTTATTATTTCCATTCATAAAAGCAAAATCTGTTAAGTTTATTGGTGTTTCTTTTCCTTTTTTTATTACGTTTAAAATTAAGGCTGTTCCTGATGCTTTAAATTTTTCAGCTATTTCTTCATTTTCTTTTTTATCAACATTAATAACCCTAAATGTAATTTTGTTTTCTTGCAACTCGGTTGTAAAATATGTGTTTAATGTATATTTTGTATTTGCTTCAATAGCATTACATGTTATGCATCTATGTGTTGAATGAAAGTCCAAAACTTCTATTTTTGAAATAGACTTATCTAAAACAATTACGTTGCTTTTATGTGGATTGTTGCAGTATGCAAATAATAAAGTACATACTGCTAGTATTAAAAATTTTATTTTTTTATAAATTTCTTCAATTTTATTTTTGTACATATGTAATTTAATTTTATAATATTATATTAAATAAATATCCTGATATAATAATGCAAAGGGTAACCACACTAAAAAAAATAGCAATAAGTTTTAAAGTCATTACCTTTTTTAAAAGCATAGCTTCTGGCAATGATAAGCCTACAACCCCCATCATAAAAGCAATGGCTGTGCCTAACGGAATTCCTTTAGCTACCAGTACTTGAACCACAGGAAGTATGCCTGATGCGTTAGCGTACATAGGTACTGCTAAAATGGTAGCTATTGGTACTGCTAAAAAATTGTTTTTATTCATATATTTTTCGAAAAAACCTTCAGGAATATAACCATGCATAAGGCCTCCAATAGCAATTCCTACAATTACATACGGAACAATACCCTTTATAATTTTTAAAACCTCTGCCCATATAACGGGTAACCGTTGTTTAAAAGTTTGCTGTGTTTCTTTAAAAATATGCTGTTCTCTTTGTGCATTTTCTAAAACCCCTTTTACCCATGGTGTTAAATACCGTTCTAGCTTTAATTTTTGTAATACAATACCTGAAATGGTACCTAATAAAATACCACTAATTACATAAATAACAGTTACTTTAATACCAAACAAACCTATAAAAAGCCCTATAGCTACCTCATTGACTAAAGGTGATGTAATTAAAAACGAAAAAGTTACTCCTAACGGTATTCCACCCCTTACAAAACCAATAAATAATGGTACTGATGAACAAGAACAAAATGGTGTTACTACCCCAAAAATACTTGCCATAAAATACTCCAATCCGTATAATTTATTTCTTGATAAATAGTTTTTTACCTTATCAATAGGAAAATAACTATTTACAATTCCCATTATAAAAATAACAACAAAAAGAAGAATTAAAATTTTTGTGGTATCGTAAATAAAAAAGTTTAAAGCCTGAGCAAGGTGTTGTGTTTTATTTAAGTTTAACACCGTATACACCAACCAATCGGCTATATTTTGTATCCAATCAAACATTATTAACACTATTAATGGTACCTGATATTGAACATGATAATTTTACGGTATTGTAAATAGTACCAAACTTTTCAATGTTTTTTTTAAGCAATGCTAAATTTAATTTTTTATCATTGCTATAAATTGTAACCTTGTAGGTAATATTATCTATTCTTGGTAAATTTTCAATACGTGTGCCGTTAACCTCAATAATAGCCTTTGAATACGTAAACTTCATCATACTCGAAAAACGCTGAATATTTTTTAGTATGCAGGCAGCTAAAGAACCTAAAAATAATTCGGCCGGATTGGGTAATTCACTCTCTGTGGTTAAACCTATACCAAAACTTATATTAGATTGCTTTATTTCAATAGCGGCATTTTTATCAGAAGTAATTAAAGCCTTAATACAATAATTCATATTAATTATTTGAAGTTAACAAAGCTAATACTTGCTTTTTTGACGGAACACTACCTTTTATTGTAATTACATTATCTATTACCAACGCTGGTGTAATCATTACATTAAACTGCATAATTTCCATAATATCTTCTACTTTTTCAATAGTTGCATCAATATTATTTTCTAAAACTACCTCTTTAACTACGGCTGTTAATGCTTTACATTTTGAGCAACCTGTTCCTAAAATTTTAATTATTTTGGTCATTATATATATGTTTGTTTATCGCCTATAAACGATAGTGTTTATTAAAAAAAAATCAATCAAAAAACTGTTGAAACAACATTTTTGCTGTTTTCCAATTTTTTTGGTTAATACAATATTTTATTTTTGGTGGTTTTAACACTCCCTGAATTAAACCTGCATTTTTTAATTCTTTTAAATGTTGTGATACGGTTGATTGTGAAATTGGTAACACCGCTACCAAATCGCCAGTAAAACAACATGCCTCATGTTCTAGATATTTTAAAATAGCAATGCGTGTAGGATGTGCTAAAGCTTTAGCATATATTGCCAATGCTTTAGTATTATTACTATATACTGTATGTGCTGTATTTCTATTCATAATTAATATTATAAAATTACAATAGGTATTTTAAACAAAACATGATTAAAATCATATGTTATTTATTTTGTATTTAACTTACCACTAAATATAGTTTTAACTTTAAGTAGCTAGTTAATATTTATAAATAGCTTATTTTATTATAACATTTATTGACTTTATTAAATAATTTAATGAACAAGTAGTGGTGTTTTAAACAAAAAAAAGGGAAGCTATTAAGCTTCCCTTTTATATAGTATGTAATGTACTAATTAAAACTTGTAAGTTAATCCGAATTGGATAGCAGATAAATCTAAGTTTAATGCAAAAGTATTAAGTGCATCATCAGCTCCATCTTGCTTTGCATTAGTATAAGATAATGCTCCAACAGAAGCTCTTAATGCTACTGATTCAGAAACAAAATAGTTAACTCCTGGTGCTACAGCAATAGAAATTGAATTAACATCTAAACCATCATCTGAACCTCCTTCAATTTCAGTATTAGCATATCCTAAACCAGCTCCTAATACGAAAGAAAAATCGTTTTGAGGTGTAAAAAAATAGTTAGCTGCTAAAGCAACACCTAAAGTACTAGTTTCTTCAACACCTGTATCAGAACCTCCAATAGCTAAACCTAATTCTAAAGCAATGTTTTCAGAAATAAAATAACCTACAGATGGTGAAAAAGTATAAGAACTTGAATCATTATCACCCATTGAAGCACTTGAGAATCCTACTGTACCAGATACATAAACATCCTCTTGAGCAAAACCACCTTTAGCTGTTTTAGCTTTGTCTTGTGCGTTAGCTGTAAAACCTGCTGCAACCATTGCAATTACTAATAATACTTTTTTCATAATGTTTGTTTTTTATTAAATTTTGAGCTACAAATTTACTTATATATTTAATTCTCACAACTTATTTTACACAAAAAAACACCCTAAAAACACCTTTTTAATTCTTCAAAAATAAACAACTGATAAACAGCAAAATAACAACTTTTTTTTTAGCAAAAAAAGAAGCCACTACCCTTCTTTTTTTTTCACACTACTATTTTTGCTTTAAAAAAGTAGCTAACAAGCACTTGAAATATACTTTTTTTTAACATCAACATCATTATTATCTGCAAGGCTAAGTACCCTTAAAAATATAAGAAGCCATAAAATTTATATTAATTGTTATACTTTTAAAATGTATCTTCATTATAATAACTAACTATGCTACTACTCTGCCCTAACTTAAGCAAACATTAAAAAAAAAAGCTATTTAAGCTCACTACCTCTAAACTTACCTCTTTACCTATATAATATCTAAATATTTTTAATGTATTGCATTAAGCAGTACATACTAACTTTAACGGTATCAGAAATTTTTAATTACTATAACTGTATTTGTATAAAAAAGGTTGTAGCTTGTTTTTTGAGCCATTATGTTTGCATAAACAAACTGTATTTATACCTGCTTAAGTACCAAGTTTATGTTTAAAGCCTTTATGGTAAAATTTACAGTGGTAGTAACTAACAATACTATTTTTTTTGTACAACATTTATTTTTTACACAAAAAAAGGGAAGCAATTACGCTTCCCTTTTTATATTATATAATATGTTATTACTGCTTAGAAAAAATATCCTACAGATACTTGAAACACACCATTTTTAATATCAAAATCATCATCATCTGCAACACTAGATAATCCTAAATTATAACGAGCACTAAAGTTTAAACCATTGTCTAACTTATAACCAGCACCAAAGTTTAAACCAAAGTCTATACTTTTCATTTCGTCTTTGATATCTTGAGAAGAAGCTCCTGACACATCTGCTTCAGTTTTAGCTGATAATAAAAAACCTATTTGAGGTCCTGCTTCTAAACTTAACCCTTCAGCTACATAATACTTAGCCATAACAGGAAGGTTTAAATAATCTAACTTAGCCGTTGCATCAACAGTAACACTTCCTAATTCATAATCAGATGTTGCACCTTGAGCAGAATATACTAATTCTGGTTGAACAGAAAACTTATCAGAAATTTCAATTTCTGCAACCGCACCTACATGAAAAGATGTTCTAGAATCAATATTTTCATCATTATCTCCAGAAAGACTAGCAATATTTAAACCCGCTTTAGCTCCAAACTTTACATCTTGAGCATTTGCTGTAAATGATGCCGCAACCATAGCTACTACTAATAATACTTTTTTCATAATTTTTATTTTAAAAAATGTTAAATTTGTTTAGCAAACACATAGTTATTTTTGTAAAAAACAAATAAAAAATAATAATTTTATTAATGAATTGGACACAAGCAATTACAGACTATACTAGCTACTTAAAAATAGAAAGAGGCTTGTCTAAAAATTCTGTTGATAGTTATACTCGCGATATTAAAAAACTTGTTGCATTTACTAACACTCTTACACCTAAAATAGCCCCACTACATATAAGTACTAGTGTTGTAAAACAGTTTATATATAATAGTAGTAAAACATTAAACCCACGTAGTCAGGCACGTTTAATATCTGGCATACGAAGTTTTTTTGATTATTTAATTTTTGAAGATTATAGAAAAGATAATCCTACCGATTTAATTGAAAGCCCTAACATACTTAGAAAACTACCCGATACTTTAGAAAAAGAAGAAATTGATGCCTTAATTAATGCTATTGATTTAAGTCATCCGCAAGGAGAACGTAATAAAACCATTATTGAAACCATTTTTAGTTGTGGCTTACGGGTTAGTGAATTAATAAACCTACAACTTTCTGATTTGTTTTTTGATGATGGGTATATACGTGTATTGGGTAAAGGAAATAAATTTCGTTTTGTGCCTATTCATAGTACTACTATTGCTTATATAAATTTTTATATTACTACCATTAGAAGCAAAATAAAACCGAAAGAAAAGGAAGAAGATATTGTTTTTTTAAACAGGCGTGGTAAACGATTAACACGTCAAATGATATTTATTATTTTAAAAAATTTAGCTATAAAAACTAATCTAAAAAAAAGTATTGGCCCACATACCCTACGCCACTCTTTTGCTACCTACTTACTTAAACATGGTGCCGATTTGCGTGTTATACAACAGTTGCTAGGGCATGAAAGTATTACAACTACCGAAATTTATGTACATTTAGATACCAGCTACCTAAAAGAGGTTGTTGAACTACACCACCCAAGAAGTGCTATTAATATTAATAACCACTAAAGTAATTTTAAAAATTAAGTTTATAGTCATGCTAAATTATCTTAGCATCGTAGAAAATTAAAAATACAGGCAAATTAGAATAATAAAATAAATTCAGTTTAACAAATTCGAGTTTTTATACTATATTTTTTTAGATAAAAAAACAGCTAAAACATAAAAAAAAATAAAAGGTATAATTTTATAGAAAAGTAAAATGAAAATAGAAGATACAAAAAATGGCAAGCTACCTACATCACACTGCTACAACCTAATACCCTTGCTGCGTTCCCGCCCTGGGGGATTCAAAGGGAGCTAGTTGTGTAGGACTTGCCGAGGCAAATTTACAGCCTTTTTTGAAAATAGCAATAAAAAAAATAACTTTTTTATAACAAAAAAATTAACTCACTATGTACCAGCATATTGTTTATAAACTTTTTTATAAAAATTTAGAATCAAAAACATTATAATATATTTGTACTACTAATTAAACTAATTCAATGGAAAATCAAACGCAAAGCAGAAATATTATTTTAACTTATGGATTAATATATGGAGCTGTTATAGTAGTTATTAATCTTTTAATTTATGTTTTAGGAATAACTCTTAGTACAACGGGGGCTATTATAAATATAATTGCGCTAGCCTTTTGTATTATAGCATTACCTATTTTAGCTATTAAAAAATTTAAAAGCCAAAATAATGGCTTTTTAATATGGGGGCAGGCTTTAAAAATTGGCGTTGGTGTTGTTGCTTTAGGAGCTTTTATTAGTATATTATATACTTATTTTTTTACAGGAATTATTGAGCCTAATTTTTACAGTGAACTTAACGAGTTTAAAACTCGAAAAATTTTAGAATCAAGCATTAATGATGATCAAATTAAAGCTGAATTAGCTTTATTAGCTTCGCAAGCTAAAACTCAAGGGTCAATTATTGGAGCTGCACAAGGGTTATTATTTTATGTATTTTTAGGTTTTGTAGTATCTGCCATTACAGGAGCTGTTATGAAAAATACCACCGAAGAAAACCAATATTAATATTTATTACTTGTTGTTAAAAACAACGTTGTAACGTTACTTTTTAAATTTTGCACTAAAAAACATGGATATATCGGTAGTTATACCACTTCTTAACGAAGACGAGTCTTTACTAGAATTACATCAATGGATTGCTACAGTTATGCAATCTAATAACTATGTATATGAAATTATTTTTATTGATGATGGTAGTACTGATGCTTCATGGAAAGTAATTAAGCAGTTATCAGCAAAAAACAGCACCGTAAAAGGTATTCGTTTTCAAAAAAATTACGGAAAATCTCAAGCTTTAGATGCTGGTTTTGGTATGGCTACAGGAAAAGTAGTTATTACTATGGATGCTGATTTGCAAGATAGCCCCGACGAAATACCTGGCCTATATAATTTAATAACTACTCAAAATTTTGACTTAGTTTCTGGATGGAAAAAGAAACGTTATGATAATGTAATTACCAAAAACATACCGTCTAAATTATTTAATTGGGCTGCACGTAAAACATCTGGTTTACAATTAAACGATTTTAACTGTGGTTTAAAAGCCTACAAAAATAAAGTTATTAAAACCGTAAAAGTTAGTGGTGAAATGCATCGATATATTCCTGTTTTAGCCAAAAACGAAGGTTTTAATAAAATTGGTGAAAAAGTAGTACAACATCAAGCTCGTAAATACGGCGTTACTAAATTTGGTATTGATAGGTTTATTAACGGTTTTTTAGATTTAATTACCATATCATTTCTTTCTAAATTCGGAAAAAGACCCATGCATATTTTTGGGCTTTGGGGTAGTTTAATGTTTCTGTTTGGTTTTATAACAGCTTTTAGTATTGGTACTTTAAAAATTTATCGCCTATTTGCAAATGTAAAATCTATTTTAATAACTAGTAATCCTTGGTTTTACATTGCTTTAACCTCAATGGTTTTAGGAACCTTGCTGTTTTTAGCAGGCTTTTTAGGTGAACTAATTATTAAAAGTAATCCGCAACAAAAACATTATACTATTAAAGAAAAATTAAACTTTTAAAAAACATAACCTACCATATGTTTTTTATTTAACTTATACATATATGAAAGAGATTTTACAAAATGCTAAATTATGGCTTTCTGACACCTTTGATGCAGATACTAAAAAGGAAATTGAACAATTAATAGCTGCTAAATCAGATGATTTAGCAGATCGTTTTTATAAAAATTTAGAATTTGGTACTGGCGGAATGCGTGGTATTGTAGGTGCCGGAACAAACCGAATTAACAAATATACTTTAGGTAAAGCTACACAAGGTTTAAGTAATTATTTACATCAAATACATCCGAAGAAAGAATTAAAAGTTGCTATAGGGTATGACTGCCGTCATGATAGTAAGTGGCTGTCTAAAGTTGTTGCTGATGTTTTTTCTGCAAATAATATTAAGGTTTTTCTTTTTGAAGACCTACGCCCTACTCCTGAATTATCATTTGCGGTAAGTCATTTAGGTTGTGATGTTGGTATTGTTTTAACTGCTTCTCATAATCCGCCCGAATATAATGGTTACAAAGTATATTGGCTAGACGGAGGGCAAATTGTACCACCTGAAGATACTGAAATTATAAAAGAAGTAAACTCATTAGCTTTTACTGATATTAATTTTAATGCCAATGAAACACTTATTTCTAGTATCGGAAGTGAAATTGATGAAGCTTTTTGGCAAGCATCTATTAAAAACGGAACTTTTAATGTAAAAGAACGTGAAAACTTAAAAATTGTTTTTACCAATTTACACGGAACTGCTATTAAATTAATTCCCGAAGTTTTAAAACGTGCTGGTTATACCCAAGTTCATATTATTGATGAACAAGCCGAACCAGATGGAAGTTTTCCAACGGTAAAATCTCCAAACCCTGAAGAACCTGAAGCGCTACAAATGGCTGTTGATTTGGCTAATAAAATAGGTGCTGATATCGTTTTAGGAACAGATCCTGATTCTGATAGAATTGGTATCGCTGTTCGTGATTTAGAAGGAAATATGAAGTTATTAAACGGAAATCAGACCATGAGTATGATGACTGATTTTTTAATTAATGATTGGAAAAATAACGGAAAATTAAACGGAAAACAATTTGTAGGTTCTACTATTGTTTCTACTAATTTAGTAAACGAAATTGCGAGCTCTTACGGTGTTGAAACTAAGGTTGGTTTAACAGGTTTTAAGTGGATTGCTAAAATGATTAAAGATTTTCCGGAGCTTGATTTTATTGGCGGTGGTGAAGAAAGTTTTGGGTATATGGTTGGTGATTTTGTTCGTGATAAAGATGCGGTAACAGCTGCTTTATTAGCCTGTGAAATTGCTGCGGATGCAAAAGCAAATAACAGTTCGTTTTATTATGAATTATTAAATTTATATACTCGAAATAATTTTTACAAAGAGCATTTAATTTCTATTGTTAAAAAAGGAATGGATGGCGCACAACAAATCAAACAAATGATGGTTGATTTACGTAAAAATCCGTTTACAGAAATAGACAATGCGAAAGTGGAATTTTTATATGATTATCAATCATCAATAAAAAAGAATTTAATTACTGGTGAAGAAGTAATTATGGATATGCCAAAATCGAATGTATTGATTTATAAAACTACTGATGGTACAAGAATAGCAGCACGCCCAAGTGGTACAGAGCCAAAAATAAAATTTTATTTTAGTGTAAAAACAACATTAGATTCAGTTGAAAATGCTGTTACTATTGAAACAGAATTAGACACTAAAATTCAACGAATTATCAAAGAATTAAATTTATAAATGAATTATTTTAAACGCTTTTTTAATTACGCACGCCCCTATAAATCATTAGGAATTTTAAGTATTATTCTTAATATTTTATACGCATTGTTTACCACGTTATCATACGTAATATTAATGCCTACTTTAAATATATTATTTGGCGAAACTCCTAAAGTATTTGTAAAACCTATTTATTTAGGTTTTACAAACTCATTAAATAAAGATTATTTAAGTAACTTATTAAATTATTATGTTACCTATACAAATGAAAATCATGGACAAGAAAAAACATTATTATATGTAGTTATAAGTGTAATTATTGTTTTTTTACTTAAAAATTTATTTAGCTATTTAGGGCAATTATCTATGATATTTTTAAAAAACAATGTTTTAAAAGATCTTAGAACTATTATTTATCAAAAAATAATAACACTACCCCTATCTTTTTTTTCAAAACAAAATAAAGGCGATATTATAGCACGTAGCACTAACGATGTAAACACTATTAATAATTCGTATCTTAATTTAATTGTAACCTTTATAAGAGAACCTCTAAATATTATTTTTACGCTATTTGTTATGGTTAAAACAAGCTGGGAACTCTCTATTTTTATTTTTACCTTTATTCCTGTTTCTGGCTTAGCTATTTCATTTATAAGTAAAAAAATAAAACAACAGTCAGGTGAAATTTCTCATAAAATTGGTGGTCTTTTAGGTATTTTAGAAGAAAGTATTTCTGGTTTAAAAATTATCAAAGCTTTTAATGCCGAACAATTCTTTTTATCAAAATTTAATAATCAAACCGAAGAAATTAGACTTTTATCAAACAAAATGAGCAAAAAAGAGGCTTTAGCAAGTCCTATGAGTGAATTTTTAGGAATACTTACTATTGCCGGACTTTTATGGTATGGTGGTAAAATGGTTTTAATTGATCATACTTTGTTAGGTGGAACTTTTATTGGTTTTATGGCTGCTGCTTACAATATTCTTACCCCTGCAAAAGCAATTGCAAAAGCTAATAATCAAATTAAAATAGGAAATGCTGCTGCACAAAGAATTTTTGAAGTAATAGACGCTGAAAACGAAGTAACAGAACTTGATAATTCTAAAGAATTAACTATTTTGAAAGAAAATATTCAATTTAAAAATATTTCGTTTAAATATGATGAAAACTATGTATTAAAAAACTTTTCATTAACAATTTCTAAAGGAAAAACAGTAGCTTTAGTAGGGCAATCTGGTAGTGGTAAATCTACTTTAGCAAACCTAATTACTCGTTTTTATGATGTAAATGAAGGTGAAATTCTTATCGATGGAAATAATATTAAAAATGTATCTAAAAAATCATTAAGAAGCTTAACAGGTGTTGTGGCTCAAGATGCTACTTTATTTAATGATACCATTGCTAATAATATAAAATTAAGCAAACCTGCTGCAACCGATAAAGAAGTTGAAAATGCTGCTTTAATAGCAAATGCTGCAGATTTTATTAATGATTTACCTCAAAAATACCAAACTATAATTGGTGATAGAGGTAGCTCATTATCAGGTGGACAACAGCAAAGAATTGCTATTGCAAGAGCTGTTTTAAAAAATCCACCGATTATGGTTTTAGATGAAGCAACTTCTGCTTTAGATACCGAATCAGAGCAACTAGTACAATTAGCTTTAGAAAAAATGATGGAAAATAGAACATCGTTAATTATAGCGCATCGATTGTCAACCATTCAAAAAGCCGATACTATTGTAGTAATGAAAAAAGGTGAAATTGTAGAACAAGGAAAACATGATGAATTACTAGCTGTAAAAGGCGAGTATTATAAATTAGTAACTATGCAATCATTAACCTAATAACTATTTTATTTTTACTAAATATAGTTGTAAAAAAGAGGAACGTTTTATAAAACGTTCCTCTTTTTTATAGGTATTATATATAATATAAGTTTAAATTTAAGCAACTTTCAAGAGCACCTTTAAGTTTTAAAGAAAATATTTTTTTTAAATAAAATTACTAAAACTAACATAGTTATATAACTACGCTGTTTCTAAGCCTAATTTTTTTCCTTTTAAAATCATAAAATTATAACAAGCTTCGTGCTCATTAGGTATTTCACCTTCTAAAATAGCTTCTTTTATAGCTTCTTTTATTTGACCTATTTCTCTACATGGTGTTAAATTAAAGGCTTCCATAATTTCTTCTCCAGTAATTGGTGGCTGAAAATTACGTACTTTATCGCGCTCTTCTACTTCTTTAATTTTTTCACGTACCTCTTCAAAATTTTTATGATAACGATTAAATTTTTTAGGGTTTTTAGTGGTTATATCTGCCTCACATAAAGTCATTAACGAATCTACATCATCACCAGCATCAAAAACCAATCTACGTACTGCAGAGTCTGTTACATCACTCGCTAAAACAATTGGTCGAGAACTTAACATTACCATTTTTTGAACAAATTTCATTTTATTATTTAAGGGCATTTTTAAACGCTTAAATAATTTAAAAACCATTTTAGACCCAACAAATTCGTGTGCATGAAATGTCCACCCTTGTTTTTTATGGTAACGCTTTGTTGGTGCTTTACCAATATCATGTAATAAAGCTGCCCAACGTAACCAAACGTCTTGTGTGTTTCTTGAAATATTATCTACTACTTCTAAGGTGTGATAAAAATTATCTTTGTGTTTTTGTCCTTCAACTTCCTCTACTCCTTTTAACGCTGTTAGTTCAGGAATAATACGCTCTAACAACCCCGTTTCTTCTAATAATAAAAAACCTACCGAAGGCTTATCAGCTTCTAATATTTTATGCAATTCAATTATAATACGCTCTTTGGTTATAATATCAATACGTTTTGCATTTTTAGCAATAGCACTTAAAGATTCTTGCTCTATTACAAAACCTAATTGAGTAGCAAAACGAATGGCACGCATCATACGTAAAGGATCATCAGAATAGGTAATGTCAGGATCTAAAGGTGTTTTTATTATTTTAGATTCTAGCTCTGAAATACCATCAAAAGGATCTAATAATAATCCAAAGGTATTTTTATTTAAACTTAAAGCAAGTGCATTTATAGTAAAATCACGCCTGTTTTGATCATCTTGTAAGCTACCTGCTACTACCTCAGGGTTTCGACTATTTTCATTGTAAGACTCCTTACGAGCGCCTACAAACTCTATTTCAATATCATTAAAACGCAACATGGCTGTTCCGTAAGTTTTAAAAACCTGAACTTTTGGTTTATTAGGTAATAAACTAGCTACTTTTTGGGCTAACTCAATACCACTACCAACAGCTACTACGTCTATATCTTTAGCGGTACCTCTTTTTAAAATAAAATCACGAACAAAGCCTCCAATTACATAACTTTCTAATTGTAATTGTTGAGCTGCTTTGCTTATATATTGAAATATTTCAGCAGAAATTGCTTCTTTAAAATATTGATTTTGCATAAATTATTCTGTAAAAATTATTTTAAAAATTACTTTTTATTATTAAAGTATAAATACTTTGTACTATGATAAAAAGAGCTTAATAAATCATCCATTTCTTTAGTTAATTTTTTATTTTGTTTACTAATATCTTTTAACGAATTGTTTTTTAAATTTATTAATTGATATTTTTTATTATAAACTGTTTTATAATAATATAACGAATCTCTTATAATTCCTGAAGCTGGTTCACCTTTTATACTTCTATAAATAAAAGAAAAGGTGTTGGTTTTTAAGCTATCTAAAGCATTTTGTCCAAGGGTATAATTTGTGTAATTTTGGTGTATTAAACTCATTGTTGTAGGAACAACATCTACTAGATTAACATTTTTAGTAATTTCTTTAGGTGCTACTAATTTGGGTGCATGTATAATAAAAGGTACGTTATGTCTTAAAATACCTAATTTATCTTGTGTTGGCTTATAATGTGTTATATCATTCATACCCCCTTGATGATCACCAAAAAAAACAAAGACAGTATTGTCATAATATCCTGATTTTTGAGCTCTTTTGAGAAATTCTTTAATATTGAAGTCTAAATATCTAATTGCATTTAGTTGTGCTACAGATCTAAATGCTGACTTTTTAAATATTTTCTCATCAATATCATCCTCTTTTAAAGGCATATAACTCCCTTTTTTATCTGGCACCGTAAAAGGCATATGGTTGGTAGCAGTTTGTAAATAAGCTACAAAAGGTTTTTTAGTATCATGTATTTTTTTGAAAATTTTATCTGCCTCTTTAAATAAATCGTAATCATCTATACCCCAAACATCTGCCCTAGTTTCATCTTCATAACTTCCTTCTTCATAAACTTTTAACCCTTGAATATTTGCTTGAAAAACAGCTCTAATATTTGCCCAATTAGCACTACCTCCTAACAAGTATAATTTTTCATAATTAGTAAACTGATTAAATAATATTCGCTGATTAATAATCATCGGGTTTCTAGAAGCTGATTTTACATTATCAACATCTGGTAAACCTGTTATACTAGCAAAAACACTTCCTGCTGTTGTTGATTTATGAACGTAATGATTGGTGAAATTAATACTTTTATGCATTAAACTATCAAGTACAGGTGTACTATTTATAGGGTTTCCGTAGTAGCTTAAAGCACCATTTCCTGTAGACTCTAGCATTACAAAAACTACATTTGGTTTATTTTTTATAGTATTATTAAAATATTTTTTTCTTTCAAAATTGATACTATCAGAATTAACACCAAAATAATTATTTATAATAGGTGCATATTTTTTAGTTGCAACAATACTATAATCTTCATTTCTAAACTTAAAACTATCAAAAAAATATAATACTGGATTTAATGAAAATTGATTTAAGGTTTTATTACTAGAAAAAAATGCTTGACTCCATCGTAATGGATAATGTTGTAAACTACTATAACCTCCCATAGCTAATAGTAATAGAGTAAGTATTGAAAAAACTATTTTATTTTTTTTAGTTGCTGTATAATTTTTCTTTGAAAATCTAGCATAAACCCAACTATTATATTTTATAATTAAAAAAAACAATATAAAAAGTGCTGCTGCTCCTTTATAAACAGGATAACTTTCCATAAAAACTTGTGTAGATATTTTTAGGTTTTCTAAAAAACGTAAAGCACTTGCATTAACTCTTAAGTTTAAATAACTAAAATGACCAAAATCAAACAAATAGAAAAATAAAATTATGATATATAAAAAACTAGTATATACAATATAAATTATTTTAGCTAAACTATTTTTAAAAAAAGATTTAGAAAAAAAATATGCTAAAGCCATTGGCACAAAAGCTAATATAGCTAACCTTAAATCAAACCGAATACCAAAAGAAATTGCTTTTAATAAATCATTAGTATCAATAAGTAAATTATTAATAAATAGATTATAAAAAATTATTCTTAAAACTGAAATAAAAATAAATAAACTTAAAATATTTAAATATAAAAATTTTAAATAATTAGGTATTTTATAGCGCATAATATTAGGTGTAAATAAGCAAAACTTCAACTTTAACAAACTACTAAAAAAGTAGTTAACGAATATATAAGAGATTAAAAATTATGCTCTAATAATTTCAATTTTGTTGGATGCTGTTATTTTTAATATAGTAGATGATTTAACTACTTTTTTATTAGAATGCAAAGCTACTACATAATCTACACTTTGTAAAATAGCTTTACTTATTTCTGTGAACGATTTTGGTGTTGGTGCCCCACTAATATTTGCAGAGGTTGAAACAATAGGTTTACCAAACTTTTGTATTAACTGTATACAAAAATCATCTTTAGGTATTCTAATAGCAATAGTATTATCAGCTGCTATAGTATTTTTTGCTAAATTTTTAGGCTTATTATAAATAATAGTTGTTGGGCTAGTAGCTGTTTTTAAAATATGTAATGCTTCATCAGGAATATCATCAACATAATTTTTTAGCATTTCTATAGAATCAACTAAAATAATTAAACTTTTAGACTCTTCTCTGTTTTTTAGTTGATAAACCTTTTTAACAGCTAGTTCATTAGTAGCATCGCAACCAATACCCCAAACAGTATCTGTTGGGTATAAAATGGTATTTCCTGCTATTAAGTTTTGTAATGCAGTATTAATCATTACTTATATACTTATTATCTAACCAACTTAACACATAGTCTAATTTTTCTTTTGGACATTGGTCTAAACTCTGCATGTTTAAAAATAATTTATTTTTTCTTTTGGTAAACGTATTTAATTTAAATTTTAACCAAAAAAAAGGCTTTTTGTAATTCTGAAAATAAATTAATTGATAATCACTTTTTAAAACAGCTGTTTTGTTTTTTATTTCAATATGATTTGCTAGCCCTTGTGGTGTATATTGGTTTGGGTTTCTAAATTTGTGTTTTATATTTAAAATTTCTACAGCTTTATTTTCTTTAAAAAAATTTAAAAAAGTTGATTTTCGCAATGCATAAGGCACGTGATGAAATTTATAATATTTTTTGAACCCTACTAACTTAGCACTTTTTTCTTGTGCTTTTTTATGTCCTGCCCGTTTCTTCTTCTTGTTAGAATTAAATAAACGTTTGTACAAAATATTTTCATTGAAACTTAACCACTTACCCCTAATAACAGGTTTACCATCAATAAAAAAATCTGCTATTTTAACCTCTCTTACTAAAAACATATCATCATTAAAATAAATAAAATGTTCTGACAAGTTAGGGATACGATATAATTTTGTTTCTATAGGGCGACAGTTAAATACAGGTAAAAAATTAGCATCTTCTTTAAAAATAGCTTCATGATTTATGATAAAAACATTTTCATAATCACCTTTTTTCTTATTTTTTATAAATTTTGGCGTTTGATTATCTGTAACAATATAAATGTTACGAATAAAAGGAGCGTATTTGATTATAGAATTAACAGTATATTTAATTTCTTCAACCTGATCAAACCTTGTTCTAAAACCTTTATTTGTTACTATTTTTTTATCCTCTAAAAAAGGTAGTATTTTTTGCTGATGAAGTTCATCATCTCCATCTACCCATGTAATTACGGCGTCTATTTGCATTTATCTTAAATTAATTACTTCTAAACTCTGTAATAACTTGTTTTCCTTTTAATTTAGGTAATTTAAACATATCACCTATTATTCTATTATATTTATCAGGATAAAAATCTTTTCTTCCATCTCCTGGATAAAATGTCATTTCACCAAAAATAACTTTATCTTTTACTGAGTAAAAATCTATCCGTACAAAAGGAAGCCCTACGGATAATTTCCATGCAAGTTCAATCATTTTCTGTAATGTTTTAGGTTTTTCGAAATCCTCTTCAATAAGTTTATCAATTGGTGAATCTGAAAAAGGTAATTTTTTAAAATCAAAATCATAAAAAGCATTTTTATGGTTTTTTTCTCTATCTAAATGCACCTCAAAAAAAGCAGGTTTGCCATTAAAACAATAAAATTTATAATCAGTTAAAGAATCTCTATTTTCATCTTTCATGAATTTTTCAGCAATAATTCGAGGTTTTACATCTTTATATGCCCATTCTTGCCCCGTTCTATAATATTGATTTGTCGATTGCCATTTTCTAATACTTTTCTTAACTTTTGCTAAATCTAAGTTATTTTTATCTTTACAAATGATGTTATAACTACTAGCATGTACACCTTTTAGTACAAATTTATTTGGCAATTTATCAAAATTAATTTCAGAAAATGAATTATAAACGCCATAACATTCGTTTAAATATTTTGCACCAATTTTTTCTTTTACAAATTCTCTTACGGCATATTTATCAACTAATGTATTTAAAATTTTAGGTTGATAATACATTTTATACCATTGAATTTTCTCATTAAACTCAATAGGATTATCTAAATTTAATTTCTTTTGGGTAAAATATTCATATAAAAATGGCAAGAATATTTTTTGTGGTAAAAAAGTCATTTTCTTTAAAAAACGTAATACTGTTCTATTCATCCTATTTTCCTTGATTTAAATAAAAAATAATCGAGTTTATTTTAATTTTTTGTTTCTTTAGTTAATAAAATTTTATCTAAATTAAAGAAATTAGATAAAGCCAACCATTGTACTTCATTTTTCTTTTTCTTAACATTTTCTTGCTGTAAAGAAACTTTTTGAGAACCTATAATTGGAATAGGGCTTTTTGGTTTATTTAAAGATTCTCTAGAAATTACATTATTTGTTAAAGACATTGCTTTAAACCATAAATCATCTGCTTTTGGTGCCAACTGCATAAATAAATCAATATCATGAATTTTTTTAGGCATAGAATTAACAGGGTAAAAAATTCCCCATGCTCCAATAGGTAATAAACAATTATAATTGGAATTTTGTTTTTTAAAACCCCAATTTACATAAGGTTCATAACTACCATTGTTATTAATTTTTATTTGCTTAACTCCGTTACCTATAATATCATTTGGATACTTTAAATGTTCTTCATATAATTTTACTATAAAATCTTCCCTATATATTAAATCATCATCACATGTTATAATAGGCATATTAGGATATTCATTTAAGGAATGTATTAATTTTCTATGTGAACATTTTAAATCTGAATATTTAATTTCAAAATAAACACTCTCTAATTTTGATAATTTATTAGGTATTTTATCTTTTAAATCATTATGTAACCATAATATAATTTTAGATGGTACTATTTTATCTTGGTTTAAAATACTTTTAATAACCAAGTCTAAATTATTTAATCTTTCAGGTATGGAAGTTAATGATACTATTACAGGTAATGCTGTTTTATTTTTTGTTAAACTAGTAACCGTTTGTAATCGTAAATACAAAGAATAATAGATAGATTTTGGTAATTCTTTAAAAACTTTCATTTAATTGATTATTTATTAACACTAATACTACCTTTATATATTATTAGGCAACTTAAAAAGTTGATAAAGTCTATAATAAAGTCTTAAATATTTTGCTCAAAAATAATATAATTAAAATAATCATTATTACTTTTGACTTTAAATTTTTTCTATGCAAACTACTAAAATATCAATAATTATAACCACCTATAACTCAACAGAATGGTTACAAAAAGTTATTTGGGGGTATAACCAACAAACTTATTTAAACTTTGAATTGGTTATTGCTGATGATGGTTCAAAAAAAGAAACAAAAGAGCTTATTGATGTTTTAAAAACACAAGTATCATATAACATAATACACGTATGGCATAAAGATAATGGCTTTCAAAAAACTATTATTTTAAATAAAGCCATTTTAAAAAGTAATGGTGACTACCTTATTATTTCTGATGGAGATTGTATTCCTAGAAAAGATTTTGTTGAAACACATGCCAAAAATAGCGAAAAAGGTTATTATTTATCAGGAGCTTATTTTAAACTCCCTATGAATATTTCAGAATTAATAAATGAAAATCACATTAAGTCTCAACAATGCTTTGATATTAATTGGCTAACTAAACATGGGTTAAAAAAGAGTTTTAAAAACAATAAACTAACCGCTAAAGGGCTAAAACAAAAATTATTAAATAATTTTACACCAACAAGACCAACTTGGAATGGAGCCAACTCATCTGGTTGGAAAAAGGATATTATTGCTATAAATGGTTTTGATGAACGTATGCAATACGGCGGATTGGATGTTGAGCTAGGAGAAAGACTAATAAACTTTGGTATAAAACCAAAACAAATAAGGTATAGTGCTATTACTATACATTTAGACCACCCAAGAGGCTATGCAAACCCTGAAAGTTGGAAACTAAACAATTCGATTAGAAAACACACCCGAACACAAAAAGTTACTTGGACTGATTATGGAATTATTAAAAAACATCAATAAAAAAACGCCCAAACACAATAAGTTGGGCGTTTTTCAATAAATATAATGTATTAAAAATATTAAACCGCTACATCATACTCACGAAGTGCATCATTTAATGAAGTTTTCTTATTCGTACTCTCTTTACGTTTACCAATAATTAAAGCACAAGGAACTTGAAACTCACCAGCTGCAAATTTCTTAGTATAACTACCCGGAATAACTACTGAACGAGCAGGTACAACCCCTTTCATTTCAATAGGTGTATCACCAGTAACATCAATAATTTTAGTACTCATTGTTAAAACAACATTAGCCCCTAAAACAGCCTCTTTTTCTACTCTAACACCTTCAACAACAATACAACGAGAACCAATAAAAGCACCGTCTTCTATAATTACAGGAGCTGCTTGTAATGGTTCTAAAACACCACCAATTCCTACACCACCAGATAAATGTACGTTTTTACCAATCTGTGCACAAGAACCAACCGTTGCCCAAGTATCAACCATAGTACCCTCATCAACATAAGCACCAATATTTACATAACTAGGCATTAAAATTGTTCCTGCTGAAATATATGCTCCATGACGTGCAACTGCATTTGGCACTACTCTAATTCCTTTTTCAGCAAAATTTCTTTTTAATGGAATTTTATCATGATATTCAAAAATACCCGCTTCTAAAGTTTCCATTTTTTGAATAGGAAAGTATAAAACAACACCTTTTTTTACCCATTCATTTACTTGCCATCCATTATCAGTAGGTTCAGCTACACGCAACACACCCGAATCTAATAAATCAACCACCTTTCTAATCGCGTTAATCGTATTTTCCTCTTTTAATAAATCACGATTGTTCCACGCTTTTTCTATAATAGCTTGTAATTCTGTCATCTTTATAATTTTCTACAAATATAAAATGTCTCTTGCTATCTTATGCTAAGATCTATTATATTAAACAAATATTTTTTTCTTGTTTAAATTACACATATTAATTGAGTTATTATAAGGCTATAAAAATACTAGAAGCTGTTTATCGCTTTACGCACTCGCTCTCTGCGAGGAGCTCAAACAAACGCTACAATCGGGGCTAGACTAATATAAAACTATAGCAATAACCTATTCTCATTTATTATAAATAATAAAATAAATACCCATTATACCAGTTTAAACTTTATTTTCGTAAAAAATAAATAATTTTGGGAAGAGTTTTAGCCATAGATTTTGGTAAAAAAAGAACAGGAATTGCTGTTACAGATGAATTACAAATTATTGCATCAGGATTAACCACAGTTAATACTAAAGAATTAATTCCGTTTTTAAAAAACTATATTAAAAAAGAGAACGTTGAATTATTTATTATCGGAAAACCAAAGCAAATGGATAATTCTGATAGCGAAAGTGAAGCATTAATACTTCCTTTTTTACAAAAAATGGCAAAGTCAATACCTAATATTCCTATCAAAAGAGAAGACGAACGTTTTACCTCAAGAATGGCTTTTCAAACAATGATTGATAGTGGACTAAACAAAAAACAGCGCCAAAACAAAGCTTTAGTTGATGAAATAAGCGCTACAATCATTTTACAGTCGTATTTATATAACAAATAGTTTTATAGACAAACGATTCTTTGTATTTTCGTGACCTTAAAATTAAAAAACACATGATTTTACCCATTGTAGCATACGGAGACCCCGTATTACGTAAAGTAGGAACAGAAATCGATAAAGAATATCCGCAGTTAGAAAAATTAATTGCCGATATGAAAGAAACAATGTATAATGCACAAGGTGTTGGATTAGCAGCACCACAAATAGGAAAAGACATTCGTTTATTTTTAATTGATGCTTCTCCTTTTGCTGATGATGAAGACTTAAGTGAACAAGATCGTAAAGCTTTAGCAAACTTTAATCATGTATTTATCAATGCAAAAATTATTAAAGAAGAAGGTGATGAATGGGCTTTTAATGAAGGCTGTTTAAGTATACCTAATGTTCGTGAAGATGTTTTTCGTCAAGAAAAAATTACTATCGAATATCAAGATGAAAATTTTGAAAAGCATACCCAGGTCTTAACAGGTTTGGCAGCACGTGTTTTTCAGCATGAATACGACCATATTGACGGTATTTTATTTACTGACAAACTTTCGTCATTAAAAAAGCGTTTAATAAAAAAGAAATTAGAAAATATTTCAAAAGGAAAAGTAGACGCAGGTTACAGAATGCGTTTTCCGAATGCCAAAAAAAAATAGTCTACTAAGACACTAAAAATATAACAAAATGGAATTTAAAAAAATTATAGCAGTTACCGGTAAACCAGGTTTATTTGAAATTATATCTCAAACAAAAACAGGAGTAATTGTAAGATCAATTACAGATGGTAAACGTTTTCCAATTGCCGCTACTCATAACGTAAGCTTATTAGAAAACATAGCAATTTACACCTACGAAGAAGAAGTACCATTAGCAATAGTACTTAAAAATATTGCTGATAAAGAAGATAGTAAACAAGGTGTATCACACAAAGAAAGTAATGCTAAATTAACTGCTTATTTTGCAGAGGTTTTACCTGGTTTTGATGAAGAACGCGTATATGTATCTAATATTAAAAAAGTACTTCAATGGTATAACATACTAGTAAATGCTAGTTTTGATTTTAGTACTCTAGATAAAGTTACAACTACCGAAGAAGCTAAATAATTTATGAATACTCGTAAGGAACAATTAGAGGCTTTTAATAGATTGTTAGATATTATGGATGAGCTTCGAAAGAAGTGTCCTTGGGATAAAAAACAAACTTTAGAAAGTTTGCGTCATTTAACGATTGAAGAAACTTATGAGTTAGCAGACGCTATTTTAAATAACGATTTAGAAGAGATTAAAAAAGAATTAGGCGATGTGTTATTACACATCGTCTTTTATGCTAAAATAGGAAGCGAAAAAAAGGCTTTTGATATTGCCGATGTAGCAAATTCTATTGCTGATAAATTAATTCATCGTCATCCTCATATTTATGGTGATGTTGTCGTTAAAGACGAAGAAGAAGTAAAACGAAACTGGGAAAAACTAAAGCTAAAAGAAGGTAAAATTTCCGTTTTAGAAGGAGTTCCTAAAAGTTTACCTGCCTTAGTAAAAGCTAGTAGAATTCAAGAAAAAGTTGCAGGCGTTGGTTTCGATTGGGAAGAACCTCAACAGGTTTGGGAAAAAGTTCAAGAAGAAATTTCAGAACTAAACGAAGAGATAAAAGCCAATAATAAAGAAAATATCGAAAAAGAGTTTGGAGATGTGTTATTTTCATTGATTAATTACGCACGTTTTATTAAAGTAAACCCTGAAAATGCTTTAGAAAAAACAAATAAAAAATTCATCAATCGTTTTCAATTTTTAGAAGAAGCAGCTAGAAAAGAAGGCAAAGAACTTTCTGATATGTCATTAACAGAAATGGATGTGTATTGGGAAAAATCAAAAGAGTTTTTTAAGTAATAATTTTCACAAAAAACTCAACTATTTCACAAATTTTTCAAAAAAAATAAAATACTTATCAATAATCATAAATGATTTTCAACTCAATTGACTTTGCTATTTTTTTACCAATAATATTTATATTTTATTGGTTTATTACAAATAAAAACCTAAAATTACAAAATTTTCTAATTGTTAGTGCTAGTTATTTATTTTATGGTTGGTGGGACTGGCGATTTTTATCTTTAATTTTATTTAGTACAATAATTGACTATTCAATCGGAAGAAAACTAAAAACTGAAAATAACCAAACTAACAGAAAAATACTTTTATGGACTAGTATAGTAGTAAACTTAGGATTTCTTGGTTTTTTCAAATATTATAATTTTTTTTTAGACAACTTTATAACAGCTTTTTCTTTTTTTAATACTGAAATAAAAGCAAATTCGTTAAATATTATTTTACCTGTAGGGATTAGTTTTTATACATTCCAAACCCTTAGTTATACAATTGATGTATATAAAAGAAAACTTGAACCTACAAAAGATTTTATCGCTTTTTCAGCATTTGTTAGTTTTTTTCCTCAATTAGTTGCTGGCCCTATTGAAAGAGCAACACATTTACTTCCTCAGTTTTATAAAAAACGAACTTTTAATTATTTAAAAGCCGTTGATGGAATGCGACAAATACTTTGGGGTTTATTTAAGAAAATTGTAATTGCTGATAATTGTGCCGAATATGCAAATTTAATATTCAATAATTCAGATGATTATTCTGGTAGTACATTAATTATTGGAGCATTCTTTTTTACTTTTCAAATTTATGGAGATTTTTCAGGCTATTCAGATATTGCGATTGGAACTTCACGGCTTTTTGGTTTTGATTTATCTAGAAATTTCAACTTCCCCTATTTTTCAAGAGATATTGCCGAATTCTGGAGGCATTGGCATATTTCATTATCAACTTGGTTTAGAGATTATGTTTATATTCCTTTGGGTGGTAGCCAAGGAGGAACTTGGAAAAAAATAAGAAATACATTTATTATTTTTATTGTAAGTGGTTTTTGGCATGGAGCAAACTGGACATTTATTGCTTGGGGGGTATTAAATGCTATTTATTTTCTTCCGCTTTTGTTAACTAATAATAACCGTAATAATATAGAAATAATAGTACAAGGAAAACTACTTTTCAATATAAAAGTTTTTTTATCTATACTATTAACCTTTACGTTAACCGTTTTTTCTTGGATATTTTTCAGAGCAAACAACATTAAACATGCGATAAATTATATTTCTGAAATCTTTTCAGCAAGCCTTTTTACAATGCCTAATTTTGAAGGAGTAGAAAGAGCTTATAAAATATTAATTCTTATTCTAATTTTTGTATTAATTGAATGGAAAGGTAGATATGGTCAATATGCAATTGCAAATTTAAAACTTAAAAAAAGTATCACTTTAAGATACGTAATCTATTATGCCATTATTTTAGCTATCTTTTTATTTGGAGGAAGAGAACAAAAATTTATTTATTTTCAATTTTAAAGACGATACTAAATGAAGAAATTTTTATTAAAAATAATACTATTTAGTGCTATCCCTATTTTTATAATAATAATATTATTATTTATGATGGATAGACTTCATAAATATACTCCTTCAAAAATGTATTATTCTAATGAATTTAATAAAGCTTTTAACAAAAAAGATGTGGAACTAATCGCTTTAGGAAATAGTAAACTGCTATCATCTATAGATAAAGAAAAATTAGACCAAAAAACAGGGCTTAAATCAGCAATACTAGGTTATTCTTCTGCTAACATATCAATTTCTAAATTAATATTAGAGTCTTATTTAAATAAATACCTTCAAAAACCTAAATTAGTTTTATTAGAAGTTTCTTGGTTTACTTTTAATAAAAAACGAACTCATTTCCATGGTATATCTGGCGATTTATTTATAAAAGATTATCGATTATGGAAAAATTATTTTGACTATTATCCCGAAATAAATAGTAAAATTGCATCTGCAACATACAAGAATTTAATTAATTTGATTAGAACAGAAAAAACATATATATCTTATAATGATAAGTTTATAGAAAAAACACCTTTTTCGAAAGAATATTTATTTAATATAAAAGATTTTGAAGTTGTTTTCCCTAACCATATTGCGGGTATAAATCAACTTTTATTAAAAGATTTTAAATCAATAATAAATATGTGTAAAGAGCATAATATTAAATTAATTCTTTATTCTGCTCCAGAAGATGAACAATATTCTAAAATGCAACAAGACATTAAAGATGTTAAAGATATATTCTATAAAGCTGCAACTGATAATTTAAATGTTTTCTATTTAGATTACACTTTAGGAGGGGATTTTTGGGATAAAAAATATGAAATGTGGTTATTAAATTCACATCACATAAATGAAAATGACTTATTTACAGAGGTATTACTTTTGGATATAAAAACTTTTTTAGATAATTAATTTTTTTATGAATATTATAATAATAACTGGCGGAAGTAAAGGAATTGGAAAAGCATTGACTAAAAAATATGCTTCTAAAAATTATCAGGTAATTTCTTTAGCAAGAACTTCATCCGAAGTAAAAAATGTAGAACATATTTCTGTTGATTTATCTGACATTAAAGCAACTGAAAATACATTTAAAACACTTTTAACAACAATAATCAATCAGAAAATTACTTCAATTACGTTAGTTAATAACGCTGGAAGATTAGGTAAAATAGCTAATCTAGAAAACTTAGAAGCAAACGACATTTCTAAATCTATTCAATTAAATACTATTACACCACTTATTTTATCAGGTTTATTTATCAAAAAAACAGCACAATTAACCTGTAAAAAACAAATTATCAATATTTCATCTGGCGCAGCCAAAAAACCATATCAAGGTTGGAGTGTTTATTGTACATCAAAAGCCGCAATTGATATGATGACAAAAACTATTGCTTCTGAACAATCGGAAATAGAAAATGGTGTAAAATGTGTGGCAATTTATCCAGGTGTTGTAGCTACTGATATGCAAACACAAATCAGAGATACAAAAAAAATCAACTTTAAAAATGTACAGCGTTTTATCGATTTAATGAAAAATAAAGAATTATATACGCCTAATTTTGTGGCAAATACTATTTATAAAATAGATATTGATAATAAATTAAATAGTGGTGATATTGTTGATATTAGAAACTTTTAATACGCATCTACATCCATAATAAAACGGATAGACTTAAAATCTTTAACCCCTTCAAAAGTATTTTTAACTTTAAGTATTTGTTCTTTTGTTTTTCCTAATGATTGTTTTGGCGGAATTTTAATAACCAAGTTTTTTATATATAAATTTCGAACACGAGATACCGCTGGTGTTGTTGGACCTAATACATTTTCTCCAAAAACATTTTGCAACGATTTTGTTAACCAATTTACCCCTGTTTCAACACGCAAATTATCTTTATGTTTTAATGTTATTTTAATTAACCTATAATACGGTGGATAATGAAACTGCCAACGTTCTTGCAATTGTTCTTTATACATTTGGCTATAATTAGTTGTAGAAACTTGCTGCAATATTTGATGATGTGGATTATAGCTTTGTATAGCTACGTTACCTTGTTTTTTACTACGTCCTGCCCTACCCGATACTTGAACCATTAATTGATACGCACGTTCATGTGCTCTAAAATCTGGAAAATTTAACATAGAATCAGCACTTAAAATACCTACTAATGATACGTTTTCAAAATCTAATCCTTTTGATAACATTTGCGTTCCTACTAAAATATCTATTTCTTGAGCTTCAAAAGCACCAATTATCTTTTGATATCCATATTTACCACGTGTGGTATCTAAATCCATTCTTCCGATATTATGATTAGGAAATAGTGTTTTTAACTCTAACTCAATTTGTTCTGTTCCAAAACCTTTTGTATCAAGGGTTGTACTACCACAAGCACCACAATTATTAGGCATAGCGCGTTGATAATTACAATAATGACATTTTAATTCTCTTCTAAATTTATGAAATGTTAAGCTTACATCGCAATTTGGGCACTGTGGAGCAACTCCGCAAGTAGTACATTCAACAACAGGAGAAAAACCACGGCGATTTTGAAATAAAATTACTTGCTCTTTGACCTCTAAAGCATCATTAATCATTTTTAATAAACGATCTGAAAACAACCCTTTCATTTCCTTTTTTCGTTGCTTTTCTTTTACATCAATTAATTCAATTTTTGGAAGCTGAATATTTCCAAAACGTCGGGTCAATTCAACAAAACCATATTTATGTTGTTTCGCATTAAAATAACTTTCTAATGATGGGGTTGCTGAACCTAATAACACTTTTGCTTTATGTAAATATCCTAAAACAATGGCTGCATCACGAGCGTTATATCTTGGTGATGGTTCAAATTGTTTATAAGAGGTTTCATGCTCTTCATCAACCACTATTAAACCTAGGTTTGAAAAAGGTAAAAAACCAGATGAACGAGCTCCTAAAATAATTTGTGCTTTTGGTTTGTTTTCTAATACATTATTCCAAACCTCTACACGTTCATTCATTGAATATTTTGAATGAAATACAGATATAAAATCGCCAAAATAACGTTGCAATCTGGCAATTATTTGAGTTGTTAAAGCTATTTCTGGTAGTAAAAACAATACTTGTTTTCCTTCTGCAACAACTTCTTTTATTAGTTTTACATAAATTTCTGTTTTTCCTGAACCTGTAACTCCGTGTAATAATGTTACGTTTTGAGTTTCGAAAGATGTTTTAATTTCGTTAAAAGATTGCTGTTGAAACTCATTTAATTCTTTTATTTGATTGGTTTCTCCTTTAAAATTGATTCTATCTGTTTTAATTTGATAAAACTCAAAAATTTCTTTATCAACTAATGCTTTTAATATTGATGATGATACGCCTGATTTTTCTTCTAATTCTTTTGCTTTTATTGGTTTTTTAGAAGTTGCTAATTGAAAATAAGTAAGTACTGCTTCTCGTTGCTTTTTTGCTCTTGAGAGTTCTTCTAGTAATTTTTGAAGCGCTTCATTAGATTGATGTATTGTATTTAAACGAACATATTTTACTAATTTTGGTTTATAGGTTTCATAAATTTCTTCTTTTATAAAAGCAACTTGTTTATGCATTAATGCATCAATAATAGGCAAAACTGTTTTTTTACCTATTATATTAGCTACTTCATGAATTGTTAATTGAGAACTATTTTGTAGCGCTTCAAAAATTAAAAATTCTTCATCTGTTAAAGAAGTTTCATCTGTGAAAGTTTCATTTTTATAAATAATAGTTTCACTTTCTAGCATAAATGCCGATGGCAGTGCCGCTCTATAAACATCACCTAACGAACACATGTAGTAACTCGAAATCCATTGCCAATGTTTTAACTGTGGCTCAGTTACAATAGGGCGTTCATCTAAAATTTGATGAATATCTTTTGCTTTATATAATTCAGGTGCATTTTTATGAATATTAAACACTAACGCTGTGTAAATTTTACTTTTACCAAATGAAACGGCTACTCGCATTCCTTTTTTAAGAAACAAATATTCTGCTTCATTTACAGAGTAAGTAAATGTTTTTTGTAGTGGAATAGGTAATATAACGTCGATGAAATACATGGTAACTTCGAGTAATTTTTCAGTTGAAATGAGTAAAATATATCGTATTTTTTTTTATTTTACTATTGATACACCTTTATTTTAAGAACCTTTTTTAATAAGTAGCAAAAAATTGAACGTATCAAAACTACACAAAAATCACTAGATCTTAATTAGAAAAATGCATGAATTTATATTATACTTCTATAAAAAAACACCTCAACAATTCAAAAAAATATGTAAGGTGTTGTTATGCTTATATTATATAACTATTTTTATAAATTAGTAACAATGCCTAGCCCCGATTGCAGCAATTGTTTAAGGGCTGTTTTTTATTTTTTTCAAAAAAAAGCGAGTGCTAAAAGCGGGTAATAGCTTCAAATAGTTTTTTAACTTATGTAGTCTAAATATAATTTTTCAACTTTAGCTCTTGCCCAAGGGGTTGTTCTTAAAAATTTTAACCCTGATTTATAAGTAGGGTTATTTTTAAAAGCATTTATCTTTAAAATTTCTCCTAATTCTTCCCAACCATATTCTAAATATAGTTCTTCTAACATGGTTGCTAATTTTATTCCGTGAAGCGGATTATTTGGTTGCTGTTGGCTCATATTTTATGTAAAAAAGCAAAAATAAAGTTTCTACTTGATTAATTGATCTAATAACGCTCTAACTTTAGTACTATTCCAATTTGCAGCTCCCTTTTTAGCTGTTACTATATTTCCTTGCTTGTTTATTATATAAGTTGCTGGTATTGATGTTGCTTTTAATTCGTGAGGTGGATTACTTGAATTTGTATATGTTGGTAGGTTATACTGGTTTTTAGTATAATATTTATCAACAGTGTTCCAGTTTTCATTAGTTACAAGAATAAATGTTACTTGATTTTTATAATCATTATATAGTTTTTGAATACTAGGCATTTCAGCAATACATGGCGGACACCAAGTTGCCCAAAAACTAATAAAAACAACATTGTTTTTAGTGCTATTAAAGTTTATATCAGAAGTATTTAGCCCTTTTAAATTCCAATTATAATGTTTTAACTTAACACTTTTTTCTGTTTTAATTATAGCTGGTGAAAAAGAAATTAATCGTATAAAATAAACTTTTGTTGGTGGGTATAGCAATAATAATATTATTGTTATAAATATAATATTAGTGATGTTTTTTTTAGTAAATCTCATTTGTTTAATTTTAAAAAAATAAATATAGTACTCTTGGGTATAAATTAAACAACATTAACATAATTTTAGGTAATAAATCATTAAAATATTAACCTTAATTAGGCTATTTATTTGTCATTTTTTCAATATTTTAGCAACACTTTAAAACAAACAATTTTAAAATGAAAAATACTGCATTAACACATATTCATGAAGCTCTAGGTGCTAAATTAGTTCCTTTTGCTGGTTATAACATGCCTGTACAATACGAAGGTATTAATATAGAACACGAAACAGTTAGAAAAGGGGTTGGAGTTTTTGATGTAAGTCACATGGGTGAGTTTTTCTTAAAAGGAGAAAATGCTTTGGCTTTAATTCAAAAAATTGCCACAAATGATGCTTCTAAATTAACACCTGGTAAAGCACAATATAGCTGTATGCCAAATGCGGATGGAGGAATTGTAGATGATTTAATTATTTACATGATTGCTGAAAATGAGTATATGTTGGTTGTAAATGCTTCTAACATTGAAAAGGATTGGAATTGGATTTCTAAGCATAATGATTTAAAAGTTGAAATGGAAAATCGTTCTGATGACTGGTCTTTATTAGCTATTCAAGGGCCTAAGGCTGTAGAAGCTATGCAATCGTTAACATCTGTAAACTTATCAACTATTAAGTTTTATACATTTGAAATTGCTGATTTTGCAGGAATTCCTAACGTAGTAGTTTCTGCTACTGGTTATACTGGTTCAGGTGGATTTGAAATTTATGTAAAAAATAAAGATGTTGAACAACTTTGGAAAAAAGTTTTTGAAGCGGGTGCTGATTGGGGAATTAAACCTATAGGTTTAGCTGCTCGTGATACTTTACGTTTAGAAATGGGTTATTGTTTATATGGTAATGATATTGATGACACAACGTCTCCTTTAGAAGCTGGTTTAGGTTGGATTACCAAATTTACAAAAGACTTTGTAAATGCTGAAGCTTTAAAGGCTCAAAAAGAAGCTGGTGTTACTAAAAAATTAGTAGCTTTTGAATTAACTGAGCGTGGTATTCCTCGACATGACTATGAAATAGTTGATGCTCAAGGTGCTGTAATTGGTCGTGTTACTTCTGGAACTATGAGTCCTTCTTTAGGAAAAGGAATTGGTTTAGGATACGTTACTAAAGAAAATTCAAAATTAGATTCTGATATTTTTATTCAAGTTCGTAAAAAACAACTAGCTGCAAAGGTGGTTAAATTACCTTTTTACAAAGGATAATTTTAAAATAATTAAATGTAAAAAGCAACTCTTAAGAGTTGCTTTTTTATTTTATATAATATGTAAAATTATTTGAAGTAATTTCCCGCTTTTAGCACTCGCTTTTTTAAAAAAAAATCAACTATATTATCATATAAAATTAAATTGCAAGCACTTTTTGTTATTTTTCATATTGTAAAATAGTCACTACTAACTTAGTAAGTTAAATAAAAAAACTGTTAATTATCTTCTTTATCATCTTCTGATACTTTATTCCAAATTTTAATTTCATCAGTAACTGTTAAACCATCTAATACCTCAACGTAAATTCCGTCTGATATTCCTAAAGTAATATTTTTTCTTTCAAACTCTTGATTACCTATTTTTAATTCAACATATGGTTTTTCAGTTTTTTTATCAAACTGTAATACCGCTTCTTTTACAGACAGTACACTATCTTTTTTTGCTAATATAATTTCAGCATTTGCACTATACCCTGCTCTAATAAAATGAGCATCATCTAAAGCTACAGCTGCTTTAATTTTAAACTGTACCGCTCCGCCTTCATCAGTACCTTTTGGGGCTATAAAATTTAAGACTGCTGGAAAATTTTTATTTTCTATTGCTCCTATTGCAACAGTTATTTTTGTTCCTTTTACTAATTTACCTACTTCTGATTCATCTACCTTACCTTCAAAAATCATTTTTGTCATGTCAGCAATACGCGCAATTGTAGTACCTGCATTAAAATCGTTTGCTTGTGTAACTTGATATCCCTTTTTAACAGGAATTTCAACAATCATACCTGATGTAGTTGCCCTAATACTAGTATTAGTTGCAGTTCCTAAACCTATTGTTGTTCCTTTTTTTATAATATCCATATCAGATTTAGCGTTTGCTAATAATAAATTGGCATTATTATAAGTTAATTCAGCATTTTCAAATTCTTGACGAGAAATTACCCCTTTATTAAATAATTTTTTGTTTCTATCAAATTGTACTTTTGCGTTATTAAATGATAATTGTGCATTTTTTACACTACCGTTTGCTCTATTTAAAGAAGCTATATTTGGTACAACTCTTACTGTTGCTATTAAATCTCCTACTTTTACAATGCTTCCTTCTTCTACTAAAATTTTATCTACAATGCCTGCTATTTGAGGCTTAATTTCAACTTCTTCTAAAGGAACAACTTTACCAGTTGCTACTGTTTTTTTAATAATAGTAGTTTTAATTGGTTTTTCGGTTTCGTATTTTATAGGAGAGGCGTTATTTTTTATACCAAACCATACAAGTACCATTGCTAATGCTAACAATATTGAACCAAAAATGAGTATTTTTTTCATTTGTATATGTTTATATGCTTGTTGTTAAATTTATTTTTTTCAACTATACTATTTTGTTATTCTTCTCTTAATGCTTCAATAGGTTGAATTATTGTTGCCATATAAGCAGGTATAAACCCTATTAAAGTTCCTAAAGTTATTAAAATCATGTAGGCTATTAATACTATAGGAATATCAACTGTTGGGTTAGTTAATAAATCTAAAGTATCAATAACCATTAAAATTACTCCTCCTGCTATAATACCTAAAGATCCTGCTAATAGAGTTAAAAATACCGATTCTAAAATAATTTGTTGCCTAATTTTTAAAGGGGTAGCTCCTAAAGCTCTACGAATACCTATTTCTTTTGTACGTTCTTTTACTGTTATTAATAAAATATTTCCAATAGCAAAAACCCCAGCTATTAAAGTGGCAATACCTACAAACCATGTTAAAAATTGCATTCCTGTTAAAAAACCTGTTACTTTTGATATTTCTTTTCCTAAATTAAAACCATTGAAAGCTCTATGATCATCAGGATGAATTTTATGAAGGATTTTTAATAATGATTTTACCCTTGTTTCTACTTTTACAATATCTGAAGTAGACTTTGCTGTTACCACCATCCATTCAAACTTATTCCCTTTATTATAAACTAATTTAAAAGTACTAAAAGGAATATGAACGTTCGTTGATCCTTCAAATCGACTAGGTTTATAAATACCTATTATCTTATACCCTATATTATTTATTTTTAAATAAGTACCTAACGCTTGTGCTGCTTTATCATATAATTGTTTATAAACTTCAGTACTAATAACACATACTTTTTTATTGTTATTAATATCATTTTGATTAATAAAACGTCCTTCCGTTAAGTTTTTCTTTTGAATTTTATCTAACAACGGATAATCTCCATAAATAGTAAGATTTGCTGTTTTTAAACCATTAACAACTAAACCTACTGTTAAATTTCTAGGTACTACAAATTCAATACCTTTAATTTCCTCTCTAATTTTATCAACATCATTAGTTGTTAATGTTATTTGTCTTCCTTTTTGAAACCCTTTAAATGCTTTTGAAGTTTTACCTCCTGTCATAAAAAAACTATTCGTAGCAAAATTTCCAAATAAATTATTAAAACCATTTTCAATTCCTTTAGCAGCTCCTAACAAACCTACCAATAGTAAAATTCCCCAAAAGGCACCAAAAATAGTAATTACTGTTCGTGTTTTATTTTTACGAATACTTTCGTAAATTTCTTGCCAACTATCTTTATCAAATAAAAAATTCATACTTAATCTGCCCTTAAAGCAACTATTGGTTTAATACTTGCCGCCCTTTTAGCAGGTAAATACCCTGCAATAACTCCTGATAAAATTAATGTAATAGTAGCTCCAATAACAACTGGTGTTGAAACTCCTGGGTTTAAAATAAAATAGTCTTCTAAACTAGGTGCCACTACTTTTAAAATACCAATACCTAAAATTAAACCCAAATAACCTGATAAAGTAGTTATAAAAATAGCCTCTAACATAATCATAGATATAATTGTTTTTGGTGTTGCTCCTACAGCTTTTCTAATACCTAACTCCTTAGTACGTTCTTTTACGATATAAACCATAATATTACTAATTCCTACCACACCAGCAATTAAGGTACCTAAACCTATAATTAAAATCAAAACACTTAAAACAACCATCATTGTTGCTACTTTTTTATTACTTTCTGCATAATTATTTACCAAAATAGCTCTTTGATCATCAGGTGATACTACATGTTTTTTATTTAATGCTTTATGCATTTTAGTACTAAAAGCAATAGCTTGATTAGCACTTAAAATAGGGTTGTAAGTTATTCCAAACATTTCAATATAATCATTACTACCATATACTTGTTGCATAGTAGTAAATGGTATATATATAAATCGTTCATCAGTATCACCACCCGAATCAGAGAAAACGCCTATTATTTTATATGTTAATCCATCAATATTTAACAACTTTCCGTATGCTGGAATTTCACCAAATAAATCTTTAACCACCATACGCCCTAAAACAACAACTTTACTTTTTTGATTGATATCTCTTATGTTTAAAAAACGCCCTACGGTTACAGTGGCCGACTCTAAAAAGTCATATTTAGGATAAACACCTCGTATAGTATAAGTATCTTCTGCTGTTTTATAAACTACTTTTGCTGTTCTTTTCAAATACGGACTTATCATTTGAATTTGATCAGCATATTGTTTTTTTAAAAATTCAAAATCATCATTTTTAAACTGAATTTTACGCCCAATTTGATTTCCTTTATATGCTTTTGCTGTTATATTTGACTCTATATATATAGAATTAATAGCATCTTTAGCAAATTCATTTTTAAAAGTATTTTGAAGCCCATTGCCAATACCAAAAAGTAATGTAAATAATAAGATTGCAAAAGCTACGGTGAAACCAGAGAGTATTGATCTTAATTTATTTTTACTAATGCTTTGAAATATTTCTCTCCAACGATCTAAATCAAACATATTAACTCATTTTTGATGTTAGCTTATCACTAATAATAACACCATCTTTTAAGCGAACTATTCTTTTAGTTTGTGCTGCAACTTCTTCTTCATGAGTTATAACAAAAACGGTCATTCCTTCATTATTAATCTCTGTTAATAAATGCATAACAGAATCTGTTGTTGTAGAATCTAAAGCTCCTGTAGGCTCATCTGCTAAAACAACTTTAGGTTTTGTAACCAAAGCTCTAGCAATAGCTACACGCTGTTTTTGTCCTCCAGAAAGCTCATTTGGTAAATGATTAGCCCAATCCTTTAACCCTACCTTTTCTAAATACTCTAAAGCTACTACTTTTCTTTCTTTTCTAGAAACTCCTTTATAATAAAGTGGTAATGCTACGTTTTCTAATGCTGTTTTGTATGATATTAAGTTAAATGATTGAAAAATAAAACCTAAAAACTTGTTTCGTAAAAGAGCTGCTTTTGTTTCATTTAAATTTTCAATTAACTCACCATTTAAATAGTATTTTCCTTCATCATGTGTGTCTAACAAACCTACAATATTTAATAAGGTAGATTTTCCTGATCCTGATGATCCCATAATTGAAACAAATTCACCTTCTTTTATATGTAAATCTAATCCTTTTAAAACATGAAGTGAGTCTTTTCCAATTGGGTAAGACTTATGTAGGTTTTCTATTCGAATCATTAGGTGCATTTATTTTGACTCTAAAATAAATACTAACACTTTGTTTATTACTAATTTTATGTTAAATGATTATTTTCTTTAGCTTAAAGAGCTAATTTTTTATATATTTTAAAACAATATGCTATTTTTTTTTATTTAAATAAAATAAGTAATGCAAAAAACAATCCCTTTAACTAAAAACAAAAAAATAATATTGTTTGACGGAGTTTGTATTTTATGTAATACTGCTGTTTTAAAAGTTATAAAATTTGATACTAAAAATCAATTTGTCTTTGCAAGTTTACAATCTGATATCGGAAAAAAAATAACAACGCATTTAGGTATTAATACTTCTAAAATTGATTCTATTATTTTATATGAACCTAAAATTGCTTATTATATAAAATCTACGGCTGCTTTAAAAATTATGGCTTCTTTTGGAGGTTTTTGGAATTTAACTATTATTTTAAAGTTTATTCCAGAAGGTTTTAGAGATTATTGTTACGATTTTATTGCAAAAAACAGGTACAAATGGTTTGGTAAAAAAGAAACTTGTATAATTCCTACCAAAGAAATAAAAGAAAAATTCTTATAAACAAAAAATCCCACTTAATAATTAAGTGGAATTTTTTATTTATAAACTTACTTTTGATAAATTTATAATCGGGGGATTTTTATTTATTAATATTCGTTTAAAAGTTAAAACCAACTCCTATTTTAAAGTTTCTTCCTTTAGTTGAATATCCTAAAACTTCTTGATAATCTTCATTTAAAATATTTGTTACATCAAACATTACATTAATATTATCGTTTAATTTATGATTTATTGAAAAATCTAATAATGAGTATGATTCTAAAGTAGTATTTACACTTGGCCAAGATCTAAAATCTGTATCATCTCTATCGCTAACAAACTGATAATTTACACCTACGTTTGTAGACTTATACATATAATTTACACCTGCATTAACTTTATGCTTAGGTATTCTAATTGCTATAGCATCATTTTCTGTAAATGCATAATTAGCATTTAATTGTAAACCTTTTAAAATATTATAATTTGCAGAAAACTCGACTCCTTTAACAGTTGTATCTCCAAAATTAGCCATTTTATAAGTAGTTGAATTATAAGCTATAATATTATCTACATCTCTATTAAAATATACTGCATTTAATACTAACGAGTTTAATTTATATTCTAAACCCCCTTCGTAAGTAGTACTTTCTTGTGGATTTAAATCAATATTACCATATGAAGCATATAATTCTTGTACCGATGGTGCTAAAAATGCAGTACTATATGATGCTAAAAACTTAAGATAACCATTACTTTGCTTTAAAGTATATGATGGATTTAAGTTATAAACAAAATGATTACCATATTTATTATGATTATTTAATCGTACACCAGCATTAAAGTTTACACCATAATCAGAAACATAAACAGCATTTACATAAGGATCTATTAATGTTGATTTAGGTTTTTCTGCATAAACTGTTTTTGTTAACTCAGTTCCACCAAAAGGAATAGCAAAAGTTTCAATACTATTATCTTGATAATTAACCCCTGCTAATAAATAAAAGTTATTAAGTTTATGTTTAACAAAAGCATCAACAATATAATTTTCTCCATTACTTTTTCCTGGGTATGATGTTTGAGTTCTATCAGTTTTATACTCACTATATGCTGCATTAATATGAATACTACCGTTTCCATAATTATATTCAGGTGAAACACCTACCCTATAACTTACATCTTCAGAAAATTCATTTCCATCAGCAAAAGCACCTGTATCATAATTATTATCAAAAGAGTTATAACTACCAAAAGCTTTAACAGAAAAACGATTATCGAATTTATATCCTACTTTCAAATTAGTTGCAATTCTTTGAAAAGGGTCTTTATTAAACTCAACATTCTCATTTTCTGATTCAGCTTGAGAAAAACCATTCGATTTTAATGCTGAAAAACCTACTAAATAATCAAACTTATTAACCTTACCATTAATAGTTGCATTACTCTGAATAACAGTACCGTTTTTAGAATCTTGTGAATTATCAGTTCCTACTAATAATGCTAAATCAGTATTTACAGCACCACTTTTTGCTTCTTTTAACGTAATATTTATTACAGCAGTTGTTGCTCCTGAACCATAAAGTGTACTTGCAGCACCCTTAATAATTTCTACAGATTCTACTGCATTTAAATCTAAAAGTCTTAAATCATAACCACCTGAAGCACCTGCTGGATTAGCAACCTGTACTCCATCAATTAAAACAACAACTTCTTTAGTTTTACCACCTCTAACAAAAAAACCTAAGTCTTTTCCACTAGAACTTGTATTTCCGTTAATTTCAATACCAGCAACTGTATTAATTAAATCAACTAAGTTTTTACCTTGATTATTCTGTATAGTTTCTGCCGTAATTTGGTGAACAACTTTACCAGAATTTTCTCTTTTTAGCTTAAATCTAGAATCAGTAACTACTACTTCACCTAATGCAATTGTTTTTTCTTTTTGCTGTGCATTAATTTGTAATGCAAAAGCTGTTACTAAAACACTTAAAGAAAGTACTCTTTTTTTCATTTTTTAAATGATTATAAAATTTATAATATCGAGAAAAATTAAAGCGTAGAAAACCCACACTCAAACCTTTATCCCGAAAGTTTGAATTATTTAAAATATAGGCAGGTCTCCTGGCTTGCGTCTTGTAATTTGTCTTCCCATTTAAAAAACAGTGACTTAAGAGTAATTACAAGCTTAATAGCTTACAGTTGCGGGAACAGCTTCGGTATTTAACCGAATTCCCTTTTAATTTGATGTTACAGATGAAACATCAAAACCTAAAATTTTGCGCAAATTTATGCTATTTTATTAAGAATCTAGCATCAATAAATCATTATAGTTCGAAAACTTAACAGTAAGCTCACTTGATACCTCAAAATAATTCGGATGAATCATTGCTGCTAAACACTCAATACCATCGACTAAAGTACTTGCTGATGATTGTGTAAACATGGCAAAATCAGCAATAAAAACCTGTTTATTTTTAACCGCTTTTAATGATTTCCATTCTGGTTTATCTTCTAAAAATCGCATATCTTCCATTGTTTGTGAAATTCCGTAGCCACACGGAGCAATTATTAATATCGCTGGATTATATTTTACAATTTTATCCCAAGAAATAACAATACTATCTCCTGACGGATGCGATAATAAATCAATACCACCAGCATAACCTATTTGATGAGGAATCCAATGTCCGCAATTAAACAACGGATCAATCCATTCTAACAACATTACACTTTTAGATTGTATTCTGTTTGCTCGTTGTGTATCGACTATATTGTAAATACGGTCTTTAAGTTTTTGTACATATTTAATTCCTACCGATTCTTTTCCCATTGCTTTGGCTATGGTTAAGGCATTCTCAAAAACATCGTCTAAAGAATTTGGAGTTATAGAAATTAATATTGGTTGTTTCGCTAATTTATAAGCAGATTTTGCAACAGATTCTGTATCTATTTGACAAACATCACATACATCTTGCGTAAAAATAATATCTGGAGCAATACTTTCTAAAACAGGTTCATCAACATAATACAGCGTACCTCCTTCTGCTTTTGTTTTAGAAAAAATGGTATTAATTTCATCACTAGTTAAAGTTTGTCCTTCTAACTTATATTTAACAGCTACCTGTTTTTCTTTTAGTGCAATTGCAGGACATTCAAATGTTACACCGTCTAAATATTCTTGTAACCCCATATCATAAATCATCTGGGTTACTGCTGGCATAAATGAAGAAACTTTCATGAAAATATATTTTAAGTAGCTAAATTACATAGTTATCAAGTATTATTCTCTTTTTCTAAAAAATGTTTACAATCTTTGCCGTCAATTTATTTCTTTACTATGATGTATTATATCTCTGGCGGAGAACGTTCAGGAAAAAGTAGCTATGCGCAACAATTAGCAGAATCATTATCTAACAATCCTTATTATTTAGCAACTTCAAGAATTTGGGATGCCGATTTTAAAAAACGTGTAGACAGACATATTTCTGATAGAGATGAGCGTTGGACTACTATTGAAGAAGAAAAAAACATTAGCAATGTTATTCCTAAAAATGCAACTGTCGTTATTGATTGCGTTACTTTATGGTTGACTAATTTTTATTTAGATACTAAAAATGATGTTCAAGAAAGTTTAACACTAGCAACTAATGAAATTGACAAACTAGTTGAAATTGATGCAACTATTATTATCATATCTAATGAAATAGGAATGGGTTTACATGCCGATACTCAAATTGGCAGAAAATTTACTGAATTACAAGGATGGGTAAATCAATATATTGCTAAAAAAGCAGATAAAGCTACATTTATAGTATCTGGTTTACCATTAACTTTAAAATAAAAACACATGCACGCTACTAATATAACCCCACTTTCAGACACGCTAACAACAGCACTTAAAGATAAAATTGATTTTAAAACAAAGCCGATTGGCTCGTTAGGAGTTTTAGAAGAAATTGCCTTACAAATAGGGCAAATTCAAAACAGCCTTACTCCTACTTTATCAAAACCAAGTATTGTTGTTTTTGCTGGTGATCATGGAATTGTAAAATCAAACCCTGTAAGCCCTTATCCGCAGGAAGTAACACAACAAATGGTGTTAAACTTCTTAAATAATGGAGCTGCAATTAACGTTTTTTGTAATCAGAATGATATCAATTTAAAAATTGTTGATGCAGGTGTAAATGCTGATTTTGAACCAAACATCAATTTGATATCAGCAAAAATAGCTAAAGGAACAAAAGATTATAGTATTGAAAAAGCAATGACCACAACCGAGTGTTTATTAGCTTTAGATAAAGGAAAAAAACTAGTTACAGCATTACATAAACAAGGAACAAATACTATTGGTTTTGGTGAAATGGGAATTGGAAACACTTCTGCGGCTTCGTTATTAATGAGTTATTTTACTGATATTTCTATTGAAAATTGTGTTGGAAAAGGAACTGGTTTAGATGCTACTGGAGTTCTTAAAAAAGCTGATATTCTTAAAAATGCACTTAATTTACATCAAAAAAACATTAAAAACCCAATAGATGCTTTGGCTACTTTTGGTGGTTTTGAAATTGTAATGATGTGCGGAGCTATGTTAGAAGCAGCATCTTTAAAAATGACCATTTTAGTAGATGGATTTATTGTTACTTCGGCTTTATTAGCTGCACAAGCTATCAATAAAAATGTTTTAGATTACTGTATTTTTTGCCATACATCAGGCGAACAAGGTCATGAAAAAATGTTGCAATTTTTAAATGCAAAACCACTCTTAAATATTGGTTTACGTTTAGGCGAAGGAACTGGTAGTGCTATTGCTTTTCCTATTGTAAAAGCAGCGGTTAGTTTTTTAAATGAAATGGCAACTTTTAAAAGTGCCAATATATCTGAAGCTTAATTTATGAAAAATCAAATTCATTATTTTTTAACTGCTGTCTTATTTTTCACGAGAATTCCTTGTCCTAAATGGGTAAATCATTCTCCTGAAATTTTAAATAAAAGCAGTCGTTATTTCTCATTAGTTGGTATTATTATTGGTGCAATTTCTGCCGCTGTATACCTTGGAGCTTCGTTTCTTTTTAGCCCAAGTATAGCTATTGTACTTAGCATTGTTGCTTCTATTTGGACAACAGGTGCTTTTCATGAAGATGGTTTTGCTGATGTATGCGACGGTTTTGGTGGCGGATGGACGAAAGATAAAATTTTAACCATCATGAAAGATTCTAGATTAGGAACTTATGGTGTTGTGGGAATTGTTGCGCTTTTATCAATAAAAACATTAAGTTTATACGAACTATTACAATTCAATAATTCGATTAAAACAATTCCTTTAGTATTGATTTCTGGACACGCAATTAGCCGATTTACAGCAACTATTTTATTGTACACTCACGAATATGTAAGAGATATTGATACTGCTAAAGTAAAACCTACCACTCAAAAAATGAGTACAAAAGCACTAATTATTTCTGGTTTCTTCGGAATAGTACCACTTGTATTTTTTAAAGATATTAGAGTATTTGCAGTACTAATTCCTTTGTTTTTAACGTATTTATATATGGGAAGTTTTTTCAAAAAATGGATTGGCGGACAAACTGGCGATTGTGCTGGTGCATTGCAACAAGTATCCGAAGTTATTTTTTATTTATCAATAATAATTATATGGAAATTATTTTAGTCAGACATACGACTCCAAATATTGAAAAAGGAGTTTGCTATGGGCAAGCAGATATTGGTGTTATTGATACTTTTTTAGAAGAAGTACCCCCAATTTTAAAAGAAGTTCCTGTAAAGGATTCCGAAACCGTTTATTATTCAAGCCCTTTACAACGATGTAAATTATTAGCAAAACAATTATCTGATACTATTATTTTTGATGATAGATTAAAAGAACTCGATTTTGGAGATTGGGAACTTAAAAAATGGGATGATATCAATAAACCTGAGTTAGATATTTGGATGAACGATTTTGTAAATATTACGGTTACTAATGGCGAATCTTACATTGATTTACACATTAGAACTGTTCAATTTTTAAATGATATTAAAAAGCTAAAAAAACAACGAGTTGTTATTGTTACGCATGCTGGAGTAATCAGAAGTTTGTGGGCTTATCTAAACAATATTTCTTTAGAAAATTCTTTCGATTTAAAGTTAAAGTACGGAGATATTATAAAATTTACACTATAATTCAATCATCAAAATGAAACATTTTTTAATACTTATTATTCTTTCATTGTTTTTTATCCAATGTAAAACATCAGAAGAAAAAGACATCAAAAAAATAATAACAAACCAAAGCACTATTAAATATGCAAAAGGTTTTGATATTATCACTGAAAATAATCAGAAAAAATTAATCATTAAAAAAGTATTTCAAAACTCTAAAAAACAATTTGAATTTACATTGACCAATAAAACAGATATTTCTAAAAATCAACTAAAAATTCCTGTTGAAAAATTAGTCGTTACTAGCACCACACACATACCGATGCTAGAACTTTTAAATAGTGAAAATAAATTAGTCGGATTTCCACACGCTAAATATATTTCATCAGAAAAAACAAGAAAAAGAATTGAAAACGGAAAAATAGTTGAACTTGGTATGGAACAAAGCATGAATACCGAAAAACTAATGGATTTACAACCCGAATTAGTTGTTGGTTTTTCTTTACATCCAAATAGTAAATTATACGAAAACATTAAAAAAGCGGGTATTCCTGTTGTTTTTAATGGCGATTGGCTAGAAGAAACGCCTTTAGGAAGAGCTGAATGGATTAAATTTTTTGGTGTACTTTTAAATAAAGAAAAACAAGCCGACAGTATTTTTAATGCAATTGAAAAAAATTATTTAGAAGCCAAAAAAACAGCTAAAAAAAGCACCAATTATCCAACAATTTTATCTGGAAGTATGTTTAAAGAAGTTTGGAATGTTCCTGGAGGAAATAGTTTTATTGCTACTTTTTTTAAGGATGCACATTTAAATTATCTTTGGAAAGAAACCAAAAGTACAGGAAGTTTACAACTAAGTTTTGAAAGTGCTTTAGATAAAGGTAAAAAAGCTGATTATTGGATTGGTTGTGGCTTATATGAAACAGAGGAACAATTATTAAATGCCAATAAACATTATAAAGAATTCGATGCTTTAAAAAACAAAAAAACTTATACTATTGGTACAAAAAAAGGAAAAACTGGCGGACTTATCTATTTTGAATTAGCACCAATCAGACCTGATTTAGTTTTAAAAGATATCATCAAAATTACAAATCCAGAAGCGTTACCTAATTATCAGTTAACATTTTTTGAAAAGTTAAAATAACTATTTGAAGCTATTTCCCGCTTTTCACACTCGCTTTTTTTAAGAAAAATAAAAAAGAGCTCAAACAAATGCTACAATCGGGGCTAAAACATTTACTAAGTTAATTTTTAAGCTAAAAATTGCTATTATTTTTTTATTGTTCTAAAAGTTAAATTAATTCTTGGTCTATGCACTTTTTTTGTTCGTGGTAAACTATGTAACCAATGCTTTTGAGTTTCATCCTTCATTACTAATAACGATCCGTGTTGTAAAATTTTATAAACAGTTTCTTTAGTATCTTTATGTTTAAATCCAAATTTACGTTCAGCACCTAAACTTAAAGAAGCTATTGCTCCATTTTCTTTTAAATCCTTTTCTCCATCACTGTGCCAAGCCATTCCCTCCGAACCATCATGATATAAATTTAATAAACATGAATTATATGTTTCATTAGTTTCCTTTTCTATCAACAATTTCAAAGCTATTAATTCTTTCGTAAAAATTAAAGCCGTTTTAGTAGTATTAGAGTATGAATACTCAAAATAACTATTAGCATACCAAGCTACTTTTCGTTTTGTTATTACTTGTTTACCAAAAATAATAGCTTTATCATTTTGCCAATTAATAGTATTTAAAAAACTTTTATAATAAAAATCTGCTTTTGCTCTCGATAAAACAACTCCATAATAAAACACCTTACCATTTTTTGACAGTAAGTTTTTTGGGGTTTTATCAAATTGTGAAAATAAATCCATAAATTATAAAAATAAAAAAACTCCTGTTGTAAACAGGAGTTTTAAATTAAAAACTTATACCTTTTAATTTCTAAATTGATTATGTGTAATAATATTTTTTAATTTTTCTTTTAAATCAGTACCTGTATCATATACCATTTGTTCGTTAGAAGGAAAACTTACTGATTTTAAATTAGTTAAATCAAAAAAAGATTCCTCTAAAGCTCTTCTATCTCCATCATAATTAGCATAAACATGCTCAAAAACAAACTCACTTTGAATAGGAAAACTTTCTAGTAATTGATTTGTTGAATTATCAAAATATTTTACAACTCCTGAAACGCTACTACTTTTAAATTGTGTAAAACGATATAATTGACATCTAATAATTTTAAAATTATCTACTTTTATTTTATTACCCAAACTATCTTTTACATGAATTCCTTTGTTATTTTTTAAATACTTAAACCCATCTTTAAGTTGTTTTTCTTTTATAATTTCTTTTTCATGAATTTGCTCTGGAGAAATATCAATACTTCTAATATTTAACTCTAAATCAAAATCATATGTAATTTGACTATTTTTATTAGAGTGGTACACCGTCCATAAATTATTTAACCCATACGTATCCATTGCTAATAAATCATCCTCTAGCCTTCTTGGTATAATTTGATTTGTTTCATTTGTTACTGATAAAAAAACATAATCAGTTCCCTTAAAATGAGACTCTTCAATTAGCTTATTGGTATTTTTATAGTTTGGACTTATTTTATTTAAAAAGCTAAAAGCATCAAAAGCTTTTCTGTAATTCATTTTATTTTGATATCCAGATTTTAGTAATGTAACAGCATTATTATACAAATAATTAGTATAGTTATTTTTTGCTTGAATAATTTTATTATCATAATTTATGATATTAAATGGTACATTTTCACCCGTTGAAATATTATGCAAAGGCAATAAAGGTTTAATTTTTTCTTGCCTGTTTTTTAAACGATTATAAAGTGTATAAATAGTTTGTAAATTTGCCGAATTATTTTCTTTTTCTAAATATGATATTTTTGCTAAGTCTCTATCCGTTGCCTTTTTAAACGCATTATAAAGCATTGGTACATATGCCTGGTTTTTTTCTTTAAACTTATTTTTAGCTAAATTTTCTACAGATAATGATATTGCTTTATCATAATCACCAGAATTAAGGGCTTTTTCAGTAGTTTTAATACTATTGCAAGAAAATATTATAAGTGTTATAAAAAACAGTAGTAACGTAGTTTTTTTCATGAGGTTTAAATTTCGTTAGGAAAAGCAATAAATATACCAATAACAGATATCTTTTTATTTTTTTGAACTAATTTACTCTAATAATTTAGCCATAGCTGTTTGAATAATTTCAATATTTTTTGTTTTATTAGATAAGTTCTCACTTTTTTGTTTCTGTACAATTTGTCGTAGCAAATTTACCCCTACTTTATCAAAATTATATTGTTTGTATTGAATTCCTTTAGTTACAATATCATCTACTAAATTTTGAATAGCTAGGGTATTGTTACTTATAGCTATTTTATCATATGCTTTTTTATACAATGATTGTGTATTTTTATCTTGACTTAAAAACATACCAGACATTACATTTCCTGCTATAAAAACAAGTTCATCTTCATCTTTTTCATCCAAATAAATACGTGTTAAAGGAGTAGCTATAATTTCTTTTACAGCAACAGGTAATGTTTTAGATTTTCGAATTGCCAAGTTTTTGTCAATATAATACATAGCTACTAATGATTTGCCTAAAACAGTATAAGATTTACTTTCTAAACCTTTTTCAAAAACCGATTTTAACTCAGGATCTGTTAATTTACCTAAAGTCTCAATAGCTGCTGCTTTTACTAATGTTTTAGAATCGTTTATAGCTATTTCAGTTATTCTTTCTATAACTCTTTTTTTAACATTTTTATTTACTAAGTTAATATTCTCTAAAGCTAAAATTCTAATTTTATAAAAAGCATCATCCATTGCATTAGCAATGGCATCAAAAGCTTTTTTATCATCTTGTTTTTTTGCAACCTCTATTAAAGCTTCTTTTTTATGCTGGTAATTGTCAGCATATTTTAACTGATAAATATAATCACTTAATACTTTATTTTCTAATATATCACATAACAACACTCCATCTGCATTTACTTGTATTAAAATAGGGTGTTCTATAAAAGAAAATGTAAAAGAAGCGTCTTTAGCTTCTATAAAAACATTGTGGCGTGTTGGCTTTTCACCTTCAAAAATATCAATAGCAAAAGGAAATTTAAATTCATTTTGCTGAGTTTGTCTAATATTAACCGTTACGGTTTTTCGTAATTTATTAAAATCGTAAGAAATTTCTAACTTCGGATGACCACTATTAAAATACCATTGATTAAAAAACCAATTTAAATCTTTTCCTGTAACTTCTTCAAAAGCTAAACGCAATTGATGTGCTTCTGCTGTACTGTATTTATTGCTTGTTAAATACTTGTTTAATCCTGCGTAAAATGCTTTATCACCTAAATAATTACGCAACATATGTAAAATTGCACCACCTTTATTATAGCTAACTGCATCAAACATATCTTCTTTATCTTGGTAATTAAATCGCACTAAATGTTTATCATAATTTTGTCCATTTTTATACGCTTGAACATCTTCTAATAAATGTGCATCAGCAGCTTGTTTTCCGTATTTATACTCTTGCCATAAATACTCGCTATAATTAGCAAAACTTTCATTAATAGTTAAATTACTCCAACTCTCAGCGGTTACTAAGTTACCAAACCAATGATGAAAAGCTTCATGAGCAATAGTGTTTTCTTGTACATTCTCATCTATTAACTGTCCTGGTACTTGATAGGCTTTTTCGCTATGAATTACTGCTGTTGTGTTTTCCATAGCTCCACTTACATAATCTCTACCTACAATTTGGGCATATTTATTCCACGGATATTCAACACCTGTAATTTTAGAAAAGAAGCCTAACATTTCAGGAGTATTTCCAAAAATTTCTTTTGCGTAAGGCTCGTATTTTTTTTCTACATAATAATCAACAGGAATATTTTTGTAATTATCTCTTATAACTTCATATTCTCCTACTCCCATAAAAAATAAATACGGCGCATGTTTTTGTGTAAAATTCCAATAATCAGTACGAGTACCGTTATTGTTGTTTTGTTGATTTTCTAATTTCCCGTTAGACAGCGTAATATATTTATCAGGAACCGTAATGTATAACTCTTGTGATGTTTTTTGATTTGGAGAGTCTATAGTTGGAAACCAGCAACTACTTGCTTCGGTTTCGCCTTGAGTCCAAACTTGTGTTGGTTTATTTTTATCTAAGCCTGTTGCATTGATAAAATATAAGCCTTTTGCGGCAGTAATAGCTGTACTTCCTTTTTGTTGTACTTTTTCAGGACGAGCCGTATATTTTATATAAATTGTAAACGCTTCACTTTTTTGATAAACACGTGGTAAGTTTATTATCAACTGATAATTATCATATTTAAAATCTAATTTTTTATTATTCATTGTTATTTGATGAATAATCATAGCCTTAGCATCTAAAGTAACTTTATCAGTTTGATAAAAATGTGGTTTTAACGTTAACCACTCTTCTCCATTTAATTGTTGATCATTAAAGTTAAAATCAACTTTTAATTTGGTATGAATTAAATCGTGAATTTTATCTTTCTCTGCTCTATAAATATTACTAGATTGTGAAAATAGTGTTAGTGATAAAAAAAAAGTTAATAACGTAAGTGCTTTTTGAAATTTCATAAATATCTACTTGTAAACCTCAAAAATAAGAAAATCTATTTGGAGGCTTGTTAATGAGTCGTTAAAAAGAAAGAACCATTATTATAATGATGATATTTAAATTAAAAAAACGTAGTCTAGTAAAATTAAACCTTAATAGCGCCTTATTAAACTAAAACAATGATTAAAAGTAATTAATATTTTTAAAAAAATAACTCAATAACCCGTTGTGCATTTAGGATGATAAGTTAAAAAAGTTGTACAACCTGTTAATTAACAGTAAATTGTAGTTATCACACAACAATTTTAATATGCATAACTTTCAAGCAAATTACGACAAAATTCTGCAAGTATTAAATAGTATAGAATCAAAAAATTCCTTTTTAGTTCAAATACGTAAACCTAAACTCTCCGATAAAGAGTTGATTTCTATAAATCTAACCTCTGAATATATGGGTATAGACAGTGAATCTCAATTATTTAGAATTTTACCCCCCTCATTATTAAACAAAATAGAGCGTTCAGTTTACAACCTAAGAAAGCGTAAATTATTTTACGCTCAAGACCAAATTCGTAAGAAACTGACACATCATTTTCATGAATTTGAAAATTATTTTATTGTGAACAGTATGCCTTTAGAAGTTTGCAAATTATCAAGAGCTTCTCGAAGTAAAATCTGTAGAGAGTCATTTAAAAATAGTCCTAATAGTGGTTATTGTGCAAGTCAATCTATGCGCTATTTTGGATATAAATTACATGCTGTTTGTTCTGTTAATGGAGTCATTGAAAATTTTGATTTATCAAAAGCTTCTGTTCATGATATTCATTATTTAAAGGATATTAAAAGTCAAATGAAAAACTGTGTTTTACTTGCCGACAAAGGATACCTATCTTCTAAATATCAACTTGATCTATTTACTCATAGCAATATCAAAATTGAAGTTCCTATGAGGAAAAATCAACATAATTACAGCAAGCAACCTTATATATTTAGAAAGTCTAGAAAAAGAATTGAAACCTTATTCTCACAACTGTGTGATCAATTTATGATTCGCAGAAATTATGCTAAATCTTTTGATGGTTTTAAAACTAGAATATTATCTAAAATTACAGCAATGACAATAATTCAATTTATTAATAAATTCCATTTTGGTAGAAATATCAATAATCTAAAAATTAATATTGCCTAAATGCACAAAGGGTATCAATTATTTTTTTATTCTCAATATCTACAAACCATTATTTTGAACTTAAAAGACCTTTTTCTTTAATGATTAATTTTTTTCTTCTCGTTTTTGTCTTAGTTTCATTTTTAAGCATATTGAAACTAAGAAATATAAAATCAATAGCAGTTTAGTCCTTTAATTCAAGTTTTTTAATTTAGTTAGTAAACTTATATTAACTCTTAGGCAAAATAACGCAAAGATAACCTCGGTTCAATAGCTTAGTGTTTTAGTAATAATACTTCTTATTACTCTTATAAATAAACTTTATTTTTAGCTAATTTTATTTAGAAAAAGTATCCGATATTTTAGACATTTTATTAATATCAATAGTTCCTGTTAGAGATACAATCACTGATTCTGGATTTTCTTTTTTAGTATTTTTATCTTTTATAAACATTAGCACTTCACTTACATAATTTTTATTACTAGTAGATTTTACATAAATTTTAACACGTGAATTTTTATCATTTACGCGCATTAATGCTACTAATTTATTTTTACTTACAGCTAACTTTACCATGTTTTCCATTTTAGCAGCAATAGTTATATTTTGTGTCGAAAACATTTTTAACTCCTCTAAATCTTTAATCATATTAAAAAGTTCCATTGCTTCATTATCATCTGAATTTACATTAAATTTTGATAAAATTTCAAAGGCATCTTTATTTACAATAACTGATGAAACTTCTTCTATATTCTCTAGAGAATCAAACATAGATTGACCAAAACTTAAGCTCGTTGTTATTATAAAAATAAATAGTATTATTGTGTTTTTCATGTTTATTATTTTTATTATTTTTAAATTATTTTAAAGTATTTATTACTTTTGTTACTGTTTTTGTATATATACTTAAATGCTGTAAAGCATTGTTTCCTTTATTTAAATTAACAGAAACTAACTTTAAAACTTTTGTTACCTCTGCTATTTTTTTTCGTTGCTGATTTTCTTTATACTTGTTAAAAACCATAAACAAAATAAATAAAAAAACAAATAAAAAAATGGCTAAAAATTGTCTATTTTTTTTTGACTTTTTTTCTATTTTATCCATGTGTAAGTTTTTATCCTTATTATTTTTAATATAATTAATTGACTTTAAATCAATATATTTTATCTAAATATTTATTTTATTGCAAATGCAATGCCAATTTATTAATAAACACCATTTAAACAGGTATCATTTTAATTCAAAAAATATTTTCTTTTAGATATTTAACATCTACTATAGTTATAATAGTGCAAGTTTATAATATTATACATTAAAAAATAATATTATTGATTAAATTGCGTTAACATTATACGCTAATATATTACTTATGAAATTACTTAAAGCATCTCTTATTGCCTTTTTATTATTATCAATGGTATCTTGCAGTGAAAAAGAAGATACTCCTGATAACATACAAGCCCAAAGCTTTGTTTGGAAAGGATTAAATGCTTACTATTTATGGCAAGATAAAATTACCGATTTAGAAGATACTCGCTTTAAAAATGACCAAGAATTATACAACTATTTAGCTGGTTTTGATGATGCTTCTATTTTATTTTACAATTCATTATATATGGTTAATGAATATCCTAAAGATATAAATAAAACTTATTCATTAATAGTTGAAGATTATAATAGCTTAGAGCAAGCTTTTGAAGGTATTCGAATAACTACAGGTATAAAAATTAATGGAGCTGATTATTTAGATGGCACAGGAAATTATTATGCATATGTATACGATGTTGTAAAAGGTTCTGATGCCGATACAAAAGGAGTTAAAAGAGGAATGATTATAAGTCATGTCAATGGTACACAAATTACAAAAGAAAACATAAAATCATTATTTAGCAATACCACATTTACCATACATTTAGCTGATTATAATATGGGAAACCCTATTAGCAATAGCATTACAATTGACTTAATAAAAAACCAAGTAACTGAAAATCCTATAAAAGAAGTTAAAATAATTGCTAATGGAGCTAAAAAAATTGGCTATGTTATGTACAATCAATTTTCTAGTTCTTTTGACAATCAACTAAATACTGTTTTTTCTAACTTTAAAAATGAAGCTATTACTGATTTAATTATTGATTTACGTTATAATGGTGGTGGATCTGTAAAAACTGCTGTATACTTAGGTAGTATGATTACCGGTCAATTTAATGATGAATTATTTTCAAAGCAAATATGGAATAGTAAAGTAATAGCAAATACTAAAAATGCTGATTTTTTTATCAATAATTTTACAGAAAAAATTTTAAATAAAAATAATGAAGGTGACATCATTTTAGAAGAAACAATAAATAGTTTAAACCTAAGTACTGTGTACTTTATTGTGTCTGAAAATACTGCTTCTGCGTCTGAATTAGTTATAAATGCTTTGAAACCTTACATTGATGTTAAACTTGTAGGTATACAAACATATGGTAAACATGTTGGTTCTATTACCTTATATGATTCTGATAATTTTTTACGAAACGGTCCTAATTTTAAAAATAATCATAACTGGGCAATGTTACCAATTGTATTTGAAATTCAAAATAAAAACGGACAAAACAAACCAAAGGGTTTTATACCAGAAGTTATTATTAAAGAAAACCCTGGAAATTTAGGCGTTATTGGAAACACTAAAGAGCCTTTATTAGAAAGAACTATTCAATATATTGTTACAGGAACTAAGAATAATACTAACTTAAATAAAAAAATAAATACACCACTGCACTGGAATTCTTCAATGGAAACCCCTGATTATAATACAATGTATTTAAAGTTAAAATAAATTAACCTTAAATTTTAAATAAAAACGACCAACAATATTGTTGGTCGTTTTTATTTAAAGTAAACTCATTTGTTGATTTTGATTAGGTATTTTTAAACAAACGTCTAGTTCTTTATTTATCTGTTTAACAAAATAAGATGCTAGCAAAGGAGATGATTCTTCTGTATTTTGATGAATAAAAAAATTAATATTTTTTAGCCCTAAAGCAACCCATCCTTTAATACAAACTACCCAATCATCTAACCGTTTATAATCTAATAAATGATTAGCACCTACAAAACGTACAAAAACCTCATTATTGGTTAACTGCATATGTAACATATCGCGCCTTCCTGCAGTATCAACTAAAATAGCTGCAATATTATTTGTTACTAATAATTGCCTAAATTTTTCAAAAACAATTTTATTTTCAAACCAATTTTTATGGCGAACTTCTATAGCTAACGGAATTTCTTTTGGCCAACTAATTACAAAGTTATGTAATGCTTCAAAGTTTTCAGGACTAAAATCAGAATGCATTTGCAAAAAAATAGTTCCTAGTTTTTTTTGTAAATGTAAAGCATTTTCTAAAAAAATATTTACTGTATTTTGTGCGTGTTTTAAACGCTTAAAATGACTTATTTCTTGAGTTATTTTAGGAAAAAATTTAAAATTTTCAGGAGTTTTTATATGCCATTTTTTAAATTGATCTGCTGAAAATTGACGGTAAAAAGTAGCGTTTAATTCAATAGCATTAAATTGTTTTGAATAATAACTCAACTCATCTTTTACTCCTTTTGGATAAAACCCTTTTAAATCTGTCTTATTCCATTTTGCACAACCAATATGTAAGGTTGGTTTTTTAACTTTTTGAAAAGAACTAATTAAGTCTTTCGTTATTTGAGTTGTTACAGGCAGTGTAAAATCTATTAATTCAGGATTACTTACTTTTCCAAACTTCATAATTAATTATTCTCTAATCCCTCTTCAATCTCTTGATTATCTATCATTTCTGGTCTAAACTGACTCATTTTTTCATCATCTAATCGTTTAGCATATAAGTAACCTGATTTCCACCACTTTGTCATTAATTTTTTATCAAAAACTAATGTATTAGTTGTTAAAACAGTAGGTGTATAATATAAATTTAACTTCACATCATGATGTTTTGCTGATAATTTACCTATGGTAATATTATGTCGTTCTACATTTTCAAGCATAAATTCAAAAACATCTAACATTAACGAAAACGGGTTTGTAGCTGGTATTCTATTAATTTGTGTTACTTCTGTTTCTAAAATAATAGCATCAATTTCTTTAGCTCCTCTTAAAATAGCCTCTCTTATTGGTATTAAACTTCCAAAGCCACCATCAGCATATTGACAACTATTTTTTTCTAACAAACTCATAAATGGCACATAATTACATGAGCCCCAAATCCAATCACAAAAATCTTCGTAACTACATTCTGAAATTGATTTATATTCTATTTGATTTGCTGTTAAATTTGATAATGTAACTACAACTTCTTTGTTATTTTGTCGAATTTCATCATACATTTCTCGAGTAACATTTTTCTTAATCAATTTTCTTAAGTTTTTACTCTCTCCAAAAGTTTTTCGACCATTTAAAAAATTCCAAAAAGTATTCAGGTGCCTAATAGAAATTACTTTTTCACCATGAACTGTTTTTATTTTAAAAGGACTGTTACTAAAAATAGCTTTTTGATCTACATTAGTATATAAATGCTTTAAACCATCAACATCTTTTAATGCTAAATGAGACACCATTAAACTTCCTGTAGAGGTACCTAAAAATAAATCATATTCATTTTTCTTTTCTTTCATTAAAAATTCAACAACACCACCTGCAAAAGCCCCTTTGCTTCCTCCTCCTGAAATTACCAATGCTTTTTTCATATTAAGTAAATTGATTTCGCTAATTTTAGTGCTGTAAAAATATTAAAAAATGAATCGTTTGCCTATTTTAATTTTAGTTCTATTTATTTCTTTCTCTTGTAAAAAGAAAGAAGTTCCTAGAAATTTTAAAACTATTAAAATTACTAAATTTAAACAAGATAGCACTAGTATTAGAGCAATAAAAGTGATTGATAAAAATAACGTGATTTTTGCGGGTTCAAATGGAATTATAGGAACAACTAAAAATGGTGGACGCTCTTGGAAACGAAAACAATTGCGCTATAATGATTCTATTATTCCTAACTTTAGAAGTATCGCTGTAAATAAAAATGGTGTATTTGCTTTATCAATTGGCAACCCTGCTTTATTATACAATATCAAAGATAATAATCAAAAAATTGTATATTATGAGAAACATCCAAAGGTGTTTTATAATAGTTTACATTTTTTTGATGATGGAAAACATGGTATTGCCGTAGGAGATCCTATTAACAATTGTCCTTCTATTATTTTAACATCAGATAGTGGAAATAGTTGGATAAAATTACCTTGCTCACAAGTACCTAAATTTGAAAAAGGAGAAGCATTTTTTGCTGCAAGTAATACTAATATAGCTACTTTTAACAATACCGTTTGGATTGGTTCAGGTGGTAAAAAAGCAAGCATATTAAAATCAACCGATTATGGTAAAACTTGGAAACTTTACAATACTCCTATTATTCAAGGAAACCAAGCTCAAGGTATTTATTCTATAGATTTTTATGATGAATTACATGGTATTGCTATTGGAGGAAATTATACAAAACCAAATAACAATTGTGCTAATAAAGCCATTACTATTGATGGAGGTAAAACATGGAAATTAGTAGCTAATAATCAAAGTCCTAACTTTCAAAGTTGCGTACAATATGTACCAAACACCCTGGGAAAAGAAATTTTTACAGTAGGTAAAACAGGTGTTTATTTTTCTAATAATGGTGGTAATACATGGCAAAATGTAAGTGATCAACCTTTTTATACTATTCAATTTACTGATAAAAATACTGCTTGGCTATCAGGAGATAAAAAAATAGGCAAGCTAATATTAAAATAATATTGTATTATAAACATCAATAAAAACATTCAAAATTAGGTATTTTTGTATTCATGAAACAAATTAGCAGTATACAAAACTCTTTTATTAAAGATTTATTAAAACTTCAAGATAAATCTCGTGAACGAAAAAAGAAAGGATTGTTTTTAGTAGAAGGACAACGTGAAATTTCGTTAGTTACAAAAGGTGGTTATCAAATAGAAACTATTTTATTTGTACCTAACATGTTTTCTTTTAACAATTTAAAAACCATACAAGTAGCTAGTGCTAGTTGTATAGAAATTACTAAAGAAATTTATCAAAAAATAGCATATCGTGATACTACTGAGGGGGTAATAGCTGTTGTAAAAGCTAAAAAATTTAGTTTAGACACTATTAAATTTAAAACCACTACTCCACTTGTTTTAGTATTAGAAGGTATTGAAAAACCAGGTAATATTGGTGCAATGCTTCGTACTGCCGATGCAGCTAATTTAGATGCCGTTTTTATAGCTAATTCTAAAACAGATTTATTTAACCCAAATATTGTACGCTCTAGTGTTGGTTGTGTTTTTACCAATCAAATTGGTATTGGTACTTCAAATGAAATTATTGCCTTTTTACAAGAAAAAAACATCAATATTTATAGTGCAACTTTGCAAAACTCAAACGAATATCATAAAAACAACTACACCGCTGCTACTGCTTTAGTTGTTGGTACAGAAGCAACAGGTTTGACTCAAATATGGCGTGATAAAGCAACTCAAAACATCAATATTCCTATGCAAGGTGCTATTGATTCTATGAATGTTTCTGTTGCTGCCGCAATTTTAACTTTTGAAGCTAAAAGACAACGAGAATTTAAGCTTTAATAAATAAATTTTAAAAACACTTAAAAGTGTTATAATTGTAACTTATTTATGGATTAATACCCAAAGTTCAACTTCTTCTAAAGCTCGCCAATGCTGATTTCGTTTTGTTTTGACAGAAGCACTTTTTACTTGTTTCTTAAAACATTTTTCTAACTGAAACCTTCCCTGAATAGCTAATTCTTTTTTTATTGGATGCTCTTTTGTAACATTAGTTATTATTGCTAAATTAGAAAATACAATTACTAGTTTACCTTCAGGTAATAAATGCTTTTTAGCCTCTACAAAAAAATTAGTAAATAATGCCTCATCATAATAAATTGCTTTATCAATAGCGTCTGAATTATGTAATTTTGGCAACCAAGGCGGATTAAAAACAATTAACTCTGTTTGCTTTTCAAACTTTCCGAAAAGATGTCCAAAATCTAAATCAATCTTACGAGACAGCTTTGTATTTCCCATAAAATCTATTAAACCAACAATTGCATTCGGATTGGTATCTGTACCTAAAACTTTCTGAAAACCGTGCTTTATCATTAAAAAAGAAAGTACACCACTTCCAATACCAACATCAATAGCTAATTTTTTAGCCCCCTTATATTTTGTTAACCATTTATCAAAAACATCTAAATGCTCAAAACGAGTAGGAAAATAAGTTCCGTAATATGGGTGCACCTTATTTCTAAGTACAGGTATAGAAAGACCTTTTAAATTCCATTGCCAAGCACTATTAAGTCCTTGTACCTGTGGAAACGTTAGTAAATAATTAGTTTTATCAGGATAAAATTTACCTAACCAACCTATTGAAGGTGATTTGCTAACAACCAATTTATTAGCAGTTATTTCAATTAAAATATAATTTGAAAGCTTTTGGTATACTGCACGATATTAACGTTGTTCTTGAAAAGATTCATTAGGTAATTTTCGTTGAAGGTATTTATGTAACTCTTTAAGAAGTCTAATTCCGTTACTATATGAATTAGTAATCAATATATATTTACCAGCTTCTAAAGCTTCAATAGTAGCTTTAATATTAACACCCCCATTGTATGGTTTAATATTTTTATCAACAGTAATAGGTGTTGGTTTATTTATTTGTATACCTGTAATCATAGTTAAAATTTCTGTTATTGTATGTATAAAAAAATAAAGCGCAGTAACTTAAAACAAATTACGAATTAATAAAATTAGCAAAACGTACAAATTAAACAATTGTATTCTAGTAATAAGGCATTAAGTTGTTTACTAGAGTTTCATCAATCAAAATAAGGCTAGTCAGCAATTCGCTGTGAAGTAGTACGAAAAGATAAATAATATCAAGAGATAAATAAGACTATATCAAAGGTACTTTATTAAACTGCATTAATGGGTACTATTTACATAACTTCATTAACATTTAATTACTATAATAATTTAACCTTATTTTTTTGGTTTCTGTAATTTAAAATAGTCTAATATTAAAAAATATAACATACCTATTATTCATTTCATGTTTTGCTGTTTTTAGTCAAAACAATAAACGATGTTATCGAAAAGAGTTTTTTTAAACTTTTAGACAGAGTTATATGTATTGATATCACAAAATGAACTAATTCAAAAAAATTATAGATAATAGTAATTTTAATATTGTTAACATAAAACGATAGTAATAAGAGCTTCTATTGATAAAAAAAAGTATTTTAGAGCAACTTTAAATGATGAAAATCTGATTAAAAACATTAATTATCTTTTTTTTGTAAATTATATGTATGTCTATGATTAAAAATAATTCTGAAATTTTAAAATTTTTTAAAACTCAATATCCATTAAACCAACATGGGCTAGAAGAATTATTTAATCTTTTTAAAATAAATAATTATAAAAAAGGAAGTATTATCTTAAAAGCTTCTGAAAAAGAGAAACAACTTCGATTTCTTAATAAAGGAACGGTAAGAGAATATTATGCTAATTTATAAAAAGAAATAAATATTAATTTTTATGTTAAACCTCAGTTTATTTCTGACTTGTTACCACTTATTAAAAATATTAACACCAATAAAAATCAAGAATGCCTTTCTGATGTAGAAATTTTAAGTATCAATAAACAATCTTTTTTTGAATTATTAGAAAAATATGAATGCGGAAAATATTTAGTAGAAACTTCTTTTCAAAATTTATTAAAACATAAGAACATATTAGAATTTAATAAAATAACTAAAACACCTGAGGAATTATATCAAGAATTATTTACTTATAAACCCGAGTGGATAAAAAAAATACCTCAATATCATATTGCATCTTATTTAAACATTACCCCCGAAACATTAAGTCGTATAAGAAAACGTACTTCTTGATTTGAATCAATAGAAATAGTATTTTATAGTATGACATTTGCTTAAAACAATAACAAATGTTAAAAATACATCACATTAGAAATGCTACCATGGTTATAGAAACCGAAAAAGATGTTATTCTAATCGACCCTATGTTAGGTAACAAAGGCTTTATGCCTACTTTTACCCTTTTTAAATATAAAGCTAGAAGAAACCCTACAGTTCCACTACCTAATAATACAAATGAAATACTAAAAAAAGTAATACATTGTTTAATTACGCACCTTCATCCTGATCATTTAGATAATAAAGGTGTACAATTTTTATCAAAAAAAAATATACCCGTTACCTGTAGTGCAAAAGATAAAAAAACACTAGAAAAAAGAGGTATTAATGTTGTAAACATCTTAAAATATGGAGAGAAAAAAAGTTTTTTAAATGGTACAATAGAAGGAATACCAGCTAAACATGGATATGGATTTATATCGAAACCAATGGGAAATGTAATTGGCTTTGATATAAAATTGCCTCATCAAAAATCAATATACCTTAGTGCAGATACTATTTATACCAAATCAGTTGACAACGTTTTAAAAAATTACAAACCAGATATTAGTGTTTTAGCTTGTGGAACAGCTCAGTATGATTTGTTTAAAAAACTGATTATGGATATTAATGATATTTTAAAGTTTATTAAAAACTCATCAGGAATTGTTATTGCAAACCATATGGAAGCTATAAATCATTGCCCGTTAACAAGAAATCAATTAAAAAAAATACTAACAAAAAGAAAACTAAATAATAAGGTTTTAATTCCTGAAGACGGAGAAATTATGCAATTAACAAAATAATAAAAATTACAAACAAATCAAAATCATTTTTCAACATTTCTAAATATTTTAGTAATTTCGAGCCACTAAATAAAAATAATGAAAGTCTGTATAGCTGAAAAACCGAGTGTAGCAAGAGAAATTGCTAATATATTAGGTGCCAACACCAAACGAGATGGATATTTCGAAGGCAATGGCTATGCAGTAACCTATACATTTGGTCATTTATGCACTCTTTTAGAACCTAAGGATTATAAAGCTCACTGGAAAAGTTGGGATTTAAATAATTTACCAATGCTTCCTGAACGTTTTAATACCAAAGTAACTGGCGATAGTGGTATTCAAAAACAGTTTAATATTGTTAAATCTTTATTTGATAGAGCCGATGTTGTTATTAATTGTGGAGATGCAGGAACAGAAGGAGAATTAATACAACGTTGGGTTATTAACCAAGCCAATTATAAAGGTAAAGTACAACGATTGTGGATCTCATCCTTAACCGAGGAGGCTATTAGAGAAGGTTTTCAAAATTTAAAACCAGCATCGCAATATGATAATTTATATTATGCAGGTTTTTCACGTGCTATTGGTGATTGGTTATTAGGCTTAAATGCTACTAGATTATATACCGTTAAGTTTGGCGGATATAAACAAATATTATCGGTAGGAAGAGTACAAACACCTACCCTAGCCATGTTAGTGAATAGATTCAACGAAATTCAAAATTTTAAACCACAACCTTATTGGGAATTACAAACATTGTATCGTGAAACGTTATTTAGTTATGAAGAAGGTCGTTTTTTAAAAAAAGAAGAAGGTCAAATTTTTGCTAATAAAGTAAAAGAAAGTGATTTTGAAATTACCTCGGTAACTAAAAAGAAAGGAAAAGAATACGCTCCTAAATTATTTGATTTAACTGGGCTTCAAGTATATTGTAATAATAAATTCGGATTTTCGGCTGATGAAACATTAAAAATGGTACAAAAGCTTTATGAAATGAAAGTAGTAACCTACCCTAGAGTTGATACTACTTTTTTACCTAACGATATTTATCCAAAAGTACCTGGTATTTTAAGTAAACTTACAAATTACGGTAAATTAACAAAACCCTTATTAGGTCAGAAAATAAAAAAATCGAAAAAAGTTTTTGATGACAAAAAAGTAACTGATCACCACGCAATTATTCCTACTGGAATTCAAAATAATTTACAATACAATCAGCAACAAGTGTACGATATAATTACACGTCGTTTTATTGCTGTTTTTTATCCTGAAAGTGATGTAGCCAATACTTCTGTTATTGGTGAAGTTGCTAAAATTTCGTTTAAAACAAGTGGTAAAGAAATTTTATCAAAAGGATGGCGTGTTGTTTTTGAACATGGAAATGATACTAAAAAAACAGAAACTAGCGTATTACCTACTTTTACCAAAGGAGAAAAAGGGCCACATGAACCTAGTTTTTTAGAAAAAGAAACCAAACCACCACGTAATTACACTGAAGCAAGCTTATTACGTGCTATGGAAACTGCAGGAAAACAAGTAGATGATGATGAAATGCGTGAATTAATGAAAGAAAACGGTATTGGACGTCCGTCAACCCGTGCTAGTATTATTGAAACATTATTTCGTAGAAAATATATTGAACGTCAAAAAAAGTTGGTAATTCCTACCAAAACAGGAATTGATTTGATTGATTTAATTGATAATGAATTATTAAAATCGGCCGAACTTACTGGGCTTTGGGAAAAACGTTTAAAAGAAATTGAACGTGGTGAGTTTAATGCCGGAACTTTTATTAATAACATGAAGAAAATGGTTGATGAATTGGTATACGAAGTTCGTTCAAACACTAAAACTAAACGACTTTCTTCTGAAACCGAAAAACCTAAAGTAACTGTTAAAAAAACAACAACTAAGAAAAAAACAGTTGTAGGTAAAAAATGTCCTAAATGTAAAAACGGACAGCTATTAAAAGGAAGTACCGCATACGGATGCGCTGCTTATAAAAGTGGCTGTAACTTTAAATTACCTTTTGATTTTATGGATAAAAAAATATCAGAAAATCAACTAATTCGATTAATAGATAAAGGTTGTACCACCAATTTAAAAGGGTTTAAAAAAGGAAGTGATAAAATTGAGGGACTTGTACGTTTTGACGCTAGTTTTAACTTAAAACTAGAACCTAAACAAGTAGCTGTTCAAAAAACATCACAATCAGATACTGAAAAAATTACCTGTCCTAAATGTAAAAAAGGAACTGTTTTAAAAGGTAAATCTGCCTACGGATGTTCTAATTATAAAAACGGATGTAATTTTGTTTTTACTTTTGATAACATCAAAAAAATAGCCAACGGACAAGCGTTGACTAAAAATTTAGTTTTAAAAATTATTAACACTAATTAAGTACTTTTTTATAATACTCAATTAACTTATTAGGATTTTTTATAGTGTTTTTAATCCACTCAAAATATAAAATGCGTTGTTCTTCTTTACTTAATTGCCAGTTTAAATTTGTTTTACGTAAACGTGCTGTAACATCATTTAAAGTAATTGCTGCGGCTACCGAAATATTTAAACTTTCAGTAAAACCAACCATCGGTATTTTTAAAAAACCATCTGCTTCTTGCTTAATATAATCAGAAATACCGTCTTTTTCTGCCCCAAATACAAAAGCCGACTTTTTAGTTACATCAAAATCAGATAACATACATGAATCTGTATGTGGCGTTGTACCAATTATTTGATATCCTTTAGCTCGTAAATCATCTAAACAAGCTTTAGTATTGTCACCGTCTTCTTTATATCTATTAATATTCAACCATTTTTGACTTCCTTTTGCAACATGTCTAGATACTTTATTGGTAAATCTATTTTCAATAGCATATACATCTTGAATACCAAAAATATCACAACTTCTAACTACCGCACTAGCGTTATGAGGTTGATAAATATCTTCTAAAACAACCGTAAAATGACGTGTTCTTTTATTTAAAACACTATTAAATGTTTCTTTTCTCTTATCGGTAATAAAACCTTCTAAATATGCTAACAATCCTTCATCAATCATATTGCAAACATACTTAAAAAATATTTTTATATTTTAATTAACTTAGTTTTTAAGAGTTCTTAACAGCTTTTTTTTGAAAAAAACTATAGGTTTGTTTTAAAAAATATTATAATGAAAAAAATAATTTTAACAGTATTACTATTTTCGATTTTTATCGTTAAAGCACAAAATAAAAAAAATAATTCCAACATTTTTTACAAAAAAAATGAACTAAAATTGAATGTAACATTTCCTATGTTTGGTATTTTAGAAGTGGCTTATGAAAGAAATTTAAATAAAAAATCATCTTTAGGTATTTCTGGTTTATATGTAGTTAATAAAAACTCAGACGAAGATACTAACTATTTGATAAGCCCCTATTATAGACGATATTTTGGAAAAAAATTTGCTAGCGGTTTTTTTCTTGAAGGTTTTGGAACCTTAAGTTCTATTGATGGAAAAAAAATAATTGATGGCAACGGAATTAGAACTCGCAATGAAGGTGCTGATGTTATGGATTTATCACTTGGTTTAAGCTTAGGTAATAAATGGGTTACTAAAAACGGAATTACATTTGAATTATTTGCAGGTCTAGGAAAGCAGTTATTTAATGCTACTAAAACAGATCATGATATTGTTACACGGTTTGGTTTAAATGTAGGTTATCGTTTTTAAAAATATTTTACAAATTATCAGTTTGTATTTTTTACTATTTATTTAATATGAGTAATATTATACATAATAATTTACCAAGCTAAAACTAATTTAGCAAAAAAGTTGAATAGAATATTTTACAAGATTTTTTGTAAAAAATTTATAGCTTGGTAATTAATTATAGAATCTTTTAGAGTGCTGTATCTAAATTATTAAACAAAGCTTTATCTAAATTTTGATTAAATTTAATGTTTTTAGTAATTTCTTCAACCCAAACATCTTTAAGCACATTTGCCTGCCAATTTGATTTTGTATACTTACGATATGTAGTTAATAAAAGACCTTCTACTTTTTCATATTTAACTCGCATTAAAATTGGATCTGTTACATTTTTAGTAACTACAGTGAACAAAAACTGATCTACCAAATGAGTCTCCGGATTTATATATAATTGATAAGTATCTGAAGCTATGTTACTAGCTGTATTAAATGTTATTTTGACTATGTCATACAATTTACCTTCTATATTGTTTTGCCCTATATATTCATAATTAATACCAGGGTCTAATAATTTTTGCATCATAGCAAACCAATAAAAATTAGTTTTACGAGTAAAACTTGCGCTCTCAATGGCATTCTTATCTGTTATATATTGTCCATTTATTTTCACCCAAAAATTTTGTCCATTATATCCTTGCTCCATTTTACCTTTTAAATTTGGTAAAGTTCTTTCATGTTTTAAATAAATACCATGAGATAATTCTCCTTTAAAAATATAAGATTCAATAGATATATCTTCTTTATGGTTTGGAGTTCGGTATGTGTAATTGAATGTTATATCTTTTAAACGTAACAAGTCTTGATAACTACCTGTTTCTTGAGTCATTTTATAGACTAATTCATGTCCTTTATTTTGAAATTTAGGTGTTTTAACGTTTACTATTTTTGTGGTTTTTTTATTTTTAAATTCGTTGTTTCCACAAGCTATAAATAAAGCTACAATGGAAATTATAATCATAAATTTGAAGTTATACCTAGTCATATTTATTTATTAAAATACTAATTAATAGTTTTATCCTTTTTAATTTTATAAGTTAAATTGTACGACCTATGTATTTTTTTTAGACCAAGCATACTTTTTAAAACCCTCATCAACAGGTGTATTAGCAATATGATTTACATAATTACTTATAGTTTTTTGAGAGAGTCCTAAAATAATTTCTAATACATGTTTTTCATCATAACCTACTGCATAAAAATTATTTAAATCTTCTTGTGTTACTTGGCCTCTATTGCGAACAATAGATAATGTCATGTTGCGTAATGCTTCTAATTTAAAATTTCCAAGAGGAGATTCATTTCTTAACGCTTCTGTTATAGTATCACTTACTTTCATACTTTTTGCAATACCTGTATGTGCAGGTATACAATAATGGCATGAATGCTCAACATTTATAGTTTGCCATACAACAGTTAATTCTTCATTATTAAATGACGAATTAACAAATAATTCGTGTAATGTTTAATAGGCTTGTAAAATGGCTGGAGAACCTGCTAAAACCCCGTGTAAACCAGGTATCATCCCGTAAGCTTTTTGAGATTTTTCTAATAGTACTTTACTTTTCTCAGGAGAGGTATTAATGTTGTAAATTTTTAATGTTGTCATAATTTTATTTTTTAACTAAACGATTGTTTAGAAATTGGTTAAAAAAAAGTTTTTAAATATTTTTAAATGTCATTTCAATATAATCTTCTATTTCTTCTTGGGTATTTACTCTTGTTGCTGCTGCTAAACCGTGTTTTGCTAAAACTAAAAAATTAGCCTGTTTTATTATAACATCTTCTTTTTTAGCTAAATCTGATGATAATTTTTCAATAAATAAACTTTTAAGAGTATCCATAAATACTTTAATTTGCTTATTTACTACTTCATCATTAACTACAGAAAACTCATTATAAGTATTGGTTAATAAGCATCCTTTTTTATTACCGTCTTGATTACAAACCTTTACTGAATCATAAAAAAACTGTTTAATATCTTCTACACCATTTGTAGAGTTTTTTAATTTATCAAAAATATATTTATTTTTAGCCTTGTAGCACTTTAAAGTTTCTAAAAACAAACCATGTTTATTTCCAAAACTAGCATAAATTGAAAACTTATTTATACCCATTTCTTTTTCAAGCATTTGCATAGATGTATTTTCATAACCATTACGCCAAAACAAATGCATTGCTTTATTAATAACTTCTTCTTCTATATATTGCTTTTTTCTAGCCATTATTTATAAATACATTACAAAACTAACCAATCATTTAGAAATATAAAAACATTTTAACATCTATTTGTGCTTACTTTTATTAAATACAAAAATAACGATTAAAAAATCTATATTTTAACAAGAACACTCTATAGGCTAGGCTATATCTTAAGGCTAGTTTAATTGATCTAAAAACCTGTGATACAAATATTATATTTACTTATTATATAGTTATTAAAGCTGTTGTTAGTACAAGTAAATTACCTACGATGTTAATTGTTTAAAATAAGTATATATTTCTCCTTTTGATATAGTGCTTCCTTTTTCAATTAAATTGAAAACTTCATCATTTCGTTCTTTATCATACTTTTTAGTACCTGTAAAAAACGCTATATTTTTATCATTAGGGTTTTTCATTAACCACTCGAACCCTTCTTGTTCTAGTAAATTTATTTTTTTATCTATAGTTATTACAATACGATGAATTTCATTTTTATCACATTTAAATAAGTTAACCATTTGTGGTGAAAAATGCTCAAGGTATTTTGTTTTGGTAAGTACATCATCCCAAACAACATCACTAAAAACATTCATTTCATCTTCAGCTACTTGTGGTTTATTTTCTTTTAATTCTTTCCATTCTTTGGCATCTATACTTTGTGATGCTAAAAAACGTGCAAATTCTTCGTGTAATTCTTCAAATTGTTCTTTGGTAAGTTGTCTATACTTCATTTGGCAATTTTAATAATAAATTAGGATTTAACAATGGCAGGTGACTAAAAAATATTTTTAAATTATTTACAAAATTTAATAAAAATGCTTAGCCCCGATTGTAGCATTTGTTTGAGCTCCTCACAGAGAGCGAGTACGTAAAGCGGGAAATTGCTTCATGTTATTTTTATCCATTTTAAAAACTTATAGTGAATGGTTTTAAGTTAATAAAAAAACTCCAGATAAAAACCTGGAGTTTTTTATTAACTTAAAAACTTATTTTTTAAGCGTTTTGCTTTTTAATTAAGTTTAAAGCAGAACCTTCATTATACCATTCTATTTGTCCTTGATTATAAGTATGATTTGCTATAATACTATCTTTACTTCCATCAACATGAACAACTTCTATTGTTAAAGGTTTACCTGGAGAAAATTCATTTAAATCTACAAAGTTAAAGGTATCATCTTCTTGAATTAAGTCATAATCTGCCTCATTAGCAAATGTTAACCCTAACATTCCTTGTTTCTTTAAATTTGTTTCGTGTATACGGGCAAATGATTTTACAATAACAGCTGCTACACCTAAGTGTCGTGGTTGCATAGCCGCGTGCTCTCTTGAAGAACCTTCACCATAATTATGATCACCAATAACTATTGTTTTTATACCAGCTGCTTTATATTTTCGAGCAACATCTGGTACACCACCATACTCACCATTTAATTGATTTTTAATGAAGTTTGTTTTTTTATTAAAGGCGTTTACCGCTCCTATTAATGTATTATTTGAAATATTATCTAAATGCCCTCTAAAACGCAACCAAGGTCCTGCCATTGAAATGTGGTCAGTAGTACATTTTCCAAATGCTTTTATCAACAACTTAGCACCGTTTATAGTGTTTCCTAAAGGTGTAAATGGTGTTAATAATTCTAAACGTTCAGAAACTGGATTTACTTTAATTTGCACAGCACTTCCATCTTCTTCTGGTGCTAAATATCCATCATCTTTTACTTCAAAACCTTTTGGAGGTAATTCCCAACCTGTTGGTTCATCAAACATTACTTCTTCTCCGTTTTCGTTAATTAATTTATCCGTCATTGGATTAAAATCTAAACGACCAGCAATTGCTATAGCTGCTGTTAATTCTGGTGAAGCTACAAATGCGTGTGTATTTGGGTTACCATCAGCACGTTTAGCAAAATTTCTATTAAACGAGTGTACGATACTATTTTTTGGTGCATTTTTAGGATCGCTATATCTTGCCCATTGACCAATACATGGACCACAAGCGTTTGTAAATATTTTTGCGTCTAATTTTTCAAAAATATTTAAAATACCATCTCTTTCTGCTGTATAACGTACTTTTTCAGATCCTGGGTTTATACCAAGTTCAGCTTTCATTTTTAACCCTTTATCTAAGGCTTGTTTTGCTATTGATGAAGCTCTTGATAAATCTTCATAAGATGAGTTAGTACAAGAACCTATTAATCCCCATTCTACTTTTAAAGGCCAATCATTTTTATTGGCTATAGCTGTCATATCAGCACCTGCTTTTGTAGATAAATCTGGCGTAAATGGCCCATTTAATAAAGGTGTTAATTCTGATAAGTTTATTTCTATTACTTGGTCAAAATATTGTTCAGGGTTTGCATATACTTCTGCATCACCTGTTAAGTGTTCTTTTACTGCATTGGCAGCATCTGCAACATCACTTCTATCAGTGGCACGTAAATAACGTTCCATTGATTCATCATATCCAAAAGTTGAGGTTGTAGCTCCTATTTCTGCTCCCATATTACAGATAGTTCCTTTTCCTGTACACGACATTCCAATGGCTCCTTCTCCAAAATATTCTACGATAGCTCCTGTTCCTCCTTTAGCAGAAACAATACCTGCTACTTTTAAAATAACATCTTTGGGCGCTGTCCAACCTGAAAGTTTTCCGGTTAACTTTACACCTATCAATTTTGGAAATTTTAATTCCCAAGGCATTCCAGCCATTACATCTACAGCATCAGCTCCTCCAACACCAATAGCTACCATACCTAATCCTCCTGCGTTTACCGTATGAGAATCGGTACCAATCATCATTCCTCCAGGAAATGCATAATTTTCTAAAACTACTTGATGAATAATTCCTGCTCCTGGTTTCCAAAAACCAATTCCATATTTATTTGACACTGATTCTAAAAAGTTAAAAACTTCACTACTTACATCATTAGCATGTTTTAAATCTTTTGCAGCTCCATCTTTTGCTTGTATTAAATGATCACAGTGTACTGTAGTAGGTACAGCAACTTGCTTTTTACCTGCTTGCATAAATTGTAATAGTGCCATTTGTGCAGTTGCATCTTGACAGGCTATCCTATCGGGAGCAAAGTTAACGTAATCAACACCTCTTTTATATGCGGTAGTTGCTATACCATCCCATAAATGTGTGTATAAAATTTTCTCTGCAAGGGTAAGAGGTTTTTCTGTAAGTTTTTTAGCCGCAGTAACACGCTCTTCAAACTTTGCATATACCTCTTTGATCATATTAATATCAAAAGCCATATAATATTATTTTAAGTTAATTTTTGTTATACAAAAGTACTGTTTTTAGCTCGTATTTAAAAGATAAACACTTAGGCAGCTTAATTAGTAGATAAAAAAACAATTAAAGAAAATAAAAGTAATAAATTATTAATAAAAACAATATTAATTGTTAAATTTTCATCAATTTAATAATTCAACGACAATTAAACTAAGTTAGTTTTTAAAAATTATTAAATATAAAAAAAGCAGATCGTTAAGCTGGATTCTGTTCCTTACAAAATAAGGCTCTTATCATTTATCTAGTTTTACAATTACTCGTAAAATCAATCTGCCTACCCCTTAGAATCGCGCGAGTAGCGCTCGAGCTCTAATGTACATGACATTGCACCGCATAGAGTTTACCTGGTTTCACTACAGCATTACCTGTACATACTTTCTGCTGCACTTGTCCTCGATTTTCACCGGACGGGTGTTATCCGCTATGCTACTCTATGGTGTCCAGACTTTCCTACTTATACTTAATATAAGTCGATAAGATTGATCTGCTTTTAATTTATTTTTTAAAATTTGCTAGTTTCATAAAAAAACCCACTCAATAAATTGAGTGGGAAAATTGCTATGAAAAAGAAAAAGTGTCTAAAACGTCTTTCAGACACAACAAATATACTTCTTTTTTTTAATTAAAAAAGAAAAAACATTAAAAATTAATATATATTTTACAAATTAATAACTATTTATTAAAACCCATTCAAAAATTGAATGGGTTTTAATAAAATAAGTAACTATAATCCAGATTATTTAAGAAAACATATCTTTAACTTTCTCAAAAAATGATTTATCAGATTTTTGAGGATTTGGACTAAAATTATCATCTCCTTGCATTTGTTCAAAAAACTTACGTTGTTCTTTGGTTAACTCTTGAGGTGTCCAAACGTTTACATGAATTAGAAAATCTCCTGTTCCGTAACGCTCTATGCTAGGTAATCCTTTTCCTTTTAACCTTAAAATTTTACCTGATTGTGTTCCTGCATCAATCTTTATTTTAACTTTTCCTGTTACTGTTTCTATTTCTTTTGAAATACCTAATACTGCTTCTGAAAAATTAATATATAAATCGTAATGAATATTACTTCCTTCTCTTTTTAAATTTTCATGAGGTATTTCTTCTATTAAAACTAATAAATCTCCTGGTATAGAATTTTTACCTGGTGCTTCATTTCCTTTACCTCCTACTTTTAATTGTACACCTTCCGTTACGCCTTCTGGAATATTAATAGAAACTGTTTCTTCTTTAACTATTAAGCCCTGTGCATCAGATCCATTAGGTTTGCTATTAAGCATTTCACCAGCTCCTTGACATGTACCACAAGTAGTTGCTGTTTGCATTCTTCCTAAAATAGTATTTGTTACACGCATTTGTTGACCGCTACCATTACATGTTGAACATGTTTTATAAGTAACGCCCTCTGCCTGTACTTTTCTACGAACCTTAACTTTCTTTTCTACTCCATTAGCTATTTCCTCTAGAGTAAGTTTTACACGAATACGCATATTAGAACCTTTTACTCTAGCTTGTCGCTGACCTCCGCCACCTCCAAAACCACCAAAGCCGCCACCGCCGCCAAAAATGTCACCGAATTGATTAAATATGTCATCCATATTCATACCTCCACCACCAAAGCCACCTCCGCCTTGTGGTCCGTCAAAAGCTGCATGACCATATTGATCATAACGTGCTTTTTTATTTTCATCACTTAATACCTCATATGCCTCAGCACATAACTTGAACTTTTCTTCGGCATTTTTATCATCTGGATTTTTATCTGGATGATATTTTATCGCCATTTTACGATATCCTTTTTTTATCTCTGCCTGTGTTGCGGACTTTGAAATATTTAATACTTCGTAGTAATCTTGTTTTGCCATTTTTAGTCTATTCTGTCATTTTCAATAATTTGAAGTACTCTGAAACACTTCTCTTATACAAAGCTATTAATTGCTTTGAAACTCTACCTATGACTTATTTTTTATGCTTGTCCTACCACCACTTTTGGATGACGGATAATTTTATCACCTAATTTATACCCTTTCTCAATACAATCAACAACTTTTCCTTTTAAATCATCTGAAGGAGCTGGAATTTGAGTTATTGCTTGATGTACTTCTGCATCAAAAACATCTCCTGCTTTTACTTCAATTGATGTTAACCCTTTTTTTTCTAGAGTTAATAACATTTTATGATGAATTAATGTTACCCCTTTACTTAACGCTTCAATTTCTTTCTCTCCTTCAACATGTGCTAGAGCTCTTTCAAAATCATCTAAAATTGGCAGCAAAACTGTCATTACTTCCTGTCCTGCTGTTTTAAAAAGTTCCATACGTTCTTTAGAAGTACGTTTTTTATAATTTTCAAATTCAGCAAACAACCGTAAATACTTATTTTTTTCTGCTTCTAATAACTCTTCAGTAGTAGGTTCTTTTTTAACCTCCTCAGTAGTTTCAACCTCTTTACTATCTTGACTTTCATCTTGGTTTGTATCTAACTCTCCCCTGTCTATAGCGTCGTTCAATTCGTCTTCTTTTGTATATTGATCTTTACTCATTGTAAATAGTTTCTTTAATTTCTTAAGCATACTTTAATCAAGAATATTGCCAATAAAAAAATCGTGCCATCTTGACACGATTTTTTTATTTTATTTTTATTTTTTATTAATCTTCTATTCTTTCAATTTTAGCACCAATAGATTTTAATCGTGCTTCAATATTTTCGTACCCTCTATCAATTTGTTCAATATTATTTATAATACTAGTTCCTTTTGCTGATAAAGCAGCTATTAGTAATGATATTCCGGCACGAATATCTGGTGATGTCATTTTGGTTGCTTTTAACATCGATTGAAAATTATGCCCTATAACAGTGGCTCTATGTGGGTCACATAAAATTACTTTAGCTCCCATATCAATCAATTTATCAACAAAAAACAAACGACTTTCAAACATTTTTTGATGTATTAATACGGTTCCTTTTGCTTGGGTAGCTAACACTAATACGATACTTAATAAATCGGGTGTAAAACCTGGCCAAGGTGCATCAGCAACTGTTAATATAGAACCGTCAATATAGTTTTGAATTTCATAGCTTTCTTGTGATGGTATAAAAATATCATCATCTTTTTTCTCTAATTGAATTCCTAATTTACGAAATACGTTTGGTATTTGCCCTAAGTTTTTCCAGCTAACATTTTTTATAGTTAACTCAGAACGTGTCATTGCAGCAACGCCAATCCAACTACCAATTTCAATCATATCAGGTAATACTCTATGCTCACAACCTACTAAAGAAGTTACACCTTCAATAGTTAATAAATTAGAGCCAACTCCTGAAATTTTTGCCCCCATTGAGTTCAACATTTTTGATAGTTGTTGAATATAAGGTTCGCAAGCTGCATTGTATACTTTAGTAGTTCCTTTTGCTAAAACTGCTGCCATTATAATATTGGCTGTTCCTGTTACAGATGCTTCATCTAATAACATTTCTGCACCAATTAAACCGTTTTCAGCTTCGACTCCGTAAAAATATTCTTCTTTGTTATATCTAAATTTTGCTCCTAAGTTTATAAAACCTTCAAAATGAGTATCTAAACGACGACGACCTATTTTATCTCCTCCTGGGCGCGGAATATATCCTTTTCCAAAACGTGCTAATAATGGCCCTACAATCATTATAGAACCTCTTAAAGAGCTTCCATCTTTTTTAAATTTAGCTGACTCTAAATATTTTAAATTAATGTTATCAGCTTGAAAACTATAAGAATTAGTTCCTAATTTATCAATTTTAACACCTAATTCTCCTAAAATAAATATCAACTTATTCACATCAATTATATCAGGAATATTGTTAATTATTACTTTTTTAGCTGTTAATAATACTGCACATATAACCTGTAGCGCTTCGTTTTTTGCTCCTTGAGGAGTTATTACGCCATTTAACCTGTGACCACCTTCTATTTTAAATGATGCCATTTATTTTTTTCTATATTTATTAGTACTATAATTAGATTTTGTTTTTGAGTTGTTTTTATAACTTCCTTGTCCTTGAGTAGTACGCTTTCTTAATAAATTTTTACTTTCAGATAATGCTTCTTTAGATTCTCTTAAATCTATTGCTTTGTCAGATAAATTATATAAATGTTTAAAAATAACAGCATCGTCTACTGTATCTTTATTCCAATTTAAATAACATTTTTTCATATGATTGGCTATTGTAAATACCAATGCATCTCTTTTTTCTCCTTCTTCCCAAGTTAATGCTATATTAATCATGGTTTGAATATTATTACCATAATAACGATATTTTGATGCTGATTTTGGGTATGCCATTTTTTCTGGTTTTTCCGTCAACTCTTCTTTAGAGGGTATTTCATAAGGTGAGTCGGCATCCAATTTAAAATCAGCTATAATATGTAATTGATCCCAAAGTTTATGTTTAAAATCTGGTACATCACGTAAATGTGGTTGTAAATTACCCATTACATCTACAATTGCTTTTGCCATTATATTTCGCTCTTCTTTAGTTTCTAAAGCAATACAATGGTTTATTAATTTTTGTATGTGTCTTCCGTATTCCGGGATTATTAAGTGATCTCTTTCTGAATTGTATTCTAAATCAAACGTCATTTCTCTGTATTTATGTATGCAAAATAGGTAATTATAATGAGTTACTAAGCTACCCGATAACCTTTAGTTTTGCAAATTGTAATAATAATTTCTTTTTTCCTACGGTACCAAACTTAATCTCTGCTTTTTTATTAGGCCCTTTGCCTTCTAAAGCTATTACTTCTCCTGTTCCAAAACGATTATGTTCTACAAAATTACCAATACTTATTTCTCCATCAAATAAATTAATTGGCACACTCGCTTCTGATACCTTTTTCATTTTACTTTTAGGAGGTATTAATGATGGTTTTTCTTTTTTTGCTAAAAACTCTTTTCGTTGTTTTTGAATTGGTTTTTGAAAACGGATATTTTTAGGTGAATCATCATCAAACAAACTAGCATCTATAAATCTATTTGCTAAACCTGCAGGCCCTTTTGGTGCTAAATGTTCTACAAATTTACCATCTATTTCTTCTATAAAACGACTTGGCTCTGCGTCTGTTAATTTACCCCAACGATAACGTGTTTGTGCATATGTTAAATAGGCTACTTTTTCGGCTCTGGTAAGTGCTACGTAAAACAAACGTCGTTCTTCTTCTAATTCGCTACGAGTATTCATACTCATACCTGAAGGAAATAAACTCTCTTCTAAACCAACAATATATACATACGGATATTCTAAACCTTTTGATAAATGAATAGTCATTAATGAAACCATTGGTGTGTCATCTTTTTCACTATCAAAATCTGTAGCTAAAGCTACGTCTTCTAAGAAAATAGGTAATGATGCATCGTCGCCTGCTTCAATTTTATCGGTAATAAAATCTTTTATTCCGTTTAATAATTCTTGTATATTTTCTACTTTATTTACTCCTTCAGGTGTTCCATCCTTTTGTAAATCTTTAACTAATTGTGTTTGTTTTACTACTAAATCAGCAATTTCAAAAGCATTCATTTTTTGCGCTTCTATTTGAAAACGCTGAATCATTCTGGTAAAGTTAGCTAGCTTGGTTTTAGTACCGGCATTTAATTTTAAATCAACTTTATCTAAATTTAATAAAATATCAAAAATTGATTTTTTATAATGATTTGCTGCTATAGCTAATTTATCAATAGTAGTAGCACCAATTCCTCGTGCCGGATAATTAATTATTCGTTTTAAAGCTTCTTCATCATTCGGGTTTATTAACATACGTAAGTATGACAACAAATCTTTTATTTCTTTACGTTGATAAAAAGAAATACCTCCGTAAATTTTATACTTTATGTCTTTTTTACGTAAAGCATCCTCCATTGCTCTAGATTGTGCATTGGTACGATATAAAATTGCAAAAGAATCATTAGTTAATTGATGATTCATTTTGTTTTCCCATATAGATTGTGCTACAAAACGCCCTTCTTCACCATCAGAAATTGTACGCATTATTTTAATGCTTTCTCCAGCATCATTAGCCGTCCAAACTTCTTTATCTAACTTTGTTTTATTTTTATCAATTACACTATTAGCTGCCTCAACAATATTGCTTGTTGATCGATAATTTTGCTCTAATTTAAAGGTTTTAACATCTGGATAGTCTTTTTGAAAATTTAAAATATTGTTAATATTTGCTCCTCGAAAACTATAAATACTTTGTGAATCATCTCCTACTACGCAAATATTTTGAAAGCGATCTGCTAAAGCTCTAACTATTAAATATTGTGAATGATTGGTATCTTGATACTCATCAACCATTATATATTTGAAACGGTTTTGATATTTTGCCAATACATCAGGAAAACGGGTTAATAATTCATTGGTTCTTAACAATAAATCATCAAAATCCATTGCTCCCGCTTTAAAGCATCGCTCTACATATGCTTTATAAATATCTCCTACTCTTGGTCGGCTTGCTTCTAAATCAGCTTCTTGTAAATCTGAATTTTTAAAATACGCTCTAACTGTTATTAAACTATTTTTAAAGGATGATATTCGACTTAAAATCTGTTTTGGTTTATACCGATCTTTATCTAATTTCATTTCTTTAATAATGGTTGTTATTAATCGAACCGAATCTTGCGTGTCATAAATTGTAAAATTAGAGGGGTACCCTAAACGATCCGATTCTGACCGTAAAATTCGTGAAAAAACAGAGTGAAATGTTCCCATCCATAAATTCTTAGCTTCACTATAACCTACTACACCTCCAATACGTTCTTTCATTTCACGTGCTGCTTTGTTAGTAAAGGTTAGTGATAAAATATTAAACGAATCAACACCTTGTTCCATTAAATGTGCAATACGATAGGTTAAAACTCTTGTTTTACCCGATCCTGCTCCTGCTATAATAATCATTGGGCCATCTTTTTGTAAAACGGCGGCTCTTTGTGGTTCGTTAAGTTGCTCTAAATAAGTATTCAATAGAAAAAGTTTGAAAGAATTTTTTAAAACGGAAATTTAACTATTCTTTTAGGTTTTTTAAAGAATATAAGCTGTTTTTTATTCACAATTTTTATTTACTCTTATAATTTGTGAATAAAAATTATTTTAATAGTTATCAATACCGTTGTGAATTTTTTGTTGCTTTTTAATTGGTTTAAAAAAAACACTATTTTTAATAGCCCCGATTGAAGCATTTGTTTGAGCTCCTCGCAGAGAGCGAGTGCGTAAAGCGGGAAATAGCTACAAAAAAAACATATTACTTATTATTTGATAATTTTATATTTGAAAGAGTAAAATAATGTTACCTTTTTTTATAAAGCAACTTTATTTAACTTTGAATTAATATTTTTAATTAGGACTTGTATATTCGCATTATGGAAAATCAAATTATTGAAGGATTAGCATATGCTTTACCCGCTATGGTTACTGGCGGGGTGGCTTATTTTATATTAGGTGCTTTTATTAAGCAAGATAATAATGAGAAAAAATTTAACGCTTTAATTGAAAAAAAACGTGAAAGTTTACCTATAAAACTTCAGGCCTATGAGCGTTTATTATTATTTTGTGAACGTATTAACCCTACTAAATTATTAATTAGGGTTGCACCTATTGGTGATGATGTAAATAGTTATTTACATTTATTAATAGCAAATATTGAGCAAGAATATGAGCACAACATGGTACAACAATTATATGTTTCTGATGATAGCTGGAAGGCTACAGTTGCTGCTAAGCTAGCTATTATTGCTAAACTTAGAAAAACTGCCGAAACTACTGAAACAGCAAAAGATTTACGTGAAAGTGTATTGGTTGATTATTCTCAAAATGAAAATCCTACACAAACTTCTATTGCTTACTTAAAGCAAGAGGTTAAAAGGTTAATTTAATTAACTTTATTTTTAATATATAAAAAACATCAATAACTAAAAATTATTGATGTTTTTTATTATTTAATATAATAATTTATTTTACTTGATTATAATTATCATCCCAATTTTTAGGTTTAGGTTTTCCTAATTTACCTACTGATTTAGCAACTAAGGTTGCTACAGTTGCATCACCTGTTACATTTATAACCGTTCTACACATATCTAAAGGTCTATCAACAGCAAAAATTAAAGCTAAACCTATAGCTAATTTATCTGCAGGAAAACCTACCGACTCTAATACAATAACCAACATAACCATACCTGCACCTGGAACTGCAGCTGAACCTATGGAGGCTAACAAGGCTGTTAATATAATGGTTAACTGATTTGCTAAAGATAAATCAAAACTTAATGCTTGCGCTATAAATACGGCTGCTACCGCCTGATATAAACTTGTTCCATCCATATTAATAGTTGCACCTACGGGTAATACAAAACTAGATACTTCTTTATCTACCCCAACATGTTCTTCAACACGTTCCATAGTTACCGGTAATGTTGCTGCACTCGAACTTGTTGAAAAAGCTAATAATTGTGCTGGACTTATTTGTTTTAAAAACCATATTGGATTTTTCTTTGTAAAAACACTTATTAATAGCATGTAAAAAGCTATCATAATTAATAAACCGCCAATTACAGTAAAGGCATATTTTAATAAAGCTAATAATAAATCAGGGTCTTTTGATGAAACTACTACACTTGCTAATAAGGCAAATACAGCGTATGGTGCTGATAACATAATTAAATCGACCATTTTTAAAACTACTTCATTTAACGCATCAAAAAACTTTTTTAAAGGTTTAGCTTTCTTCTCTCCTATTAACAACATTGATATTCCTAAAAAAATTGTAAAGAAAATTACTTGTAGCATAGATTTGTTACTTCCCATTGCTTTTATTGCATTATCAGGTACCATATCTACCAAAAACTGTAAAGGTCCGCTTGATTTTTGCTTACTTGCTTCTACTATTTTAGCTTGAACTACTCCACTGTTTGCATATGTTTCTGTTAATCGGGTAATAGTTTCATCTGAAATACCATTACCCGGCTGTACTATATTTACTAATACCAAACCTATAGTTATAGCTATTACAGTAGTGCCTATATATATAACCATAGTACGAATTCCTATGCTTTTAAATTTAGAAATATCTTTTAGGTCTGATATTCCTTTTATTAACGAAGCTATAATTAAAGGCACTGCTATTAGTTTTAATAATTTCACGAAAATAGTACCTATTGGCTTAATCCAACTTACTACAAAGAAAGTTCCTCCTTCCGTAAAAGTCATTCCTATTCCAAATAAAATACCTAAAAGCATTCCTATTAAAATTTGCCAATGCAACGCTAATTTTTTCATCAAATCTATTTATTTTTTTAAAACGTGTAAGATAACAGAAATAATTAAAAAAATGTGACCTTTAATTCGTAACTTGTGTCATAGTTTATGAAAACGAATAACTAACCTTAATTAAAAAAATAAAAAAATGGCAGGAATTTTAGACTTATTAAATAGCGACTTAGGTAAATCAATTATATCAGGAGTAGCAGGATCAACAGGACAAGATACTAATAAAACAAGTAGTGTTTTAACAATGGCTTTACCTGTTTTAATGAAAGCAATGCAACGTAATGCTGCAACACCCGAAGGTGCTGAAGGGTTAATGGGGGCTTTAAATAAGCATGATGGTGGTATTTTAGATAATTTAGGTGGTTTATTTAATGGTGGTAGTATGAATGCCGATGTTTTACAAGATGGTGGTAATATTTTAAATCATGTATTAGGTAGCAAACAACAAGGTGTAGAAAAAGTTATTGGACAAAAAGCAGGTATGGACTCTGACGCTGTTGCTAATATTTTAAAAACTGCAGCTCCTATTTTAATGGGTGTTTTAGGAAAACAATCTCGCCAAAACAACATAGGTAATTCAAGTGATTTAGGAGGATTATTAGGTGGGTTATTAGGTGGAAATTCTAATGATAAAGAACAAAGTTTTTTAGAACAAATTTTAGATGCTGATGGTGATGGAAGTATAGTAGATGATGTTGCTGGAATGATTTTAGGTAACAGTAATCAACAACAATCAGGTGGAGGTTTACTTGGAGGTTTACTTGGAGGGATTTTTGGGAAAAAATAATTTTCTATTTTTATAATATCAAAAAGGGTAAACATTTGTTTGCCCTTTTTCTTTTAACTATTTTTGCAGCCATGAAAAAACTAAAACAACGTTGGGGGTTAAAAACTAATTGGGATGTAATTGCAGTATTAATAGTATTTTCTATTAATGGCTCATTTGCTTCATGGGTAGCAAAACCTATTACCGCTTTTTTTGGGCTTTATGCTGATACTACTTCACCTTGGATATACTGGCCATTACGTATTTTACTTATTTTTCCTATTTACCAAACTACACTTCCTATAGTAGGTTGGGTGTTTGGACAATTTAAATTCTTTTGGGCTTTTGAGAAGAAATTTTTAAGTCGTTTAGGCTTAGGTTTTTTATTTAAAAATTAAACCAATTAGTTTACTTGCACTATATTATATATAGGAATAGGCAACGCTACACCTTCTGCTAAAAAACGCTTATGTACTGCTTCTTTCAAAGCACATTTAGTTTTAAATTCTTGAAACGGTTCATTAAGCCATACATATGCTCGCATATGTATATGATCAGTATGTACGTCTATTACTCGTACATCAACCTGTTCTTCATCAATCATTACTTGTTCTGGTGTTCTAAAATCAATAACTGTAGGTAATTTTATAGCTTCTTCTTGTATAATTTTTCTAGCTAAATCTATATCGGCTTTTAACCCTAGTTTAAAGTTATTAAAACTAAGTACATGTGAATCTTCAATAGTATGGTTTAAAACAGAATCTGTACTAATTACTGAATTTGGTATAATTAATCGTTTATTTTCAAAATTATTTATTACGGTATGACGCAGCGTTATATCTTCTACTATTCCAACCCGAGTGTCATCTAATTTAATATAATCTCCTACTCGAAACGGACGAAAAAGAACTATAAATGCTCCTGCAATTAAATTAGATAATGCTGCTTGTGCTGCAAAACCTATAATAGCAGCTAATATACCTGCACCCGAAAAAATTAATGTAGCTTTACTACGAAAAGCAGGCACTGTTATAATTATATAAGCAATACCAAAAAGACCCAAACAAAACTTTACAGAGTTTCGTAAAAACATAATACTAGTGCCTCCGTAGGGATCTGTTTTTCTACGTTTTATTATTTGAACAATAATATAACGTATAATTCTAGATAACACCCATGTTATAAATACAACAACTAAAACGTACCCCAAAATACCTAAAAAGGTATTCAAGTTAAATTGATATGTTACTAATTTATTCATTAAAATAATGCTGTTTGACTATCATCCTCTCCTTCTGTATTCTTTTTCTTTTTTTGAAGTGCTCTTTCTAAGGCTTTTTTAGCTTTATCTTCTTTTGTTGTTTCAAATTCTTTTGGAGCAACCTGCTCAACATCTAAAGCCAAAACTTCTTCTATATTTTTTTCATTTTCTAACTCTTCATTACTAAGCTCAATATCATCTTCCTCTTCTTCGTAAGGTAATGATTCTAATAAATTAACTGTTTTTATTTTTTCTGTTGTTAATTGGTTTCCTTGTGCTTTTATTCCTTTTACTGCTATAAAATCTTCAAAATTAACTTCAATTTTATCTAAACTACGTTTTGAAAATAAAACCTCTGCTACAGGACGATAATCTGTAGATATAATTTCTAATTTTGACTTTTCATTTTCTGATACAAATACTTCCTCTTTATCTACCGATTCTATTAAAAAACGCTTTACATAATAACGTTCTTTTTCTCCATCAAAATAAATAACTGATATAGGTTTTTTAGGCTTCCACTTCTCTAAAATAATCATATCACTTTCAAAATGCATTGATAATTCTGGTGATACTACTTTAATTTTACCTGATTGTGTTGCTATTAAAATTTTATCTGATGCTCTAAACTCTCCTAATAACTCTCCTCTTTCATCAACATTTAAACGCTGTACCGTATCATCAAACCATATTTTACGTGGTTTTAATGTTGATACTCCTGCTGACTTAAAATCAATTTTTCGAATAGTAAATTTTGTTATTTGATTACCACGAACAGCACGACCTTTAATTGCTAAATTAGCAAAATCAATATCCCATTTTAACTTTTTAATACTTCCTACAGCACGCAGGTTAATAGTTACAATTTCTGCTTCACCATTTGGGTTTGCTGAAAAATACAACACCTTTGATAATTTATTACCTACGGTTAAATCATATTCCTTATCACGAGTAACACTTGTTACGTTAAAACGTTTCATATAGCTTGGTCCTTTAGTACCATCACTATACATCATATTATACACCGTACGCTTATCTCTCTTTTTAAAAATTGCTACATGAATAATATCTTTACCTACAAAGGTTTTTGATGCTACCTTGGTAACTATCATTTTACCGTCTCTTCTAAAAACGATTATATCATCAATATCAGCACAGTCAGTAACATATTCATCTTTTTTAAGTGAAGTTCCTACAAAACCTTCATCTCTATTTACGTAAAGTTTAGTGTTTCGCATTACCACTTTGGTAGCTATAATGTCGTCAAAAATTCTAATTTCTGTTTTACGCTCACGCCCTTTACCATACTTTGTTTTTAAGTTGGTAAAATAATTTATAGTAAAGGTTATTAAATTATTTAAATGGTGCTTTACCTCAGCTATTTTTTCTTCTAAACTTTCAATATATTGTTTAGCCTTATCAATATCAAACTTTGAAATTTTCTTGATTCTAATTTCAGTTAAACGAACAATATCTTCTTCAGTAATTTCTCGCTTTAAATGTGCTATATATGGTTTTAACCCTTTATCAATAGCTTCAATAACTCCTTTCCAAGTAGCTACCTCTTCAATATCACGATAAATTCTGTTTTCAATAAAAATACGTTCTAATGAGGCAAAATGCCACTGCTCTTCAAGTTCATTAAGTTGAATTTCTAATTCACTTTTTAACAACTTTACCGTTAAATCAGTAGAGTGTTTCAACATTTCTGAAACCCCTACAAATACAGGTTTATTATTTTCAATAGTACATGACAAAGGTGATATTGAATTTTCGCAACTAGTAAAGGCATATAATGCATCTATTGTTTTATCTGGCGATATACCTACAGGCAGGTGTACCAAAATTTCTACATTTGCTGCTGTATTATCCTCAATCTTTTTAATTTTTATTTTCCCTTTATCATTGGCTTTTAAAATACTATCTATTAAAGTAGTAGTAGTAGTTGAAAACGGAATTTCAGTAATTACCAGTGTTTTTTTATCTAACTGAGAAATTTTTGCACGTACACGAACCTTCCCCCCTCTTACTCCATCATTATAGTTAGTAAAATCAGCAATTCCACCTGTTAAAAAATCTGGAAAAATAGTAAAACTCCTTCCTTTTAAATACTTAATTGAAGCATCTATTAACTCATTAAAATTGTGCGGTAATATTTTGGTAGATAATCCTACTGCAATACCTTCTGCTCCTTGTGCTAATAATAACGGAAATTTTACGGGTAAATCTATCGGTTCTTTTCTTCTACCATCATACGAGAGTTTCCAATCGGTTGTTTTAGGGTTAAAAACAACTTCTAATGCAAATTTTGATAAACGAGCTTCAATATACCTTGATGCTGCAGCTCTATCACCTGTTAGGATATTACCCCAGTTTCCTTGCATATCAATTAGCAATTCTTTCTGACCAATTTGTACCATAGCATCAGCAATTGAAGCATCACCGTGTGGGTGATATTGCATAGTATGACCAACAATGTTTGCTACTTTATTGTAACGTCCATCATCTAAGTCTTTCATAGAATGCATAATTCTACGTTGCACTGGTTTTAATCCGTCTTCTAACGACGGAACCGCTCTTTCTAAAATTACATACGACGCGTAATCTAAAAACCATTCTTTATACATTCCTGTTACTTTCGTAATAGTCTCTGTATTTTCAATTGGCTGATTTAATTCCTCGTCGTGATCGTTTATGTTTTCACTCATTGAATAATGTGTATTCTTTTAAGAGATAATTATTTATTATTATTCTTTGACTTATCTATTTTTTCTTACTAAAGCATATTCAATATCTAACAATTCTATTGTTCCAAGATTATTACCTCCATTATATCCTTCAATTTCAACAATGATAATACAACTTGAGTTAGCTTCTATAATTTCACAAAATTGCTTTAAAAATGGCTCATAAGTAGTTTCAAAATCTAAATTTCCATTTGTATTCATCTTAAAAACTGTCAACCCTTTTGCATCGAAATTATTCGGATTTTTAAGTTCAACTTCAAAATATAAACGAGATGTATTATTGCCTTTATCTGGATTAAACTCAAAATTTAGCACATTATATTCAAAATTTTCTAGTAACGGCAACTCTCCATCAATAAGGTCTGCTTCTTGATTATCTTCATCACATGATGTCTGTATTTTCTTTGTGTAATAAAAAGCTTTACCCCCTATACCTACAATATAATCTTGATTAACATCTTTACTACAATCATTATTTTTATCTGAGGTACAATTTATAAAAAACATTACAGTTGTAATTAGTAATAATTGATATAACCTTAATGTTTTCATAATAATTTTATTATTTTTCATTTAAATTTCTTCTTCAACAACATCTAATTCTACTTTTAAATTTTCGATGATAAACTTTTGCCTGTCTGGTGTATTTTTACCCATATAAAACTCTAACATCTGCTCTATAGACATTTCCTTATCTAACATTACAGGGTCTAAACGAATATCATCACCTATAAAATGAACAAATTCATTTGGAGAAATTTCACCTAATCCTTTAAATCTAGTTATCTCCGGTTTTCCTCTTAATTTTTCTATTGCTTCTCTTTTCTCTTCTTCAGAATAACAGTAATATGTATCTTTTTTATTTCGAACTCTAAATAACGGTGTTTCTAAAATATATAAATGTCCTTCTTTTATTACTTCTGGAAAAAATTGTAAAAAAAACGTAATTAACAACAACCTAATATGCATACCATCTACATCGGCATCGGTAGCAATTACTATATTATTATAACGCAAATCTTGTATACCTTCTTCTATATTTAAAGCTGCTTGCAGTAAGTTAAATTCTTCATTTTCGTACACTATTTTTTTACTCAATCCGTAAGAATTTAAAGGTTTTCCTTTTAAACTAAAAACTGCTTGAGTATTTACATTTCTAGATTTTGTAATTGACCCTGAAGCTGAATCTCCCTCAGTAATAAACAAAGTAGATTCTAAATACGTTTCCTTTTTAGTATCACCTAAATGTACCCTACAATCACGTAATTTCTTATTATGTAAACTTGCTTTTTTGGCCCTATCCTTTGCTAATTTTCGTATTCCCGATAACTCTTTACGTTCTTTTTCTGCTTGTAAAATTTTACGCTGTAACTTATCTGCAGTATCAACATTTTTATGCAAATAATTATCAAGTTTTGTTTTTAAAAAATCATTAATATATGTTCTAACAGTAGGTAAACTATCCCCCATTTCTGTAGATCCTAATTTTGTTTTTGTTTGACTTTCAAAAACAGGTTCCATTACTTTTATAGCTATTGCTGAAATAATAGATTTTCGAATATCAGATGCTTCAAAGTTTTTACCATAAAACTCTCTTATAGTTTTTACAATAGCTTCTCTAAAAGCTGCTTGATGCGTACCACCTTGTGTAGTATGTTGCCCATTTACAAATGAATGATATTCTTCTGAATATTGTGTTCTACTATGTGTTATAGCTACTTCAATATCATCTCCTTTTAAATGAATAATTGGATATAACATGTCATCTTGACTATTATTATCCTCTAATAAATCTTTAAGACCGTTTTCTGATATATACTTTTCACCATTAAAAACTATAGTTAACCCTGTGTTTAAATACACATAGTTTTTAAGCATTTTAGAAACATATTCGTTTCTAAACTTATAGTTTTTAAAAATTGCTTCATCAGGTATAAAAGACACCTTGGTTCCTTTTCTACGAGAAGTTTGCTCTAAAAATTCTTGATTTATTAAATTACCTTGTTCAAACTCCGCTGCTGCAGATTTTCCGTCTCTTGAAGATTCTACTCTAAAAAACGACGAAAGAGCATTTACAGCCTTTGTTCCTACTCCATTTAATCCTACCGATTTTTTAAACGCCTTAGAATCATACTTACCTCCAGTATTCATCTTAGATACTACATCAACTACCTTTCCTAAAGGAATACCTCTACCATAATCTCTTACAATAACCTTACTGCCTTGAATAGAAATTTCAATGGTTTTACCAGCTCCCATTACATACTCATCAATAGAGTTATCTAAAACCTCTTTAACTAAAATATAAATTCCATCATCAGCAGATGAACCGTCTCCTAATTTACCAATATACATTCCTGGACGCATACGGATGTGTTCTTTCCAATCGAGCGAACGTATATTATCTTCGGTATATTTTGTTTCTTGAGTCATAAAATTGAGGAAATTGAAGTCTTTGCTAAATTAGTATTTCCTTTTTAAAAATAAAAACAATGCTAATTTAATTATTAACATGATACGTTTTTTTTACCATAAAAACAATTATTTAAAGCTATTTTCCGCTTTACACACTCGCTCTTTGCAAGGAACTCAAACAAAAGCTACAATCGGTGCTAAGCATATTTATTAAGTTTTTACATTTATAAAAAACTTTACGTACAAAATAAATTGTATAAATATATTTGCTTTTTTATACTATAAAAAAACGCTGATAATAATTAAATTAACAGCGTTTTTTATATAAATTTTATACGATAATTATCGTCTACTATAATTTGGAGCTTCTTTAGTAATTGCTACATCATGCGGATGACTTTCGTTAATTCCACTTGAAGTAATACGTACAAATTTACCTGTATTTTTTAAAGTTTCAACGTCTTTAGATCCACAATACCCCATACCAGCACGTAAACCTCCAACAAACTGATGAATACTTTCTTCTAAATCACCTTTATAAGGTACACGACCTACAATACCCTCTGGCACTAATTTTTTAATATCATCTTCAACATCTTGAAAATAACGATCTTTAGAACCTTGCTTCATTGCCTCTACAGATCCCATTCCACGATATGATTTAAACTTACGTCCCTCGTAAATAATAGTTTCACCTGGCGACTCTTTAGTTCCTGCTAATAATGATCCTAACATTACACAATCTGCACCTGCAGCAATAGCCTTAGGAATATCACCCGTATAACGAATTCCACCATCAGCAATTACAGGAACCCCACTACCTTTTATAGCTGCTGCCACCTCTAAAACTGCTGAAAATTGAGGAAAACCTACTCCAGCAACAACACGAGTAGTACATATTGAACCCGGTCCAATACCAACCTTTACCGCATCTGCACCTGCTTCAACCAAATACTTAGCTGCCTCTGGTGTAGCAATATTACCTACAATAACATCTAACTCAGGAAATTTAGCTTTTACTTGTTTTAAAACAGCTACCACACCCTTTGTATGCCCATGTGCAGTATCAATAATAACAGCATCAACACCAGCTTTTACTAAAGCAGCAGCTCTATCAACTGCATCAGCAGTAACCCCTAATGCAGCTGCTACACGCAAACGACCATAAGTATCTTTATTTGCTATTGGTTTTTGAGTAACTTTAGTTATATCTCTAAAAGTAATTAAACCTGAAAGCTTATAATTATCATCAACAATTAGTAATTTTTCAATTTTCTTTTCTTGCAAAATACTTTCTGCTGATTTTAATGAAGTTCCAACAGCTGCTGTTACTAAATTATCTTTAGTCATTACCTCAACAATCGGACGGTCATTTATATGTTCAAAACGCAAATCTCTATTAGTTACAATACCTTTTAAAATTCCGCTCTCATCAACAATAGGAATACCTCCAATACTATGCTCCTTCATTAATATTTTAGCGTCTAAAACAGTAGCTGTTAATAATAAAGTAACAGGATCTATTATCATACCAGACTCCGCACGTTTAACTTTACGAACTTCCTGAGCCTGCTGCTCAATAGTCATATTTTTATGTAACACACCTATACCTCCTTCTCTAGCCATAGCTATTGCCATTGCTGATTCTGTAACGGTATCCATAGCTGCTGATACTATTGGTACATTTATAGTTATATTTTTAGTAAATTTAGTTTGAATAGAAACCTCTCTAGGAAGTACTTCTGAGTAAGCAGGTACTAATAAAACGTCGTCATACGTTAAACCTTCGCCTACAAATTTTGATTGATGAGCTTGCATGTGCAATTAATTTAGTGTGTTGTTAATTAATTGCGTACAAATATACTATATATAATACAAATTCAACCTTAATTTTATGTTAACACATCAATAAGTGTATATTTAAAGCTATTTAAATTTAATCTAAATAAAACTTGCATATACATAAAAACCTTATTAAGTTTGCGTTATTATTTTTAATAAATCTAAATAAATAAAAATGAATTTTAATTTTAAATACGCATTTTTTGCGTGCCTTAACCTATTAATAGTTTCTTGTAGTGATGATAACAATAATACACCTACGAGTAAAGTAAGTAAAAAGGAAGTAATAGAAAATTATGCAAATATTGTATTACAAAATTATAAAGACGCCCTTAAGGATGCACAAGCATTAGAAACCGCTATTGCCATTTTTACAACAACTCCAACACAAGAGAATTTTACGACAGCAAAAGCAGCGTGGAAAACTTCTAGAGAGAGTTATGGTACAACAGAAGCTTTTCGTTTTTATAATGGTCCTATTGATAATACAGAAACTGGTCCTGAGGGCTTAATAAATTCATGGCCTTTAGACGAAAATTATATTGATTATGTTGAAGGAGCAGCTAATGCCGGAATTATTAATACACCTACAGTTTATCCTGTAATTAATAAAGAAATTCTTATTGATGCTAATCAAAAAGGTGATGTTGAAAAAAATGTAGCAGTAGGGTATCATGCTATTGAGTTTTTATTATGGGGGCAAGACTTAACAGCTCCTTCTGAAAAAAAAGCAGGTCAACGTGCTTATACTGATTATACTACAAAAACTAATGCTGATAGAAGAAAGCAGTATTTAAACGTTTGCGCAGCCTTATTAACTGATCATTTACAATTAATGGTAGATGCTTGGACAGGAAGTTATAAAACATCTTTTTTATCCCTATCTGAAAATATTGCTTTAAAAAACATATTTACAGGTATTGCTGTTTTAACTAATAGTGAATTAAAAGGAGAACGAATTTTTACAGCTTATGATAACAAAAACCAAGAAGATGAACACTCTTGCTTCTCTGATAATACCGATAGAGATATTCGCTTAAATTTAGACGGAATTATTAATGTATACAAAGGGAGTTATAAAAATAGTAATGGTCCTTCTTTAGAAGATTTAGTTAATGAAGCAAATCCTGTTTTAGGCGCCGAAATTTCTACAGCAATTTCTACAGCATATACTACAATTAACAATACTGCTTCGCCTTTTGATTTTGCTATTACTGATACTACTGAAAGAACCAAAATAGTTATAGCTATTAATGCCTTAAATGATTTAGGTAAAAATAAATTTTCAGAAGCCGCAACTGCTATTGGCATAAAAATTTCTTCACAAATATAAAACCTAAACAACTTTTATTAATAAACTACATAAAATCAGCACTAATAAAATAGCGCTGATTTTTCCCTATAAAAATGAAAATTTACAACAATTATTTATTGATTCTTTTTATAATTATTTTTACTTCTTGCAGTAAAGAAAATTCATATACACCACTTATTGCAGATGAAAATGAAGAACTATCAGGAGGAAAAACTACTGTTTTTAATGAAGGGGTTAGAGCTTTTGAATTACAAGCTTCTAATTTAAAAGGAGATAATGCGTTGTTTTTTTTTACTGGTAATTCTTTATTTAATCAAAATTGGGTAACTGCTCCGGCATCCACTACAGGAAGAGATGGTTTAGGCCCTTTTTTTAATGCCCGAGCCTGTTCTACTTGTCATTTTAGAGATGGTAGAGGTCGAGCTCCTGAAATACTTGGCGAAATAAACCATGGTTTACTATTGCGTTTAAGTACCCCAGGAATTACATCTACAGGTGCCAGTAACCCTGATCCTATTTATGGTAGACAACTACAAGATCAATCTATTCAAAATACTACTACCCAAGGTACCTTTGAAATTAATTACACACCAGTAGTTGTAAGTTATTCAAGTGGAGAAACAGTAACTTTAAGAAAACCTACATATACTATTAAGAGTTTAGCTTATGGAAGTTTAGCTACTGATATACAAATATCTCCAAGAGTTGCACAACAAATGATTGGCTTAGGCTTACTAGAAGCAATTCCTAAAAATACAATTTTAGAATATGCTGACGAAAATGATGTTAATAGCGATGGCATTTCAGGAAAACCAAACTATGTTTGGAATGTAGAAGCAAATAAAGCAACTTTAGGTCGTTTTGGTTGGAAAGCTAATCAACCGACTATAAAACAACAAGTAGCTGCTGCTTTTGCTGGTGATTTAGGTCTTACCTCCTCTTTATTTCCTAACGAAAATTGTCCTGATGGTGTAGACTGTTCTCAATTTCCTAATGGAGGAACACCTGAGGTTACTAATAAAGCATTAAGTAGAGTAACAATCTATTCAAGTACTCTTGGGGTACCTGCACGTAGAAACCATGATGATCAAGAAATATTAGAAGGTAAAGAGCTTTTTAATACTATTAATTGTACTGCTTGTCATATTCCAAAAATGAAAACAGGTACTCACACTATTCCTGCTTTAGAAAACCAAACTATTAGGGCATATACCGATTTATTACTACATGACATGGGTAATGGTTTAGCTGATAATGCAGCTGATTTTAAAGCTACAGGTAAAGAATGGAGAACTCCACCACTTTGGGGAATTGGTTTAATAGAAACCGTTAACGGCCACACTAACTTATTACATGATGGTAGAGCTAGAAATATTGAAGAAGCTATTTTATGGCATGGTGGTGAAGCTGAAAAATCGCAATTAGCCTTTATTAATTTACCAGCAACAGAAAGAAACAAAATTTTAGCCTTTATAAAATCATTATAAACAATGTTACATTTTAAAAATTTACTAATTTTAATTATTACTATACTTATAATAAACACTATAAGTATATTTATAAGCTGTAATGACACAGGAATTACAGAAAATGAATATCAAATTGAATATTATAGAGCAACACAATTTAAAAACATTTATGAAAATGAAATAATTATTCTTGCTAATAAATTTGTTTCTCAAACAACAACTTTTAAACAACAAATTAACTCATTTAAACAAACTCCTTTACTTGAAAATTTAATAGCTACACAAAATAGCTGGAAAAGTGTAATGAACACTTGGAAACAATTAGAGTTATACAATTTAGGTGCTATTGAAAATAGTTTTATTCATTTTGAAATTAATAGATGGAAAACAAATACAAACTTAATTAATAGTTATATTGAAGGAACTGATGACATAAATGAAGCTTATATAAATTCTAAAGGATCATCAGCCAAAGGTTTAGCTGCTTTAGAATATTTATTATTTTCATCTAATAATACGCAAGAAGTTTTAAATACATTAACTAATAATAACATTAGAAGACTAAGCTATTTACTTGCTTTAGCTGATGATTTAGAAAATAAAGCTATACAACTAGAAGCACTTTGGATTAATAATAAAAATACTTTTATAACCTCTGTAGAAAACAGTATAAATGGTAGTCAAAATCAACTTACAAATGCCATGGTTTCTTTATTAGAAGAAATAATTATAGCTAAATTAGGAGATCCTTTAGGTGAACAAACTAACGGAGTAAGTGATATAAATTTATTAGAAGCATACAGAAGCGGATATTCATTAAACATAATTTACAAGCATTTAATTGCTATAGAAAAATGTTACACCGGTAATTTTAAGGAAAACACAATTCAGTGGGGCTATGATAATTATTTAAATTTAATAGGAAAAGCAACATTAAATAAAAAAATTAAAGAAAGCTTTACTGATTGTAAATTAAAAATAAGCTCTATTAAAAACCCGTTAAGAGAAGAGTTAATTAACAACAAACAAAATGTTGTTAATTTACGAGCATCATTTACTAATTTACTAATATTAATAAAAGTTGATTTAGCAAATGCTATTGGATCAACTATTACCATAAGTGATAATGATGGTGACTAAAGTTATAACCTATCTTTTAAAAAAAACACCTATACTACCTCTTGCCATTTTTAGAATGGCATTTGGTTTTTTAATGTGTTTTTCTATGTTTCGTTTTATATACAATGGTTGGATTGAAGATTGTTACATAACCCCTAAATTTCACTTTACCTATCAATTCTTTGACTGGATACACCCTTTTAACACCACTATAATGTATACCATAGTTATTACATGTGCTATTGCAGCCTTATGTATTGGTTTTGGTTTTATATATAAGGTAGCAACTATATTGTTTTTTTTAACATTTACCTATTTAGAACTTATAGAAAAGTCATGGTACTTAAACCACTACTATTTTGTCTCCTTAGTAGCGTTTCTACTTATTTTAGTTCCTGCTAATAAAAATTACTCAATCGATTCAAAGTTATTTACAAATAAAAAACTTCTCTATGTTCCTAATTGGACTATTAATATATTTAAACTACAACTTGCTGTTGTTTATTTTTTTGGAGGTATTGCTAAATTAAAAGCAGATTGGTTATTCAACGCACAACCTTTAAGTATTTGGCTAAAAGCTAAAACAAACATTCCTTTTATTGGTTGGTTATTTGAATATAATAGTATGCCATATATATTTAGCTGGTATGGTATGCTATATGATATTATTATTCCTTTTTTATTATGGATAAAAAAAACACGCCCAATTGCCTATTTTTTAGTTGTTATTTTTCACGTATTAACACACATACTATTTAATATAGGTATGTTTCCTTGGATTATGATTTTTGGAAGCTTAGTATTTATTACACAACAAGAATGGCGTAATATTTTTAAACTTTTAAAATTAAAAGCAACAAAAAATACTACTTACCAAACATATAAAACACAAAAAATAACACTTCCTTTTTTATTAATTTTCTTTAGTTTTCAAATACTTTTTCCACTGCGCCACTATTTACTAACAGATAATGTATTATGGACTGAAAATGGTTTTAGATTTTCATGGAATGTTATGTTGATGGAAAAAAATGGTTATACAGCATTTAAAATTACAGACAAAAATTCAGGTAAAAAATGGATTGAATATCCATCAAAAAACCTATCTATTATTCAAGAAAATCAAATGAGTTTTCAACCTGATATGATTTGGCAATATGCACATTTTTTAAAAGAAGAGTATCTAAAAAAAGGGTATCCCAATATACAAATATATGTGAATGTTAAAGTAAGTTTAAATGGCAGAAACTCTCAAACATTAATAAATCCTACTAAAAATTTACTAGAAATAAAAACAATGGATGCTGTTTATAAACATGTAACAAAACTATATTGAAAGTATTTAAACACTTTTTTTAAGTAATTGACTAATAATTACTACAACACCTACCCCAAAGGACAAGGTCATAAATAAACCTGAAAGCATAACAATATACTTTAACCAAGTAATACCTGTCCACATTAAATAAATACCTCCAAAAGTTAAAATAATAGACACAAAAGGTTCAATCATTAAAAATAATTTTAACCTTTTATTAATACTTGTTGTTGCAACAATAGTAGCAAATAAAAAGAAAATAACAGATAATGATAAAATATGATTATGTACCAATGTTTTTATTTCACCTGATGATTTTTTAAACTTCATAGTACTTGCCTCTTCATCATTTTCATTACCTAAGTAACGTTCCTCTATACCTTTTGGGTTAGAGTTTGTGGTATCTCTAACAAATGATATTCCGCCAAAAAAACCAATACTTAACGTACATATAAAAGCTACTATTAATAGTTTTATTTCTTTAGGAAATTGATGAATTACGCCGTGAATTTGCATTTATAACACTTTATTTTTATGAAGAATTTCTAAATTTTCTAAAAAATTATTAATAGCAATTGTCATAGATGAGGCAGAAATTGTTGCTCCTGATATTGCCATAATGTCTTTTTTATATTTTAATTTATCTTTTGATGTTTTACCTATAAATTGTTTCAACCAACGTTTACTACCTATTTCTCCTCCATAATCTTCTCGATAAATTAACACTTTAGTTTTACTCACTATTAAATTTTTATCTAACAAAATTAAATAGTCAAATTCATCTGTTTTACTCGGTGCTTTACTTATAAAAGCATAACCTAAAAGCTCATTATTTTCAGTTATTTTAAATAAACTTTCTAAACTAATTTTATCTTTTAATTGATTATTAATTGCTTCTGAAATAACAACATTATTTAAAGTAAAATCTTCAACTTCAAATGTTTTTTTAATTTCTTTATCAACTTTTTTCATAATATTTTTAGGTATACTAAAACATAGTAACCCCGTTGATATGGTAATACATACAAAAAGTAATAAAAATCTATTTTTCATATTGCAAAAATATTAGAATTAGTCTAAATAAAAAATAAAAATCGAATCAAATTATAAAAACTTGATTCGACTCTTACAAAAATTAACAAACTTTTAATTAAAACCAAACACCAAATCCTAAGTTTAATTGTTCAGTTGTTTTACTACCAATTACAGCATTATTTATAAATTGATAATCAGCTTTAAATGCCGCCCCTGGTGCAACTTTATATGTTAAACCGAATGTCCATTCGTTACGATCATATGCTAAATTTTTAGCCAGCCCTCCTTCTGTTGAAGCATGTGTATTAAAATCTTCATAACGAGAAAAAGCTATTAATTGCTGTTCTTTATCTTGTGACAAAATATTGTATGCTCCTTCCAAATACCAACCTTGTAAAGCACTTCCTAAATCAGATGTATAATATGCGTTATACGCTTTACTATCGGTAACACTTGCGTGAATAAATTGACCTCGTGCACTAAAACGCTTATAAGCATAACGTGCATCTAAACCTAACATTGCTATACCTACATCAGCACCATCAATATTTTCGATAGCTTTTTCAGATTGTGTTCTACCAAAGTAACCTGATAATCCTAAACGTAAACCAGGTAAACCATAATAATCTACTTTTCCTGAAAAATTCACATTATTCATCATAGACTCTGCCCCTTTTTGACGCCCGTTTCTAAAACCATGTTTTCCTCCTAAAAACTTGCCATCATTATCTGACAAAAAACCATTAAATACATAAGCTTGATAACGTAAAGATGCTTCATCCCACCTACCAGAAACTCCTAAACCAATCTCTCTCCAAGTAGAAGGTACAATTGATTTATCCATACTTGGTCTTTCAACTCCATTAAAAGTAGTTGGCTCATGGTATTCATTTATAATACCCATTGGCACCAACATTAAACCTGCTCTTACATTTAATTTATCACTTACACTATATTGTAAAAAAGCTTGTTCTACATATACTTCTTTAACATGTTCAAACTCTAATTCTGTAATAAATTGAGTTTTTTCATTAAACTTATAACCAAATAACATTACAACTCTATGCACATCTAATGTAGCATTTTCACCTGATGGCCTGTTATAATGTGTTTCTGCATATCCTCCAACAGTTAATCCTTTTTGACTTAAGTTTGAAGATAAAAGACGTTGTGCAGCATTTTGCTGACTTTGCGGATTTGTAGGAATACTATCTTGTGGTGCTGACTGTGCTGATGCTAATAAGGATGCACTAGCTAGTAATGCAAAAAATACTTTTTTCATCTTTATTTAGATTAACTTTAAACAATAATTAATTTACGGGTGCAAATGTAACATAGTTAATTACTTCTACAAAGCTTATTAAGACTTATTTTAAATTAATTTAATATAAAATAAAGTTGATTATAAGGCTATTTGATAATCAAAAAGATAGCTTAAAATTATATAGTTATTTTATTTTAATTAAAGTTTGTATGCTACTATTTACCGGTGTTTGTGTAGTAATTTCTTTTAGTTGAGACTTTAATTGAATATTTTTTGATATCGGATCATATTCAAATCTATGTACATAAGCTGTTTTAATACCTGAATCGGCTTTTGTTATTACCACATTACCTATTTTATCATAACTATTTAAATAGGTATTCCCTCCCATTATTAAAGATATATTTGGTAATAATGATGCTAATTTTTTATCCTCCTCAATTGTTAAATTAGTTAAACCTATAACAATATCAACTTTATCCTTAATTTCAAAATAAGCCCTTTTTATTTCTTCATAAATATCACCATAATATACGTAAGTATTTAATAATGATTGACTTGATGCACTTATAAAACCAACTCTTACAACTGCTCCATTACTACCATAAAATTCTTTAATATAAGAATCATTTAAATTTTCTTTGCGCCCATTTATTACTTTATAAAAATAATGATGCCTACCATTTTTATTGTGTAATACATTAGATGAAATCCAATCAAAATGACTTTCATTAAGTGTTTCTTGTAAATAGCTATAATTTAACCCTAATTCATTATTACCAAAAGTAACTAAATTAGCATTCATCGCATTTAAAACTTCAACAACTTTTTGTTCTTGAGCATTAAAATTATCTATTTCAGGTGTAGTTACTGTAACAGGTGGTAAAAAATTTCCTGCAACCACAAACATCGTATTATTATCTTCTTTGATTAAATTTTTACGTAGATTTTCAACTCTAGCTATTTTTTCAAATTTAATATTCTGTTCAGGTTTTATTTTAAAAATATCATTTAATTGAAGTATGTTAAAATAAATTTTACTTGCTTGCTTGTTAGTATATTTATATACAGATTCTGGAGTTTTATTGATATTTTTTTTTGATGCACAACTTACAACGAATAAAGAAATTATAAGTATAAATAAAGAATTAAGTTGACTCATAGCTGTTTTTTAAAACAAATTTATAAATTCTAATGAAGATATTTACGTGTATTTTGTCTAATTGTTTTTCGGTACGCAACTAACTCTGGAAACTGATAAAAAAAATTTCTCTTTTTGTGAGCTATGGTTCTTGGTTTTTTAATTTTAGGCCTTAAAACAAAAGCAGTCCAACTTTCAACAATATCTTCTTCAGGGCTTTCTGCTGCATAATCAGTTAAAAATTCAGATGAATTATTTTGGTATAAATCATATAATTTTTCAACACAATTAGCCTCTGTATAACAGTAATCTCTTTGAATAACATCCCAACTATCTAACAAAGCTCCTTTCCAAAATAGATTCACAAATATATTTAAATAGCTTTTTTTATAAGCTTCTCCTTCAAGTGTTAAATAAAGTTGCCCCTCACCTTGTACCCTTTTTGTTGTAGGCCTTATTTGAGTTTTATTTAGGGTTAATAAATGACCAAATTCATGTACCATGGTATAAATAGATTCATGCAACCTTTTTTTATCTCTGGTTTTAAGGTTTACATCTTTTACATCAATTTCTAACTGCCATTTATCATTTCTAGAATTTAACGACACTAATGCACCTGTTTTTTCATCAAGCCCATCAGTCATTAAAACAATTCTTTTAATATATTTTTTAGTTAATTCTTTTGGAAATATTCTAGTAAACTCTTTCCAGTAATCATTTGCTAAATCATTTTTATTTGACTCATTTAGTATTAAAACACCATCTCTTATTTGCCATACTCCTATTCTTCTATCGGTTGTTGACTGATAAAAGGCAGATAAGAATAAAAAAAGAATTGTAAATTTAAAAGTCATCATATATTAAAAAATTTCGAGTGCCTTATTATAAGCACTTTCAAAACTCATTGGTTTTATATTTGTTATTACTTTTTTGGTAGTAAAGTAAGATAGTAATTTTTCAGTTGGCATATTACCTATTAATTCATCTTTTGCCATAGGACAACCTCCGTACCCCATAATTGCACCATCAAAGCGCTTACAGCCTGCATTAAAAGCACTGTCAACTTTTTCATACCATTTTGTAGGTGTAGTATGTAAATGAGCTCCAAATTCTATTTTAGGATAACTTGGTATTAAATTTGAAAACAAGTAGTTAATATCTTTAGGGGTTGAGCTACCAACGGTATCTGATATGGATAAAATTTTAACTCCTATTTTTGATAACTTCTCAGTCCATTCTCCTACAATCTCTACATCCCAAGGGTCACCATATGGGTTTCCGAAACCCATTGATAAATAAGCTACAACCTCTTTATTTCTCCTTGTAGCTATTGACAACACTTCTTTTAAAGTATCTACAGATTGTTCTATTGTTTTATGCGTATTACGCATTTGAAAATTTTCTGATATCGAAAAAGGATACCCTAAATAATCTATTTCTTCAAATTGAGCCGCATCATTAGCTCCTCTAACATTAGCTACAATAGCTAATAATTTACTTGTTGTTGTTGCTAAATTTAACTTTTCTAAAACAGCTGCAGTATCTCTCATTTGAGGTATTGCTTTTGGTGATACAAAACTTCCAAAATCAATGGTGTCAAAACCTACATTTAGTAGTGAATTAATGTATTTAGCCTTAGCTTCTGTAGAAATAAAATGACTTTTTATTCCTTGCATAGCATCACGTGGACATTCTATTATCTTTACATTGTTAACCATTATGCCAAATATACATATTTTGATTTAGTTTACTTATATGACGTTATTTTGTTTTGACTCAAACTTTTTAAATTAACTATAGTAACTTACTGTTATTAAAAAATATAATATTATGTACTAAGAATCAGTATAATTTTATTCTTTTTAATTTTAAAAAATAAGTTACTTAGTACACATAAGTATCAAATATATAAAAAGGTAGTTAACCACATAAAATACTAACTAAACATATAGCCCCGATTGAAGCATTTGTTTGAACTACTCGTAGAAAGTGAGTTCGGAAAAGCGGGAAAACGACTTCAAAAAATTTTATTTTATATTTAAACACTAAAAAAACCGATGCTTTTTTTTAAAATCATCGGTTTCATTTTATTTTTATAAAATAACCTTTATTTTAAAGAAGCTAAACTACTTTTAATAGTTTCAATTTTTGCTAACGTATCTGATTCTTTTTTACGCTCTATAATAATAACCTGTTCTGGTGCATTGCTTACAAAACGCTCGTTTGATAATTTCTTTTGAATACCGAATAAGAACCCTTCTGCTCTTTTTAGTTCGGCATTTAACTTAATAGTTTCAGCCTCTACATCAATTTCTTCTTCAGCAACAGGAATAAAGTATTCATTTGACTTTACTCTAAACGAAGCTCCATCAACTTTTTCTGAAACATAGTTAATTGTTGATGCATTGGTTAATTTTTCAATTAAAACATCAAATTTAGTGGTGAAACCTTCATTATTTACTACTGATAATTCAACAGCATCTTTAAATGAAATATTTTTATTTTTTCTAATGGTTCTAATTCCCGATACAACATCCGTAGCAAATTCAAATTGACCTAGTATTGTTGTATCTACTTTTTTAAGCTCAGGATATTTTGCAATAATTAACGCTTCTTCTGGCGTTCTATCAGTAATATGTTGCCAAATTTCTTCGGATAAGAAAGGCATAAACGGATGTAATATTTTTAAATTGTCTTCAAAAACAGCAATTACAGCATCAAATGTTTTTTTGTCAATTGGTTGCTGATATGCAGGTTTTACAGCCTCTAATAACCATGATGAAAAATCATCCATAATTAGTTTATAAATAGCCATTAAAGCATCTGATAAACGATATTTAGAAAAATGATCTTCAATTTCAGCTAATACTGTTTGAAATTTAACAGCATACCATTCTAATCCTATTTTTGCTGATTCAGGCTGTTCGATAGTTTCGTCAATTTCCCAACCTGTAACTAAACGGAAAGCATTCCAAATTTTGTTTGAAAATCCTTTTCCTTGCTTACATAAATCTTCATCGAACATTAAATCGTTACCTGCGGCAGCACTTAATAATAATCCGACACGAACACCATCGGCACTATAATCTTCAATTAACTTTAAAGCATCAGGTGAATTACCTAACGATTTCGACATTTTTCTACGTTGTTTATCACGCACTAAACCTGTTAAATAAACGTTTTCAAACGGACGTTCATCTTTATATTCATATCCTGCTACAATCATACGAGCTACCCAGAAAAATAAAATATCTGGACCAGTAACTAAATCATTTGTTGGATAATAGTATTTAATTTCTTCGTTTTCAGGATTATTAATTCCGTCAAAAACACTCATTGGCCATAACCAAGAAGAAAACCAAGTATCTAAAGCATCTTCATCTTGTTTTAAATCGGTTGCAACTAAATCAGTTTTCCCAGTTCTTTCTTTTGCTAAAACTACAGCTTCTTCGATACTTTCAGCAACTACAAAATCTTCTTTTCCATCTCCGTAGAAATATGCAGGAATTTGTTGTCCCCACCATAATTGACGTGAAATATTCCAATCACGCACATTTTCCATCCAATGACGATACGTATTTTCAAATTTCTTTGGATATAATTTAATTTCGCTATCTTCACCTAAAACAGCATCAATAGCAGGTTTTGCTAACTCTTCCATCTTTAAAAACCATTGATCTGACAATCTTGGTTCTATAACAGCTTTAGTTCTTTCTGATGTTCCTACTTTATTAATATGAACTTCTGTTTTTACTAAAATTCCTTTTTCTTCTAATTCTTTAACGACTAATTTACGAGCTACAAAACGATCTTTTCCTTGATAATGTAATCCGAAAGAGTTTAAAGAAGCATCATCATTAAAAATATCGATTACTTCTAATTTATGTTTATCTCCTAAAACCTTATCGTTTTCATCGTGTGCTGGTGTAACTTTTAAACATCCAGTACCAAATTCAACATCTACATATTCATCTTCAATAATAGGAATTACACGATTACATAAAGGTACAATTGCTTTTTTACCTTTTAAATGTGTAAAACGTTCATCATTCGGGTTAATACAAATTGCTGTATCTCCAAAAATAGTTTCAGGACGTGTAGTTGCAATAGTTAATTTTTCATCAGAACCTTCAATATTATATTCTAAATAATAAAGATTTCCTTGTTTTTCAACATGAATAACTTCTTCATCAGATAACGTTGTTTTTGCTTCAGGATCCCAATTTACCATTCTATATCCACGGTAAATTAATCCTTTATTATATAAATCAACAAAAACTTTAATTACAGATGCTGATAATGCAGGATCCATAGTAAAGGCAGTACGTTCCCAATCACAAGAAGCACCTAATTTTTTTAACTGATCTAAAATAATTCCACCGTACTCGTTTTTCCATTCCCAAGCATGTGCTAAGAATTCTTCACGAGTTAAATCATTTTTATCAATTCCTTGTTCTTTTAACTTAGCAACAACCTTTGCTTCCGTAGCAATAGATGCATGGTCAGTTCCAGGAACCCAACAAGCATTTTTACCTTGTAAACGTGCACGACGTATTAAAACATCTTGAATTGTATTGTTTAACATATGTCCCATATGTAATACTCCTGTTACGTTAGGTGGCGGTATTACAATGGTATAAGGTTCTCGCTCATCTACTTCTGAATGAAAATAATTATGTTTCATCCAGTAATCGTACCACTTTCCTTCTACTTCTTTAGAATCGTATTTTGATGGAATATTCATATGTTTTATGTATATTTATAGCATAAGTATTTAGCTTACTTATACTTTTGGCATTATTTTTGAAATTAAAAAACAAAAATACAATTATCTATAGAGGTATAAAAAATTAGATGTTGGTTTTTTTAACTAAAAAAAATAATATTAAATTTGTAACGGATTATATTCCTTAAAATAACTTATTAATTATGAAAACAATTTTATCATTTGTAGCTGTATGCTTTATTACGTTAACAGTAAGTGCTCAAGAATTTAAATTTGAAACAGAAACTATTGACTATGGTAAAATAGCAGTAGCATCAGAAGGAAAACGTACTTTTGAATTTACAAACATAGGTAATGAACCTATAATTATTGAAGATATTATATCTGCTTGTGGATGTACGGTACCTAAAAAACCAGAGGCTCCTATTATGCCAGGAGAAACAGGAAAAATTGATGTTTCGTATGACACTAAAAGAATTGGAGGTTTCTCAAAAACTTTAACCATTGTTTCTAATGCTAAAAACAAAAGAAAAAGAGTTAAAATTAAAGGATTTATAGCTAAAGATGTAGCACCTGTAAAAGAAAAAAGTATTGTTAATAATAATAAATAAGACCATACTTCATTACATAAAAAAAAGTGTCAGTTTAAAAACTGACACTTTTTTTTGTAATACCCCCCAACCACGCATAAATAATATTTAAATAACCCTATAAAGTTATTAAGAAGCTATTTCCCGCTTTACGCACTCGCTCTCTGCGAGGAGCTCAAACAAATACTTCAATCGGGGCTAAATATATTTACTAAGTTTAAGCTAAGTACTACCATTCTACTATAACTATTTATTTTTAATAAACTGTTCTAAATAATACAATTAAAACCTATATATAAATTTAAAAAAACATCTTATATTATTTTATATTTAAGCCGTATTTTTAAGAATAAATTTTGCAAATTTGCATATTAAACAACTATAAAATTATATAATATGCCTTCTATTTCTTTAAAAGGGAATTCTATGCCTCAATCACCAATTCGTAAATTGGTTCCCTTTGCAGAGGCTGCTAAAAAAAATGGAACAAAAGTTTATCATTTAAACATTGGTCAACCCGATATAAAAACTCCTCAAGTAGCTTTAGATGCTGTTAAAAACAATACTATTAAAGTATTATCATACGCACGTTCTGAAGGTTCTGAACAGTACCGCACAAAATTAGCTGCATATTATGCTAAAAACAATATTCATGTAACAGCTAATAATATTATTGCCACTACAGGTGGTTCTGAAGCATTATTATTTACCATTGGTAGTATTACTGACCCAGGTGATGAAATTATAATTCCTGAGCCTTTTTATGCTAATTACAATGGTTTTTCAACTGCTTCAGGAGTAAAAGTTGTTCCTGTAATTTCTAAAATTGAAAATAACTTTGCGTTACCTGCTATTGAAGATTTCGAAAAATTAATTACACCAAAAACAAAAGCCATTTTAATTTGTAACCCTGGTAACCCTACTGGTTATTTATATAGTGCTACTGAAATTGAAAAATTAAAACAAATTGTTTTAAAACATGATTTATTTTTAATTGCTGATGAAGTATATCGTGAGTTTACTTATGATGGTGAAAAGCATAATTCAGTAATGACTTTAGATGGTTTAGAACAAAATGCTATTGTTATTGATTCTGTTTCTAAGCGTTACAGTATGTGCGGTGCAAGAATTGGATGTATTGTTTCTAGAAATGAAGAATTTATCAACACGGCTCTTAAATTTGCACAAGCTCGTTTAAGCCCTCCTACTTATGCTTTATTAGCTAGTGAAGCGGCTTTAGACACACCTCAAAGTTATTTTGATGAAGTTATTGAAGAATATCAAGAACGTAGAAATACATTAATTTCTGAATTACAAAAAATTGATGGTGTAAAAGTTGCAAATCCTAAAGGAGCTTTTTATTGTGTTGCTGAATTACCTGTAGCTGATGCTGATCATTTTGCACAATGGCTTTTAGAAGAATTCAATGATAATAACGAAACTATTATGGTTGCTCCTGCAAGTGGATTTTATTCTACACCAGGAGAAGGTAAAAACCAAATTCGTATGGCGTATGTATTAAATAAAGTTGATTTAATACGTTCTGTAGAGATTTTAAAAATAGCTTTACAACAATATAATAAATAGGTTTCATTGAATATTCAAGAAAACATATCATTAAAAAACTATAACACGTTTGGCATTCATGTAAATGCCAAACGTTTTATTTCTATTGATTCACTTTATAGTTTACAACAACTTTTAAAATCTGAAAAAGATGTTTTTTTAATTTCTGGAGGTAGCAATATGTTATTAACCAAAGACATTGAAAAACTTGTTGTTCACTTAAATTTAAAAGGTATTTCTATTGATAGAGAAAATGAAAATGATATTTACATAACCGTAAATGCTGGCGAAAATTGGCACAAATTTGTACTTTGGTGTGTTTCTCAGAATTACGGAGGTATTGAAAATTTATCTTTAATACCTGGAAATGTAGGTACTTGCCCCATTCAGAATATTGGTGCGTATGGCGTAGAAGTTAAAGACATCATTAATCGTGTAGAAGCTATTGAGATTGAAACAGGAAAACTAATATCGTTTTCTAATACTGATTGTAAATTTGGATATCGAAATTCTATTTTTAAAAACATCGCTAAAGACAAATATATTATTACTTCAGTTTGTTTTCAACTTACCAGAAAAAATCATCAACTAATTACCTCATATGGTGCTATTGAAGCCGAACTTGCTTCAAAAAATATTATAAACCCAACCATTAAAAATATTTCTAATGCCGTTATAGCAATTAGAAACTCTAAATTACCAGATCCTAAAAAAATTGGTAATAGTGGTAGTTTTTTTAAAAATCCGGTTATTTCAAAAAAACTTTTTGAAAGTTTAATAAATCAATTTCCTTTAATGCCAAATTATGAAATTTCTAAAACTGAGGTTAAAATACCTGCTGGCTGGTTAATTGAACAATGTGGATTTAAAGGTAAAAATTATGGTAATTATGGCGTACATGAAAAACAAGCTTTAGTACTTGTTAATTATGGAAATGCTACAGGTAAACAAATTTTAGAATTGGCTCAAAATATTCAAAAAACGATCAATAATACTTTTTCTATTGATTTAGAAATTGAAGTTAATATTATTTAATCTTCTTTTTTCAAAATTTCAATATGACGAATTAATCTTTTAGTTTCTAATGCTAAAGTGCCGTTATAAACACCTCGTATTCTTCCTTTTTTATCGACTAAAACAAAATTTTCTGAATGTATAAAAGCAGCTGTGTTTTTTGTTTTATTGAATTCATCATCGGCAAAATACCCTTTTCTAGCGACATTATAAAGCTGTTTTTTATCACCAGTAACTAAGTTCCATTTATCAGAAATAATATTATTAGCTATAGCATATTTTTTTAAAACAACTACAGAATCTTTAGTAGGCATTACAGTGTGCGACAATAATAAAACAGAAGAATCATTCTTATATTTTTCTTGAATTTTACTCATATTTTTTTCAAGAATAGGACAAATTCCAGGGCAAGTAACAAAGAAGAAATTAGCAATATAAATTTTTCCTTTGTAGGTTTTATTAGTCACTTTTTTTCCATTCTGATTTATAAAACTAAAATCAGGAATTGTGTGTATTGTTTTATATTTTAAAGAACTTTTAGAAATCCATTCGGGTGTAAACTCTGCTGAATTAAAAAAAGGCAATACTGTTTCTTTATCTATTTTTACTTCATTTTCAATTTTGGTTTTACATGCCGTAAAACTTATAATCAAAAAAAATAATACGAATATGTTCTTTTTCAAATTATGCTTTTTTTAAAATATTATTTGATTTTTTCATTTTCAATAGCTACCGAATAACATTTTTTTAATCCTATCAATCCAAAACGTTCTCCATTTTTAGTAACAAAATTTGCTTTTATTTTTCCGTTAGGTTGCCATGTTTTTTGACTACCTTCTTCTCTTCCATCTTTAAAATTAAACTCATTTAATAATGTTCCGTTCATATACCAATCTGTAATGCTACCATTATATACACCGTTAGTATTAAAATGATATTTAAACATTGGTTTACCATTATCATACCAACCAACATGAATTCCTGTTTTTAATCCGTTTGTATAAAAACGTTGAAACCATTTATTTCCACTAATGTACCATCCATTATAAATTCCGTGTTTTTTTCCTTGAAAATATACAGAGGTTGATTTTAGCTTTTCTTTTGAATAATAATCTTCTACAATTCCAGAATATGGTGTTTCATTTAATAACAAAACACCATTTTTAAGATTAAAACTCTTATTGTTTTTATTCTTTTTTATATTCGGAATAATAATTTTATTGATTGATAAATCTTTTATTTCTTTCTCTTTAAAATTACATGAAATAAAAATCAGTATAATTACGATATAAATTTTCATGTTATTTAATTATCTTGTTACAACTCCAGCAGTACCGAAAAAACCATTTCCATTTAAATAAGGATCTTCATTTGTAATGTGATAATGATAAATTCCATCAGGAAAATCAACTGTTGAGCCAGTATGTCCGTGATAATCATCTAAATCATCATTTGTAACCGTTTTTCCATCTTCTAAAGAACCATATACAGGAAATCCGTCAGATAATAATCCTAAAAAAGCATCTTCACCAAAAGTATCTGTTAAAAATTTCGGCTTAATATGATAATGATATGTTGTCATTGCAGGATGTCCTAAATATTGATCAAAAGAATTAATTTCACCTGTTAAAGGCGCTCCTCCTGCTGCATATTGATTGAAAAAAACAACACCATTTCTTGATATTCCTATTGGGCCCATTGGTGTTGCTGTTTTATTTACAGCTTCGCTTGGATTTAAAGACATGGTAAAAGTAATCTCTTGCTCTCCGATAGCGCCTGGATTCTGATTCCAACTAGTATTTGTACCGTTATAAGCTTCGTACATTGCGTTATCTGTTCCCCAATACGGGCTTTTATGATTTGGTAAATCGGTAGTTGTAAAAGTTACTGTATTACCTGATACGGCATAAGAAACTGATGCTACATCATCAAATTTTGATAAAATACTTGTAATATCATAGTTTGCTACTTCAGGTGTACTTCCTCCTTCTTCTGTAGTATCATCAGATGAGCAGGCGTAAAATAAACCTGTTATCATTATTAATACTGCTACTTTTTTAATTAATTGATTTTTTTTCATGTGTATCATTTTTAATTATTAGTTAAAATTACTCTCTAAGACTATTTACTTTCGTTATTAATTCATCTTTAATAACAGCATCACTAGCACTTAAAGGCAATTGATTTGTGCTTAATAAATTGGGGTTTTCTAAAGGGTTTTCAATTAAATTATATAAAGCTTCACTTCCATCTGAAAACTGTATATATTTATGAGTTGAATTTCTAATCGTATAATTTACTGTTCCGTTGTCTTCGCCGATTTCGGTATATGTATAATCTCTAAAACTAGTATTTGAAGTTGTAAATAATTCTTTAAAACTTTTACTATCATTTATTTCTGTAGTACCTGTGCCAGCTATATCTGAAATTGTTACAAATAAATCAGTTGTATTTAATAAAGCATCTTCTGATTCACTAAATCGATTTATATTTTTACCTGATATAATCATCGGTACATTAACACCTCCTTGATATACACTTCCTTTTGCTCGCTGACTAGCATGCTCTTGAACAACTTGATTCGGCGTACCATTATCTCCTATAAAAATAATTACTGTATTATCTTTTTCTTCTTGTGACATTGAAGCTAACAGCCTTCCTACTTCGGTATCTAAAGCCTCTAACATTGCCATATAATAAGGCATTGGGTTTGCATCAATACTTGCTTGATCTGAGGATAATGATTGTGTATCTAAATTTGATGGAGGTAAATGAAAAGGTGTATGCGGAGCATTATAAGCCAACCATAAAAACCAAGGTTCTTTTTGTAAATCTACCCAATCGATTGCTAAATCAGTAAACTTAGTGGTAGTATATTCTGTTGAATTTGTTGTTTGCTGATTTTCTGTAAAATTCCAATTAGTGTAAGATTGTACACCTCCGCTTAACAAACCTGCATAATATCCTACGCCCATTTGTGTTGGATGTGAAGCATCTTTTGATAAATGCCATTTACCTATTACAGCATGATTATAACCCGAATTATTATTATCTAAATGTTTTTGAAGTGATATTTCTGATGTTGATAACGCATCATTAACCTTCATTACATTTGTTCTAAAACCATATTTACCAGTTAAAATACTTGACCTTGTTGGTGTACACGTTGGGTATGACCATAAATTATTAAACTTAACACCGTTATTAATCATATTTTGAAGGTTTGGCATAACAGGTTTTATAATACCAATATTAAAACCTGGAGTAGCATCTAAACCCATATCATCAGCAATAATTAATAAGATGTTGGGCTTATTATTTATTACGATAACCTCATCATCTGGTTCATTTATTTCTGATACATTATCTGTACCACATGAAATAACTAAGATTGTAAACAGTAAAATAAAACTCGATATAGCTAATCTCATAAGCTTGTTTTTAATTTAAGACTCTAAAAAAATTAAAAAGTTTAATTACAGCTACATAGTAATCAAAAAAAACAGCTTCAAAATTAATTGAAGCTGTTTTTATATCGTTTTGATAATTTTTTTATTCTTTATCAAATAATGCTTTATGAATAAATCCTGCTACAATTGCGCCTGCTATAGGTGCAACCCAAAATAACCAAGATTGTGCTAAATAACCACCACCTGCAAATAAAGCCTGACTCATAGAACGTGCAGGATTCACTGAAGTATTGGTAATTGGAATACTTATTAAGTGTATTAATGTTAAACCTAAACCAATAGCTATTGGAGCAAAACCTTTGGGAGCTCTTTGATTAGTACTTCCTAAAATTATTAATAAGAAAAACATTGTTAATAAAAATTCAGCAGCAAAAGCTGATGTCATATTATAACCTCCTGGCGATAATTCTCCGTATCCATTAGCAGCGAAACCACCAATAGATTCAAAATCTGATTTACCTGAAACAATTAAATATAAAGCACCTGCCGCTAAAATTGCACCAACTAATTGAGAAATAATATACGGCACTAATTCTTTTGCAGAAAATTTTCCTCCAGCCCATAAACCTAAAGATACAGCAGGGTTAAAATGCCCTCCTGAAATATGACCTACAGCATATGCCATTGTTAAAACAGTTAGACCAAAGGCTAAGGCTACGCCCATAAACCCAATACCTAATTCAGGGAAACCAGCAGCAAAAATAGCGCTACCACAACCTCCAAATACTAACCAAAATGTTCCGAATAATTCTGCTAAATACTTTTTCATATCTTATAGTTTAAATTAATTGATTCTTATATATGACCCTAAATACTTCAAAAGTCACATTTATAAATCTACAATAAAATAATTCTTTAAAAGAGTAAGTTTGTATATTTGCAGTATACAATTTAATATTTATGAAATTAATTTTTCTTACTATCGGTTTATTAGCATTAGCTTTTGCAGGAATTGCTATAAAAATTTGGGCGAAAAAAGATGGAAAATTTGCTGGTACTTGTGCTAGTCAAAACCCTGTTTTAAATGAAACTGGAGAGTCTTGTGGTTTTTGTGGAAAAACTCCTGATCAATTTGATTCGTGTAGCGAACCGGAACACAATAAATAACAAAATATTTTGTTTTACTATTAATTTATAATTAGTGAGTTTTTAAATATTAATTTAATACGTACAATTTTAACAGTAGGTATTTGTACAGCTTTCTAAAACTATACCTTGAAAATACATAACGAAAAAATACTTTTACATATTCAAAAAGCTAAAAAAGGAAATCAAATTTCTTTTAACTTTTTATTAGACACTTTTTGGGGTGATGTATATAGTTATCAGCTATCAAAAATTAAAAATGATAATGATGCTGAAGATATTACCATTCGCACGTTTTCCAAGGCATTTGATAAAATTGACACATTTAAAGATGAATACCAGTTTAAAACATGGTTAATAGCCATTTCTAAAAATGTTTATATTGATTTTTTGCGAAAAAAAAATAGATCTATTTTATTAGACACTTCTAAAGAACAAGAAGAAGCCGCGTCTAGAATTATTGATAACTCACCATCTCCTGAAGATACTATTATTAAAGAACAGAACTTAGCTAAACTTTTAAGAGATATTAAAAAATTAAAACCCAAATATCAAGAGGTTATTAACCTTCGTTTTTTTCAAGAATTAAGTTATAAAGAAATTTCAGAAAACATTGGAGAACCAATGAATAATGTTAAAATAAAATTATTGAGAGCTAAAAAATTATTAGCAGAAATAATAAAGAAATCTTAACTTACCATGATTTTAGTTATCAATTTATAAAACTACTAAAATCAAACCTTATATTTTAACATTCTTTTCATCCCCCATTATGAAAAAATCTATATCAAATATATTAGGTCCAGGATTGTTATTTGCTGGTGCAGCCATAGGTGTATCGCATTTAGTACAATCAACAAGAGCTGGCGCCGATTTTGGTTTTGGTTTACTTTGGGCACTATTAATTGTTACTTTATTCAAATATCCATTTTTTCAATATGGCCCTCGTTACGCTGCTGCCACAGGTGAAACTCTGTTAGATGGCTATAAAAAATTAGGCAAAGGGGTATTAATATGTTACTATATTCTAAACTTTGCTACCATGTTTACTATTCAGGCAGCCGTTACAATAGTAACTGCCAGCTTAGCTTCTACTATTTTTGGTTTTACAGATAATTTAGTTATTTGGTCTGTAATTATATTACTTATAAGTATTATTATATTAAGTGTTGGTAAATATAAATTGCTTGATAATTTAATGAAGTATATAATTTTCACATTAACTATAAGTACAATAATTGCTGTAGTTATAGCTATATTTAGCACCCAAAAAGGCTTTACTTTTCAGCAAATATTACCTAGCGGAACAGCACAAATTACCTTTTTAATTGCTTTTTTAGGATGGATGCCTGCCCCTTTAGATGTTTCTATTTGGCACTCATTATGGTCAGTCGAAAAAAGTAAAACTACTTTCAAACAGGTTAAACCTAAATATGCCATTTTCGATTTTAATGTAGGTTATATAGCTACCTTTTTTTTAGGAGTATGTTTTGTTATACTTGGTGCATTAGTTATGTACCAATCAGGAGAATCATTCTCTAACAAAGGAACTGTTTTTGCTGTACAATTAATTAATTTATACACTAATAATTTAGGTGAATTTTCTTATCTATTTATAGGAATTGCAGCTTTTACAACTATGTTTAGTACAACTTTAACAACTTTAGATGCCTCACCTAGGGTCATGGCAAAAACTACAACATTATTATTAGGCAATAATAATAAACTAAACTATCAATTCTGGATTTTTTTCTTAGCCATTGGTACTTTTATTATTTTAAATTACTACTTGTACAACATGGGTTTTTTAGTTAAAATAGCTACTATTTTATCTTTTTTAACAGCACCATTTTATGCTATTTTAAACTTTTTACTAATTACCAGTAAACATACACCAAAAAAAAATCAGCCTAAATTACCGTTGTGTATTTTAAGTATTATGGGAATTATTTTTTTACTTGCATTTAGTATTTGGTTTTTACTCAATTTATAACAGTTTTCTTTGTAAATTTGTCATTCAATTTTTTATCGAAATGGCAAACGAATCAGTATTATTACCAGAAAGAGTAAAAAAACCAAAATGGTTACGTGTAAAGTTACCTGTTGGAAAAAAATATACAGAATTAAGAGGTTTAGTAGACAAATATAAATTAAATACTATTTGTACCAGTGGAAGTTGCCCAAACATGGGAGAATGTTGGGGAGAAGGAACTGCTACATTTATGATTTTAGGAAATATTTGTACTCGTTCATGTGGTTTTTGCGGAGTAAAAACCGGAAGACCAGAAACTGTAGAATGGGATGAGCCTGAAAAAGTAGCACGATCTATTAAGTTAATGGGTATTAAACATGCCGTTTTAACATCAGTAGATAGAGATGATTTAAAAGATGGAGGTTCTATTATTTGGGCTGAAACTGTAAATGCAGTTCGTAGAGCAAATCCTAAAACAACCATAGAAACTTTAATTCCTGATTTTCAAGGAAGCGAAAAATTAATTGATAGAATTATTGAAGTTGCTCCTGAAGTAGTTTCTCATAATGTAGAAACTGTTCGTAGGTTAACGCGTGAAGTTCGTATACAAGCTAAATATGACAGAAGCTTAGCGGTTTTAAAATATTTAAAAGATAACGGAATGCGTACTAAATCAGGAATTATGTTAGGTTTAGGAGAAAAAGAAGAGGAAGTTATTCAAACCATGAAAGATTTACGTAATGTTGGTTTAGATGTTATTACTATAGGTCAATATTTACAACCTAGTAAAAAACACTTACCTGTAAAAGAATTCATTACTCCTGACCAGTTTAAAAAATACGAAACATTAGGGTTAGAGTTAGGCTTTATGTATGTAGAAAGTGGTGCTTTGGTACGTTCATCTTATAAAGCACATAAACACGCTCAATAATTTTAATAATTTCTTAACACTTTAACTGTTAAGCGTTAAAAAAATGTCAAATAACTTAAAAAAGCACTTTAAACAAAGTTTTAGCTATAGATTTGCTGTAGTACTAGTTTAAAAAACTAAAAACAGCTTTGTAAACTGTTTTTATCATGTAAATTGTTTGAATTATAAAAAATAAGAATCCACTCATATGAGTGGATTCTTATTTTTTATATAAAACTTAGTTACACTATTTTTTAAATAGCACTAATAATATCATGTTTTGTTATAATATGATGTTTACCATTTCCTAAATTAACCATTACAGCTTGATTATCTTTCGTTATTAATTTAGATACAGCATCAATAGAAGCATTTAATTGTACAATAGGGTACATAGCTCCCATTATGTCTTTAATAGGAGTATTAGCTATATTTTTATCAACAATATAACTATGTAATAATGTAGATTCATCTACTGACCCTACAAAGCCATTTATATCTTTTACTGGAATTTGAGAAATTTTAAATTCACGCATTCTGTCAATGGCATGCGAAACTAATTCTTCCGTTTGAACAGTAACCAAACTTTTATCAATATGTGATTTTATTAAATCTTCAGCAGTAGTAACCTCTGTATCTAAAAAACCTCGTTCACGCATCCAATCATCATTAAACATTTTACCTACATATCTACTTCCATGATCGTGAAAAATGACCACTACAACATCATCTTTAGTAAAATAATCTTTTAATTGTAACATTCCTTTTATTGCTGAACCTGCTGAATTACCAACAAAAATACCTTCCTGTTTAGCTATTTTACGTGTATAAACGGCAGCATCTTTATCTGTTACTTTTGTGAAACCATCAATTAAAGAAAAATCTACATTTTTAGGTAAAATATCTTCTCCTATTCCTTCTGTAATATATGGGTATATTTCATTTTCATCAAAAATGCCAGTTTCATGATATTTTTTAAATACAGAACCATAAGTGTCAACTCCCCAAATTTTTACATTCGGGTTTTGTTCTTTTAAAAATTTTGCTGTTCCAGAAATTGTTCCTCCTGTTCCAACGCCTACTACTAAATGAGTAATTTTACCATCGGTTTGTTGCCAAATCTCTGGTCCTGTTTGCTCGTAATGCGTTATAGCATTTGATGGATTATCATATTGATTTACATACCACGAATTTGGAGTTTCATCACCTAAACGTTTAGATACAGAATAATATGAACGAGGATCTTCTGGATCTACATTAGTAGGACAAACAACAACCTCTGCACCTACTGCACGTAAAATATCCATTTTTTCTTTAGATTGTTTGTCTGAAATTACAAAAATACATTTGTATCCTTTTATAATAGCAGCTAAAGCCAATCCCATACCTGTATTTCCTGAAGTTCCTTCTATAATAGTTCCTCCTGGTTTTAAACGACCGTCTGCCTCAGCATCTTCAATCATTTTTAAAGCCATTCTATCTTTTATTGAGTTTCCAGGATTAAAGGTTTCTACTTTTGCTAAAACTAAAGCATCAATTTCTTTAGTTACTGAATTTAACTGAACTAATGGTGTATTACCAATTGTTTCTAATATATTTTTTGCGTATTTCATTTCTTAATTTTACAAAGCAAAGGTAATTTTTTTTAAACGTTTTACAAGTAATAGAATTTTGTATACTGTAACATAATAATAGCATTTAATATATTAAAATATAATAGTTAAAATAAATTTATCTAGCCCTGATTTTAGCATTTTTTTGAGCCCTCTTGATTTTTTAGCTAGAAGCGAGTGCGTAAAGCAGAAAATAGCTTCAAGAAATAATTTTACGCGAACTTTATAGATTTTGAAGGTTGTATTTTAGTAATAATATACGATGGAATTATTAACATTAAAAAACACAATAACAGTGTTCCTAAACTTAGTATGGTAATGGTCAAAAAACTAATGTTTACAGGTACTGTTGCTACGGCATAAGTTTCTGGATTTAAAGAAATTACTTTGAAGTATTTTTGAATTAATAAAATTATAACACCTATTAAATTACCCCAAAACAAACCTTTAAGTATTAAATAAGTTGCATTGTATAAAAATATTTTTTGAATACCCCAGTTTGTACTTCCTAAGGCTTTTAAAATACCTACCATTTGTACTCGTTCTAGAATTAATACTAGTAAAGCGGTTATCATATTAATACCAGCTATTAAAATCATAATTCCAATAATAAACCATACATTATTATCAAAAAGTTTTATCCATTCGAAAATTAAAGGGTAGTTATCTACAATGGTTATGCTGTTTAATGTAGCTCCAATAGCGCTATATATTTCATCTCCTTTTTCATTTAACTCTTCAAAATTGTCAAGTAATACTTCAAATCCCCCTACTTGATCATCTGTCCACCTATTAATTTTACGCACTTCTCTAATATCACCAATTAACATAGTTTTATCAAATTCACCAAAACTTGTATTATAAATTCCTACAATTATAGGCTTACGCATTTTATATTTTAACGTACTTTTTTGAGCGTTAAATAATGTTTGAATAGTATCGTTTAACTTAAAATTTAAACGATTTGCAATAGCTTCAGATATTAATATTTCTCTATTTCTTGTTTGATTAAAATTAGGTAAACGCCCTTCAATTAAATATTCTTTAAAGAGTGAAAAATCGTAATCGGTAGACACTCCTTTAAATATAATGGCTTCAAAATCGGTTGGAGTTCTTATAATTCCTGCAACATTACCAAAAACCTGTACGTTTTTAATGCCTTTTATATTTTTAAATTCCGGATAAAAGTCTTGATGTTTATTTATAGCTACTGTAGAAATATCTGAATTATTGGTATCGTAATTTACAATTTGAACATGTCCTTTAAAACTAGTCATTTTATCACTAATTTTATTTTGATACCCAGAAACTATAGATACTGATACTAACATAATAGCAATACCTAAAGCAATAGCAGTGGTAGCAATTTTAATAATGGGTGATGAAATACTGCTTTTGTATTGTTTACTAGCAATAATTCGTTTAGCTATAAATAATTCGAAATTCAATAGTTACGTTTTTTAAACCGTATCAAAAGTAATTAATTCTTACCTAATTACTAGAATCATATACATCATTTAAATTATTGCTTGTTTATAATAGTAAAAGATTTTTAAATAGTAATTTTATATTTTTAAATAGTAATTTATATGAAAAGCAGTTTTAAGTATCGTTTATTGGTTATAATATTTATAAGTTTTCAATTTTTATCATGCGCTCAGCAACAAAAAACTACTTTAAAAAAAATAACAGAAACTAGCCCTGTTTTAAAAATGGGTGCAGAAAAAACGGAAGTATATTTACCATTATTAAAAGGCAAAAACATTGCTATTGTTGCTAATCAAACCTCTGTACTAGATGTTTTACAAAGAGCTGAGGTAACACCTAATGTTATGGGGTCTATAACAGTAACACATCATTTAGTTGATTATTTACATACCTATAAAAATATTAATGTTAAAAAAGTTTTTGCTCCAGAACACGGTTTTCGTGGTAAAGCCGATGCTGGTGAAACGGTAGTAGATGGTATTGATACTAAAACACAGCTACCAATTATATCATTATACGGAAAAAATAAAAAACCATCACAAGCACAATTAAAAAATATAGATGTAGTGGTTTTTGATATTCAAGATGTGGGTGCTCGTTTTTACACCTACATATCGTCATTACATTATGTAATGGAAGCTTGTGCCGAGGCTAATATTCCTGTTATTATTTTAGATAGACCAAACCCTAACGCGCATTATATAGATGGACCTGTGTTAGAAATGGCGCATACAAGCTTTGTGGGTATGCACCCTGTACCTGTAGTTTACGGAATGACTATTGGCGAATACGGACAAATGATTAATGGTGAAAAATGGTTAAAAAATAATATCAAATGTAATTTAACCGTAATTACTTTAAATAATTATACGCACAACACCCCATATAACTTACCTATAAAGCCATCACCTAATTTACCAAATGCAACTGCTATAAACTTATACCCTAGCCTTTGTTTTTTTGAAGGCACCAACGTATCTGCAGGTAGAGGAACAAGTAAGCAGTTTCAAATTTACGGAGCTCCTTATTTAACAAAAGCTCCTTTTAGTTTTACACCTAAGCCTAACCAAGGTGCAAAATACCCTAAATATAAAGGGCAGGTATGCTATGGTGAAAATTTACAAGAAATTAAAAAACTAAGCAGTTTAAACCTATCTTGGTTATTAAAAACCTATAAAAAAGCCCCTAAAAAAGCTTTTTTTAACAACTTTTTCACCAAACTAGCAGGAACAAAAAAACTACAACTCCAAATTGAGCAAGGTATACCTGAAAAAGAAATTCACAATTCTTGGAAAAAAGAGCTTGCTGCGTTTAAAAAAATTAGGGCAAAATATTTACTTTATAACTAATTAAAAGGTGTAAAACTATTAAAAAATAGTATAAAGTGTAGTTACAATAACTCCTTTATTATTATTTAAAACAACAATAGCTAACTCTTTTTCTTGCTTAACTTTTAAGTTAAAGGGTGGGGCTAATAAGTTTAAACCACTTTGTTTTTTTAATCGAATTCCTTGACCTGATATAATATCCTTATTTGGAGTAAACTCTCCATTTGGTAAATGTTCGGTTAAAATAACATATTTATAGTTGCTTAATTTAGCAACTACCTTTTGTACTTCTAAATTTGACAAATGCTGTAGTACTTGCCTTATTATAACACAATCAGCAATTGGCAAACTATCTGTAGCAATATCAAAAACGTAAAACGCTAAATTAGGCGCTTTAAATTTAGCCATATTATAGGTTATTAATTCGGGTACAACATCTACCGCGGTATATTTTTTTGTATATTTTACCAATTCTTTACCTACATTAAAATCACCACATCCTAAATCGCAAACCGTAAGCGGAATTTTAAATGATGTTAAAAATAATGTTACTGCAGTAATATAAGGTGTAACAATGCTAGTATCATGCGACCCTAAACCTGAATAAAACGCCGTATTACCACCCCACAAATTCATCTCATAGACCTGCTTCATAACTGCTTTTGTAGGCCAAGGTTGTTTTGCTTTTTTAGTATTATTAGTTGAGCTATTCATTTAACTGTTATTATTTATTGGTTTCATATAAAAGGTAAACACATTCTAAAATAAGAGTAATTACTTTAGAGTCTTTTCAAAATCATCACAAAGTTGGTTTACTATGTCTTCGGTTTCTTTAATGAAAAATTGACCTAGTGTTTTACGGTTTCTTCTAATGTATTTTTTATAAATAATTTCGAAGTCTTTGTATATTTCATCTTCATCAAAAGCTGTTTTAGTACTTTTTATTTTAGCAATTACTCTTGTTCCTTCTTTATTTACATACTCGAAAAAAGCTTCTATCTTATTTTGAAAGTCTAATATTAACCCTTCTATTTCTTCTTCCTCTTCATTACGCTTTTCTATTACTGCTAGTATATCAAACTTATACTGCTTACTTGGTTTACCTGATGGTTCTAAATTACCTTTATTACCTTTTGGCTTACCCTCTTCTTCAGGTGGTGCTACTATTCCTATTCTATTATCAAAATATACCTCAACATCATCTATTAATTCTGTTGTACCTGTTAATGAGTTATACAGCATACTAAATCTTCTCCAAAACTCTGTAAAATGCTCTTCGCTATATTTATCATCTATCTCTATAACAAACGCTATTAAGTTTAGAATTTTAAAATACTTATTGATACTTTGCTTTAACTTTTTAGCTTCTTCTGGTTGCTTTCTTACTAATTCTGTTACTGCATTTTCAAAATCTTGTATTGCAGTTATATCTTTTTTATCACCTAATTGATATGCTTTAAATAGTTTAAAATGTACTTTAAAAATAGCTACTTGCTTTATATTCTCGTAAATCTCTTGTAATAATTGTTCTTGACCTAAAGGATCAAAATCACTCACTACTACATTACTAAAATGCTCAAACGCTTGTTTTATATTATTTACGTTTACATTTTTATATGATAAATCTATAATCTTACAATCCTTTTTATACTTACCTGCTGTACGGTTTACTCTTGAAATAGTTTGTATCGCATTAATACCTCTTATTTCTTTATCTAAAAATAAGGTATGTAATTTAGGTTCATCAAAACCTGTTTGTAATTTATCTACTACTATTACTAAACCATTCTTTTTAAGTGCAAAATTCTGTAATACTTTGGCTTCTGATAAACCTCCGTTTAAGGTTGTTGCACTTTCATACTTCTGACCATCTGAACTATATACAATATAAATAGGTGCATCTTTAAAACGTTCGTGTTTCTTTTCTGCAACTAACTCGCTATAATATTGCTGTATATATTTACGATATTTTATAGCTGCTTTAATTGAAGATGCTGCAAACATTGCTTTGGCTGTTCCTCTAATATTATGATATACTGCTGACACTAATCGTTTTGCTACAAACTTTGATATTGCTTCTATACGTTCTTCATCTTCGTATATTTTCCTTTTACTTATTCTATATTTTTTACCATTAGCATCAACTCCTGAATCTGGATTGTTTGGCATTTCTTGATAATAGCCAGTATCTCCTTCAAAACCTTCTGTTGCATCGTCTGGCTTTTCAAAATACATTTTAGCAGATACAGGAACAATACCTTTTATTGGATTTAAAATATAGCCATCTTCAATAGCTTCTTTCATTGTATAGCTATCAAACGGAACCCATATTTTTTCGGCTTCTGCATATTTGTTATACTCGCCAAAACGTGCTAATGTTACATCACTTGGTGTTGCTGTAAAACCAATTATTAAGTTTTTCTTATTGTATATTTTTTTATACTCTTTATTAGAATCAAAACTGTTTTGTAATTCATCAAATAACGACACCATTTCTTCGTGTTGTTGTCCACTATTAGAACGGTGTATTTCGTCAATTAAAAATGCTATTCGCATAGATGATAATTTCTGTACTACCTCATCATCTAAAAATTCTCTAATTGAATTAAATTTTTGAAGATTTACTACTACAATACGTTTATCTGTATTTAAGGCTTCTAAAAAAGACTTTTTGTTATTGGCTTCTATGAACATACTATTTGCAATGTTCATATTATACATTTTACTATCTAATTGGTCTCTTAACTGTACTCTATCTACAACCAACATTATCTTATCATAGACAAACTCATCATTCTTTCGTAAATCTTTCAACATTAAAGAACTCCAACCTATAATATTACTTTTACCAAAACCAGCTGCGTATTGTAAGAGTAAAGAATAGACGTTTTTATTATTTTGATACTTCTGCCTTTTAGTAATTAAATCTTCTATTTGAGTAGCTCCTAAGCCTTTTTCGGTTAGTTGCTTACGTAGTTTATTTATGAAGTAATCTGGCTCATCTTCGTGTTCTAAAAACTCATCTATTTTATTGATGATTTTATCTGCTCCAAATTTCTGTTTAGGTCTTGGTGCAATTAATCTACCATCGTTATGCTTGTATTCTTTTTGTTTTCCTTTTTCTGATTTTACTAATTCACGTTCAATAAAGTTATAATAGAGTATTTCTCGCTCTATCATTTTTTTACCGTACAATGCTTTAAATACTTCTTCAAAACGTTGTTGTTTTGTAGCTTCTGGATTTGTTAAAGGATAGGATTTTAACCCATCATTAACATTGGCTTTGTACTTATCAAAATCAAACGAATTGTCTTCTACCTTAGCTTTAATTTCATCAAACTGATTTGAAATATTTCTGATGATAAAGGTATCTTGAACATCTGTAGTTGTAATATGAATTGCTTTTTCGAATATCTTTAAAAAGTCTTTACGGATAGTTTGAGACACATCATTACCATCTGCAATATCTAAATAATTGGTTACTGCTTTTTGGTAATCGTTTGCTATTTTTACTTTACCGTCTTTATGTGCGCTTTGATTATTGTAATTAGATTTTAACTCTGAATACCCTAAAAATATACCGTTTAAGAAAAAGGTAATATCAGGGCGAAAACTAAATTTTGATTTACCTTGATGCTTGTATATGTATGGTAACTCTTGAACTACTGAAAATTGATTTTCATTAAATAAAGCATCACCGTGTGTAATACTGCCACTTGGATAAAACAAGTTTATTTTAACGCCTTTAAACGTGATAGATTGATTACTACCAATAAACAATGCCATATTTTTAGACTTACCAATACGTTCGTTTAATTCTGCTTGAAACTCTTGTAGTAATTGCTTTTCGTTATTATCGAACTTTTTTAATAGTTTACGATAGGCAGTTTTATTTAGTGTAGTTTCGCTAATAAAGTATTTTAAATCTTCTACTACAAAATGTAATTTAGATACTGTATTTGCTTTTATTTCTTTGTATTGTAACCCATCTGCACGATTGGTAAAGAAGTTCATTAAGTATTTGTCTTGTAGTATTAATTCGTCCATAGTTTATTTTCTACTTAATTGCAATTATTTTCACTTTTAACCATTCTTTTGTTAAAAAGAAACCTATTTTGTTTATAACTCTATAAAATTACGTATATTTGCATCACAGTTCATCTTTCATTTGAAAGAAGGAAATCGAGAAACGCAAGCCAAGATGCTCTGCGTTTTTTGCATTTATAATAGTTCCGTTAGTTTCCTTTTATACTTTTTTAAAATCTTATTTCTTTTGGCATCTTTACCAGTTAAGTGATAAGCTGTAAGTAAATAATATTCATCTACTTTACGTAATGGTTCTAAAACTATTACATATTTTTCATCTTTATCATAAATATATGTTCTGTTTCCTTGCGGTTCTTTTACAGAAAAATAAAGTATATTTTCTTCCTTTTTTAAATCTATATGATGTTTTACCCAATGTAACCTAACTGCTCTTTGCACATCAAAATTTCTTTGTTTGGTATTATAATCTGTAATAACAGTTGTTAAATGGGTAAACAAAGTATCCATTACAATTACACCATTTAAAGGTGTGGGTTGAATACGTTTTTTATTAAATTTAAAATGTTCGTTTCCTGCAATATCTCTATTAAAAATTGCTTGTAAAGATGCTGTTCTTTCATATTGATTATATGCACCAACATCTAACAAATCGTTATATTTTTTAAGTAAATTTAATGGCATAGTCCTATTGTAATTCTATAAAAAACAAGTTTAACTTATCTGAATAATTAGTGCCGTTTAAAGTTTCACCAGCGTGTTGCTGTATTTTTTCTATTATTTTTACTTTGGCTATATTTTCTTTTTCTTTATTGTTATGATGATAAGATATTGCACCCATTATGAAATCTGCTATTTGTAACAATATACTTTCATGAGAACGTATATTTTGTACGTTTCTGAATACTCCAAATTTAGCATTTAGTACTTCTTTTAATTTATTTACTTTGTAGGCACTTAAAGTGTCTTTAATATCTAAATACACGTTGTATTTGTACAAACTATTTAGGTTGTGATTCAACAGGTAATAATACATTTTGTAATAAAAATCATCATAAGATTGATTAAAATTATCATTATTTATTTTGCTCTTTTTTACACCAACACTTCTAAATTTTAAATCAGTATTAAAAAAGTAATCTACTAAATCTACATAAAAATGGTATTTAGATTTAGACACATTACTCCATTTTATTTCTCCGTAAAAATGATGTTTCCTTTTTAATTCTTGTATTTGTTCTGTATGAAATCGTACTTGATTATAAGCAGAACTTACAGAACCTAAAAACATATAAGGTTTCTGGTCGTTTTCTAAATGACAACTTTCATCACAATAAATATTAAACGTTTTACTTTTCATCTTTTAAAATTTAGCCTATTGTAAAATATTACCTTTTTTTACAATAACAAACCTGCTAATGTAAATTATTGCGCTTTTTTACAATAACACATTTGCTATTGTAATTATGCGCTTACTTTTACTTTACCTGTTACTACTTCGTTTATTAATGTTTTACGCAACTCTTTTAAAGTGGTAATTTGGGTTCCTATGTTTTTTACAATCCTATCTATAGTTGCTGTTTTAGCATCTAAATAATCTGCTATTTGTTGCTGTTCTTTTATTGGTGGTGCAGGACATTTAAAATTTTTAAATAAAGTAGGATTTAAATGAGGAATACCCATACCTGTTGGAATCTGTTTCAATTTATAATCAATAGCACCTCTTAAATGATAAAAATATCTTGTATTAAACTTCTTTTTATTAATATCTAATTTTGCAATTGTTGAAGAAACATAACCTACTTTAGATTTTAGAATTTCACCAACTGCTGCGCCATCCCAAACTATTACCAAATCTTCATCGGTAGATTTTAATGATTTATCTTTTGAATAACAAAATGTTGGGTGTTTCACTGAATCATTTCTCAAGTATTCTAAAGACAACAAAGGCAAACTATTATCAAATTTTAAATCTGACATTTCCATATTCTTACCTTTAATTGTTTTTCCAAAACTTTTATATCTCTTCACCTCCCAATGCTCTGGAATTTCACCTATCCAATCAATACCACTATCCTTTAGTTTTACAGTTTTATCTAAACCTTTGATAACGGTTTCATTAATTAGGGTTTTACGGTAGGCTTTGTAGTGTTTTATTTTTTGTTGTAAAAGATTTACTTTTTTATCTATTGCTGTGGTTTTAGCGTCTAAATAATTGGCTATTTGGGTTTGTTCTTTTAGTGGTGGAATAAGAATAAATATATTTTTTAAATCATCATTATTAAAACGAAACACTTTTAAACCTGTAGCATACTTTCTTAATTCTAAACAAAAAAACTTTGAATAATAGTATAGATATTTTTCAATTACCTGTTTACTATCAGGCTTTAATAATATTTGTTCACCTCCTAACAACCCCAAATCAAACCTATTATAGAAACAAGAATGACCTAAATCTTCAATAGTTTCAGAGGTTGATATTAAAATAGTGTTACCATAATGAACAACTTGACTTTTTTTATAAAGTTCACTATTTACATAAAAATTAAAAGCATTATTAACTTCATCAACTTTATATGTTTTTCCATACTGTAAAGCAACATAATCACCTTTATTAAGTAACTCATCTTTTTTTAAACCTGTATTACCTCTAACAATTGTGCTAACCCAGTCAACTCTATAATTTCTCCAATCTTCTGGGATATTACCTAACCATTCAATACCCGAATCTTTATATTTACTATACTTTTCCATTAAATTGCTAATTCTTTTTCAAGGTTAAACAAATCATCTTCCAAGTTTTGTAAATCGGTTATAATTTTAGATAATGAACGTAACTCTTCTGGCTTATAGAAAACCTTATTAAAATTGATTTCGACACCGATAGTATTTTCAATATATCTAAACGGTTTGGTAATGTACTTTGCCATAAAGTTGGCAATGTTTTGTTGGTTATCTACCTCGTTTGGTGCGTATGGTATTATCTCGTAATCTTTCTCGTAATCTGGTGTTAACTCGGTTGTAATTAATATATATGCTTCTTTAGTTTTTGTTGCTTTCTTACAAGATGCTTTAATTACTATTTTACCACAACCTAAGGCTGTTTTACTGCCCTTCGTTTCTTCAATGATAGTTTCCCTATCAGCATCAAAATAATAACTCGTTTTGGCTGTAGTTACTTTTAAATCTGCTTCTTTATAGTCTAAATTAGCTATTAACGGTTTTAACTCATCATTAAAATAGGCTAATAAAGAAATGTGTTTTTTAGCATCAAAGGTTTTAATTTCAAAGTCAGTAATTTCTATGGTTTCCTCTTCTAAAACTTGCGTTATTTTAGTAGGATTTAGTTTTATAGATTTTGCTCTAATCTCTTCTCCTTCTTTATTTTTCTTAACAGGTAATACGCTTTCTAATGTTTTTCCATTTTCATCAACATTGGTTAGCATTATGGCTTGTTTGTTAAAATAGAAATGCCATTTATCAAATACCTTTGCATAGTCGCTATCTTCAAAATTGGTTAGCGCTTCAATAATTGTTTCTCTTTTAACAGGTGTCATTTCTTTACGCTTCTTCCCTTTACTCTTTTTTAAAGGCTCATAAAAATCGCTACCATTAATTAAGATTACTTTGTCTTTACGTGCTGCTGCTTTATTCTTATTGAATATCCATAAGTAAGTGTAAATACCTGTATTAAAAAATTCATCCGTAGGCATTTGTATAATTGCTTCTACCCAATCATTATCAAAGAAATACTTTCTAATATTACTTTCACCACTTCCTGCATCTCCACTAAACAAGGTAGAACCGTTATGCACTACTACCGCTAAGCCTTTAGCATCTAACTGCGATAAAATATGTTGTGTGAATAAAAACTGCCCATCTGAAATTGAAGGTAAAGCGTGAAAACGTTCTGTAGTATCGTTTTCAATATCTTTTTTATACCCTTTCCAATCTACACCATAAGGCGGATTTGCTACAATAACATCGAACTGTTTTTCTATAAATGAAATATTAGTTAAAGTATTACCATAACGAATATCTGAATCTGTACGAAAACGACTTTCTATTTTTGCTAAGGCGTATAAACTATCACTCCAATCCTCACCATAGGTTTTTGTAGGTCTGTTATGGCTTTTTTGAATAATATCTTCTACACCAAAAAGTAAATTTCCACCACCACAGGTTGGGTCATAAATGGTTAAAAACTCACCATTATCCTCTGTTTTAGATAAGATTATTTCTGTAATTAATGCTATAATATCATCAGGCGTGTATTGCTCTCCAGCAGTTTCAGCAGATATGTCTGCCCATTTACGTTTTATATGTTCTTCTAAGGTTGTTATATCAGAGTTATTGTAAGGTGTTAAATCTACCTCACTCCATTTTTTAACAGTATCAAAAAGAATGTTCTTTTTACGTAATTGACCACTAAGTCCTGAAATATCTAAATACTTTTCTTCTGTATTTCCTCTATCAACTCCTAAAAGTTCTTTTGTTTCTGGGTCAAATGCTTTTAGGTAGGTATCAAAATCGTTATCGAATGTTTTATCATTCTTACAAATATCTGCTAATGTTTTGTTTTGCCTTATTACAACTTCGTTATAACCAATATTATAATCTTTAAATTCTTCAAAGAAATCGTTAACATCTTCAATATCATCAATAGTTTCTGCTCCAAAGTCTTTTAATAATTCTTTGTAATGACGTACTAACCTACTCTCCAACATTATCATTGCAAAATAAGGCATCATATACTTTGGAAAGTCTGATTGCTTTATACCTGCACCAATTAAAAGGTCGGCAGTAGACCATACTTTAGATTCGTATTGTAATATATTTTGGCTCATTGATAGTATTATTTTTTTGATGCAATTGGTTAAAATATAATATTTTATTTTATTACCACTATTTTATCTTTTAATTTGATGTTTTTGGCTAAAAAAATAAGCAATAGTTAAAACCTATTGCTTACCTAACTAATATTACTCCAAAGCCCACTTGTTTTTTGTAATTGTGTATATACTTTTAAAAGGCATTCATTTTCAGGTTTAGAAAAACTAGCATCGTTTTCTAACACGGCTATTGCTGTTTGCCTTGCTTTATGTAAAATACCTGTATCTTTTACCACGTCGGCAATTTTTAAGTTTAGTACCCCACTTTGTTGCGTTCCCATAATATTACCAGGCCCTCGAAGTTTCAAATCTACTTCGGCAATTTTAAATCCGTCAGTAGTTTCTACCATGGTTTGTAACCTTGTTTTACTATCAGATGATAGCTTATAACTCGACAATAAAATACAATAACTCTGCTCTGCTCCACGCCCTACTCTACCACGCAATTGATGTAATTGACTCAAACCAAAACGCTCTGCACTTTCAATAACCATTACCGATGCATTAGGTACATTTACCCCTACTTCAATTACCGTAGTTGCTACCATTATTTGAGTTTCTCCTTTTACAAAACGATTCATCTCATATTCTTTATCCGCAGGTTTCATTTGTCCATGCACAATACTTATTTGATATTTTGGAGCAGGAAAATCACGCGCAATACTCTCATAACCATCCATTAAATCTTTATAATCCATCGCTTCCGATTCTTGAATTAATGGGTACACAATATATGCCTGACGCCCTTTATCTATTTCATCTTTTAAAAACTTAAACACCCCTAAACGATTACTATCATACCGATGTACCGTTTTAATTTCCTTACGTCCGGGTGGTAACTCATCAATCACCGAAATATCTAAATCTCCATAAACCGACATGGCTAATGTTCTAGGAATTGGTGTTGCCGTCATTACCAATACATGTGGCGGAATGGCTCTTTTTACTGCTACCAACGGAAGCTTATTTAATTTTAAATTAATTGTTGTTATAACTTTATCCAATTCATTCATAATTTCTTGTTCAGAAAAACGAATAACCTGAAAACCAAAGTCATTTAAAATAAGGGTTCGTAAATTAGTTGCTTCTTGCTGTTCAGTAGTTGTATTAAACTTACCATCAATTTCTATAATTAGTTTTTTTTCTAAACAAATAAAATCAACAGTAAAAGCATCAATAATATAATTCCTTTTAAATTTAAAAGAAGTTTGTTTTGTGCTTAAAAAATCCCACAAAAGTTTTTCCTCTTTAGTAATTTTATTTTTACGTTTTACTTGTAATTCTTTTAATAATTTATAAGCTGATGGCTGACTTTCTAAATATTTTTGACGAATCATCGCACCCTCTTTTTGCGTAACAAGCAAAGCCCTATTTTTTTTCCATAATTTTGAGCGTTGCGCTACTCCAAAACGATGTTGTTCATCAATAATCGCTATTCCTAAATTTTTAAACTGTACTTTATCTTCTAAAATAGCGTGTGTTCCTATTAAAATATGTAATGATCCATCTTCTAATCCTGTATGAATTTCTCTTCGTTGTTTTATTTTACTAGACCCTGTTAATAAAGCTACCTTTATAGTTGTTTCTTTTAGCAATGCTACCATACCATTATAATGCTGAATTGCTAAAATCTCGGTAGGTGCCATAATAGTTGCTTGGTAACCATTATCAATAGCTATTAACATACTTAACAATGCTACAATAGTTTTACCAGAACCTACATCTCCTTGTAACAACCTATTCATATGAGCTCCAGAGCCTACATCTTTTCTAATTTCTTTTAAAACACGCTTTTGAGCATTAGTTAAATCAAAAGGCAAATGGTTGTTATAAAAATTAGTAAAATAATTACCTACCTTACCAAAAACAGCTCCTTTAATTTTTGATTTTCTGATGAGTTTTTTTTGTAATAATTGTAACTGAATAAAAAATAGCTCTTCAAATTTTAATCTATATTGTGCCTTAGCTAACAACTCTTGACTTTTAGGAAAATGAATATTTAATAATGCTTCTTTTTTAGCTAGCAATTGATTTTCTTTTAATAAGTATACAGGTAGTGTTTCTTCTATCAATCCAAAAGTTTGTTCAAATAAATGCTGAACAAATCCTCGTAAAATTTTATTCGTAATTCCTTTATTAGCTAATTTTTCGGTCGATGGATATACAGGTTGCATAGCCATTTGAAGTTTGCTTTTATACTCTTTAACCGTTTCCATTTCCGGATGCGGCATACTTACCATATTATTAAACCAATTTAACTTTCCATAAATTACATACGGAACATCTATTTTTAAGCTATTTTTAATCCATTTAGCCCCTTTAAACCACACTAAATCTATAACACCAGTACCATCTGAAAAGGTTGCCACTAACCTACTACCTCGTTTTTGTTGTACCTCTTTAATACTTGTAATTTTACCAACCACCTGAACCTCAGCTGTATTTTTAGCTAGTTGATTAATTGTATAAAACTGAGTTTTATCAATATAACGAAACGGAAAAAGATGTAATAAATCATTACATGTTTTTATACCTAACTCGGTATACAACAATTCTGCCCGGGCTATACTAACGCCTTTTATATATGTTACAGGATGATTTAAATTCATTAAATACGAAAATACAAAAAGACATTAAAATCCACTATCTTTGTACCCATAAATTCATCAAATGAGATTACATAGAAATTTAGTTTACGCAGTAATTGATAGTTTACGCGACGTTTTTAATGACGATGTGTATGCTGACAAAGCGGTTGAAAAGGCATTAAAAAGAGATAAAAGATGGGGAGCACGTGATAGAAAATTTGTTGCCGAAACTATTTATGACATCGTACGTTGGAAACGTTTATATGGTGAAATTGCTGATGTAAAAACCCCATATTCTAGACCAGATTTATGGCGTTTATTAGTAGTTTGGTGTACTTTAAAAGGTATTAAATTACCAGATTGGAACCAAATTGAAGAAACCCCTACAAGAAGAATTAAAGGAAGGTTTGATGAACTTTCTAAGATTAGAAAATACAGAGAATCTATTCCTGATTGGATAGATGAATTAGGTGTTAAAGAATTAGGTGAAGCTACTTGGACTAAAGAAATTGCTGCTTTAAATAAGCGTGCTGATGTTATTTTACGTACAAACACGCTAAACGTAACCAAAGAACATTTACAAAAAGATTTACAAGCCGAAGGTATTGAAACAGAATTTATACAAGGATGTGACGATGCCTTACGTTTAATAGAACGTGCTAATGTTTTTAAAACAGAAGCTTTTCATAAAGGTTTTTTTGAAGTACAAGACGCTTCTTCTCAATTAGTAGCTTCTTATTTAGATGTTGCTCCTGGTATGAAAGTTATTGATACTTGTGCTGGTGCAGGTGGTAAAACATTACATCTAGCTGCTTTAATGCAAAACAAAGGGCAAATTATAGCAATGGATATTTACGAAAGTAAGTTGAAAAAACTAAAAATTAGAGCTCGTAGAAATGGTGTAAGTAATATTAATTTAAAAGTAATTGATTCAACCAAAGTAATTAAAAAATTATATGGTAAAGCTGATAGAGTTTTAATTGATGCACCTTGTTCTGGTTTAGGTGTATTACGTAGAAACCCTGATAGTAAATGGAAATTACAACCTGAATTTATAGATAACATTAAAGAAATTCAGCAAGACGTTTTACAACGATACTCTAGAATGGTTAAACCAGGCGGTAAGCTAGTATACGCTACCTGCTCTGTTTTACCATCTGAAAATCAAGATCAAGTTAAAATATTTTTAGCCTCTGAAGATGGTAAAGATTTTACCTTAGTTAAAGACAATAAAGTATTGGCTCACAAATTTGGATTTGATGGTTTTTACATGGCACAATTAGTAAAAAAATAATACTTTTTAAATACTACATAAATAAAAGGCTCGGAATTTTTAAATTCCGAGCCTTTTTTATCAACTATTAAAAACTAAATATTACAAAACTATTAATTAGTTTGATACTTAAATAGTATGACGTTTTTTTAACTCAATTATTACATAAAAAAATAAGTTTAACGTTTTTTTATGATTTTTTTTTTATTACTTAACTATTAATTTTTGTCCTATAAAAATAGTATTATTCTCTAAATTATTTAGCTCCTTTAAAGTGTTTACCGATATATTATAGTTTAACGCTATTCTATATAATGTTTCTTTAGATATTACTGTGTGGTATATATTACTATTTTGCGTATTACCATAATTTGCATCTAAAACAGTTTCACCTTCATTATCAGCATAACCAATTACAATTTCTTGTCCTACTTTGAGTTGATCAAAATTAGTTACATTATTTAAACGATATAATTTTTCAAGCCCAAAACCATATTTTCTAGCTATTTTACTTAAAGTTTCTCCTTTTTTAACCTTATGTGTAATAGTTGGATCTATTGCTTCTTTTTCAGATGGTTTTACAGCAGGTTTACTAGGGTAAGTTCTAGAAATACTACCCGTAACTAAATTCATATAAGCTGTTTTATCATCTAATGATACTACATCCCACCCTTCTGGTAGTTTTTTATCTTGCGAATAACTGTTTGAAGCTAATAATAGTAAAGGAATTACCCCCCATTTTATGTTCATTCTTTTATTTTTAAATATATAAATGCATTATAACAAAGATAGAAATCTTTACTCATTTATATATACTAAAACACAGTTCAGCATATTACTACTTTTACGTACTAATAATATATTACAATATTTATATATTTTAAATAACTTTAAAACAAAAAAAAGTGTCAATACCAACAAAAACAATACTTTGTAATATTGTTTTTGTCAAATAATTAATTTTATTTAGTCAAAAAGTGGTATTTTTGAGGCACTCATTTTGCTAAACAATACCCATGAAAACATTAGAAAACGCAAAAAAAAGTCTTGAAACAAAAGGCTATTTAGATATAGAAACACCTGGAATTGAATATATTAAAGAGATTAAAAAATTAAAAAAGGAAAAAAACGCTATTTTATTAGCACATTATTATCAAATTGACGAAATACAAGAAATTGCAGATTTTGTTGGAGATAGCTTAGCACTTGCACAAGAAGCTGCTAAAACTAATGCTGCAATGATTGTTTTTGCGGGAGTTCACTTTATGGCAGAAACTGCTAAAATTTTAAACCCTACAAAAAAAGTACTTTTACCCGATTTACTAGCAGGTTGTTCTTTAGCTGATTCATGCCCTGCTGATAAATTTTCTGATTTCAAAAAACAGCACCCAAACCATATTGTTGTAACTTACATTAATTGTTCTGCAGAAATTAAAGCTTTAAGCGATTACGTTTGTACATCATCTAACGCTAAAAAAATTATTGACTCTATACCTAAAGAACAACCTATTATTTTTGCTCCAGATAAAAATTTAGGTGATTATTTAAATAAAGAAACAGGAAGAGAAATGTTACTTTGGGATGGGGCTTGTATGGTTCACGAAGCTTTTTCAATGGAAAAACTAATAGACCTTTATAAAGAACATCCTGATGCTGTTTTAATTGCACATCCAGAATCTGAAGCACATATGCTTAAAGTAGCTAAATACATTGGTTCTACTTCTGGTTTATTAAATTATGTAAAAAATAGTGAGCATAAAAAATTCATCGTAGCAACCGAAGCCGGTATTTTATTTCAAATGATGCAAGATAACCCTGATAAACATATAATACCAGCTCCTGCTAAAGAAGATAATACATGTGCTTGTAGTGAATGTGCTTATATGAAAATGAATACCTTGAAAAAATTATACTTATGTTTAAAACATGAGTTACCAAGTATTGAGGTAGATGCTGAATTAGCTAAAAAAGCTATTGTTCCAATTGAAAGAATGTTAGAACTTTCAAAATAAACCGACTAAATGGTTCGTAATAAAAAAATAATAAAGTCTGATTTTTTAGTTATTGGTTCAGGCGTTTCAGGCTTAACTTTTGCTTTAAAAATAGCCCAAAAGTATAAAAACGCTAAAATTACTATTGTAACAAAAAACGTACTTAGTGAGTCTAATACAAAATATGCACAAGGTGGTATAGCTACTGTTTTTAATGAAACTCTTGATAGTTTTGAACAACATATTGAAGATACTTTGGTTGCTGGTGATGGATTGTGCGATCCTAAAGTTGTAAGGATGGTTGTAAAAGATGCACCTAACAGGTTACAAGAATTAATAGACTGGGGAACTGAGTTTGATAGAAATGAAGAAGGAAATTATGATTTAGGTCGTGAAGGAGGTCACTCACAAGATAGAATATTACACCATACTGATGTTACAGGGGCTGAAATTGAAAGAGCTTTAATTGCTCAAGTAAAGTTACAACCTAATATTGAGCTTTTAGAACATCATTATGTTATAGATTTAATTACCGAACATCAAGTAAATAAAGAAAAAACAACACGCAACACCAAAATATCATGTTTTGGCGCTTATGTGTTAGATGAAAAAAAAGCTATTGTAAAAACATTTGTAAGTAAATTTACAATGTTAGCTTCTGGAGGAAGCGGACAAGTCTATGAAACAACTACCAACCCTACTGTTGCAACAGGTGATGGTTTAGGAATTGCTTATAGAGCAAAAGCCGAGATATCTGAAGTAGAGTTTATTCAATTTCACCCTACCGCACTATATAATCCTGGAGAATATCCTGCCTTTTTAATTTCAGAAGCTGTAAGGGGTTTTGGCGCAAAGTTAAGAGATTACAAAGGCAACTTTTTTATGCATAATTATGATAATCGTAAAGAATTAGCTTCTAGAGATATTGTAGCTCGTGCCATTGATAATGAACTTAAAAAAAGTGGAGCACCTCATGTATACTTAGATTGTACTCATTTAAATATGGATAAATTTAAAGAGCACTTTCCTAATATTACAGAGAAGTGTGCTTCTATTGGTATTGATGTTTCTAAAAATTATATTCCTGTAGTTCCTGCATCTCATTATATATGTGGTGGCGTAAACGTAAACAAAAAAGCTAAAACTTCTATTAAAAAATTATATGCTTGTGGTGAAGTTACTAGAACAGGATTACATGGTGGTAATAGATTAGCCTCAAACTCCTTACTAGAAGGCTTAGTATATGCACATAAAGCTTACTTAGACATTTGTAAAAAATTTAAAAAAACCAAAATGCCTAAAAATGTACCTGTATGGAACGACAATGGTGTTATTAAAAACATGGAAAAAATATTGATTACTCATGACAGAAATGAAGTAAAAACAATTATGACAAACTATGTCGGTATTGTAAGGTCTAATGAACGATTAAAGCGTGCCGAAACACGCTTAAAAGTTCTTTATCAAGATAATAAAAGATTATATGATCACTCTGAGTTATCGGTAGACTTATGCGAATTAAGAAATTTAATTACTACCGCTTATTTAATAACTCAATTTTCTAAACAACGAAAATATAATTTTGGAGGCTTTTATAATATGGATTTAGAATAATTAATTTCTAGTACCACCATGGCCACCAGCAACAACTAACATTATTTTTATACTTAAATAAATAAATTTAAAAAACTGAATAATAGGATTCATCATTTTAAAACGTTGATATTTTGATATTCTTTCTGTCATAATATTATTTTATTTTTAAAGATGTCTTTTTTGTGAAAAAATTATTCAGGTATTAACCACCAAAAGGGACGCATTTTTGCCTTATATATAAAAGCATAATGTAATGCTAATTTTAACCAATGCCCAGCTAAGCCAATGTCTCCAAAAGTTTTTCCTAATTGTCTACCTTGTGTTTTTGGATATTTTTTATAATCCGGAACAATAGGGTAAGTTGTTATACTTACACCGCTTCCTTTAAACATACCATAACCTGCTGATGCAATACAAGCAGCACCCATATTACCTAAACTTCCCTTATGTTTTAGTGATTCTTTGCCTAATAAAATACTATCTATAATATTATCAGCTACTAATTTAGCAGTAATACCTGATGGCATTCCTGTTCGAGGTGGTGCAGGAAAAATTGGAGTTCCATTTTTACTAAATCTTGGTTTAGAAATTGAATGAGGTGGTGCAAAAGCAATACCTGGAGCAAAAATATTTTTATAACTTGGGTTTTGATATGTTTCTGGCCAATCATTAACAGACCACTCTTCATAAGGTTTTGAAGTATAATCTGCATCTACAATCATAAAACCTTTAAAAATATTTTCCGTAATATCATTTTCATTTTTATCATAAGCTTTAAAACCATGACCTGAAAACGAAGGAATTAACATAGCAAAATCATAAGTTTCTATTTTATGTTCACCTTCTAAGTTTTCATAATGAGCTATACCATCTTCAATTTTTTCAACTCCTGCTCCAAGAATCCATTTAATACCTCTATCTTCAAAAATCATTTCTACCATTTCATGAGATTTCATAGTCATATCTCCATAGCTTAACAACATACCATCCATACCAAAATCACCTAATTGATATTCATTAGAAATCCAAGTAACCTCTGCCATGTCACGTACATTATACCTACGCAGCTCCTGCTCAACATTTAATATATATTCAAAAGCAGCTCCTTGACATGTTGATTTTCCATGCCCTGTACCTATTAAAATTCTTGTTTTTTTTCCTGCTTTCATTTCTTTAATAAGTGTACTCAAACCATCCCAAGCATGGTTGGCATGTGAATAAGTACAAACAGAATATATTTTGTTTGTACCAGGTATTAAGCCCGGGGTAGCTTCAAAATTAAGTTTAGGACCTGTAGCATTAATTAAATAATCATATGTTATTTTATGTTGTTTTCCTTTATCATTACCCGCAACATCTTCAACTAAAACATAAGGTTTTTGTTCTTTAAGATCTCCTTCAGGAAAAAAAGAAATTGCTTTAGCTTGATAATAGTTAATGCCCTTTTTTTTATATAAAGGAGCTAACGGAAAAAATATTTTTTCAGACTTCATTCTACCTGTTCCTACCCATATATTAGAAGGAACCCATTGGTAATTACTATTAGGAGATACCACTACCACGTTATGTTCTTTAGCTAATTTTCTACGTAAATGAGCTGCTGCAACATGACCTGAAATACCTGCTCCTAAAATGACTATTTTAGACATAATTATTCTTTTTAGTAAAGGTACTTTTAATAAGTATAAAGGTCAGTTACTTTTGTTACATAAGCAATTATGTAGTTTTTTTATAACTCCAAACAGCTAAAAAATTCATTATAAAAGCATAAAGTGTGGTTTTTAATAGTTGTGGTAAAATATCTGAAAAACCTGCTCCTTTTAACATTATCATACGCATTACTTCTACAAAATATTTTATTGGATTAAATTCCGTAATAACCTGTGCCCATTTAGGCATACTTTCTATGGGAGTAAATAAACCACTCATTAAAATAAATATTACGATAAAAAACCAAGCAATAAACATAGCTTGTTGCTGTGTGTTTGTGAAATTTGAAATAAATAAACCTATTCCTAAAATAACTAATATATAAATAGATGTATACAGATACAAAAGAGCTAAACTTCCAATAATAGGAACATTAAATATTACTTTTCCTAAAATTAAACCCACCGTTAATAACCCCATTCCTATTACCCAAAATGGAAAAAGTTTTCCTATAATAAACTGACTTTTTTGAATTGGTGTTACATTTATTTGTTCTAAAGTACCTATCTCTTTTTCACGCACAATATTCATTCCTGAAAGAAAAAGTGTAATCATGGTTACCAACAAAACTAAAATTCCTGGAACCATAAATGTTTTATAATTTAAGGTTTTATTATACCAAAATAACGGAATTGTTTTTACTATAACAGGTTGTTTTATATCACTAAAACTATATAATGATATTGATTTTATATATTGATTAAAACTTTGTATTATTTGTGTTATATACACATTTTTAATACCCGCTGCGGCACCATCAATAGCATTAATAGTTACACCTAAATTAGGTGGGTTTTGTTTTTTTAAATTACGCTCAAAATAACGAGGTATTTGTAAAATAACCGTTACTTCTTCTTTTAACATTGCATTACTAGCTAATAATTGAGATGAAAATTTTACTCCAGTATTAAAATAGGAAGTAGCATTAAATTTTTCTATCAATGCTCTTGACGTTGAAGTATTATCATAATCAATATAACCATATTTAATATTTTTAACCTCAAATGTAGCTGCATTTGATAAAATAACAAGCTGTAATAATGGTAATATAAAAATAATAGGAAGCATACCTCTATTTCTAAAAATTTGCTTGAACTCTTTTTGTATAATATATAAAATTATTTTCATAGTTGTAAATCAAAACACTATTCTAGTAGTTAAATATGTTTTTTAGTTTTTTATTCTAATCTAATTTTATATTTTTTTATACTTAAACCAATATAAAACAATGTCATTGCTATTAAAATTAAAGTTTCTTTCCAAATAAATTCTATTCCCACACCCTTTAACATAATTCCTTTAATTATAATAATAAACCATTTTGCTGGTATAATATTACTTATAATTTGTAACGGTAAAGGCATACTTGAAATAGGAAAAATAAAACCCGATAGTAATATAACAGGTAACATTAACCCCATTAATGAAATCATCATTGCTGTTTGTTGTGTTGCTGAAATAGTTGAAATTAAAATACCTAAAGTCAATGCTGTAACAATAAATAAAATACTTTCAAATGTTAATAAGAATAAGTTTCCTTCAATAGGCATTTTAAAAACAAAAACACTTAATATTACAATAACAATAGCATTAATAATAGACAAAAATATATACGGAAATACTTTACCAACTATAACTTGAATTGGCTTTATAGGAGAAACTAAAAGAATTTCCATTGTACCTAACTCCTTTTCTCTTGTTATAGAAATAGATGTCATCATTGCAGAAACTAACATTAAAATAATAGTCATTACACCAGGTACAAACATGTATACACTTTTTAAAGTGGGGTTGTATATCATTTTAGTTTGTGGTACCGTTTGATAAAGCAAAGCATTACTTTTATTTAATTCTTTTTGATATTGCTGAATAATAAAATTTACGTAATTACTTATAGTATTGGCTGTATTTGGATCAGTAGCGTCAGTAATAACCTGAACAATTCCTTTATTATTATTTATTAACTTTTTACTGAAATTTTTCTCAAAATTTAAAACAGCTTTTACTTTTCCTTTTTTAAAAACCTCTTCAATAGAAGCTTCATTTTCAACAAATTGATCAATACTAAAGTATTTTGAAGCGCCTATTTTATTAATAATTTCTTGTGTTATTATATCTTTAGAATTATCTACAACTGCAATAGTTACATTATTTATTTCATTAGTAATAGCAAAACCAAATAACATAATTTGTGCTATTGGCATGCCAAAAAGAATAAATAAAGAACGTTTATCTCTGAAAATATGATAAAATTCTTTTTTAACAAAACCTATAAACCTTTTCATATACCTACCTATTATTTTATTGGCTAATTTTTATTTATAAATAAATGTTATTACTATATTTTTATGCACGTGCTAACTTTAAAAATACCTCATTCATATTTTTAGCTTTAAATTGTTCTTTCAATTTTTTAGGAGTATTTAACGCTGCTATTTTTCCATTAACCATAATAGAAACACGATCACAATATTCAGCTTCATCCATATAATGTGTTGTTACAAAAACTGTAGTACCTAGACTTGAAGCCTTATAAATCATGCCCCAAAACTGTCGTCTTGTAATAGGATCTACCCCCCCTGTTGGTTCATCTAAAAAAACAATTTTTGGGTTGTGAAGTAACGCTACTGAAAATGATAATTTTTGTTTCCAACCTAATGGTAAAGAACCTACTAATTTATTGGCTACATTATGTAAGCCTAATTCATCAATTAAAATAGTTGTTTTTTCTTTGATTAATTTTCTTGACAACCCATAAATACCTCCAAAAAATGTTATATTTTCTTTTACTGTTAAATCATCATATAACGCAAATTTCTGACTCATATATCCAATATTTTTCTTTATATCTTCAGCATTCGTAAACACATTAAAACCTGCAACTTGAGCTTTTCCTGATGTTGGTTTTGAAATACCTATTAACATTTTAATAGCTGTAGTTTTTCCTGCACCATTTGCACCTAAAAACCCGAATATTTCTCCTTTTTTAACATCAAAAGATATACTGTTAACAGCTATAAAATCATCAAAAACTTTAGTTAAACCAACTACCTCTATAACATTTTTTGTATTCATAATTTATTTTAAAAAATTTTAACCAAGTTATTGTGTAGCCAATTCCATAAAAGTATCTTCGATAGAAGGAACTGTTTTTTCTATATAAATATCCAATAATTTTTTTGAGGTTAAATACGTTAGTAAATCATTCGTATTAAAAATCGATCTATTATCAGTATAATGTACAAACTCACCAAAAGGATATACACTATACTTAAATTCATAATCATTTAAATTATTTATTAGTTGATACATATTATGAGCCTTTATATTATATATTACCTTTGGGTAATAGTTTACAATAGCCTTTGGTGTATCAACATGTAAAATTTTTCCTTCTTGAATTAAGGCTATCCTATCACACAAAGCAGCTTCATCCATATAAGGTGTAGATACTAAAATGGTAATTCCTTTTTGTTGTAAACGCTTTAACATTTCCCAAAATTCTTTTCTTGAAACCGGATCAACGCCTGTGGTTGGTTCGTCTAAAAATAATACTTTAGGTTTATGAATTAAAGCACAACATAAAGCTAATTTCTGTTTCATTCCGCCAGATAATTTACCGGCTCTACGATTTTTAAAAGGAGCTATTTGAATATAAATTTCTTCAATTAAGTTATAATTTTCTTCTACAGTAGTTCCAAAAATAGTAGCAAAAAAAATTAAATTTTCTTCAATAGTTAAATCTTGATATAATGAAAATTTGCCTGGCATATACCCAACACTATTTCTAATTTTTTTATACTCGGTAATAACATCAAAACCAGCAACACTTGCGTTTCCTTTATTAGCAATTAAAAGTGTAGTTAATATTCTAAATAATGTTGTTTTTCCTGCTCCATCGGGACCAATTAACCCAAATAGTTCTCCTTTATCTACTTTAAAGGAAATGTTTTGTAATGCTTTTACACTTTTGTATGATTTTGATATGTTGTTAACTACAATACTCATTATTTATCATTTATCCACATTTCTGCAGGCATTCCTATTTTAAGACTTCCATCATTTTTAACAGCAATTTTAACTGCATAAACCAATGCTATTCGCTCTTCTTTTGTTTGAATTATTTTTGGAGTAAACTCTGCCTCTGAGGCAATCCAATTAATAATTCCTTTATATGATTTCATCTGGTTAACATCATCAATTTTAACCGTTACCTCTTGCCTTATTTTAATAGACGCTAATTGTGTTTGACTAACATACACACGTAATAGCATAGTATTTAAATCAGCTATTTTATAAAGAGGTTTACCAAAAAGGGTAATTTCATTAGGCTCAGAATATTTAGTTAAAACAGTTCCTTCTACAGGATTTATTATTTTACTTTTTGTTATTTGATTATCAATTTGTTTTAACTGAACAGTGATTGTTTTTAATTCATTTATAACAGGAGCATTTTGAATTTGAATACTTCTTATTTTTTTCTTTAAAATATTTATTTCTCCTAAAATATCATCTAATTGTTTTTGTATACCTGCCTTTCCTACAATAAGGTTTTCAATACGTTTTCTATTTGTATTTGCTACTTTTAATTGAGCATTTAAAATATTAATTTGTGATAAAATACCTTTTGATTTTAAACCTATTATAGCTCTAGATACTATTAGTTGCTCACGTTTTAAAGCTAATGGAATAGTATCTATATATCCAATAAATTGATTTTTTTTAAGCAGTTCTCCTTCATTGACATTAAATTGCATTATTTTACCATTGTTTTCAGCAGAAATAGTAATTTCTGTTGCTTCAAAATTTCCATAACCTGCAGCTCTATCATTCTCTTTTTTACAAGAAAAAAAACTAATAATCACTATAAGTATACTTGTTAAATATTTATAATCTTTCATGTAACTATTTTTATTCACCTTTAATAATATTATAATTTGCTTTTGCTAACTGTAACTCTATTTTATGCTTTATAAAATTACTTTCATCTTCAAATAAATTAACTAATTCTGTAATGTAAGCTGATGCTGTAATAACTCCATTTTCTAGTTGTATACTTGCTGCTTTTAACACATCTTTTCGTAATTTTATAATAGTTATATCTGAACTTATAAGCTCCTTAATTTCATCTATTTTTTTTTGATATTTATTTAATTTAATACGTGTATTTAATTTAAAAATTTCTGCTTGATTAGTTATAATATCATTATTAATAGCTGTTAATTCCCTTTGTTTTTTTGTAGAGTTCCAATCAAAAAAATTCCAATGTAGTTTTACCCCAAGCGTATAAAAAGTTTGAAAAGAATTATCTAACATATTTAATCCAGGATTACCATATCCACCAGTAGCAAAACCGTTAATTTTTGGTGTATTTTGTTTTGAAATTAATGTTATAGACTTATCTATTTCTGCTTTTTTAAGCTTGAATAATGCTAACTCAGGCCTACTAATAATGCTATCTAATTCAACTTCAAATAAAGGAACGGTAAACAAGGTTGTTTTTGTTAATTTTTTACCTATTAAACTAGATAGTGTTTCAATTAATTCTAATTTATTACTTTTTATAGTAATAAACTGCTGCGCTATTTTTAACAGTTCTGTTTGTAAAACATTAACTGTTGAAGGTAATAAAACACCATGTTTTACGGCAGATTCTACTTCTCTTAACTTAGCTTCTAAATACCTTTTTTTTTCTTCTAATAATTTATTTTTTTCTTCGGACAAAAGAATTGAAAAATAAAGTTCATTTACCTCTTCTTTTAATTTATATAAAGTAACTTCAATTTGTTTTTGTTTACTTTTTAATTCGGCTGTTTTTAAGTTTAAGGTTGCCTTTGTTACTCCTCCATTATAAATTAATTGATGTACTGATACTGTTGCACGGTATTGATCTTTATTTTGAGAATTTACTGGTAAATTTGGTGTCGGAATTTTAATAACATCAGATTGATATGTTGCTTGTGCATCTAAGTTAAATTTCGGTAATTTTATTGTATTAATTACTGCTAATTCTAATTTATTTTGTGAAGCTAATAATTTATTTTGCTTTGCTAAAGGATAATTTTTAGCTATCAAATTATGACATTCTTTTAAATGAATACTTTCTTGGGCTAAACTTGGCAATGTCACAAAAAGAATCAAAATATATAACTGTTTCATTTTTAATAATTTTTTATTGCATTAATAATAAAGTTAGCTACTTCTATTTTACGATTTTCAATAAGATTATCATAATCATCATTTTTAGTATCAGTAAAAGCCATAATTAAAGGCTTGCCTACAAAAGGAAAAATATTTAGTGACATTATATTTATAAACAACTGTGTTGCGCAAATTGGCCTTAAAATTCCTTTTTTAATTTCATGATCTACCTGTTTTTTAAATTTTTCGAGAGTAGGAAACCCTTCTTTTTCTTGCATTTTTAATATAAAATTTGGATTTCTATTCAACTCTTGAAGAATAAAATTAGGTAAATAAGGGTGTTCAACTATAAATGAAATATAATTAAATGTAAATTTTTTGACTTTTTCTTCAATAGATGAGTTATCATTTAAAATCATATTTAATTGTGGAGCTAATAATGAAAAAGCATTATTAAAAACAGCCTCAAAAAGTAACTGTTTATTTTTATAATAATAATGAAGCATTGCTTTATTAATACCTGCTTTATCTGCTATTTCCTGCATACGTGCTCCAACCATTCCTTTAGTTTGAAAAATACTCTTTGCTGCTTCTAATATTAAAACTTCGGTGTTTTTATCTTTTACTCTTTTCATAACTAACTAAATGGTTAAACTAAATAGTTAACAAACTTACAAAAAATAATTAAACAGAATACTGTTTAATTATTTTTATTAAAATTACATTGTTATAAATATCAATAGATAAACTATAATCTACTAAAAAAATCAACTATTTAATATTTATTTAATTTCATTTTTAAAAAATTAATAGCAATTAAAGCAAAAAAACCACCAAGAAAAGAAACCAAAATATTAATAATAAACAACACTATTTCAAACGAACCGTTTTGCGCTATTGCCTGTGGATTAAAGCCTAATTTACCTAAAAACTTAATAAAAAATATACTTCCGAAAACACCTGCAATAGTATTTCCTATAATACCAAAAGAATATTTTTTGAATATTAAAGCCATACTATTTGCACCAATAATACCAACCAAAATACTTATTAATGAAATTAGTGTTTCTGTCATATTAATATTTATTAATGTCCATAATCGATTTTATCTATCTTTCCTCCCATCAATCGTTTTTGAATAATCATATAAATAAACAACAAAACAAAACCTATAGCCCCCCAAATTATAGCAACAGACAGTCCGTAATTAGAGGTTACAGTATTATAGATAGTTAAAGACTCATTATGGTTATTTATAGATGGTAATATAACTGGAAATAGTGAAGCTAATGAAGAGGTAATTCCTCCTAAAATTAACAACGATGACAAACCAAATGCATAAATTTCTTTTTTAATTCTACGGATAAAAAATAACCCAACCAATCCTGTTATATAAATAATTGGAAAAATTAATAAATAAGGTGTATTAATAAAATTATTTAATGAATTAGGGTTTACAATTTGCCAAATAATTAATGAAAATAATGTTAGTAGAGTTAACATTATATTTAATTTAAAAACAATATTTTTGAGCTTTATATTTATGGTAGAATTAGTTTTTAAAATTATCCAATTTGCACCATGTATTGCTAAAGTAACAACTGCTATTAAACCTATAATAATAGTAAACCAATCAATAACTCCAGGCGTTTCACTTAATGGACTAAAACTACTATCCCACAAGGGTAAGAAAAAATAATGCCCTTCATAAGTTGATACTCCATTTATAACACCCCCTAAATTTACACCCCTAATTATATTACCCAAGGCAATACCAAAAAATAAGGCTAATAATAAACTTGAAACACCAAAAGAAACATCCCAAATATCTTTCCACATTTTATAACTAAACTGACTTCTAAACTCTAACCCTATAGCTCTAAAAATAATTAACCATAAAACAATAATTAAAGGCAAATAAAAACCACTAAAAACCGAAGCATAAAAAGTTGGAAAAGCCATAAAAAGCATACCGCCTGCAGCTACTAACCAAACTTCATTAGAATCCCAAAATAACCCTGCCGATTTTGCTATAACCTCTTTATCTTTTTCTGATTTTGCAAAAAATAAATGAATAATTCCTGCTCCAAAATCGTATCCATCTAAAATAAAAAATACAACTAGCACCACTGCTATTATTACATACCAAAATATTTCCATAATTAATGTTTTTGAGGGGTTGGACCTTCGTTTATAGTTTTACCTACCAATACTAAAAATAATAAACCTAGTAACATATATAAAGCTACAAAACCTAATAAAGTAAATAATGTATTACCTGATGAAACTGTTGGTGAAATACCATCACTTGTTTTTAATAATCCATATACTAAATATGGCTGTCTACCTAACTCAGCAGTATACCAACCTGTAATATTAGCTATATAAGGAAAAGGAACTAAAAACATAATAACCCAAAGTAACCCCTTTGATGTATATAGCTTTTTTCGCCATAAAAGAAAAAGAGCTAACGCCGTAACTGCCATAAATATGGTTCCCAAACCTACCATTATGTGATATGAATAATATAGAGCTGGTATATTATCAGGTAATTCTTCTTTTTTAAACTGATCCATACCTGAAATTTGTTTATCCCACTCTTGATAAGTTAAAAAACTCAATATATTAGGTACCGCTATTTTATTATCTAATTTTTTCTCAACCATATTAGGTTGCCCTATCAATACAATTTCAGCTCCTGCTTTTTCAGTTTTAAAAATTCCTTCCATAGCTGCAAAAGATGCTGGCTGATATTTTGCTACATTTTTAGCATTCCAATCTCCTGTAGGAAAAGCTACTAAAACACTTGCTATCAAACCAAAAATAACACCTGTTTTTAAAAATAATTTTCCATATGAAATTTGTTTATTTCTTAAAATATAAAAAGCACCTATACTGGCCATTACAAATGAAGATGTAACAACCGACGCTAACTGATTATGTAAAAAAGCTGGTAAAAGCCAAGGGTTACTAAACAATGCTGAAAAGTTAGTGAGTACAAATTTTCCGTTTTCTAAAATTTCATAACCAACAGGATGCTGCATCCACGCATTGGTTGCTAAAATAAACCAGCCACTTGCCCAAGAACCTAAAAACACTAAAAAACCTGTTAAAAAATGCAATTTTTGCCCCATTAATTTTTCTCCAAAAATAAAAAGTGCTAAAAATGACGACTCTAAGAAGAAAGAAAACATTCCTTCCATTGCTAATGTTTGCCCAATAATTCCGCCTGTTAACTCTGAAAATTTAGCCCAATTTGTACCAAACTGAAACTCCATTGGAATTCCTGTTACAACCCCCATGGTAAAATTAATAGCAAAAATTTTCATGAAAAATTTTGCAGCATTATTATAATCTTCAATATTATTTTTTAAATACCTCCATTTAAAATAAACAATTAACAATGATAACCCCATTGTTAATTGTGGAAATATATAATGAAATGTAATAGTAAATGCAAATTGCAATCTATCGTAAAAAAGCATGTCTTCCATATCTTAATTTTTATACCATATATATGGTATAAAAATACAAAGTACTTTTATTTAAATAGGTAACTTTAGTTACAAATAAAACCTCTTAAAAAGAGGTTTTATTTGTAACATTTAGCTTAAATACTAAATACTTATTTTTATAGAAATTAATTATTTTTTTTTTTAAACCTCTAAGCTATTTACCTAATGCATCATTTTTTACTTTTGGTAATTCTAATTTATATTTAACAGCAATTGACCTTATTATAAAAACAACGGCTGCTGACACTACAAAGTGAAGATCTTTATTTATATTAAAATTTGCTAATATAAGATATACTAATCCTCCACCTAAACAAGCAAAAGCATAAATTTCTTTTTTAAAAATTAGCGGAACCTTTCTAGTTAGTACATCTCTTAAAACTCCTCCAAAAACAGCTGAAACCATTCCCATAATTAGGGCTAAAAAAGGATGTAAATTATAAGCTAATCCTTTTTCAAGACCTAATAATGTAAATACACTAATACCAATTGTATCAAATAAAAACATGGTTTTACGTAGTGGTGCTATTTTACTTCTAAATAAAAATGTAAATCCTACTGCTATTAAAATAGTCCATACATAATTAAGATCACTAATCCAGTTTATTGGATGTGCATTAATTAAAACATCTCTCATCATACCACCACCAACAGCGGTAACGAAAGCTATAATAACAACTCCAAATAAATCAAAGCTTTTTTTCATTGCAACCAATGCACCACTTATAGCAAATGCAAAAGTTCCTACAATATCAAGGGTATAAATAATATTCACTTAGATACTTATTTCTGAAAACTGTATTTGTAATGTTTTTTCTACCTCTTTAATGTTATTTCGTTCATTATTAAGAATTAACACTAACGAAACACCTTTTTTACCAGCTCTAGCAGTTCTACCACTTCTATGTGTATAGTACTCTAATTTTTCAGGTAATTGATGATGTACTACAAATCCTAAATTTTGTACATCAATACCTCTTGCAGCAACATCTGTTGATACTAAAATTTGAAGGCTCTCATTTTTAAAAGCTCTCATTACTTTATCGCGCTCTTTTTGTTGCATATCACCCTCTAAAGCTGCAACCGAAAACCCTTCGTCCTCTAAGGCTCTTGTTAGCTTCTGAGTACCTGCTTTTGTTCTAGCAAAAATAATACCTCTTTCAGTATGTCTTTTTTCTAAAAACTTAACAATTACATCAACTTTTTCAGGAATAGTGGTTTGTACAAATTGATGAGTAATATTTGCATTTACCAATGTATTTTTATTGACCTCAACTTTTTTAGCTGAAGGATCCATATATTTTTTCACAATACTTCTTATTTCCTCAGGCATTGTTGCTGAAAATAACCAAGTTTTTCTAGTTCCTGAAGTGTATTTTAAAATGCGATTTAACTCTAATTTAAACCCCATACTTAACATTTCATCCGCCTCGTCAAGTACTAATGTTTTAATATTTTTTAAATCAACCTCTCCTCTTTCGATTAAATCTATTAAACGCCCAGGAGTGGCTACAATTATATGGGTAGTTCGTTTTAAATTATTTATTTGACGGTCTATTTTTTCACCACCATACACCGCTTCTACAAAAATTTTATCATCTACATATTTTGTAAATTTGAATAATTGCTTTTTAATTTGCTGTACCAACTCTCTTGTTGGTGATAATATTAATGCTTGTGTAGTGTTTTTTGAAGCATCTATTTTATGTAATACAGGTAAGCCATAAGCAGCCGTTTTACCAGTACCTGTTTGTGCTAACCCTATAAAATCTGAGTTGTTTTGTAATAAATAAGGTATTGTTTGCTCTTGCACCTCAGTAGGTTTTGTTATTCCTAACTCCTTTAGTCCTTGAACGTATTTGTTATGTATTCCTAACGCTGTAAATGTTGTCATTATCTATATTTATAATGTGCAAATATATTGCTTATTTTTGGCCTAAAAGTAAGTTTGTAACTTCTTTAGTAATTCTTCTTGGTTTTTGTGTTTTTGCATCTAACAAACAAAAAGTGGTTTGTGATTTTACTAATAAAGTAGCTTTTTTGTATATTTCAAAATGCCGAACTGATTTTATACCTTTAATAGCACCAACCCATGTTTTTACAGTTATTTCATCACCTAAAACACCTTGTCCTTTATAATCAATTTCATGCCTAATAACAAACCATACATAATCAGGTGTTGGTACATTTTTTATTAGTAATAACCAATGATCCATAGACACCTCCTGCATCCATTGAACATACACCACATTGTTTACATGGTTATATTCATCAATTTCGTTTTTGGTAACAATATATTTTTTTTCGTAAAAATTCATGGGCGCAAAACTACATGAATGATGTTAATTATTACTTAAATTAACTGTTGTTTTTTTTAAAGCAACTTACTATTGATGATCTTTGAATCTTTAAAATTATTTATGAATAAAATTACCACCAATTTTGGCTCCGAAAAAATAAACAAGCTTTTGTTAAAGCAAGCAATACCAGCTTCTATAGGAATACTTGTTATGTCTTTAAACATGATTGTAGATACTATTTTTGTAGGTCAATGGATTAACGTAATGGCAATTGCTGCTGTTACAGTGGTTTTACCTATTGCTTTTTTAATATCATCAATAGGAATGGGTATTGGAATTGGTGGTAGTTCTATTATTTCTAGAGCTTTTGGCGAAAATAATACTACTAAGGCTCTTAAAGTATTTGGCAATCAAATTAGTTTGACTATTGTTTTATCGCTCTTATTTGTAATAATGGGTACTTTTTTTCACCTTCCTATTTTACAATTATTTGGAGCAAAAGGTAGTATTGTTGGTCCAGCTACCGAGTATTTTAATGTTATTATATGGGGGGTTCCTTTTTTAGCCTTTGCTATGATGGGAAACCCTGTAATTAGAGCTGTTGGTAAACCTAACTATGCTATGTTTACCATGATATTACCTGCGTTTGCAAACATTTTTTTAGATATTATTTTTATTAAATTTATGGACTTAGGAATGTTCGGGGCAGGTTTAGCTACTTCTATTTCATATATGGTTAGTGGAAGTTTTATTTTATGGTTTTTTCTATCAAAAAATACCGAGTTAAAAATTATTCCATCATATTTTAGTATTGATTTTTCTATTTTAAAAGAAATTATTGAATTAGGTGGTATTACGGTTATTAGACAAGGAACTATTAGTTTTTTAATTATTATTTTAAACTATACACTGTTTAAATACGGTGGAGAAACATCTATAGCTATGTACGGAATTATTAACCGAATTATGATGTTTTCATTATTTCCTGTACTAGGTGTTACGCAAGGTTTTTTACCTATTGCTGGCTATAATTATGGCGCTAGTAATTGGTTAAGAGTAAAGGAAGTTATAAGAATGGCTATTTTATATGGTACCGCAATAGCCACCTTTATTTTTATTTTAATAATGCTATTTCCTAATCAATTAGTTAGTTTATTTACTGATGATAAAAAATTAATTACACTTACCTCTGATGCTTTAATTATAACATTTTTGGCAACTCCTGTAATTACGCTTCAATTAATTGGATCTGCGTATTTTCAGGCTGCCGGCAAAGCTTTACCAGCTTTGTTACTAACGTTATTAAAACAAGGTTTTTTTCTAATTCCGCTGGTATATATTTTACCTAAATTTTATGGATTAAACGGGGTTTGGATATCTTTTCCTATTGCTGATATTTTAGCTACCTTGGTTACTTATTTATATTTAAAAAAAGAAATGAAACATCGTTTAAATAAAAACTAAACACCTGTTTTAAGAGTTTGTTTAAATTTTAAAGAACCTATTTTTTAAAAAAGATAAATGCTATACTAAATTTAGTTCAACATTGAATCAACAGAAAAACCACGGCAAGTAAGTACTTGAACCTGAACTAAATTTAGGTTGACGCATTCAATTTCTTTATTTATGTAATATTTTTTTGATGAAATTTTAAATATGCTCCAAAAACAAATCAAAAATTAATTTTTAAAGTAATGATTCTCCGTTTAAATTAGTAGTTAGCACATCACTCATTAAATTAAAAAACGGACGTAAAGCTTTATAAGAGCTATTAACTTCTGATAAAAAATTTTCAGACAATACTTGTTTATCTGTAAAATTACGAACGGCTACAAATCCTTTTTTTCGTAATAAATCAATATCAGGATGGTTTTTATCAAAACCTCTTGGTGTTGATTTTAATTCGTCGCCTTCAAATTTAGTTCCAAAGTTTTTCACAAATTGAGGGGCGTTTAAAATGTGTCTGAATTCTGACGCATCCATTGCTATTTCTTTTCTTATGCGTAACAAATCTTCTTTGTTAGGTTGCCAAAAACCACCTGCCAAAAAACTTTTTTTTGGTTGAATTTGTAAATAATAACCTCCTCTTAATGCTACTCCTTTTCGTGAAAAAGAACCTCCAAAATGTGTTTTATAAGGTGTTTTGTCTTTTGAAAAACGAACATCTCTATAAATTCTAAACAGTTTAAACTTATCAATTTCATCATGTTTTTCTAAGTTTTCTTGCACTTTAAAATAAAAATTTTTAACATTGTTTTGGGCTTCAGTAAAGGTTTCTTTTTGGGCTGCAAACCAATCGCGATTATTATTTTGTTGTAAGTTTTCTAAAAGTTGAAGTGTTGATTTTTCTAATTGCATACACATATTTTTATGCTTAATAATTACTTGAAAGGTACAAAAAAACGCTATTGAAAAATCAACAGCGTTTATAGTTTTGCGTTAGGGATTGAACGGCTTGTTTGAGCTCTTTTTTATTTTTCTTAAAAAAAGCGAGTAGTGAAAGCCCGCTCGAACGCCCTAATAAATATATTAAACGTTAAATCTAAAATTCATAATATCGCCATCTTGTACAATGTACTCTTTTCCTTCAATACCTAATTTACCTGCTTCTTTTACTTTTTGCTCACCCCCTAAAGTAACATAATCATCGTATTTTGTTACCTCTGCTCTAATAAATCCTTTTTCAAAATCGGTATGAATAACCCCTGCTGCTTGTGGTGCGGTATCTCCAATATTAATGGTCCAAGCTCGTACTTCTTTAACTCCTACTGTAAAATAAGTTTGTAAATTTAATAACTTATAAGCTGCTCTAATTAAAACAGAGGCTCCTGCTTCTTTTAAACCAATGTCAGCTAAAAACATTTCACGCTCTTCGTAATCATCTAATTCAGTAATATCAGCTTCTGTACCAACTGCTAATACAATTACTTCTGCATTTTCGTCTTTTACTGCTTCTTTTACTGCAGTAACGTAATTATTTCCATTAACTGCTGAACCTTCATCTACATTACAAACATACAATACTGGTTTTGAGGTAATAAACTGTAATGATTGTACAATTTCTTGTTCTTTTTCTGAAAAATTAATGGCTCTTACTGAAACACCTTTTAATAGAGTTTCTTCTACTTTTAATAAAATTTCTAACTCTATTTGTGCCTCTTTATTACCAGTTTTAGCTGTTCTTTTTACACGCTCTAAACGTTTTTGAACTGTTTCTAAATCTTTTAATTGTAATTCTATATCAATAGTTTCTTTATCTCTAATAGGATCTACAGATGCATCAACATGAATAATATTATCGTTATCAAAACAACGCAATACGTGAATAATGGCATCTGTTTCTCTAATATTAGCTAAAAATTGGTTTCCTAAACCTTCTCCTTTACTTGCTCCTTTTACTAAACCAGCAATATCTACAATTTCTACTGTAGCTGGCATTACTCTTTCAGGATTTACCATACCTTCTAAAACCTGAATTCTTGGATCTGGTACGTTTACCACCCCTATATTAGGTTCTATTGTACAAAACGGAAAATTAGCACTTTGCGCTTTTGCATTTGATAAACAGTTAAATAATGTTGATTTCCCTACGTTTGGTAATCCTACAATTCCAGCTTTCATACTATTATTTTATTGAAAATTTGCGTTTGCAAATATACTTGTTTGCTTTGAATTTTAGTGAATTATTTGATATTGAATTATTATTTTTATAACTGAAAAGTTAATTTTATTAAACTATTTTTATTTATATTTAAAAACGTTAATCAAAACACTTGCTTTTTTTTATGAAAAAAACGTCTGAAAAAATTTTATGGAGTTTATTAAAAGATGGTGATTTAAAGGCTTATGGTGTACTTTTTAAAAAATACTATACTAGTTTATATAACTATGGCTTAAAAATTTCTGGGAATAAAGTTATAACCGAAGATTCTATTCAAGAGTTTTTTATGTATTTATATGAACACAGAGAAAACTTAAGTGATTTAAATGTTATTGCTCCTTATTTATTCACTTCTTACAGAAGATTTATTATAAAAATACTTCAAAAAAAACAGAAAATTCATATGGTAAGAGATATTAACGAAAATATTGTTGATATTCAATCTAGTCCTGAAGAATTACTTACTAACAAAGAGTTTAATGATTTTAAAAATAAAAATTTACATATTTTACTTAATAAACTTCCTAATAGACAACGAGAGGTACTGTATTTAAAATATAATTGTGAGCTTAAAACCCAAGATATATCTGAAATAATGGGTATAAATTATCAAAGTGTAGTAAATAATATTCACAAGGCTATAAAGGGTTTAAGGGAGGAAATTAAAATATTACAATTATTTAATTCCTAAATTTGTGTTTCAAAACAGAGTATATATTATAATATATATGCTTATAATTAATATGAACAAATGTTTTAAATATAAATTATTGATGATAAATAAAACAAACCATACTATTAATGATTTTTTAAATGATGATTCTTTTAAAAATTGGGCATTAAACTCAATGTTAAATGACAATTCCTCTTTTTGGAGCTCTTGGTTAACAAATAATCCTGATAAAAAGAAATTAGTCGAGGAAGCTAAAGATATTATTATAGCACTGCACAATAAAGAATTTACTTTTTCAGATGAAAAAGTAAATTTTGAATGGAAAAAACTAGAAGATAAACTTATACAAAAACAAAAAAATATTAAAAAATAAATTATTTATCTAAGTCCCCCCCTTTTTTATATTTTCGTTATCATAAACGTAAACTTCCTTATTTTTTTTCTAAAATTAAAATTCTTATCATTAAATAAGTTGTTACTTCTACTCTATTTATTATGTTTTAATATATGTTTTTCTAAGTAATAAAAACAAGTGTATTATAAACCTTCATTTTTACTACCTACAATTATTTTATCAAAAAACGCAAAATATACTTAAATTAGGTTGACTAAAAAGTTATATTAAAAAAATAAACTTTTTAAGAGCTAAAAAAGCAACTTATTTTAGGTTGGTTAATACCAAAAACTCAAAAACATTAAGTAACTTTAACTATTATTAAACTCATTCTTTATTAAATTATAACTAATATTTTTACAATATTAAACGCGCTAATTATAACACAAATGATAGAACATTATATAACTTGGTGGAATGTAGAAAATTTATTTGATATAAAAACTTCGTCAAGAAGACCTAAATGGTTAGCAAAAACCTTAGCAAAAGAATTAAAGTATTGGAATAGTACTTTACTTGAAAAAAAACTAAATAACCTTGCTTCGGTAATGATACAGATGAATCAAAAAAAAGGGTCTGATATTTATGGATTATGTGAAATAGAAAACCTTTTTGTTCTTGAAAAATTATCTAAAATATTAAATATACTATTACCTCATAGAAACTATAACGTAATTCATCATAATACAGATGATAAAAGAGGTATTGATATTGGAGTTATACATGATTCTAATAAATATAAAATTAAACAACTAGATGGTGAAAATAAAATTTTTACTTATAGAATAACAAAACGATCTCCGACAAGAGATATTTTACAAGTAGAATTTGAGACTAAAAAAGGGAATGATTTAGTTTTATTACTAAACCATTGGACTTCTAGAATGGCTGGTAAATTTGAATCTGAACCTTATAGAATTATATCTGCCGAAACATTAAGCTACTGGGTTATGCGAATACAAGAAATACTTGGTGATAAGGTACCGATAATAGTAATGGGTGATTTTAATGATGAGCCTTTTGACAGGTCTTTAACAGAATACGCACTTTCAACAAATAATCTTGAAAAAGTTAAAGCAGGCAGAAACCCATACTTATATAATTTAATGTGGGAATTGGCAGGAAATAGGTTAGGAACTTATGTATATGGCTCTAATTCGAGTATTCTCGATCAAATTTTAGTTTCAAAAGGACTTTTATTTTCTAATAGTAATATTCAAATTGGAAGTGAAACTGCTAAAATTGAAGTATTTAAAGGCATGCTTAAAGGTAAATATAAAGTTCCTGTAAGGTTTAAGGTTTCTGATAAAAAATATAATACCAATGGTTTTAGCGATCATCTTCCTATTTCAATAAAATTAACAGAAAAATAAAATAGATTAATTTTTAAACATATACACAGTTTATGAAATACTGCCTTTATATTTTTAGATAGTATTCTATCTAATGTGTTTTTTTATATAATAGATATTAATACAAAAACTATCCAATAAATTAACAGATTTAAACCTATTAATTTATTGGATATATGTTTATTTTTTGTGCAAAATCAATCAATACTCATACTATTAAAGCTAATTATAACTTCATTTGAAACTACCTTTTGAGACAACTCACCACTATTATCATACATTTTTTCTTCCATACAAAGATGCTGAACTACATCCCAAGTCATTCTTACCTCTACGGAAGATCCGCTTACTTCATCTGCTCTAATTAACTGCGAAAAAGATTTAGAATCATGACTATATGTTACTTTCTCAGAAGTAAATAATAAATCTTCAAAAATTTCTAAAAAATCATCTGAACTCATTGTGCCTTCAACTTTAACAAAATAATCTCCACTTTTTGATGTATCAAACATTTCACTTGTCCAAACTGTAGTATCAACTACATCATCACATATTTCTTCCGTTTCATCAACATCATCAATAATATTATTATCTTCATCAACATTAACTTCTCTAATTTCACAATCACAATTTAAATGTGGCCTATCTGGTTCTGTATCATATATACCACTAGCATCTTGACAAGTATCACAACCCTCACCATCATGATTAAATTCCCATTTAGAATAATATTTCTCACTCATACTATTATATTTTATTTGTTAACATTCTTAATTCTAAAAATGTTTTTGATAATTTTACAAACTTATTTCCGTTCCATTCAAAAGTATTTTTTAATTCAATATCTTTTTCTTTAAAAAATACAGGAAGTACTTTAATTTTGTTTGTATAAATAGCGTTTTCGTTTTGTTTTTGTTGTATTGATCTTAAACCAATACTTCCATTTTTATATAGCTTTGTAATGTAATATTGATCATTAACACTAACATCATCAATAGCCAAGTTTAAAGTTTTGAATTTATCTCCAGGGTTTATGGTATTACTATTTTTTCTATTTATTTTTTTATCTCCTTTTGTTAAAATAATGGTATCACTAACTTTTTTAGTTAATTGAAAGTTTTTTATAAATAAAATTTGGTTAAACCCTTTTGCATCTATAAATATTTTATGCTTTCCGTATTCTATTCTAGAAACAAAAAACTTACCTTCTTCATTAGTTATTGTTTCTCTATTATTTAAATAAATATTTGCATTAGCAATTCCTTTATTATTTTTATCTTTTAAAATTCCATAAAACACAGTCGTAAATTTTGTTTCAATAGCTTTTTTTTGAATTTCAAAAGCTTCGTCTAAAGTTATACTCTTTTTTATTAACCCCTTCTCTTTTCCTTCCTCAACAATATCTACCAATTTTTGAGGTTTTTTAGAATACAACTCTGCTAAACCTTGTAAACCTGATTTTTGAAATACTTCTGCTAACTGATTATTGTTAGTTACCTCTAAAAATAATGCTTGAGTAATAAAATCTTTAAGTTTTTTTTGAATTTTACCCTCTCCTTTAAATCGTTTTTTTAAAGTTGATTGCTTTAACACAATTAAATCCTCACTTAATAATATTCCTCTTTTATTAAACAGTTTTTCGTAAGAAGACCCTATGCCTTCAATAGTTGAAATAGAATGAACATTTTTTTTCATATAACATATTTTAATTAACCCCCTTTTACTTTGCATAAAAGTAAAATAAAAGGGTATTCATTAAAATGATATTTATCAGTTTAAAATATATTTGTTAGCTAAAAATAACTAAACGTTTACCTACTGCGCTGCCTTTTTATATTTTATAACTTATTAAGCCTTTTCAATTAACATATGCTTCTGTACTAATTTTTGTTAGTTTTTCATAAAAAAATGTTAAAATTAATGAGTATAAAAATTTACTACTGCCCTTATTATAGTATAACTAATAATTTATTTTTTACTATTCATAATAAATTATTAACCAAACTAATAATAACTAAATATTGTTTTATGAAAAAAATTACACTTTTATTATTCACAATACTATGCAGTAGTATTATGTGGGCGCAATCAAAAATATCAGGAACTATTGTAGATAGTGGAAACCAACCACTACCGGGTGCTAATATTATTGAAAAAGGAACCGCTAACGGAACAAACTCAAATTTTAATGGAACATTTAATTTAACTACCAAAAAAGGAGCAACGCTAATTGTTAGTTTTTCAGGGTTTGAAACTCAAGAAATAACTCTAAATGGAAAAAAAACATTAAAAATTATTTTAAAAGAAGGTTTAGAATTAGATGAAGTTCTTATTACCGGTTCTAGAACTCCAGCTAGAAGTAATACAAAAAGTGCACTACCTATAGATGTAGTGTCGTCAAAAGACTTACAATCTACAGGACAAGCTACTTTCGATAAAGCTTTACAGTATAAAATACCTTCTTTTAATACTGTACAAACCCCTGTTAATGATGCAACTTCATTACTAGACCCTTATGAAATTAGAAATATGGGACCTAGTAGAACTTTAGTATTAATAAACGGTAAACGTAAAAATTTAAGTGCATTATTATATACACAAACATCACCTGGACGTGGTGAAACTGGTGCTGATATTTCAGGAATACCGACTGATGCTATTAAATCTGTAGAAGTTCTTAGAGATGGAGCCTCTGCTCAATATGGATCAGATGCAATTGCTGGGGTTATTAACATTATTTTAAAAGACAGTTTTAAACCAGGATCTGCTACTTTTAGATCTGGTATTACTGCAGAAGGAGATGGTGAAATGCTAGGTGTAAGTGTAAATAATGGCTCTACTATAGAAAATGGAAAAGGTTTTATTAATTACACTATAGATTTTTCTAAAACTGCACTAGCCAATAGACCTGGTAAAGTAAATGCTGAAGGAGAGGCTGATAGTAATACAGGTTTTGGTGCTGACTTGAATGTTGTTAAAGAATTTTTAGCTAGAAAACCAGATGCAGGTAATATTAATGGATCACCAGAAACAGCTGCCTCTAAGTTTAATATTAATTTTGGATTAGATATAGCTGAAAACACTCAATTATATGGAAATGCGGCTTACGTATTTAAAAAAGTAAACTCTTTTGCTAATTACAGAACTCCATATTGGAGAACTGTTGAAAGTATGCCTTATTTAGCTAGCTTTTTTCCAGGAAATCATCCTACTAACCCAGGTGGTTATGATGGTTATGTTCCTACTTTTGAAGGTGATTTAAATGACTATAATGGTACTATTGGAATAAAAACTAAAATTAACGACTGGAATGTTGACCTAAGTTTTACAACTGGAGGAAATACACAAACATATAAAGTAAACAACTCACATAATAGAAATGACATAGCTTCTGACCCAGTGTGGATTGACTCTAATAACAATCATATTGTTGATGATGGTGAAATTAGCTTTACATCATTATACAGAGAAAACAGCCCAAGATCATTTGATCCAGGAGGTACAAGTTTTTCTCATAATGTAGGTAACATTGATATTAATAAAATTTTATCTGATAAAGTTAGTATTGGTTTTGGAGCCGAATTTAGAAATGAATTATTTGAAGTTATTCAAGGTACAAAAGCGTCATACGCAGGTGGCGGAGCAGATTCTTTTGCAGGAAACCAACCAGAAAATTCTGGTAGTTGGAGTCGTTATAATCTTGGTGGTTATTTTAGTTTAGATTATGATATTAGTGAAGCTTTTTTAATAAGTGGAACTGCTAGAGCAGAAAACTATTCTGATTTTGGTAGTACTTTTGTTTATAAATTAAGTTCTAGATTAAATTTAAATGATAATTTAACAGCTAGAGGTTCTGTATCTTCAGGATTTAGAGCTCCTACTTTACATCAAATTTACACACAAAAAGCTCAATATAGTTTTAGTGGTGGCGGTATTATAGTTGGTGGTTTAGTTAATAATGTTTCTCCTGAAGCACATGCATTAGGTATAGATAAATTAGATGCTGAAACATCTACAAATATAACTGTAGGTTTGGGTGGTAAATTAGACAATGGTATTACGTTTACGCTAGATTATTACAATATTGCTGTAAAAGATAGAATTATTTTAAGTACTGAAATTACAGGAACTGCTTTTGATGGTGACGGTAATAATATTGGTACTACACCTTTAGATGATGTTTTAAGAGATGGTGGTATTAAAGACCTTAGTTTCTTTGCTAATGCTATTGACACCAGAACTTCTGGATTAGATGTTGTTGTTAGTAAAAAGAATATTAAATTAGGTTCAGGAAAATTAGGTTTAAACTTATCAGGAAACTATACAATTGAAAACAAGCGTACAGGAAGTGTAAAAAATCCTTCTTTAATTGAAAATGCAGGTCAATCTGTAGTTAATGCTACTCAAGAAGCTCTATTCTTTACCTCACGTCCTGAAACAAAATGGATTTTAGGAGCTAATTATGATATTGGTAAGTTTGGACTATCTTTAAATAATACTTATTTTGGCAAAACTAAATTTCAGCAAGGAGATTTAAATCCTAATATAAGTACTGAATTTACTCCAAAAGTTGTTACCGATTTAGGAATAAACTTTAACACAACAGATAAAATTACCATTGCTTTAAATATAAATAATATATTAAATGTATTGCCTGAATGGAACTTTAAAGCAAATAATGCTGCCGGACAAGCAATTATAGATGATACTACAATTACAGCTTCTGGTTTAACACAAATTCAAAATGAATCTAATGCTATAACTTTTAATCAACGTTACTCTCAAATGACGTATGATGGGTATCATTTTAGCCAATTAGGTACTATGTTTAACTTGTCTATAAATTATCAATTTTAATTGTTTTTTGTTTTTATTAATTATTTTTCTAGAAAGCCAAAATTGTAAAAATTTTGGCTTTCTTCTTTTTTAATTATTATTTTTAGTAGCGGTAAATCATACTTTAAAAAACTTAAACTTAATAAAAATATTTAGCCCCGATTGAAGCATTTGTTTGAGCTCTTTTTTTATTTTTCTTCAAAAAAAAGCGAGTGCGAAAAGCGGGAAATAGCTTCTAATTATATTTTTGTTTTAAAAAAAATGTTTTAAAAATCATAAAAAAAGTCCTGAGTAAAACTCAGGACTTTTTTTATTTAAAATATAATTATTCATTATGCATAAAGCGTTGTTTTGCTAACAACTCCTCCTCTGTTTCTACATTATCATCATCAGGCACACAACAATCTACAGGACAAACTGCTGCACATTGAGGTTCTTCATGAAAACCTTTACATTCTGTACATTTATCTGCTACGATATAATATATTTCATCTGAAATAGGTTCTTGATCTTCATCTGCATTAGCTTTTGTTCCACTTGGTAAAACCACGTTTCCTTTTAAATCTGTTCCGTCTGCATATTTCCAATCATCAGCTCCTTCATAAATTGCTGTATTTGGACACTCTGGTTCACAAGCACCACAATTTATACATTCATCTGTTATTATAATTGCCATAATTAATCTGTTTCAGTTTTGTAACTTTGCAGTTGCAAAAATAGTTCCAAATTAATTTAGAAACAAAATAAATGGATACAATCCAAAATAGAATTGAAGCTTTTATAAAATTAGGTGTTTTTTTAAGTCAATTTTCTCAAAAAGGAATTGAAAAAAAAGAAAACATAGAGCATAACGAATTGTTTTTTGATGGTTTTAAGCATCAATTAAAAATAGCCGAAGAAAACAATAAATGGTTTACAAATGATAATTTATTGTTTGCTACCCAAAGTTGGAGCAAAGCATTATCTGAAAAAAATATTCAACAATGGGTTGCTAATCAAAACTTAGGAACTAATACCCCTAAAAAAGTTGCCATTATTATGGCAGGTAATATTCCGTTGGTAGGGTTTCATGATTTTTTATCTGTATTAATTTCAGGACATACTGTTTTAGTAAAACAATCATCTAACGACAAACATTTATTACCCTTTTTAGCTAAGTATTTAGAATATGTTGCTCCTGAATTAAAAGGAAAAATTAGCTTTACAGAAGATAAACTACCTAAATTTGATGCCGTAATTGCTACGGGTAGTAATAATACAGCACGTTATTTTGAATATTATTTTAAAGGAAAACCTAATATTATTAGAAAAAGCAGAAATTCAGTAGCAGTTTTAACGGGTAATGAAACTAAACAAGATTTTGAGAATTTAAGTGATGATGTGTTTCGTTATTTTGGTTTAGGGTGTCGTTCGGTTTCAAAATTATTTGTACCTAAAAATTATAATTTTGAATGTTTTTTTAAAGGGATGTATAATAAACAAGATATTATTAACAATGCTAAATATGCTAATAATTACGATTATAATAAAACCGTGTATTTAATGAGCGAGTTTGATATTTTAGAAAATGGTTTTTTAATGATTAAAGAAGATCAAAGTTACACCTCGCCAATTGCTTCTATTTTCTACGAATACTACGATAGTACTGAAAGTTTAAAAGCTAAAATTAAGCAAGAAACAGCACAAATTCAATGTGTAGTTGCTAATAATTTTATTGACAATGAAATTGCTTTTGGACAAACACAGCACCCTGAGTTGTGGGATTATGCCGATGGAATTAATACCTTAACTTTTTTATCGGAAATTTAAAGATGAACTCCTTATAAATTTTGCACCTTTGTTATTTAAAACATGTAATAAGTAATGAAAAAACATAACTTTAGCGCTGGACCGTGTATTTTACCACAAGAGGTATTACAAAAAGCTTCTGAGGCTATTATAAATTTTAATGATGATAATCTTTCATTAATTGAAATTTCTCACCGAAGCAAACCTTTTGTTACTGTTATTGAAAAGGCTCGTAGGTTAGTTTTAGAACTATTAAGCTTAGAAAACAAAGGTTATAAAGTATTATTTTTACAAGGTGGTGCTAGTGCTCAATTTTTAATGACTGCCTATAATTTATTAAATAAAAAAGCAGCATACTTAAATACAGGAACATGGAGTTCTAAGGCTATTAAAGAAGCTAAATTATTTGGAGAAGTTGTAGAAGTTGCTTCTTCAAGTAATAATAATTTTAATTATATTCCTAAAAACTATACTATTCCTACAGATATAGATTATTTTCACTGTACTAGTAATAATACTATTTATGGAACTCAAATGAAAAGTTTTCCTAAAACTACAGCTCCTTTAGTATGTGATATGAGTTCTGATATTTTTTCACGTCAGTTAGACTTTTCTAAATTTGATTTAATATATGCCGGTGCTCAAAAAAATATGGGTCCCGCAGGAACAACTCTTGTGGTAGTTAAAGAAACTATTTTAGGAAAAGTAACACGAAAAATTCCTTCAATGTTAAATTATCAAACTTTTATTGATAAGGAAAGCATGTTTAATACCCCCCCTGTTTTTGCTATTTACACCTCAATGTTAACACTAGAATGGTTAAAAAATTTAGGCGGAATTGAATTTATTGAAAAAGTAAACAAGCAAAAATCGGCACTTTTATATGCTGAAATAGATAGAAACCCTTTATTTAAAGGCACTGCTACAAAAGAAGATCGAAGCCATATGAATGCCACTTTTGAGCTAACAAACCAAGCTTTAAAACAACAATTTGACACACTTTGGAAACAAGCTAACATCAATGGTTTAGAAGGGCATAGAAGCGTTGGTGGTTACCGTGCAAGTATGTATAACGCCTTACCACTATATAGTGTACAAGCTTTAGTAGATGTTATGCAAGAGTTAGAACGAATAAATTAATATATCAATATTAAAAACTTAAACACTAATTTTTTTAAGTTTTTAATATTGATTTTTTGAATAAAAAAACAATGAAAATATTAGTAAACGACGGAATTTTAGAAAGCGGAAAAACTACTTTAGAAAACGCAGGATTTGAAGTAATAATAACTAATGTTGCACAAGAGCAATTAGATAAATTTATTAATGATGAAGGTATTAATGCTATTATTATTAAAAATAGTACCCAAATACATGCAGAGTTAATTGACAATTGCCCTAGCTTAAAATTAATAGCAAATGCAAGTACTAATAACGATAATATAGATGTTATTTATGCTCAAGAATGTGGTGTACAAGTTGTAAATATTTCTGACGCTAGTGCTAATGCTATTGCCGAACTTGTTTTTGCTCACTTATTAGGAATGGCTCGTTTTTTACACCAAGCAAATAGAGAAATGCCTTTAGAGGGTGATGTAAGTTTTAATACCTTAAAAAAACATTTTTCTAACGGAACAGAGTTACGAGGAAAAACATTAGGTATCATTGGAATGGATATTAGCGGACAACAAGTAGCTAAACTTGCTTTAGGCTTAGGTATGAAGGTAATTGCTTTTGATGTTGAATATCAAAATACACTATTAATTCCTGTTGATTTTTACAATGGTCAAGTTATTGATATTGAAATTGAATTAACAAGTGCTGACGAAATTTTAAAAGATGCTGATTTTATTAGCTTACACTTAGCAACCCAAGATGGATATGTTATTGGCGCTAAAGAATTTAAAAAAATGAAAAATGGGGTTGGTTTTATAAATGTTGCTCAAAGTGGTTTAGTAGATGAGGTTGCCTTAATAAATGCTATTGAAAGTGGTAAAGTAAAATACGCTGGGCTAGATACTTTTGAAAATCAGCCAACACCTGAAATTCAATTATTAATGAAGCCTGAACTTTCATTAACCCCTAATATAGCTTCTTATACAATAGAAGCGCAACATAAAATAGGTACTGAACTAGCTACTAAAATAATCAATTCTTTACACGTATAAAATAAATTATTAATGGCAATTGTAAAACCGTTTAAAGCTGTTAGAGCTACTAGAGATAAAGTTGCTTTAGTTTCTGCTAAATCTCATGAAATTTATACCCAAAAAATGCTAGAAGCTAAACTAGCATTTAATCCGTATAGTTTTTTACACGTAATAAATCCTGGGTACAAATATCACAAACAAGATATTAGTGGTGAACAGCGCTTTAAACTGGTACACAACAGGTATTTAGAATTTAAGGAAGATGAGGTTTTTAAACAAGATGAGGTTGCTGGTTTTTATATTTATCAAAAAACAACAGCTACTAATTCTTTCTGCGGTATTATAAGTGCAACCTCTGTTGAAGACTATCATAATAATACCATAAAAAAACATGAAGGAACTTTAAAAGAAAGAGAGCTTTTATTTGAAAATTATTTAAAAAACACAGGCTTTAATTCTGAGCCTGTGCTACTCACCTACCCTGACAACACCATTATTAATAAAATTGTTGCAAAATATAAGCAAAAGAGAGCTGAATATGAATTTTCTACTACTGATAAAGATCATCATTTGCTATGGGTTATTAATGATAAAAATGACATTGATCAAGTAATAGAGGCTTTTAAAGCTATTGAAACCCTTTATATTGCCGATGGTCACCATCGCTCTACCTCGGCTTGTTTGCTAGCTAAAAATTTAGCAAAAAAAAATCCGAAGCATACAGGTAAAGAAGATTATAACTTTTTTATGAGTTACCTATTACCAGAAAGTCAATTAAGCATTTATGAGTTTAATAGATTTATAAAAGATTTAAATGGCTTAACTCCTCATGAGTTTTTAATAGAGTTAGATACTTTTTTTAGAATAGAAAATAGAGGTCAGGAATTATACAAACCCAAAGAGAAACATCAATTTAGTATGTATTTAAATGGCGAATTTTATGCCTTACATTTACGTAAATCAAGATATGATTTTAAAAATGCTTTAAGTAAATTAGATGCGCAAATTTTATATCAAACAATTTTAAATCCTATATTAGGAATTAAAGATATTAGAAACGCTTCTCAAATAATGTACTCACAAGATAAGTCTGACAGTTTAGAGTTAAAAACAAAAGTTGATAATGGTAATTTTAAAGTTTCCTTTGGAATGTTGCCAACCACTATACAAGAACTAAAAGAAATTGTAGATGCCAATATGTTAATGCCTCCTAAAACCACTTATATTGAGCCTAAACTAAGAAGTGCTTTAACCATTTATGAATTTTGATATATAGAAATAATGACAGGAATTAAAGAAAACCTTACTGAAATACAAAAAACTATTCCAAAAAATGTAACCTTAGTTGCAGTATCAAAAACCAAACCTATTGCAGATATTCAAGAAGCCTACAATGCTGGTCAACGAATATTTGGAGAAAACAAAATTCAAGAAATGGTTACTAAATTTGATGCCTTACCTAAAGACATTGAATGGCATATGATAGGACATTTACAAAGTAATAAAGTAAAATACATGGCTCATTTTGTTAATCTAATTCATGGTGTAGATAGTTTTAAAACACTTAAAGAAATTAACAAACAAGCAAAAAAACATAATAGAGTTATTAACTGTTTATTACAAGCTCGTATAGCAAAAGAAGAAACCAAATTTGGTTTATCGTTTGATAAAATTAATACAATTATTAGCGCTGAAGAAACTTTAGCGCTACAAAACATCAAAATTGTTGGTCTTATGGGAATGGCTACCTTTACAGGTAATCAAAAACAATTACAAGAAGAATTTTTAAGTTTAGCAAACTTCTTTAATCAAAGTAAAAAACAACATGCTGATTTAAAAATATTATCAATGGGAATGAGTGGTGATTATCAATTAGCTATAAAAAACGGAAGTAATATGGTAAGAATTGGTAGTGCTATTTTTGGAGTTCGAAATTATATTGTTTAAATTTACGGTAATCAGTTAAAAAAAAAAGTATTGTACGCAATTTTAGATATTGAAACAACAGGAGGAAAATTTAATGAAGAAGGAATCACAGAAATTGCTATTCACAAATTCGACGGGCATCAAGTAGTTGACCAATTTATAAGTTTAATAAACCCTGAGAGAGAAATTCAAGAGTTTGTTGTAAAATTAACAGGTATTAATAGTAAAATGCTTCGTAATGCACCCAAATTTTATGAGGTAGCTAAACGAATTATTGAAATTACGGAAGGCTGTATTATTATAGCTCATAATGCGAGTTTTGATTATCGTATTTTACGTACAGAATTTAACCGATTAGGATTTGATTTTCAAAGAAATACACTTTGTACAGTAGCGCTTAGTAAAAAATTAATACCTGAAGCCCCATCTCATAGTTTAGGTAAATTATGTAAGTTTATAGGTATCCCTATGGTAGACAGACATAGAGCTAACGGAGATGCTTTAGCAACAGTACAACTATTTAAATTATTATTAGAAAAAGATATTAATAAAACTATTATTCAACAGTCTATAAAATATGCTGACAATAGACATCAGAAACAACGCTATATAAAAATACTAGAGCAATTACCTGAAAAAGAAGGCCTCTTTTATATACATAGTGAACAAGGAGTTATTATATATATTGGAAGAGGTAAAAATATTAAACAAGAGGTAAATAAATTATTTTTAAAAGATAGCCCTAAGGCTTTAAAAATAATAAAAAGAGTTAATCATATTACTCATGAAGAAACAGGTAATTTACTATTCACTCGCCTAAAATATCATTTAGAACTTGTAAAATTACGACCTAAATTTAATATTATTCGTAAACGTAAAAAAATTGAAAAAAATTTTAATCATGATAACTTATTAATTATTGATAAAGGAAGAACACCAGAAGAACATGCTGTTATTTTAATAGAAAATAATGTTGTTCTAGGATATGCTTACACTAATTTAGCTTTTCAAGAAAATCAACTTACTGTTCTAAAATCAATGTTAACCGCTATTGAAAGTGCCGACTTAGCTAAAACCATTATTAAAAACTACTTACTTAAAAATAAAGTAGTTAAAATAGTACGATGGGATCTTAAAGAAGAATTATAATATTATTTTAAGTATTTTTAAATATATTTTTTTTTGAAAAACGAAGTAAAAAACTGGAAAGAGAAACTACATGAAGTAATATATGAAGCAGATACTCCTGCTGGTAAATTATTTGATGTTGTTTTATTAATAGCTATTTTAGTAAGTATTTTATTAGTAATGCTTGAAAGTGTAGAGAGTATTGATAATAAATATCATGATTTATTAAATATTTCTGAATGGATTATAACCTTTTTATTTACCATTGAATATTTTGCAAGAATAATATCAATTAAAAAACCATCAAAATATATTTTTAGTTTTTATGGTATTGTAGATTTCTTATCTACTGTTCCTAAATACTTATCATTATTTTTAGTTGGTTCTCATAGCTTAGTTGCTTTAAGAGCTTTTAGACTGCTTAGAATATTTAGAATTCTTAAAGTTTCTAGATACATTGGCGAATCTAATCAATTAATAAAATCACTGAATGCTAGTAAAGCTAAAGTTGGTGTTTTTTTATACTTTGTACTTATTATATGTATTATTTTAGGGGCTGTTATGTATTTTGTAGAAGGTGCCGAAAACGGCTTTACAAGTATTCCTAGAAGCATCTATTGGTCTATCGTTACCTTAACAACTGTTGGTTATGGAGATATTGCTCCACAAACTGCAATAGGTCAATTTATAGCTAGTATTACAGTAATTATTGGATATGCTATTATTGCCATTCCAACAGGAATAGTAAGTTCTGAAATTGTAAAAACAAAAATATCATTAAACACACAAGCCTGCCCCAACTGTGGTACCGAAGGACATGAAGACAATGCTATATATTGTAATCATTGCGGAAGTAAATTACATATTTAAATGAAAAATACACTAATAACTATTGTAGGCGCAACCGCTATTGGAAAAACAGCACTCAGTATAAAACTAGCGCAACATTTTGGTTGTGATATTATTTCATGCGATTCTCGTCAGTTTTTTAAAGAAATGACCATTGGAACGGCTGTTCCTGACACCAATGAACTAGCTGCAGCTCCTCACCATTTTATTCAAAATAGAAGCATTTTTGAAGAATATTCGGTCGGGCAATTTGAAAAAGATGCACTCTCAAAATTAGAAAAACTTTTTATCAAAAATCCTATTCAAATTATGGTTGGCGGTAGCGGATTATATGTTGATGCCGTTTTAAAAGGATTAGATTATTTTCCAGAAGTAGCTACCTCCATAAGAACATCACTTACTAAAGAGTTAGAAGAAAACGGCATTGAGCCACTTCAAAAAAAACTTAAACAATTAGATATTGAAACTTATAATACAATTACAATTGATAATCCGCATCGATTAATGCGTGCTTTAGAAATTTGTATTGGTACTGGTAAAACATATGCTTCTTTTAAAAATAAACCAAAAGCACCCCGTACTTTTCAATCGATAAAAATTGGATTAACTGCCAACAGAGAAATTATGTACAATCGTATTAATTGTAGAGTTGATATTATGATGGAGAATGGCTTGTTAGAAGAAGCTAAAAAAATGTATCCTCATAAAGATTTAACAGCTCTAAAAACTGTTGGATATCGTGAATTATTCGAGTATTTTGATGATAATTTCACCAAAGAATTTGCTATTGAAGAAATTAAAAAGAACACGCGTCGTTTTGCTAAAAGACAAGGAACTTGGTTTCGAAAGGATAAAGAAATAATTTGGTTCGATTTTCAAGATAATACACAAAATATTATAGATACTTTAGAAGCTAAAATTTAAAAATAGTATCGCATTTTTTAACAGTATCAAAAATATTTTTATTGATGGATATTTATTCTAAAGATTTGCAATTACAATACGAAGGATTTTTAAAAACACCTTTTCTATGGAATGGAAAAGGTGTTTTTAATTTACATCAATTTGAAATAACTTCTAATAATACAGCCTCCTTTACAACAACTATTATCAAAAAACCACGTTTAGGTAAATTGGTAGAACGTTTTGTTACTTTTGAACTTCAGCAAAACCCACTCATTAAAATAATAGCTGAAAATATACAAATTCAACAAGAAAAAATAACGCTTGGCGAATTAGATTGTTTATTATTAAAAGATCAAGAACCAATTCATTTAGAAATTATTTACAAATTTTATTTATATAATAATTCCGTGGGAGAAACAGAAATTGAACGCTGGATTGGTCCTAACAAAAAAGATTCTTTAGTACAAAAATTAACAAAACTAAAAGAAAAACAACTACCACTACTCTATTCTGAACAGTGTTTACCTTATTTAAATAATCTAAATTTAGATGCTGAAAAAATAAAACAACAACTGTATTTTAAAGCGCAATTATTTGTACCATTAAAAGATTACGGAAAAGAACTTCCTTTAATAAACAACGATTGTATTATTGGTTTTTATATTACTTTACTTGAACTAAACCAATTTAAAAACTGCAAGTTTTATATTCCAAATAAACATAATTGGCTAGTACAACCTCATACAAATATTGATTGGTTAAGTTTTAATAGCTTTACAACAAACCTTCAAACGTTTTTAACTGAGAAAAGAGCGCCACTTTGTTGGTTAAAAAAAACAAACGGACAGCTTATTAAATTTTTTGTTATTTGGTGGTAAATTATTCTTTAAAATATCAAAATATTGTTTCTTGTAAAAAAGCCTAGTAGCCCTGATTGTAGCATTTGTTTGAGCTCTTTTTTATTTTTCTTTTCGAAAAAATAAAAAAAGCGAGTGCGAAAAGCAGGAAATTGCTTCTAAAAACAGCTATTATACTTTTCTAGAAACTGTTTTTACAGATCTTTTACGTGAAGTTATAAAATAAACTCCTGTTAACAAAACTACTGAAGCGATTACAGATTGTTTGGTTAATTGCTCGTTTAACAAACTCCAACCTAAAAACATAGCAATAACAGGGTTTACATAAGCTGATGTTGAAACTTTTTCTGGAGAAACTACTTTTAGCAAATAATTAAAAGCTGTAAAAGCAATAATACTACCAAAAATTATTAAAAAAAACATAGATCCTTGTGTTTTATACGACCATTTTAATGGTAATATCCACGTTTCATTAAACACAAAACTTGCTACTGCTAATAAAAAACCAGCTATTAACATTTGATAACCAGTGCTAACCAAATGATTTTTAGGTAAATTTGCCTTAGACACAAAAACACTACCATAACTCCAACTAAGCACACAGGTTAAAATCATAAAAATACCCAAAACACTACCCTCTGATGTAGTAATTTTTTGCTGACTAACCAATAAATACATTCCAAATAAGCCTAATAAAACACCTATAATAGATTTTTTTTGTAATCTTTTACCATCTATTAAGCGTAATAAAAACAATACAAACAACGGTTGTGTTGATGCTAATAAGGCAGCAAAACCACTATCAACATATTTTAAAGCCCATACAAAAACTCCGTTTCCGTATACTAAAAATAAAAAACCTGCAATGGCTGAGTTTATAAACTGATTTTTAGTTATTTTTAAAGGTAAATTCATAAATTTAGCTACCAAAATAATTAGTAAACCTGCAAAGAAAAAACGAATTGCTCCTAAATATAAAGGTGGTATTTCGGTTACTGCTATTTTGTTAAATAAATAAGTAGAGCCCCATATTATGTATATAGAAAAAAAAGCTGCTATAATTAATAGTTTAGAATTTTTCATGTGTGCTATATTTTAATATGTAAAAATACTCAATGTTTATAATATGTAAGGTATTTATATTTTAGTAGCTATTTCCCGCTTTTCGCACTCGCTTTTTTTAAGAAAAATAAAAAAGAGCTCAAACAAATGCTACAATCGGGGCTAGGCTAACTAACGTAACTTAGTACTAAAACATAGTTTTTGCCTTTCTAAAACACAAATTAAATTGTTTTAAAGCAAAAAAAATCACCAAACAGGTGATTTTTAAGATACTTTTTAAAAAAAATTATAAAAGTGTTTCTAAATAATGATTTTCAATAGCATATGCTTGTTTTAAACCTGCTATTTTAGCATCAATTTTTGAGGTATCATTCTTTTTTATAGATTTACTTGCCACCAACATTACATTTTTACGCGTATGTTCGTTACTTATAAATTCAAATACTTTGGTATTGTAATTATTTTTTTCTAAAATTAACGCACGAATGGTATCGGTAACCATTTCAAACTGACGCTCTTTAAAAATTCCGTATTTTAATAACGGACTCTCCTGCTCTTTTCCTTTTACTTGCTGACGGATTTGTTTATGACAACAAGGCGCACAAATAATAAGTTCTGCTTTTGCTGATAATCCTTTATAAATAGCATCATCAGTAGCTGTATCACAGGCATGTAATGCTATTAAAATATCAATTTTATTGTTATCGTATTCTTGAATTGGTTGTGCTACAAATGATAAATTAGTAAATGCTGATTTCTCTGCAACATTATTACAATAAGCTACCAACTCTTTACGTAACTCAATACCTGTTACAGTTGCACTGTATTTTTTTTGATTTACCAAATAATCATACAAAGCAAATGTTAAATAACCCTTACCCGACCCCATATCAACAATATTAATATGTTTTGGCAATTTGGTCGATTTTAATAAGCCTTCAATAATTTCTAAATACTTATTAATTTGACGGTATTTATCTGCCATTTTATGAATAACCTTTCCTTCTTTATCGGTAATTCCTAAATGATGTAAATAACTTCCTGCTTCGGCTAAACGCTCTTTTGGTTTATCGTGTGTTTCTGGTAATTTATGTTTGAAACTAGCAGCATTTTCACGATAAGAAACTAGTTTTCTTTTAGAAATAAATATCAATAAATCTTTAGATAATGTAAACAACGTTGCTGCTCTAAAATTATCCATCAATAAAATTTCTATTTCGGTAATAGCTTCAGTAATTGTATAGTTTTTAACCTTATCATTTGTAGTATAATGATAGGTAAATTGAAACATTTCTGTTCCTTTTATTTTTACCAAACGAACGTATACATTTGGTAATCCATCACTTTTTTTAATAGGTTTACTTAGCGTTAGTTTTACAAAATTATTATCTAAAACACTTTGGTTTAAGGTATCACTTAATTGTTGAAATTCATTCATTTTGCAAAAATAGTTAATATGCTTTATTTTATGGGTAATAAGTAATTAAAATAAAAAATATTGTTTTAAAAAAAAACGATAATAAACAAGTTTGTTTATTATCGTTTTAAACATAAATTATTATTTTTATTATGGTAAAAGAACAGTATCAATTACATGAATAACTCCATTTTTTCCTTGTACATCTGTAGAGGAAATGGTTACCGATTGCATGCTTGAAGTTTCTAATTTAGCTCCATCAGTTAAGTCAACTGTTAACATTCCTGTTGATAACATTGTAATTTCTTGATTATCTTTTAATTCAGATGCTTAAACATTAGCACCATTTACTACATGGTATTTTAATACTGCATCTAAAGTTTCAATTGGCACATCACCTAAAGAGTTCCATGAAGCATTACTATCTAATAAAGCTTGAAAGGCAGTGTTTGTTGGTGCAAATACAGTAAATGGGCCATCTCCATTTAAAACTGATACAAAATCAGTTGTGTGTCTGGTATCTGTTAAAGCAGCTACTAAACTTGTAAAACCATTATTATTTAACGCTAATGTTACAACATTAGGTGGTAACATTACTTTATCTATAATATGTACAATACCATTACTAGCCTCTACATCTACTGTAATAGGTGTAGCATCTCCATTAAACGTTACCCCACCTATTGTTTCAACTTGTAATGATAAGCTTTCATCATTTGGTCCTGTTGCTAAAGTTTTAACATAAGTATCTGATAAATCTGTTGATGCTACTTTTGATGTTAAAACATGAAATTTTAATACTGTAGCTAAAGTTTCTGCCGGAATATCATTTAAAGTATTCCAATCACTATTTGAATCTAACAAATCTTGAAAAGCGCTATTTGTTGGTGCAAAAACAGTGTATGGACCTTCCATTTTTAAAGCATCTACCAAATTAGCTTTTACAACAGCTTCTACAAGAATACTTAATAATGGAGTAGCTGATGCTATTTCAACAATATCTTTTGAATCATTATTTAATCCATCGTTAGAATCATCATCATCACACGATGTTAAAAATGAAAAGCTTAATAATAAACCAAGTGCCGCAATACTTTTGAATTTTTTAATAATCATTTTAATAATAATTTTACGTTAATACCTACTCTGTATTTATTGTCTTTTTTCGGTTAAACCAGACATTGTTTAATCTTTAATCAAAAAACATAAACAATTTGTTTTTTGATTAAAAAATAACGCTTATTAAATTTAATTAAAAGCGTTATCCAAATATATAATATGTTTAACTATAATACAAAAATATTAAACATTAATTTCTTTCTTTTAAAACTGCTTCAATTTCACTTAACGTAAAACCTTTTGCTTTTAAAAGAATTACAATGTGATAAAATAAATCGGCAGCTTCATTTTTAAATAAATCAGCATCATTATCTTTTGCTTCAATAACAAGCTCTACAGCTTCTTCTCCAACTTTTTGAGCAACTTTATTAATTCCTCTTTTATACAATTTATTTGTATATGAAGTTGGATGATCAGTATCAATTCTATCAGAAACAATACGCTCTAATTCATATAAAAAACCTTTTGGAGTTTCATCAGCAAAACATGATGTAGTTCCTTTATGACACGTTGGTCCTGCTGGTATTGCTTTTATTAAAATAGTATCGTTATCGCAATCGATTTGAATATCTTTTACAGCTAAAAAATTACCAGACTCTTCGCCTTTTGTCCATAACCTACTTTTGCTTCTGCTAAAAAAAGTAACTTTTTCAGTTTCTTTTGTTTTTAAGAACGCTTCCTCATTCATATACCCTAACATTAAAACTTGTAATGTGGTATCATTCTGAATTATTACAGGTACTAAACCGTCTCCTTTTGTAAAATCTATATTCATCGTACTGGTATATTTTGTTCTTTTAAGTATTGTTTAAGTTGTGGTACAGGAATTTCTGCAAAATGAAAAATACTTGCTGCTAAACCTGCACTAGCTTGTGTTTTGGTAAAAACGTCTTTAAAATGTACTTCTTTACCTGCTCCTCCTGATGCTATAACTGGAATATTAATAGCACTACTCACTGAGTTTGTTATATCAATTGAAAAACCTGCTTTGGTTCCATCACTATTCATAGAAGTTAATAAAATTTCACCTGCGCCTAACTTTTCTACTTCTTTAGCCCAAGCAACTGTTTCTAATTCAGTTTCATGAGTACCTCCTTTTGTAAATACTTTCCATCTATTATTTACATGTTTAGTATCAATAGCAACTACAACAAACTGACTTCCAAATCTGTTTTTTAAATCGGTAATTAACTGCGGATTTTTTACTGCCGATGAATTAATACTTACCTTGTCTGCACCTGCTTGAATTAACTTTGATGCATCTTCAACAGTACTAATTCCACCACCAACTGTAAACGGTATGTTTATTTCTTGTGCTATTTGCTCAACTAAATCAACTAGTGTTTTTCTGTTTTCTAAAGTAGCAGTAATATCTAAAAACACTAATTCATCAGCGCCATCTTTTACATATTGTTTTGCTAATTCTATCGGATCACCAGCGTCTTTAATATCAACAAAATTAACACCTTTTACAGTTCTTCCGTTTTTAATATCTAAACAAGGTATTATTCTTTTTTTTAACATAGCTTTTGTAATTCTTTTAAGCTGATATAACCTTCGTAAATAGCTTTTCCTAAAATAGCGCCTTCACAACCTATTTCTTTCAACTCTATTAAATCGTCAATACTAGCAACACCCCCACTAGCAATTAAATTTACATCGCTTTTACTTAAAATTTCTTTATATAAATCTACAGAAGCACCTTGTAACATTCCGTCTTTAGCAACATCTGTACAAATAGTATTTTTTACACCTATTTTTTCGTACTCTTTTATAAAGTCAACAACATCTACTTCTGATGTTTCTAACCAACCGTGAGTTGCTATTTTTCTGTTGATACAATCGGCACCTAAAATAATTTTATCGCTACCATATTTAGTTAACCATCCTGTAAAAATGTCAGGATTTTTAACAGCAATACTACCTCCAGTTATTTGACTAGCTCCGTTTTCAAAAGCAATACGTAAATCTTCATCAGATTTTAATCCACCACCAAAATCAATTTTTAAATTAGTTTTAGCTGTAATTTGTTCTAATATTTTATAATTTACAATATGTTGTGATTTAGCTCCATCTAAATCTACTAAATGCAAATACTCAATTCCGTTGTCTTCAAATTCTTTGGCTACTTCAACAGGATTTTCGTTATATATTTTTTTGGTTGCGTAATCACCTTTTGTTAAGCGTACACATTTTCCATCAATAATATCTATGGCAGGTATAATTCTCATTTTCTTATTTTATAATTCTAAAAAGTTTTTCAATAAATTTTCACCAATACTTGCTGATTTTTCTGGGTGAAATTGCATCGCATAAAAATTATCCTTTTGCATAATTGAACTAAATGGCTGTATATAATTACAGGTTGCTATCGTTTGCTCACAAACTTCTGCATAAAAACCGTGTACATAATACACATCATCATTACTATTTAAATTTTCTACTATTTTTGATGGTTTAATTTCAGCGAAACTATTCCATCCCATGTGTGGTACTTTTTCTAAAGGCGGAAACTTTTTTGTTACCGTATTAAAAATACCTAAACATTTTGTGTTTCCTTCTTCTGAAAACACTCCCATAAGTTGTAACCCTAAACAGATACCTAATACTGGTTGCGTTAGCGATACTAAAAGTTCATCTAATTTACGTTCTTTTAAATACGCCATTGCCGAACTTGCTTCACCAACACCAGGAAAAATTACTTTTTTTGCTTGGCGTATTTCATCAGGATTATCTGTTATAATACTATCGTACCCTAAACGAGTAATAGCATTTTGAACCGAACGTATATTACCTGCATTGTATTTTATAATTGCAATCATATTATTTTTCAATGATAAAATTTATAGCATTCCTTTTGTTGATGGTAAAATCATTTTACTACTATCTCTTTTTACAGCAACTTTTATTGCTTTTGCAAATGTTTTAAAAATAGCTTCAATTTTATGGTGTTCATTATCACCTTCAGCTTTTATATTTAAATTACATTTTGCGCCATCGGTAAATGATTTAAAAAAGTGAAAAAACATTTCTGTTGGCATTTTACCAATCATTTCTCTTTTAAAATCTGCTTCCCAAACTAACCAATTTCTACCTCCAAAATCAATAGCTACTTGCGCTAAACAATCGTCCATTGGTAAACAAAATCCGTAACGTTCTATTCCTAATTTATTACCTAAAGCAGTATTAAAAACTTCACCTAAAGCAATTGCAGTATCTTCAATTGTGTGGTGTTCATCAACTTCTAAATCTCCTTTAACTTGAATATCTAAATCCATTTGCCCATGACGTGCAATTTGATCTAACATATGATCGAAAAAATCAATTCCTGTACTAATGTTACTTTTACCAGTTCCATCAAGATTTAATTTAATATCAATCTTAGTTTCGTTAGTATTTCTAACAATAGCAGCTGTTCTTTCTTCTAACTTTAAAAACTCATAAATAGCATTCCAATCGCTACTTTCTAAGGCTATAAAATAATCTAATTCACTTCTTTTTACTGTAATTTCATCAGTCCCTAAAAAAGTTTCATCATTTATATAAATCCCTTTTGCTCCTAAATTTTTAGCTAATTCAACATCTGTTAAACGATCTCCAATAACAAATGAGTTTGCTAAGTCATATTCTTCCGAAAAAAACTTTGTTAACAAACCTGTATTTGGTTTTCTTGTAGGCTGATTATCTTTAGCAAAAGTAATATCAATAATTTCTTCTGAAAAAACAATTCCTTCTTCAGCCAATGTGCGCATTACAAATTTATGTACAGGCCAAAAAGTATTTTCTGGATACACTTCTGTTCCTAATCCATCTTGATTTGTAACTAAAACCAATTCGAAATCTAATTCTTTAGCTATTTTGCTTAATCCTTGAAATACCTTCGGATAAAAGGCTAATTTTTCAAATGAATCTGTTTGTTCGTCTGCTGGTTCTTTAATTAAAGTTCCGTCTCTATCTATAAATAATACTTTTTTCATGTGCTGATTTTCAATAAAAATACTCCGTTAATTTATTTTTGAAGTGATAATTATTAAATTGATTTTAATGCTGTGATTAATCGTTTATTTTCGTCTATACTTCCTACCGTAATTCGTAAACAGTTATCTACTAACGTATTTCTGTTTCTGGTAATTATTTTATCGGCTACTAATTTATTGTAAATTACATTTGCATCCGTTACTTCTATCAGAATAAAATTAGCTTCGGTAGGATATATTTTTTTAACTAATTTAATATCGCTTAACGCTTTTATCAACGTTTCTTTTTCGTTGATAATACTATTTTTATTGATTTCAAACTGAGCTAAATTATCTAAAGATGCTATTACAGCTTCTTGATTTAAAGTACTCACATTATAAGGTGGTTTCACTTTATTATATAAATCGATAACTTCCGAATTTGCGTATGCTGCACCTACTCTTACTCCTGCTAACCCCCAAGCTTTACTGAAAGTTTGACTTACAATTAAGTTTGGATATTTTTCTAATTTAGTACTATAAGAAGCTCTTGAACTAAAATCAATATAAGCTTCATCAATAATTACAATTCCATTAAAGTTCTCTAATATGTATTCAATTGTTTCATCATCAAAACAGTTTCCTGTAGGGTTATTTGGCGAACAAATAAATATAATTTTCACTTCTTCCATATCTAAATATGGTTGTAGTTGATTTAAATTTATTTGAAAATCATTTAATAACGGTTGTTTAATCAACTCAACATCATTAATACCTGCAGAAACATCGTACATACCATAAGTAGGCGAAAATGTTACCGCTTTATCTTTTCCTGGTTCACAGAAAATTCTGAATGCTAAATCAATTACTTCATCACTACCATTTCCTATAAATATTTGATTTTCATCAACTTTCTTAAGTACTGATAATCGTTCTTTAATTTTTATTTGCCTAGGATCTGGATACCTATTTAATGTTCCAAAAGGGTTTTCATTCGCATCTAAATATACCTCTGCTTCACCTTTAAATTCATCTCTTGCCGATGAATATGCTTTTAACTTCTTTATGTTAGCGCGAACTATTTTATCTAAATTAAACATTCTCAATATCTTTTAATCTTAAAGTAACAGCATTTTTATGTGCTTGTAAACCTTCGGCCTCTGCCATTAATTCAATTGCTTTTCCTATAGTACTTATTCCTTGCTTTGTTACTTCTTGAAAAGTAATTTTTTTGATAAAACTATCTAAAGAAACACCACTATAATTTTTAGCATAACCGTTTGTTGGTAACGTGTGATTTGTACCACTTGCATAGTCTCCAGCACTTTCACAACTATAGTTCCCTAAAAATACCGAACCTGCATTTACTATTTTATCAATATATAATGATGCATTTTCAGAAGCAATAATTAAATGTTCTGGTGCATATACATTACTAAAAGAAATCATTTCATCCGAAGAATTTAAAACAACTACAAAGCTATTTTCTAATGCTTTTTCAGCTGTTTCTTTTCTCGGTAATTCTTTTACTTGCTTCGCTACTTCGGCAAGTACATTCTCTGAAACCTCTAATGATGTTGTTACTAAAACCGCTTGACTATCTGCTCCGTGTTCGGCTTGCGATAATAAATCGGCAGCTACAAATGCAGCGTTTGATGTTTCATCGGCAATAACTAAAACTTCACTTGGTCCCGCTGGCATATCAATAGAAAGCCCTTCTTGCTGAACTAATTCTTTCGCTTTTGTTACATACTGATTTCCTGGACCTAATATTTTATATACACTAGGAATTGTTTCTGTACCATATGCCATTGCTCCGATTGCCTGAGCTCCACCAACTTTAAAAATTTTGGTAACACCAACTAATGCCGCCGTATATAAAATTGCAGGATGTACTTTTCCTTCTTTATTAGGAGGTGTACACAATACTATTTCTTTACAACCTGCTATTTTTGCAGGAGTTGCTAGCATTAAAATAGTTGAAAACAAGGGTGCTGACCCTCCTGGAATATACAAACCAACTTTTTCAATAGCAACACTTTTACGCCAACAAGTAACACCCGCAGTAGTAACAACTTTTTTCTCTTCCTCTTTTTGAGAATTATGAAAAACTTCAATGTTACTTTTTGCTAATTGAATTGCTTCTTTTAACTCCGAACTAACTAATTTTTCAGCTTCTTCAATTTCTGTATTAGTTACTTCAAAAGAAGTTAAAGAAACTTTATCGAATAATTCGGCATATTTTGTTAATGCTTTATTTTTATTGATTTTGACATCATTTAAAACATTTTGAACCGTTTCTTGTAAATTATTTTGATTTAAGGTTGCCCTTTTACAAAGCTGTTTCCAATCTTTTACTGCTGGATATTTTATAATTTTCATGTTATTTCTTCTTAAAACACTGATTAAACAACCATTTTTTCAATAGGACATACTAAAATACCTTCAGCTCCATTCTTTTTAAGCTCGTCTATAACATCCCAAAACTCATCTTTATCTAAAACTGAGTGCACCGAACTCCAGCCTTTTTCTGATAATGGCAATACCGTTGGGCTTCTCATTCCTGGTAAAATACTGATAATTTTTTCTAATTTATCGTTTGGTGCATTTAACAAAATATATTTCGAGCGCCTTCCTTTTAAAACTGATTGAATTCTAAACTGTAATTTTTCTAAGATTTCTTTTTGAGTTTCATCTAATTTTGGAGAAACAGCTAAAACAGCTTCTGATCGTAAAATAACTTCTACTTCTTTTAAGTTGTTTTTAAATAAGGTAGAGCCACTTGATACAATATCACAAATACCGTCTGCTAATCCAATATTTGGAGCAATTTCTACAGAACCGTTAATAATATGTAATTTAGATGTGATATTTTTGGTTGCTAAAAAATCTTGAACTGTTTTAGGGTATGATGTAGCTATTCTTTTATCTTGAAAATATGATAACCCTGTATATTTATCTCCTTTAGGAATTGCTAAAGATACTTTACATTTAGAAAAACCTAGTTTTTCTATAAACTGAATATCCCCTCCTTTTTCAACTAATAAATTTTCGCCAATAATAGCAGCATCAACAACACCGTCTTTTAAGTATTGAGGAATATCACCATTTCGAAGATAAAAAATTTCTAATGGAAAGTTACTTGCTGCGGCTTTTAATTGGTCTTTTCCATTATCGATAGAAATACCACAACTTTTTAAAAGACTTAATGAATCTTCGTTTAATCTTCCTGATTTCTGAATTGCAATTCTTAATTTACTCATCTTAATTTTTATTTATCAATTTAATTTGAGCAAATTTTCAACGTGTAGTTTACTTTATTTTTTAAAAATAAAAAACCCGCTTGATTTGCTCAAACGGGTTTAAAATATATGTTGTTTTTAGTCAATACATCTTTAGTTCGCCTGAGTGCAAATATGAGAATGATGATGATGTAATTGATTAAAATTCATGTTCTTATTTTGATGATACAAATATTTGTCTTTTTTTTTTATCTCACAAGGAAAAAATCAAATTTAAACAAATTACCTTTAAATGTTAATTATTAATTACTTTATGAAAAATTTAATCAAAATTAAATTTCACCTCAAAATTTACAAAATTTTTATTGTTAGATACTTAAATAAATTCAGTATAATAGTTTTAAATCAATACTAAAAAAAACTCGTTAAACCAAAAAACCACCTAAAAATAGGTGGTTATTTATATAAAAATTTTAAAATATAATTTAAAAATTATGCCTTAAATTGAATCTTACGCATACGTAAGCTTTCAGGAGTAACTTCTAAATATTCATCAGCTTTAATATATTCCATGTTTTCTTCTAAAGAGAAATCAATTTTTGGAGCAATTTTCATAGCGTCATCAGTACCTGATTTACGCATATTTGTTAATTGTTTTCCTTTTATTAAATTTACAGCCATATCGTCAGACTTACTGTTCTCTCCAATTACTTGACCAATATAAATCTCTTGATTTACATCAATAAAGAATTTACCTCTATCTTGTAAACGGTTTAATGCATATGCAGTAGCCTTACCAGTTGCAGCAGAAATAATAGCTCCTTTTACCTCTTCAGTAAAGTCTCCTTTATAAGGACCATACTCACTAAATCTGTGGTTAATAATTGCTTGACCTGCTGTTGCAGTTAAAATTTTATTTCTTAAACCAATTAATCCACGAGAAGGAATAGAGAACTCTAAATGTTGTAAATCTCCTTTAGGCTCCATGATTAATAAATCTCCTTTACGTAAAGAAACTAAGTTTACAGCTTTAGAAGCAACATCTTCTGGTACATCAATAGATAATGTTTCCATTGGTTCATGTTTCTTACCATCTACCATTTTAATAATTACTTGTGGTCTTCCCACTTGTAATTCATATCCTTCACGACGCATTGTTTCAATAAGTACAGATAAGTGTAATACACCACGCCCGTAAACATTAAATTTATCTTCAGAATCGGTCGTTTCAACTTTTAATGCTAAGTTTTTCTCTAATTCTTTAAACAGACGATCACGAATGTGACGAGATGTAACAAATTTACCTTCTTTACCAAAGAAAGGAGAATTGTTAATGGTAAACAACATACTCATAGTAGGTTGGTCAATTTCTGTTCTTGGTAATGCTTCTGGGTTTTCTAAATCAGCGATAGTATCTCCAATTTCAAATCCTTCAATACCTGTAATAGCACAAATATCTCCACAAGGTACTTTTTCTACCTGAACCTTACCCATTCCTTCGAATACGTGTAATTCTTTAATTCTTACTTTTTTAGTAGAACCATCAGCTTTACATAACATGTAGTCTTTACCTACTTCTAAATCTCCACGGAAAACACGACCAATAGCAATTCTACCTGTAAAAGCAGAAAAATCTAAAGATGTAATTTGCATTTGAGGAGTTCCTTCGTTATACTTAGTTGCAGGAATAGATTCTAATACAGCATCTAATAAAGGTACAATGTTATCAGTTTCATTTTTCCAATCAGTACTCATCCAGTTGTTCTTTGCAGAACCATAAATTGTAGTAAAGTCTAATTGCTCTTCAGTAGCTTCTAAAGCAAACATTAAATCAAAAACTTTTTCATGAACGATGTCAGGAGTACAGTTTTCTTTATCAACTTTATTTACAACTACAATAGGGGTTAATCCTAACTCTAAGGCTTTACCTAAAACAAAACGAGTTTGTGGCATAGGTCCTTCAAATGCATCAACTAATAATAAAACACCATCAGCCATTTTTAATACACGCTCTACTTCTCCACCAAAATCGGCGTGACCAGGTGTATCAATTACATTTATTTTTGTGTTCTTATAGTTTACTGATACGTTTTTAGAAAGAATTGTAATTCCTCTTTCACGCTCTAAGTCGTTATTATCTAACAATAAATCAGTACGTTCTTTACGATCGTCTAATACTTTTGCTTGATCTATAATTTTATCTACCAAAGTGGTCTTACCGTGGTCAACGTGGGCTATAATAGCAATATTTCTAATTGGTTGCATTCTTGGTGTTTTTTAAAGTTGCAAAACTAGTGTTTTATATTATTAATATAATATAAATAAAGACGATTTATTTTTATTACTCTAAATTATCGTCATTTTCTCTAAAAGATGTTGGTAATATGTCTGGAATTAATTTAATTAATAACGGAAGTAATAAAGCTCCTCCAGGCAACATAAACACTGTAAAAGCAGGTATTGCTTTACAAATATCTAAAGTTTGCTGTTTAATTTTATCTTTTTCTTCTTCAGATAATTTAACCGTAAAAGATTTTTTTATTAAAAAAACTAATTCTTTGCTTTCTTCTAGTTCTTTTGCTAATCGTCTTTTATTAACTTTTAAGGCTTGCTTTATTTCGTCAACTGTATTCATTACAGTTTACGACGTTTTCTTTCTATTTTTATTAAATTAAGTTCTCTTGATGTTTGTCCTGCAACTGATGTATTTTCTTCAGCTCTACGAATTAAATATGGCATCACATCTCGTACAGGTCCAAAAGGAACATACTTTGCAACATTATATCCTTCTTTTGCTAAATTAAAACTAATATGATCACTCATTCCGTATAACTGACCAAACCACATACGCTTATCATTAGGCTTAATACTATATTCTTTAGCTAAATTCATTAATAAATAAGAACTTTCTTCATTATGTGTTCCTGCAAAAATGGCTAAACTTTTGTGTTCCATCATAAAATGAACTGCTTCATTATAATTATCATCAGTAGCTTGTTTATTTTTACATATTGGCGACAAGTATCCTTTATCTTCAGCTCTTTCACGTTCCTTTTCCATATAAGCTCCACGTACTATCTTCATACCTATGTGATACCCTTTTTGATGTGCACGTTGATATAAACCACGTAAATAGTGCATACGGTCATGACGATACATTTGCAAAGTATTAAAAACTATAGCTTTATTTTTATTATACATCTCCATTAATTCTTCAATTAAATCATCAGCTGCATCTTGCATCCAACTCTCTTCTGCATCAATTAATAATGGTACATCTTTTTCAACGGCCAATTTACATACCATATGAAAACGTTTTAATACTCTACTCCACTCCTCTTTTTCATCAACTGTTAACTCTTTTTTCTCGCTTATTTTTTGGTATAAAGCAAAACGTCCAAACCCTGTTGGTTTAAAAACGGCATAAGGTATTGATTCTTTTTCATCAGAAAACTGAATAATTCTTACTATTTTATTAAGAGCATCATCAAAACTAACTTCATCTTCTTTACCTTCTACTGAATAATCTAAAACACTATACACATTTCCTTTTTTGTGCATTTTCTCAATATTTGGCAAACAATCATCTTCTGTTACTCCTCCACAAAAATGATCGAATACTGTTGATCTAATTAAACCTTCAACAGGTAAGTGTGCTTTTAATGCAAAATTAGTTACTGCAGTACCAATACGTACCATTGGTTGATTTTGTATCATCCTAAATAAAAAATATGCGCGTTCTAACTCTGAGTCAGATTTTAATTTAAAAGCAATTTCGGTGTTATTAAAAAGTGTCATTATAAGTAGTCCTGTTATATTTAATTCAAAGACAAATATAAATCTACTCTATGATATATTTTAATTTTTTCTATTTATTTTTGCTTTAAATTTTAAGACTAAAATGATCTCTATTCAAGCAGTAACTTACCCTATTGATTTTAATGAAAAAGCGTACACAGCATTAGCTGGTTTAATACGTAGTAGTAATTATTCTTCTATTTTTATATTAGTTGATAATAATACTATTACTCATTGTTATCCTCGTTTTATTAAACTACTAGAAACTGATAAAAAAATTGAAGTTATTGAAATTGAAGCTGGTGAAGTAAATAAAAATATTAATACTTGTGTTGGTGTTTGGAATGCTATGACTGAGCTAGGTGCTGATAGAAAAAGTTTATTGATTACTTTGGGTGGAGGTGTAATTACTGATTTAGGTGGTTTTGTTGCCTCAACTTTTAAACGTGGTATTGATTTTGTAAACATTCCAACAACTCTATTAAGTATGGTAGATGCTTCTGTTGGAGGTAAAACAGGTGTTGATTTAGGCGTTTTAAAAAATCAAATAGGTTTATTTACTAATCCGAAAATGATTGTGTTGGATCCTGAATACCTACAAACACTTTCTGCTAGAGAAATTAGATCTGGTACTGCTGAAATTATTAAATATGGAATGACACATGATATTCATTTATTTAATGAAATTAAAGATAATATAAAATTAAATATAGTAGATCTAATTCATCGTTCTATTGAAATAAAAAACGAAGTTGTTTTAGAAGATCCTAAAGAGAATGGAATTCGTAAAGCTTTAAATTGGGGGCATACTATTGGCCATGGTGTTGAATCTTATTTTTTAGAAAGTAGCCATAAAGAAAATTTAACACATGGAGAAGCAATTGCTGTTGGTATAATTTGTGAAACATATATTTCATCTAAGTTAACAGGTTTTCCTTTAAATAAAGTTAAAAGTGTTAAAAATGCTATTATTACTATTTATGGTAAAGTTCCTGTTATAGAAGGTGATTTTAATGCTATTTTAAATTTTATGAAACATGATAAAAAAAATATAAACGGCGAAATTAATTTTGTTCTATTAGAAGATTTTGAAAAGTTTAAAATAAACTGTAAAGTTTCTAATGAATTAATTAAAGAAAGTTTAAAGTATTATAATGAATAAAAAAAAGAGCTACTGAGTAGCCCTTTTTTTTATCTAGTTAACTTTACAGGTATACTGTCTTGTGTACCATATAATTTAATTTCAGTAATATCAGCAGGCATATTTAAACCGTTTTTAATAATTATTCTTTTAACATTTTTAATAACATCACTTTTTACTTCAAGTGCTGCTCTTTTATATTCTTTTGTTTTTGTCCAAAAAATAATTTTTAAATTTACAGTACTTACTCCCAAACTATCTACAGTAACAAAACATTGATGTTCATCTGTATCAATAACTCCTAACGTATTAACGACTGTATCTATAATTACCTTTTTAGCTAAATCTACATCGTCTTCATAATCAATACCTACAATAAAATCTAATCGATAAAAACCATCTTCAGTATAATTGTAAACTGCTTTTTTTATAACATCACTATTAGGTATGTAAACATCTCTACCATCAAAGGTTTTAAGCTTGGTAAATCTAAACTCCATCATTTTAACTTTACCAAAAATATCTCCAATCATAACCGTATCATTGATGTTGAAAGGACGATTAAATGATAATATTACACCTGAAATAAAATTCTCTCCTACGTCTTTAAAGGCAAAACCTATGATTACAGCTGATGCTCCTGCAGCAGTTAATACTCCTGCTGCAACACCGCCTAATCCTGCTGTTTTTAAAGCTAACATTATTATTAAAACTATAAATGCTGTTTTAACTGTTTTTGTTAAAAAGTTAGTCATTAAAGGATCTTTCGATTTTTTAGCTACGGCTTTTCTAAAAACTTTAATGATTGATTTTGTAATTAAAAAACCTAGTACTATAATAAGTATTGCTATAAAAATTTCTGGAACTTGCTCTAAGAACTGATACCAATACTGTTGAATTGAATTTTTTAATTTTTCAATGGTGTTATTAAAATTCATGTAAATTTATACGTTAATTTTATTACTATTCTATAGTATTAACTTTTTTTAAGATAATACTATATCTTCTTTTAACTGTTCAACTGTTTTCTTCGTCCAAGCATTAAGTGTCCAACTTGTTTTTTCTAATGATGCGATATAACCTCCAATTAAATCTATAGTTCCCTCATCTTCTGCTTCTTCTGCTTTTTTTATAACATTAGTCATTTGCTTTAATAACGTTTTATGATCTTCTAACAAAATACAAACCATATCTGCATCTGTTTGAAAAGGACTTTCTTCTGATATATTTGATATTTTTAAATATCTACTATACCTACTTATTGGGTGATATTGTAAAGTTAAAATACGTTCTGCTATTTCATCAATTTTAACTCTAGCATCACCATACATTTCTTCAAATTTAACATGTAACTCAAAAAAATTTTTACCTACAATATTCCAATGAAAATTTCTTAATTTCTGATAATAAACATGATAATCTGCTAACAATTGGTTCAACTCTTTTGCTACTGGTAAAATACTCTCATTCTGCATGTTTAAATAATTCATCTTGTTATTTTTTTAGATTAATAATACTTACACTACAAAATTAACACCTTTATTAACACAAGCTTTGCTCATTTAATACAGAAACTTGCTCATTTCATTTTACTAGATTTTTAAACAAAAAAAAAGAACGAGATAACCTTCGTTCTTTTTTTGTTTTGATATAAACACTATATACATACCATAATAATATGTTATAAATCGAATGTTTCAAAGATAGCGTACTCAAGTTTATTTGAGTTCTTATTCTTATATTCGATTACAAAGTTATTGTTTTTATTATAGTACCCCACTCCATTAAAATCATTTCCTTCTACAATGTAAAAATTATTATTAATTGATTTTATAGCTTTTGTTGAAGTAATATCTTTTTCATTTACTTTATAAGTAATTAGTAAATTATCTTCATCAATAAAAAAACTATACCTAACTCCTTTATATTTATAATATTTAACACTTGTTTTTATATCATAATTAGCATCAACATCATTGTCAACCATAATATTTTTTTTAATAACAACAGGACTTTCTACTCTGTTTTGATTTAATTCATACTTTTGATTGGGATTAAACTTTGTTCTCTGTGATTTTTCTGTTGTAACTTTAACCTTTGTTGCATAATCAATTCCTTTTTCTGTAGTTTTTTTTACTTTTTTAACCTCTGTTGTTTTAATAATATCTGACTGAGAATTAACAGTTTCAGTGGCTCCAATTAACAGTAAACTAATAATTAAATTTTTCATTTTAAATATATTTTTAAATTATAAATAACTTTTTAAATAGTGATGATGTGTATACTTTTAGCATCAATTTTTATTGAGTTATTTTTGTTATTATAATTTTTTCCTTCCTGTTACCAATGAAATTACAAATAGGATAATAAAAATAAAAAATGCTATTTTAGCAAAGCCTGCTGATGCTCCTGCAATTCCTCCAAATCCTAAAACTCCTGCAATTAATGCTATAATAATAAATGTGATTGTCCAACGTAACATATTTTTTGTTTTTAAAGATTAATAATAAGTTTATGTACTTCTAACGTACACTACAAAGTTACTGCTAGCACCTAAACACTCTTTACTCATTTAAATAGATTATTAACTCATTTAAAAAAAATGAAATGAGCTAATATTAATTTCTTTTGCATTAAAAACCACCTCTTACAGTACATATGTTTGTGTATGTTTTTTTAAACAGAAAAACTACTCTTTATATTGACATATTAAAGTGTAGTATTTAATATACTTTTTTATATAAAACTAAAATGAGCTAAAATGAATTATAAATTATCGAACATAGCTACAAAAGATCATATAAAAGATTTTACAAAACTTTCTTTTAAATATCCTTATATATATAAACCTAGACTTAAAATAAATGGCTTTAAAGAGCAAACAATAATAATTATTACTTCAGATAATCCTAAAATTATTAGCCAAGGAATTTGGGGGTTATTACCTCAAAACTATTCTGAAAACTGGAGTAAATTTCAAAAAATTAAAAATACCTTGCATACTAATATAAAAGAAATTAAAAATAACATTTTATACAAAGAGGCTTTACTAAAACGTAGGTGTTTAATTATTGTAACAGGTTTTTATACTCATAAAATTATAGATAATACTATTGAAAATTATTTAGTTGAAAAAAAACATCAACAACCTTTTTATTTAGCTGGAATTTATAATATTACAAATGATGGCTTTATAACTTGCTCTGTTATAAATACTAAAAATTCAAAAGCAATAGCGTCTTTTAATAACATATATAAATTAATGCCTTTACAAATTCCTGAAATATTTAAAAACATGTGGCTAAATAATGAAACCCCTATTGAAGACATTAATTTTTTAATTGAAAAGACATATAAAACAGTATTTAAAATTCAAAAAATAGCTTCTTAAGTATAAAAATTAACTAATTTTAATTTGGCTTTCTTGTTTGTTTTTCAAAAATTCACTTGGACTTATGCCATATTTACGCTTAAATATTTTAGAAAAATAACTTCTACTAGAAAAACCTATTGAATATACTATTTGTGATATATTATAGTCAGTATTATTAATTAAATCACGTGCTTCCTCTAATCTAACATGCCTTATATACTCTATAACAGTTCTTGAAAAAAGTAACTTAAAACCCTCTTGAAGTTTAGCTTGTGGAATTCCCATCTCTTCTGAGATATTTTCTACATTATAATCTTCTGCTACATTTTTCACAATCCGTTGTCCTATTTTTCGTACTAAACTAATTTCTTTTTTAGTTAAAGTAGTTATAGGCATTTTTTCTCTTTTATGATCCTTATTGTGTTGTTGCATATGTTCCGATAAAATTTGATATACAATACCTTCTTTTATCAAAATACGAATCATTCCTTTTTGCTTAATTTCATTATATTGTTTAATAAGATTTGCTATTTTTAAATTATACGTTCCATAATATGCAAAAACCTTTTCATGCTGCTGATCATGAAAAACTTCATATAATTTTTGATTTAAAACAGAAGCATCATTTAAACGTTTATTTATAAACTTAACCCTATTAATTTGAATTAAATGTATTTGTACTTTTACATCTTTTTCAAAATACCCATAATTATAACCACCCTCTTTACTTGTAATAATAACAGATTGGTACTGTGCTATTTTTCTTTTTTTGTTTTCTAACTCAAACCTATGAAAAGAATAACCTTCTGTTGTATATGTAAAATGAATAGGGTTAAACTCTGAAGCATCCATTACAAGGGTAATAGCATCTAAAAAAATAATATCGTACTGTAAAACACTTCCTCCCCATTCAAAATTTAAAAAAGTAATAGTTCCTCTTGCTAAATCACTATCAACCTCTAATAAATACTCTCCCCATCTTTCAGTAATAGTACCTCCAATAACTTGCTGTATTTGCTTAACTGTTCCAGCAGTATCAGATGCGGTTATTTTAATTGTAGTCATCCCTTTCCTTTTTAATTACAAAATTACAGTTATTTATTATTAATATGTTAAAATATTTTAAAATAGTACTTTTCGGTATGAGCAAACATCAAATAAATATGAACTAAGCCTACTTACAATTATGTTGTAATTTTACTTTGTAAGAATAAAAATAAAACAAATGAAAATTTTAAATATAATATTAATAAGTTTTTTCTTTTTTTTAGTTTTAAACACTAGTACTCAACAAATTTTCAAAAATACCATTAGTGTAACGATTGATGATAATGACAGATTTGGAGGATAACTTTCTTACCAACATTATTTAAAAGAAAATAATAGATTAGAATTTGATTTCGGTTTTAGAAACTCTAAAAACGTTGATGCTTTTAAACTTGTAGGTTTATATCAGTGGGTAAATAAATTAGGTGATAACTTTAATTGGTTTTTAGTCGCTGGTACCGGTATTAATTAATATGGCACATCTGATAAAAATCGTTTTTTTTACATTAATTACAGGTAATTTAGATATTGAGTATAATTTTAATATCCCTTTAATTATATCTTTAGATATGAAACCCGAAATTGGTTTAAACAATAATTATAATGATGATTTAGATATAGCTTTAAGCATTAGATAGCGTTTCTAGTCAAAAAAAAATAATTAACTCAACTAACCTTAAAATAAAAATATTATAGATAAGATAATTAAAATATTATTAGTTATATCTGGATTTGTATTAACCGCATACGGAGTGTACAAAGTTATTGCTCCTGAAGTAATATTAGATATTGGTATTGTAGAATTTAACTCTAAAAACAATAAGAAAGCCTATATTTCTTTAACTGTAGGTATCACTATACTCGTTATTTCTGGTTTTGTAAAAAAGAAATAACTCAAACAAATAATAAAAAAAGCAAGACAATATTTTACTTTTTTTATTATTTGTTTGAACATTTTTTATATATTTCTTCATACGCAGGTAATATATTTTCTAAAGAAAATAATTTAATGTGTTTTTTTGCATTTTCTTTAAATTCCGTTAAAATAGCTTCATTATTTAAAATTTGAATAGCATTATTAGCCATATCATCTACATCTCCTAAACTACTTAAATACCCTGTTTTTCCATGAATATTTACCTCTGGTAAACCACCACAATTGGTTGAAATAACGGGGGTTCCTGCTGCCATTGCTTCTAAAGCTGCTAATCCAAAACTTTCTGTTTCTGATGGCAATAAAAAAACATCTGAATAGCATAATATTTTAGCTACTTCGTTACTGTTTCCTAAAAATAATACCTTATCTTCTATATTTAATTTTTTTGCTAAATTTTCAGCTTTTAATCGCTCAGGTCCATCACCTACCATCAGTAATTTAGATGGTACTTCTTTTTGAATTTTATTAAAAATTTGAATAACATCTTGTGTACGTTTTACGGGTCTAAAATTACTTACATGAGTTACTATTTTTTCTTCTGGAGTAGCCAAAGCAATTCGCTTACACTCTCCTTGATGAGCTTGCTTATATTTTTCTCCATCAATAAAATTATAAACAACTTTAATATTTTTTTCTATATTAAATAAACGTAAAGTATCATCTTTTAAACTATTAGAAACTGCTGTTACCTCATCTGATTTATTAATACTAAATTCTACAGCAGTTTTATAGGTTGGATGACTTCCAACCAAAGTTATATCAGTACCATGTAATGTTGTTACTACTTTAACATTAATATTTTTTTCTTCTAACATTTTTTTTGCCATATATGCTGCATATGCATGTGGAATAGCATAATGTACGTGCAAAACTTCTAGCTGATGTTTTTCTACAACCTCAACCATTTTACTAGACAATGCTAACTCATATGGCTGATATTGAAATAATGGATACTCTTCTAAAACAACTTCATGAAAATGTAAACGATGCGAAAAAAAAGCTAATCGAACAGGTTGATTATACGTTATAAAATGAACTTCATGTCCTTTATCAGCAAGTGCCATTCCTAATTCTGTAGCCACTACTCCACTACCTCCAAAAGTCGGATAACATACAATTCCTATTCTCATAATTAAGTTTGATTTAAAAATGTTTATTAATGTAAATTTACAATATTACACACGCTTTTTTGTAAATAAAAGCATAAAAAAATCCCGCTATAAAGCAGGATTTTTATTTTATATATAAAATAAAAATTTAGTAATCTCCTAATGTTTCTGGGTTTTGAGCTAATGATTCTGCTAATTGCTCATCATTTGGCGCCTTACCATGCCAAGCATGTGTATTCATCATAAAGTCAATTCCATTACCCATTTCTGTATACAATAATATACAAACCGGCTTTCCTTTACCAGTACGAGATTTAGCGTCTGCCAAGCCATTTAAAATAGCTGTTACATTATTTCCTTCTTTTACTTCTAACACATCCCAACCAAAAGCCTCAAACTTAGCTTTTAAGCTTCCCATTGCTAATACCTGATCAGTAGTACCGTCAATTTGTTTTTCGTTTACATCAATTGTTGAAATTAAGTTATCAACTTTTTTTCCTGCTGCATACATAGCTGCTTCCCAAATTTGACCTTCTTGTAATTCACCATCACCATGTAAGGTGTATACAATTTTATCATCTCCATTTAACTTTTTAGCTTGTGCTGCTCCAATAGCAACACTCATTCCTTGACCTAAGGAACCTGAAGCAATACGAATACCTGGTAAATGTTCATGAGTGGTTGGGTGCCCTTGTAAACGAGTATCTAACTTTCTAAAAGTAGCTAACTCTGCTACTGGGAAAAAACCACTACGTGCCAAAACACTATAGTAAACTGGTGATATGTGTCCGTTTGATAAAAAGAATAAATCTTCATTATTCCCGTCCATCGTAAAATCAGTAGAATAATCCATGACTTCTTGATACAAACAGGTTATAAATTCTGCACATCCTAAAGAACCTCCAGGGTGTCCTGAACTTACTGCGTGTACCATTCGAACTATATCTCTACGAACTTGTTGTGTAAACTCTTGAAGTTGTTGTGTTGCTGGCATTGTTGTTTTGTTTTATCTTGACAAAAGTAACTGTTTAAAAAACAATTGCCAATTACTTTTTTTAAGTTTTTTGCTTTTTCTTTTTTGCTGCAGGAAAAAGTACGTTATTTAAAATTAAACGATACCCTGGTGATGTTGGATGTAACTCTAACTCTGTTTTAGGATCTCCTATTCTATGCTGATAATCTTCAGGATCATGACCTCCGTAAAAAGTAAACATTCCTTTTCCTTTAGTTCCATGTATATATTTACCTTCGCTATTAGTGTTATTTTGCCCTAAAATTATAACTGTTGACTTTATAAATTGAGAATCAAAAGACGTGGTTTGTCCCATAAAACCTTTTACCAATTGTGTATGGTTTTGAGTTAACATTGTTGGCACCTGATCCCACTTCGCTGAAAACTCTTTTAGTGTAAAATAATCTACCTCTTTTTTAATTTTACGTTTACGAGTCATATCAATAGCAGAAAACTCATATGTTGTCGGATTACGAACTAATTCAAAATCTTTAAAAGCAAATGTTTTATTAAAATCTATTTTTGATTGATAATTAGGTTCTGAGGCATCTCCATCAAACATTCCTTCACAAATATCAACACCATCAGCTGCTAAAGCAATATCAAAACTATCCGTTGCCGAGCACATAGCAAACATAAAACCGCCACCAATTACATAATCACGTATTTTTTTTGCTACGGCTCTTTTTTCTTCAGATACTTTAGTAAAACCTAATTTTATTGCTAACGCTTCTGCTTCTTTTTTTTGTTGAATATACCAAGGTGCTGTTCTAAAAGCGCCATAAAAACGACCATATTGTCCTGTAAAATCTTCGTGATGTAAATGCAACCATTCATATAGTAATAATTTATCATTTAATACTTCTTCGTCATAAATTACATCAAACGGAATTTCAGCATACGTTAACACCATTGTTACCGCATCATCCCAAGGCATTTTACTTTTTGGAGAATACACTGCTATTTTGGGTGCTTTTTCAAGCGTAACCGCCTCTTGATTTTTAGAAGGTGATGAAATTTCTTCTAAAACAATTTGTGCCTTAGTATCTGAAATAACCTGATATGAAACCCCTCGTATTTTACATTCTTTTTCTACCGATTTATTATTTTCTAATAAAAAAGCACCGCCATCATAATTTAATAACCATTTTGCTTTTAAACCATTTTGTATTACATAATAAACAATTCCGTATGCTTTTAAATGATTTTTCTGATTTTCATGACTCATCGGTACGTAAATAAACGATGCCCAAATTGAGTTTGACAATAGTAATAATATTAGTATATATAGGTTTCTTATCATATCAAAAACTAAAATACACAATTACTACTTAGTAATTGTGTATTTTATATCTTTTTATAGTTTATTTACTTTTTAAAAAGGAACATCATCATCACTAGGTCCAAAGGCATCTTCTGGTGATGCAAAATTACTAGAGGCTACATCTGTATTAAAACCTGAGTCTATACTTGAATTCATACTTGATTGAAATTCACTACTAATACCCTCTTCTAAATCAGAAAATAAAGCTAAGTGACCTGTAAATTTTAAACGAATATTATCCATTCCTCCGTTACGGTGTTTTGCTACAATAAACTCTCCTTGTCCTTCACATGGTGAATGGTCATCATCATCCCATTCAGTCATTCCATAATATTCAGGCCTAAATATAAATGATACAATATCAGCATCTTGCTCAATCGCTCCTGATTCACGTAAATCTGATAATAAAGGTCGTTTTGAACCTCCACGAGTTTCTACTGCACGTGACAACTGAGATAACGCTATTACAGGTATACTTAACTCTTTTGCCAATGCTTTTAAGTTTCGTGAAATCGTTGATATTTCCTGTTCTCTATTTCCTCCAGATCCTCCTGCGGTCATTAATTGTAAATAATCAATTACAATTATTTTAACGTCATGTTGCGACACTAAACGTCGTGCTTTTGCTCGTAAATCAAAAATTGAAAGCGCAGGTGTGTCATCAATAAATATTGGTGCGTCAGAAAGTTTTTTAACTTTTACATTTAACTGTTCCCACTCATGTGGTTCTAAATTTCCTTTCCGTAATTTTTCAGAAGTTAACCCTGTTTCAGAAGAAATCATACGAGTAATTAATTGTACTGATGACATTTCTAATGAAAAAACAGCTACTCCATGTCCAAAATCAATAGCCATATTTTTTGCCATTGAAATTACAAATGCTGTTTTACCCATACCCGGACGTGCAGCAATAATAATTAAATCGGAAGGTTGCCAACCCGATGTTAAAGCATCTAACTTAGTAAATCCTGTGGCTAAACCACTCATCCCTTCTTTACCTGATATTTCTTGTATTTTGGTAATAGACTGCTGTACTAATGAATCTGCTCTTTCGGCTCCTTTTTTAAGATTTCCTTGGGTAACTTCAAATAATTTTCCTTCAGCGTCATCTAATAAATCAAAAACATCTACTGTTTCATTATAGGCATTTTCTATAATTTCAGAAGAAATTGTAATTAGCCTACGTTGAATATATTTTTCTAAAATAATTCGAGAATGAAACTCAATGTGTGCTGATGACGCTACTTTTTGAGTTAAACCAATTAAAAAAAAATCACCTCCAGCTACATCTAACTTTCCATCTTTTTTAAGTTGATTTGATACTGAAAGTAAATCAATTGGTTCAGAATTTTGAAACAACGTGTAAATAGCTCCATACACCTCCTGGTGCCTTTTATCATAAAAAGCCTCAGGACTAAGAATATCAATTACTTCATCAATTCCTTTTTTATCAATCATCATAGCACCCAAAACAGCCTCTTCTAGCTCTAAAGCTTGTGGTGGTATTTTTCCTTTTTCAAGACTAATAATTCTAGCCTTTTCAGTTTTTGTTCCTCTGAGAGATTGAGTTTTTTCCATAACTACAAATGTAATTTTTTAAGCTGATATTTATAGATGCTATTTTTAACTTTCTTTATACACAAGTTTTGTAAACAAAATGGTTATTAACTTGTTGATAACCTACTAACTTTCTTACTTTTGATAAATATGCAATATTATAAAAAAAAGTATTTAGTAATAGTTACCTTGCCTTTTCAAGTGTTGATTATACAATTTCTAAGCCAAAAACCTCAATGGGTAGAACTTTATTATAGTAACGGCCTTTATATATTTATTGCTAATTTTTTTCGCTATGTACTAGGTTGGATACCTTTTTCAGTTGGCGATGTTTTAGGCATATTTTTACTTATATTATTTATAAAAGCTATTTATAATTTAACAACAAATAAGTTTAAAAACATCCTTACACAACTATTAAACTTAACAACGCTATTATCACTTATTTATTTTTGCTTTTATGCTTTTTGGGGATTAAATTATTTTAGAGAGCCACTTGCTAAAAACCTTAGTTTACAACAGGCAACTTATACTACCAAACAGTTAACTAAAACAACCGAAAAAATTATTTTTGAATTAAATAAAATACACTTACAAATTACCAATAACGATACTATTAAAGTTAATATACCGTATACACACAAACAAATTTATAATTTAGCTGCTAATGGGTATAATAATTTAGCTACTACGTATCCGCAATTAGCTTATAAAAACGCATCTATAAAAAACTCTTTAGTAAGTTTATTTCAGTCGTATACAGGAACGGCTGGCTATATAAATCCAATCACTGGAGAGGCACAAGTAAATAATAAAATTCCCAAAACAACATATCCAGCAACTACCTGTCATGAAATAGCACATCAAATTGGCTGGGCTGCCGAAAATGAAGCTAATTTTGTTGGTTTTTTAGCTGCTATAAGTAATAATAATGTATACTTTAAATACAGTGGTTATAGAATGGCTTATAAATATTGTATTGCTGAAATTTATAAACGAGATAAAAACTTAGCTAATAAATTAAAAAACACCGTACATAAAGGTATTTATAAAGATTACAAAGAGAGCTATTTACATTGGAAAAAGTTTAAAAACCCTATTGAACCTTATTTAAAAATGGGATATAACTCTTATTTAAAAGCAAACAATCAATCAAAAGGCATAAAATCTTACAGTTATGTAGTAAATTTGTTAATTTCCTATTTTGATCAAAAAAAGTAAAAACCATTATTTCATGAACTATATTTCAGTAATTTTAACACTTACATTTATCACTTCATGTAATTTATCATCAAAATTAAGTGATGAATTTCCGTGTAAAGGTGTTAAACCATACACTAATCTTAAAAAAAATGAAGATATTAGAAAATATTTTTCTATGTATTTTCCAAAAAACTGGAAAGTTAATTTATACTATGATGATGCTAAAACATCAATTTATGCCGCAGACACTACAGTAAACTTAACCAAAACAACACTTATTGACGCTACGTTAGTACATAGTACTATTTTTATAGATAAAACCTTCTGTCAAAAAATTACTGATGACAATAAAAAAATGGGGCTTACTGAAATTAAAACAAAAAACTTACAATTATTAAATAAACCTTCCTATTACAGCTATGCTAAAGGTAAAAAGGCTAATTATTCATACCACATATTAAATACATTTACTAAAGTAAATTCTAGTAATTTTTTACATGTAAAAACAGAAATTTATGGCAATTATTTAGTAGAAGAACGAGTTTGTAAAGCCATACAATTAATAAACAAAATACAATTAAATTAGTTATTTTTGAAACGCTAAAAACAATAATAATGAATAAACAACACATCATCAATCGATTTATAAAGTATGTAACTATTGATACTGAAAGTGACCCGAATAACCCTGCCTTTCCTAGCTCTGAAAACCAATGGGATTTAGCACGTGTTCTTGAAAAAGAATTGAAAGAAATAGGTATGGAAGATGTAGATTTAGATGAAAACTGTTATATCATGGCAACTTTACCTAGTAATATAGACTACGAAGTGCCAACCATAGGTTTTGTAGCTCATATTGATACAAGTCCTGATTTTACAGGTAAAAATGTAAAACCACAAATTCATGAAAATTATGACGGAAAAGATATTTTATTAAACAAAGAACAAAATATTGTATTATCTCCTGATTACTTTGAAGACCTACTTATATATAAAGGACAAACAATTATTACTACTGATGGTACAACCCTATTAGGGGCTGATGACAAAGCAGGTGTTACCGAAATAGTTTCAGCAATGGAGTATTTAATTCAACACCCAGAAATTAAACATGGTAAAATAAGAATTTGCTTTACTCCTGATGAAGAAGTTGGTAAAGGAGCACATATGTTTGATGTAGAAAAATTTGGCGCACAATGGGCATATACCATGGACGGAAGTCAAATTGGCGAATTAGAATATGAAAGCTTTAATGCAGCAAGTGCTTTAATTACTGTAAATGGACGTATGGTACACCCAGGATACGCTAAAGGTAAAATGGTAAACAGTATTTACATTGCACAAGATGTAATAAACTCATTTCCTAAACTAGAAACACCTGAAACCACAAGTGGTAGAGAAGGTTTTTACCACCTTAATGACGTAACTGGTGAGGTAGAAAAAACGGTTTTACAATATATTATTCGCGATTTTGATAAACACAAATTTCAAGACAGAAAACAATATGCTACTAATTTAATTAAAGATTTAAATGAAAAACATGGTGGTGGAGATAGAATTACTATTCAAATAAAAGACCAATACTATAATATGGGTGAAAAAATTAAACCCGTAATGTATATAGTTGACATTGCTGAAGAAGTAATGAACGATATTGGAATAACACCTATAATTAAAGCAATTAGAGGAGGTACTGATGGATCTCAATTATCATACAAGGGGCTACCATGTCCTAATATTTTTGCTGGTGGCCACAATTTTCATGGGCGTTATGAGTTTGTAGCTGCTGAAACAATTGTAAAAGCTGCCGAAGTTATTGTTGGAATCGCAGAAAAAGTAACGGTAAAGTTTAAATAAAAATTTTACAAAAAAAACTCTAGCATATGCTAGAGTTTTTTTTTCATAAAACATAACATATATATATAACAAAATAGCTTTTTTTTACAAAAAAACTTGATTTGTGTATTTCTTATAAATAATTTGTCAATGAAAATAGCTTAGTTACATTTGTGGTATATAAACTATAATTAAGATGAATAGAGAAGAGTTATTAAATTTAGCAAACAAGTACGGTTCACCCCTTTATGTATATGATACTGAAAAAATAATAGAACAGTATAAAAACATTACAACCGCTTTTTCTAAAGTTAAAAGCTTAAAATTAAACTATGCTGTTAAAGCACTATCTAACATAAATATTTTAAAAGTTTTTAAAACATTAAATAGTGGTTTAGATACTGTTTCTATTCAAGAAGTAAGATTAGGATTACTTGCAGGGTTTACCCCTAAAGATATTATTTATACTCCAAACGGTGTTTCACTACAAGAAATTGAAGAAGTTGCAAAGCTAGGAATTCAAATAAATATAGATAATCTTTCTATATTAGAGTTATTTGGTCAAAAACACCCAAAAACTCCTGTTTGTATCCGTATTAATCCACACATCATGGCGGGTGGAAACAGTAATATTTCAGTAGGACATATTGATTCGAAATTTGGAATTTCAATTCATCAAGTACCACATATAAAAAGAGTTGTTGAAAATACAGGAATGCGTATTAATGGTATACACATGCACACAGGATCAGATATTTTAGATATTGATACTTTTGTTCGTGCTTCTGAAATTTTATTCGATGTAGCAAAACAATTTAAAAATATTGATTTTATTGATTTTGGAAGTGGTTTTAAAGTACCTTATAAAAAAGATGATATTTCTACAGATATTGTTGAATTAGGTGATAAATTATCTGAAAGATTTAATAAATTTTGTAAAGAGTACGGTAAAAACATTACATTAATGTTTGAACCTGGTAAATTTTTAGTAAGTGAATCTGGTAAATTTTTAGCAAAAGTAAATGTAATAAAGCAAACAACTTCTACTGTTTTTGCTGGTGTTGATAGTGGAATGAATCATCTAATTCGCCCAATGCTTTACAATTCATATCATCATATTGAAAACTTATCAAACCCAAAAGGAAGAGAACGTTTTTATAGCATTGTAGGATATATCTGTGAAACAGATACCTTTGGTTCTAATAGACGAATTAATGAAATATCAGAGGAAGATATTTTATGTTTTCATAATGCAGGTGCATACTGTTACTCAATGGCTTCAAACTATAATTCAAGATTTAAGCCTGCAGAGGTAATGATTTACAAAGGAAAAGATTATTTAATTAGAAAAAGAGAAACAATGGATGATATTCTTAGAAATCAAGAAAACATTAAAATTGATTAATCTAATACAATAATACATACCGATTAAAAACACTTAAACCTGAGCAATATTGTTCAGGTTTTTTTATGCTTAGTATTTATAGCCTGTTTTAAGTTTTATCTAAAAAAGATATAATAGAAAAAATAAGAAATAAAATCTGCCAACCTGAACTTATTTCAGGTTGGCAGATTTGCTGTAGTCATTCTTTTGATACGATAATGAAATAAATTCAGCATAACATTTATCTATTTTGAACAAATACTTTCTTTAAAATTTAAATAAACTCTTAATAAACATAAAATACTTATAAATTATGAAGATAAACTAAAATTCATAGCCCCGATTGAAGCAATTGTTTGAGCTCTTTTTTTGATTTTTCTTCAAAAAAAAGCGAGTGCGAAAAGCGGGAAATAGCTTCAAATAAATAATAGAAAAGGTAGCAACTTGAAAGATAAAAAAAATCCTACTCAAATAAATGAGTAGGATTTTTGTATAATTTTTAATTTAAAACTCTTACTTTTCAGCAATAACTTCAAATACGATATCAGCAACAACAGCTCTATGTAAACGTACAGCTGCATTATATTTACCTAATCTTTTTACACTACCTCCAGTAACTTTGATAAATTTCTTATCAACATTAGTACCAGCTTTAGCTAATGCTTCAGCAACATTAATGTTGTTTACTGAACCAAATAACTTATCACCTGAACCTACTTTAGAAGTAATTTTTAATTCATATCCTTTAACAGTTTCAGCAACCGCAGTAGCTTCTTCTACTAATTTAGCTTCTTTAAAAGCACGTTGCTTTAAGTTTTCAGCTAATACTTTTTTAGCTGAAGAAGTAGCTAATATTGCATATCCTTTAGGAATTAGGCTATTACGACCATAACCATTCTTAACAGTTACAACATCGTCTTTAAAACCTAAATTTTCTACGTCTTGTTTTAGTATCAATTCCATGTTTCTACTTCTTTATTATTTTAACAAATCACCAACGTATGGCATTAATGCTAAGTGACGAGATCTCTTTATAGCTTGAGCCACTTTACGTTGATACTTTAATGATGTTCCTGTTAAACGTCTTGGTAAAATTTTACCTTGCTCGTTTACTAAATACATTAAGAAGTCAGCATCTTTATAATCGATGTATTTAAAACCGTTCTTTTTAAAACGACAGTATTTTGCTTCTTTTTTTGTTTCAATATCAAGCGGAGTTAAGTAACGTACCTCACCTTGCTTGTTTCCTTTTGCTTGTTGATCTATTGTTGTTGACGACATTTCTTACTTTTTTGCAGGTTTAACACGTTCTCTTCTCTTTTCAGCCCATGCTGCAGCATGCTTATCTAACTTTACAGTTAAGTAACGCATAACACTATCATCTCTTCTAAATTCTAATTCAAAAGGTGCAATTGCATCTCCTGCTACTTTGTAGTCTAATAAGTGGTAAAATCCACTTTTTTTCTTTTCAATTGGATACGCTAATTTTTTTAAGCCCCAATCTTCTTTAGAAATCATTTCTGCACCTTTAGAAAGTAAATAGTCCTCAAACTTTTTTACTGTCTCCTTTATCTGAGTTTCAGATAAAACGGGATTCAAAATGAAAACAGTTTCGTAATGATTCATAATTAAATTGTTTAAATTTTATTTATAAGTTTGCAAAGATACTGTTTTTATACACTAAAACAAACCCTTTCAATTATATATATAAATACTGCTAATAAAAACATTTAAAAGTTTTATTTATAATTTCAATACTTTTTTACTTTTTTCTAACTGCATTTTAAATATTTCTGAAGTTAATTCTGTTTTATAAAAAGGTACTATTTCTTTTAACTTTATTTTCCCTTCGGATGTTTCTAATAACTCTGGAAAAACTTTTTCAAGCACCTGCAGCATAATAGCTGTTGCATTAGAAGCTCCTGGAGATGCGCCTAATAAACACGTAATACTTCCATCTTTACTACTAATTACTTCTGTTCCGAATTGCAATTTTCCGCCTTCAAATTCATCTTTATTAATAATTTGAACTCGCTGTCCTGCAACCATTAATTCCCAATCATCATTATTAGCATTTTTAACGAACTTACGTAAAGCGTCCATTCGGTCATCTTTTCCCATCATTACTTGTTCAATTAAATATTTGGTTAAGGGTAAATTATGCCAAAAAGCACCTAACATTGGTGAAATATTTTCAAATTGAACTGATTTAAATAAATCTAAACTAGAACCTTCTTTTAAAAATTTTGGGCTAAATCCTGCAAAAGGACCAAACATTAATTGCTTTTTTCCATCAATATAACGGGTGTCTAAATGTGGTGTTGACATTGGTGGATCTCCAATTCCTGCCTTACTATACACTTTCGCATTATGCTGTTTAATAATTTCTGGATTATTACAAACCAACCATTCACCACTTACAGGAAAACCTCCATATCCTTCTTTTTCTTCAATTTCTACTTTTTGTAACAACAACAAACTTCCGCCTCCAGCACCAATAAATACGTGTTTTGCATCAACTTGATGCACTTCCTTAGTTTCAGTATTTTTTACTTCAACGGTCCAATCTAAATCAGTATCTGGATCAACATCTAAAACTTCCATGGTACAATGTACAGGCGTATCAAATTCTTTTTCTAAAATTGAAAAAAGTAACTTTGTTAAAACACCATAATTTACTTCCGTACCTCTATTTACTTTAGATGCAGCCATAATTTCGTTTGCATTTCTGTCGCTCATTATTAAAGGAAACCATTCTTTCATTTGATTTTTATCTTGTGTAAACTCAATAGTATCAAACATAAAATGACCTTTAAAAACCTCGTATCTTCGTTTTAAATAATCACTATTTTTAGCACCCGTTACCCAACTATAATGTTTTACTGGTTTAACAAAACTAGTAGGATCTTCAATAAATTTCTTTGCAATTAAATACGACCATAATTGTTTTGATATTTCATATTTCTTACAAATTTCAATAGCTTTTTTTATTGAAATACTTTTATCTTCATTTTCAGGACAATAATTTAATTCACACAAAGCGGAATGCCCCGTTCCTGCATTATTCCAAGCCGCAGAACTTTCTTTAGCGACATCACTTAAACGTTCTAAAATTAAAATTTTTAATTCTGAATTTAATAATTTGGCTAACAATGCTAAATTTGCACTCATTATACCACCTCCCACACAAATTAAATCATACTCTTTTTCTAAATCCATTTTTATTTTTTTAAGCATTACACGTAAAAATACCCTTTTATTTCATTTTAAAATTTAGCCGTAAACATTTGTTTATAAAACTTGCTCAATAAAAATCTTTATGTTATTTTTATTATGAAACACATTTAATAAAAAAGAGTTGTAAGCGTATGAGTTATAATGTAACGATAGAAGAAGAAAATAAAGAAATAGCCCACAGATATAAAGATTTATTAAAAGGAACATATCAAACATTATCAAACGATGATAAAAAATTAATACGCAAAGCTTTTGAAATAGCTGTCGAAGCTCACTCTAATCAACGCAGAAAAACAGGAGAACCTTATATTTTTCATCCAATAGCTGTTGCTAAAATTGTTGCCGATGAAATTGGCCTAGGTGCTACTTCAATAGCTGCAGCATTACTTCATGATGTTGTAGAAGATACACATTATACTATTGATGATATGGATCGTTTGTTTGGTGAAAATATTGCTAAAATTGTTAGCGGACTTACCAAAATATCAAACTTAAAAAAAGAACAAGATTATTCTATACAGGCTGAAAACTTCAGAAAAATGTTGCTTACCTTACATGATGATGTAAGAGTTATTTTAATAAAAATTGCCGATCGTTTACATAACATGCAAACAATGGATGCAATGCCTGGATACAAACAAGTAAAAATTGCTTCTGAAACTTTATATATATATGCTCCTTTAGCACACCGTTTAGGTTTATACAATATTAAAACTGAATTAGAAGATTTAGGATTAAAATATACAGAACCTGATATTTATAAAGATATTTTAATAAAAATTAAAGACAGTAAAGAAGAACAACAAAAATATATAGATACATTTACAGGTATTTTAAAAGAAGCTTTAGACAAAGAAGGTTTTAATTATAAAATTAAAGGACGTTTTAAATCTATTTTTTCGATTAGAAGAAAAATGCAAAAACAAAACGTAACTTTTGATGAAGTTTACGATAAGTTTGCTATTAGAATTATTTATGAACCAACATCTGAAGATGAAAAGTTTGATGCTTGGAAAATATATTCTATAGTTACCGACTTTTTTAAACCAAACCCTGCTCGTTTACGTGATTGGATTTCACAACCAAAGTCAACAGGTTATGAAGCCTTACATATTACCGTTATTGGCCCTCAAGCAAAATGGGTAGAAGTACAAGTTCGTTCAGAAAGAATGGATGAAATTGCAGAAAAAGGGTATGCTGCTCATTTTAAATATAAACAAGGCGAAATACAAGAAAATGGACTTGAAGGATGGTTAAACCGTTTAAAAGAAACTTTAGAAAATCAAAGCATTGACGCTATAGACTTTGTTGAAGATTTTAAACTTAATTTATATGCTAAAGAAATATATGTATTTACTCCAAAAGGAGATTTAAAATCATTACCTAAAAATGCATCCGCCTTAGATTTTGCTTTTTCTGTGCATACTGATGTAGGGTTAAAATGCCGAGGAGCAAAAGTAAATGGAAAATTAGTTCCGTTAAGTTATACTCTTAAAAGTGGTGACCAAGTAGAAGTACTAACCGCTACTAATAATAAACCTAATGTACGTTGGTTAGATTTTGTTATTACTGCAAGAGCACGTACTAAAATAAAATCAGCCTTGAAAGCTGAAGAAAAAATTATTGCCGAAGAAGGAAAAGCTATTTTATTAAGAAAACTACGCCATTTAAAAATTGGTTCAGGTGATAAAATTATTAATGAATTAGCTCATTATTTTGGGTTAAAAACAAGCTTTGACCTATTTTTTAGAATTGGTAATGGTGCTATTGACAATACTCAGTTAAAAGAATTTGTTGCTCAAAGAAGCGGACTTATTATGGGGTTTATTAAAAACACCTTTAGACGAAATTCATCAAAAGAAATTTCAGAAAAAGAAGAAGTTACGCATAAATATGATGCTCTAGTATTTGGTAAAGACGAACAATCTTTAGATTATACATTAGCTAAATGCTGTTCCCCTATTCCTGGTGATAAAGTTTTTGGGTTTGTTACTATAAATGAAGGCATTAAAATACATAAAAACAACTGTCCTAACGCTATTTCTTTACAGTCAAACTATGCTTATCGTATTATGCCTGCAAAATGGATAGATTCTACAAAACAAGATTTTACAGCTGTTTTACATTTATCTGGAATAGATAATAAAGGTATTGTTAATAATATTACACGTATTATTTCCAATAGTATGGATGTGTTTATACATAGCATAAACATCTCAGGATCCCATGGAATATTTGACGGAAAACTATCTTTAAGTGTTAAAAATAAAGCACAATTAACAAAGCTTATTGAAAACATAAAAAAACTAGATGGAGTACAAAAAGTAGAACGTGTTAACACAATGTAAATATCATTTTAATATACTTCTTTTTTTATCAATAAATAACTGTAAATTTGTCCGTCCGTAAATTTTTAAATGATAATGAGTAACGTAGCAGAAAATCAAGAAATTGTAAAAAAAGTTTTCACTACTTTTTTAGAAGAAAATAAGCATCGTAAAACACCTGAACGTTATGCTATTTTGCAAGAAATATATGTGGCTGAAGAACATTTTGATATAGAATCATTATATATTAAAATGAAAAATAAGAACTATCGTGTAAGTAGAGCAACACTTTATAATACGATAGATTTACTTTTAGACTGTGGATTAGTTCGTAAACATCAATTTGATGGTCAATCGATGGCGCGTTACGAAAAAAGTTATTTCGATAAAAATCATGATCATTTAATAATGACTGACTCTGGAGAGGTAAAAGAATTTTGTGACCCAAGAATTCAAGTTATCAAAAAAACTATTGAAGATGTTTTTGATATTGATATTCATAATCACTCACTCTATTTTTACGGAACAAAAAGAAAAAAAAATAACAACAACAAATAATATACTTAATAACACACTAAATGGCAGTAGATTTATTACTCGGGTTACAATGGGGAGACGAGGGAAAAGGTAAAATCGTAGATGTATTAACAAGAAATTACGATATTATTGCAAGATTTCAAGGAGGACCAAATGCTGGTCATACATTAATTTTTGATGGTAACAAACACGTTTTACACACTATTCCTTCAGGAATTTTTCATAAAACAGCTTTAAATGTAGTTGGTAATGGTGTTGTAATTGATCCTGTTATCTTTAAAAAAGAATTAGAAAATTTAGATGTACATAATATTGATTACACTTCTAAATTATTAATTTCTAGAAAAGCACACTTAATACTACCTACACACAGGTTATTAGATGCGGCTTCCGAAACTTCTAAAGGTAAAGCTAAAATAGGTTCTACTTTAAAAGGAATTGGCCCGACATATATGGACAAAACCGGTAGAAACGGAATGCGTGTTGGAGATTTAGAGTTAGATAACTGGAAAGACAAATACAAAGCTTTAACTGAAAAGCATTTAAGTATGCTTGCTTTTTTTGATGTTCAAATAGAATATGATTTAGACGAATTAGAGGCTGAATTTGATTTAGGTATTGAAAAATTAAGAACACTTGAATTTATTGACTCTGAAGAGTTTTTAAATAATGCTATTAAAGAAGGAAAAACAATTTTAGCTGAAGGTGCACAGGGATCGTTATTAGATATTGACTTTGGAACATACCCTTTCGTAACTTCTTCTAATACAACTGCTGCCGGTGCTTGTACTGGTTTAGGTATTGCTCCTAACAGAATTGGCGATGTATTTGGAATATTTAAAGCATATACCACTCGTGTTGGTTCTGGACCTTTTCCTACTGAATTGTTTGACGAAGATGGTGCTATGATGGCTAAAGTTGGCCATGAATTTGGTGCTACAACTGGGCGTCCAAGAAGATGTGGATGGTTAGATTTAGTTGCTCTAAAATATGCTGTTGATGTAAACGGTGTTACACAATTAATGATGATGAAAGGAGATGTTCTTTCAGGTTTTGACACCTTAAAAATATGTACATCATACAACTATAAAGATAAAGAAATAAACCACTTACCTTACAATATTGAACCTGAAAACATTTCAGTAAATTATACTGAATTTAAAGGATGGGAAGATGATTTAACTAAAATGACAACTGCTGATGAGCTACCTCAAAACTTATTAGATTATGTTACTTTTATTGAAAAAGAAACAGGTGTTCCTGTAAAAGTAGTATCAGTTGGTCCTGATAGAAAACAAACAATTAATAGGTAAGCTATTGTTTTTAATAAAAAAGCCTTCATAAAGTATGAAGGCTTTTTTATTAGTCCTAAAAAATATTACTATTACATAATAATAACCCTTATGTTTAAAAGCTATAAATAACTGTGTTTATTTATAATTTTTTCTGTTTAAAATTTACATATATAGCTATTATAAACAATAAACAAAAGTGTTAATGATCAAAAATTAATAAAAATGAAGTCAGAAAAAAATATTCAATCCTATCAATCAGGATACCTAAGTGTTTCACACGGACACGAACTTTATTTTGAATTATATGGTAACCCTAAAGGAATACCTGTAATATTTTTACATGGTGGCCCTGGAGCTGGTTTTGGAGATAAGGATAAAAAATTTTTCGATCCAGAACGATATAATGTGCTCTTTTTCGATCAAAGAGGAACCTCTAGAAGTAAACCCTTTGGTTCTATTAAAAATAACACTACTCAACTTTTATTAGAGGATATTAATACTCTACTTGATTATGTAAATTTTAACAACGTATATATATTTGGAGGCTCATGGGGTAGTACTCTATCACTAGTTTACGCTATACATAATCCTGAACGTGTTTTAGGTTTAATTATAAGAGGTATTTGGCTTGCTAACCGATATGCTATTGATCATTACGTTGGTGGTGGTATTAAAGAATTTTTTCCTGAAGTATGGAATCGTTTTAACAAACTAGTTCCTAAAGGTAAAAAACCTGTAGATTATTACTTAAAAATGATGATGAGTGATGATACTAATATTAGTAATAAATACGCATACGAATGGGCTTATTATGAAATGTCTTTTTATACAATTAATAAAATTACAGATACCGAAGAAGTTTTAAAAACTTTTTCTTACAAATCAATGGCTATTTTAGAAGCTCATTATATAAAAAATAATTGTTTTTTATCTGAAGATTTTATAATGAAAAATATTGATAAAATTAAAGATATTAAAACAGCTATTATTCATGGAAGGTATGACTTTATTTGTACTCCTATTCAAGCATTTCGACTTCATGAAGAGTTAAATAACTCTAAACTTAATATTGAGGCAGCAGGACACTCTTCCTCTGATAAAGAAAATAAAATTGCATTAATAGCTGAATTAAAAAGAATAACATCATAAAAAAGTATAGTTAAAAATTACTTATTATACTAATTTTTAACTAGACTTTTTATCATACCATGTTTTTTTATCACAATTATGTATAAAAAAACAAAGTCTATTTATATTAAAATTATTACCTAATAATCAATTTCTCAAAACCCTACCATCTCCAAGCTCTATAATACGATCTGTTTTTTCTGCAAAATCTAAATCATGCGTTACCACTAATAATGTTTTATTGTACACCTGCGTAAGTTCTTTAAATATATTAAAAACATTGTCTGCATTTTTACTATCTAGGTTTCCTGTGGGTTCATCACACATAATTATTAAAGGATCGTTAATCATTGCTCTGGCAATAGCAACGCGTTGTTTTTCACCTCCTGACAATTGATAGGCCATTTTATTAGCTAATTTTTCAATTCCTAAATCTTTTAAAAACTCATAAGCATTATGCTCTAACTCTTGTTCACTTACTTTATTTAATTTAAAACCTGGTAACATTACATTTTTTAATGCTGTAAATTCATTAAGTAAATAATGAAACTGAAATACAAAACCAATTTTTTCGTTACGTAATGCCGCAAGTTGTTGCTCTGCTTTACCTCTAACAGTAATTCCGTCTATTAAAAGTTCACCTGTAAAATCAGTATCCATAGTAGAAAGAATATAAAGCAAGGTAGATTTACCACTACCTGATCTACCAATAACAGATACATACTCTCCTTTATTTAAACTAAAAGACACATCTTTTAAAACATGTATCTGTACAGGGTTATAAAATGATTTATTAATATTTAGTGCCTCTAATATTATTTTACTTTTCATTTATTTACCTCTTATTATAATTACAGGATCTATTTTACTTGCTTTGTTTGCGGGCATCCAACCTGCTAAAAAGGTAGTTATAATTGCAAATAAAGATGCAATAGTATAATACTCTATTCCATAATCAATAGGATAGGTATTGACTGTTGGTAAAGATGATGTGTTAAAAGGAATTGCATCAATACCTAAAGACATTAAAAAACCTAAAATAACACCAGCTATTGCTCCTGAAACCCCAATACTTAAAGATATAGATATAAATATATTTTTTACATCATTACCCGAAAAGCCTGTAGCTTTTAAAATAGCAATAGTATCCATTTTTTCATAAATTAACATATTAAGAATATTGTAAATTCCAAAACCTGACACTATTAATAAAGTTACTCCTACCGCGTAAGAAATAATAGATCTTACACCACTTCCTGTTTCAAATTGAGCGTTAGCGGTTTGAATATCTTCCGCATCTAACTTAAAAACAGTCTCATATTCAAACGCTAAAATTGGTGCTGTAGTTAACTTTTTTAATTTAATTTGAATATCACTAATATAATTACTGTTTACACCTAGTAATTTTTGTGTCGTTGCTAAACTAGCAAAACTTTGCACTTTATCAATCTCTGCCATACCAGATTGAAAATATCCAATTACTCGCAAAGAAAACTGTTCACCTTGAGTAGAAGTTACCGTAATAACATCTTCTATTTTAGCATTAATAATATCAGCAACCCCCTTACCTAATATAATACTATTAGGTATTATTTGAAGCTCTTGATAATTTCCCGCTGTTATATAATCATTAAAGGCAAAAAGTTTTGCTTCTTGTTTAACATCAACACCATTTATAATACCATTTAAATTAATATTTCCAAGATTATAAAAAACTTGAGCAGTAACCTTAGGAGCAACACCTAAAACACGAGAATCTTTTTTAAGTTTACTTATAATTTTTTGAGAATTATATATTTGTTTTCTAGTATTAACAGGCTTGATAGAACTAATAAAATTATAATACTCCTTATATTCTACATTAAAATCAATAGGTTGATGTTTAGATGGTTTAATATCATTATACAAACGTACATGAGGAGTTCTGTTTAAAACAATACCATCTAATAAGTTATTTAACCCTTCCATAAAACCAAGCAGCGTTATAAAAAGAGCAATACTGAACATAACCCCAATAGCCGCCACAAGTGTTTGTTTCCATCTGGCCCGCATTAAAGCAACGGCAATTTCTATAATATGTTTAAAATTCATTATTGAGGTAATTGAATGGTTGTATTTTTAGTAATGCCACTTTTTATTTCTACTAAATCGTAATCCATTAACCCTATTACAACTTTTTGATAATCTCCCCCCCCTAATACTACTGTAGAATCATTTAGTAAATAATTTCTAGGAATTGTTACTACTTCTTTTTTTACATTAATAATAATATTAGCCTCTACAGTAAGATTAGGAAAAAGTACTTTAGGTGATTTAATAAAAATAGCATCTGCTTTAAATGAACGTGTTTTAGAGTTCATCATTGGGTTTATTTTAAAAATCTCTGCTTCAAAAACTTGAGATTGATAACTATCCATTCTAACTATTACCTTTTGTCCTTTTTTAATCTTTATTATATCAAATTCATCAATGTTTAATTCTATAATAAAAGTATCTGTACCAATCACAGCCATTGGCTGTTGAGTGTTAATAAACTCTCCTTTTTCTTTATTAATTTTATAAACTACTCCTTCAACCTCACTTTTTATAATAAAATCATCTTCCGTTAATTGTGCTATTTCTAAATTATTTTTACTTTGATCTGATGCTAATTTTAATTCACGTTTAAGGTTTTTGTATGCCGTTTTAGCTTTTGCTAAATTAACTTTAGCGCTTTCATAGCTTAATTCTTTTTGTTCAAAGGTTATTTTACTTCCAATATTATTTTTCCAAAGATTTTTTTGCCTTTGATATTGTAAAAAATCATTATCAAATTGTTTTTTAGCCATTTCAACAACCTTTTCAGCATCAAGTAACTTATCTGAATTTACTCTATAATCACTAGATTTAGAGGCTAGTTTAGCATTTCTAGTAGCTATTTTTAAACTTTTGTTATCTAACTTAAAAATTGGAGTTCCTATTTTTACAGCCTCTCCTTCACTTACAAATATTTTTTTTATAACAGCAGGTGCTTTTCCAAACACCTCATATTGATATCTACTTTTAATAATACCATATGAATAAACACTTTCAGTAATATTTTTAACTTGAGGCTTAACGGATGCTATTTTTTCTGAACAAGAAAACATAAAAAATGCTAGTACTAAAATTAGTAAAATAGATTTATTATTCATTTGATATTTATTTTTACACTAATATTTTAAACACACTTTACAATAATATAACACTATTATATAGCCTACTAAACTACAAATTTCAAGTATGTAAAAATATATTTTTATACGTTTTCTCTAAAAAAAAACAATCTATTTAATACTAAAAACAGCAATTAAAACGCTATTTTTTTTTCACAACTTTTATATATTTTACTTTGATAGCTTTGAGCTATATTAGCTTTAAAAAAGTATAAAAAATTAAATAAATTAAAACTATGAAAAAAATATACCTATTATTATTTCTAATTACTACTGTTACAGCTTTTTCACAAGATAATAAAGATTCTAATTTCTGGGACAATGTACGTTTTGGTGGTGGATTTGGTTTAGATTTTGGAAACAATAACACAACTGTTTCTATATCTCCTAGTGCTATTTATAATTTTAATAAATCTTTTTCTCTAGGTTTAGGTGTTGGGTATTTATATAATAAAAGAGCTGATTTTAAGTCTAACGTATTTAGTAGTAGTATTATTAGCTTATACAATCCTTTAAAAGAAATACAAATTTCGGCAGAATACGAACATCTTTTTGTAAACAGAAGCTCTAATACAATTAATAACACTTATAATTACCCTGCACTATATTTAGGAGCAGCTTATAGGTCTGGTAATTTCTCTTTAGGTATTCGATATGATGTTTTATATAATAAAGATAAAAGTATTTATACCTCTCCTATTTCTCCTATTGTACGAATCTATTTTTAATTAAATATAATACATTCTTTCAATAAAAAAATAATCTATATTGTAAAATATAAGTGCGCAACAATACGTATTTCACTATCTCCTTTACAAATTAATAAAAATACTTTTTGTTTTATTTTACAGATAAATCAATATCATTATTAACATAAAAAATAATGATATTGGTTTCAATAATCTCTATTTTAACATAAAATAAAATTTAAAAAACAGTTCCTTAAATATTTTAGCAAACTTATTTTGTATTGATTAACTGTTGAATATACTATAAAGTCACCATATCTAAACTTCTTATCTCGTAATATTTATTTCATTCGTTTAATAACCATAGTGCTTATTAAGTTTATTTCCGTTTTTATCTACCATTATAAAATGTATTTTTGCTGTATGATTACACAAGAACAGCTTAAAAATATTACTGAACGAATAAGCAAGTTAAAGGGGTATTTAGATATTGACAAAAAGTTGATTGAGATTAATAATGAAGAAGAAAAAACTACTGACCCTAACTTTTGGAATAACCCGAAAGAAGCTGAAGTTATTATGAAAACTCTCCGTTTTAAAAAAAAATGGGTTAGCGATTATAACACTGTTATTTCAATGAATGAAGATTTAATGGTATTATATGACTTTTATAAAGAAGATGCTATTGATGAAACTGAAATTATTGAACAATTTAATAATACAAGTACTTTTTTAGAAGATATTGAATTTAAAAATATGCTTTCTGAAGAAGGTGATAATTTAAGTGCAACCATTCAAATTACTGCGGGTGCTGGTGGTACCGAAAGCTGTGATTGGGTAGAAATGTTAATGCGTATGTACACTATGTGGGCCGAGAAACAAGGCTTTAACTTAAAAACATTAAATTATCAGGCAGGCGATATTGCTGGAGTTAAAACTGTTACTTTTGAAGTAGATGGTGATTATGCCTTTGGATGGTTAAAAGGTGAAAATGGTGTACATCGTTTGGTTCGAATTTCTCCTTTTGATAGCAATGGTAAACGACATACTACTTTTGGCTCTGTATACGTATATCCTGTTGCTGATGATACTATTGAAATAGATATAAACCCTGCTGACATAGAAATTGTAACTGCACGTTCTAGTGGTGCTGGCGGACAAAATGTTAATAAAGTAGAAACTAAGGTTCAATTAACACATAAACCAAGTGGTATTCAAATTCAATGCTCTAACTCTCGTTCACAACACGATAATAGAGCAACAGCTTTAAAAATGTTAAAATCGCAATTGTATGAAATAGAATTACAAAAAAGATTAGCAACCAGAGAAAATATTGAAGCTGGAAAACTAAAAACAGAATGGGGTAGTCAAATTAGAAACTATGTAATGCATCCTTATAAATTAGTAAAAGATGTACGTACAGCCCATGAAACAGGAAATGTAGATGCTGTTATGGACGGAAATATTAATTCGTTTTTAAAATCATATTTAATGCTTAACGGACAAAAAGAAAACTAAATATTTCTTTAATTTAAAATATTAAAAATAAAATGATTAAAATATATCATAATAATAGGTGTAGTAAATCACGTCAAGGACTTGAAATATTAAAAAATTCTGATAAAGAATTTGAAATTGTTAACTATTTAGAAAATATTCCTACTGAGCAAGAATTAATAGCACTTATTGATTTATTAAAAATTGCTCCTATTGATTTAGTTCGTAAGAATGAAAAAATTTGGAAAGAAGAATTTAAAGGTAAAGAACTATCAGGTAATCAAATTATAAAAGCGATGATTGAAAACCCAAAGCTTATTGAACGTCCTATCGTTATAAACGGAAATAAAGCCATAATTGGTCGTCCTCCTGAAAATATTTTAGCAATTATTTAGTTAATACTATTAATAAAAGTAAACCACCAATAAAATGAAAAAAATATTTTTCTTAACTTTTTTTTTATTATTTATAAGTAAGTTAAATGCTCAAAACAGCAATTCTTATGCTAAATTTACATTAGCACAAATAGCAATAGCTAAAAAAATAGCTACTGAAAAATTAGCTACTGAAATTATTTTTAATCAAGGAGTTGAATACCAAGGTAAAAACTTTTGGTTTGTTACTTCTAAAAATAATAAAAAACATTACTTTAATAGTAATGAAAGCTTTACTAAAGTAATTTACACAGAAGAAGATTATCATTCATTAATGGAATATATTATTGAAGAAAGTGATTTTTAGCATAAAACTAAAAAACTTTCAAAAAATAAAGCACTCAAATTGAGTGCTTTATTTTTTTATAAACTTAGATTGTAAAAAACCCAATCCATAACCTGTAAACTGTACTAAAGTTGTTAATTTACTTAAACTAGCCACTTTTAAATTTTTGTTTTTCAGATAAGAATCTATAAAAATAGCTGTAAAATAAATAACATAAAAAATAAAGAATTGCCAATATCCGAAGGAAAAAAACAACATACTCATCAGAAAACTAATAATAAATAAACTTGGAAACCAATACGTTAATTTTGCTGTTTCAGGGTATTTCGCATTTAAAATAGGACGAGCAGTACCAAAAGCAAAAGTTTGTTTAAAAAACTGATTGATAGAACTTCTTCGTTTATGATATACAAATGCGTTTTCAATTAACTGTGTTTCAAATCCGCTTTTCCATAAACGAAAGGTTAAATCAATATCTTCACCCGCCTTCATTTCTGAAAATCCGTTAGTTTTTATAAAAGCTTTTTTTGATAAACCTAAATTAAAACTACGTGGTTGAAATTTACCAATTCCTTTTTTATTCCCTCTAATTCCACCAGTTGTTAATACCGATGTCATTGAATAATTAATTGCTTTTTGTAAATCAGTAAAACTACTATGTGCAGTATCAGAACCTCCAAAAGCATCGGTATAATTATCTTTTAAACCTTTTTTTACTTCGGATAAATATTCGGGAGGAAGAATTACATCACTATCTAAAATAATAAAATAAGTACCTGAAGCACGTTGCATTCCATAATTTCTACTTGCTCCTGCTCCGCTATTTTCTTTAAAAAAATAAACAATATTTAAGGTTGATTTATATTTATCTACAATTTTTTTAGAAGATTTTTCTGAACCATCTTCCACAATAATAACCTCAAAATCTTCGACTGATTTTTCATTAAAATCTTGCTTTGAAATACTTTCTAATAATTCCTCAATTTCTTTCGGACGATTATAAACAGGTACTATTATTGAAAATTGTAAACTCATTATGCTAAAACACGTTCATTAATTTTTTTTGTAATTCCACTCCAAAGATTGATGCGTTTCTCTAATGATTTTTTGGCATAAAATAAAACATCATTCCATTTTTGCTCATCACTACCACATAACTCTTCAATCATTTTTAATGATAAAGGCCCATGCTCATCACCATCTAACTCAATATGCCTGTTTAAGTAATAGGTTAATTTACTATAAGTAGCACTTTCTTTTTCTGCAGTATTTTTAACTATTTCAAAAAACATATCAGGTATTACATCTTCTCTACCAAAAGTAAAACTAGCAGCAATAATATGCGGTGCGTTGGTATTTATAACATCAAAAGAAAACATGACAAACTCTTTTACCTCTTTTAAAACAACAGCTGTATTTAAAGCTTCTTCTATCATTTTACCTTCAATAATAGCATCAATAAAAATAGCTATTTGAGTAGTACTTGCTCCTGCTTGATTCATTGCATCAACATACATTTCAAAATGACTTTTAGGCACGCCTAATTCATTTACATCTGTTTCCTCTCCTAAAACTATTTCGTTAATAAACCTAGCTGTTTTAGGTGTTGATACCGGAAGCCAAGGCAAAGTAGTACAAGTTAAATTTAATTGTAAAGCTTTTAATAATGACATAAAATCCCAAACGGCAAAAACATGAGATTCCATAAATGTTTTCACATCATTAATATTTTTTAACGATGTGTATAAAGCATGTTCTTTTAATTGCTTTCTTAAGGAAGCTAACTCCTTTTCTATCTGTAAAATATTACTCATATAAATAGTTATAAATAAAAAATGCAAATTTAATAATTTGCATTTTGATATATTTTTTATGATTATTCCTATTCAGTAAATTTATCCATCACAGCTGTGCTAACTCCCATATTAGAGAACCCTCCATCGTGAAATAAATTCTGTAAAGTTACCTTTCTTGTTAAATCTGAGAATAATGTAATCGTATAATCTGCACATTCTAATGCTGATGCATTTCCTAAAGGAGACATTTTTTCTGAATACGAAATAAATCCATCGAAACCTTTTACACCTTGTCCTGCCTTTGTTGGTGTTGGCGATTGCGATATAGTATTTACACGTACCTTATGGTCACGTCCAAAGAAATAACCAAAACTACGAGCAATCGATTCTAAATAAGCCTTATTATCAGCCATATCATTATAATCAGGAAACACACGTTGTGCAGCCATATATGACAAAGCAACAATACTTCCCCAATCATTCATAGCTTTTTTATTATACAAAACATTCATTACTTTATGAAAAGAAACTGCTGAAACATCAGCTCCTTTTGCTGTAAAATCGTAATTAGGATCAGTGTAATGACGTTTTTTACGCACATTAACAGACATCCCTATAGAATGCAATACAAAATCTATTTTTCCGCCTAAAATTTCCATAGATTTTTCAACTAAAGCTGTAATATCGTCTATAGAAGTAGCATCGGCAGGTATAACAACAGCTCCTGTTTTAGTAGCTAAATCATCAATATTTCCTAAACGCATTCCTGCAGGTGCATTAGTTAGTACAAATTCTGCTCCTTCTTCATAAGCACGTTCAGCCACTTTCCATGCTATAGAATTTTCATCTAACGCACCAAAAATAATTCCTTTTTTACCCTTTAATAAATTGTACATATTTTACTTTTTACTGTATGTAATTATTAATTTAATAATTCTTTTGCATGAATTAAAGCACTTTCAGATACGTCTTTTCCACTTAACATTTCAGCTATTTCAATTACACGCTCATCATCTGATAATAATTTTAAGTTTGATGTTGTTACACCATTTTCTTCTCCCTTAAATACTTTATAATGTTGTAATCCTTTAGCTGCTATTTGAGGTAAATGAGTAATAGTTATTACCTGCATACTTGCTCCCATATCTTGCATTATTTTTGCTATTTTATTAGAAACTTCTCCAGAAACTCCTGTGTCAATTTCATCAAAAATAATGGTTGGTAATTGTATATTTTCTGATAAAATCTTTTTAATAGACAACATAATTCGAGATAACTCTCCACCAGAAGCAACTTTTTTAAGCTCTCCAAAATTACCCCCTTTATTTGCAGAAAATAAAAAGTCTAAACTATCTTTTCCGTTTGAAAAATATTGTTCTGACTGATTTAATGTTATTGAAAAACGCGCATTAGGCATTCCTAATTCAGTTAATAAATACTCTAACTCAGTTTGTAATTTAGGTATTGCTCGGTTTCTTGATTTTGTAATCATAACAGCCACATCGTCTAACTTAACAGCTACCTCTTTAATTTCTTTACTTTTTTTATCAAGAAATACTCCTGCATCTTCAACTTGTGCTACTTTTTCAGCTAATACTTTATAAACATTAAGCAACTCTTTAACGGACGAAACTGAATGTTTTTTTTGTAAGTTGTATATTAATTGTAACCTATCATTTAATTCTTCAATTTCATTAGGGTTAAAATCAACCTCTTCATTAGCATTTTCTAATTCAGAAACCAAATCATCAAGCTCTAATTTAATACTAGTAACTCTATCAGCTATTTCTTTATAATTTTTAGAATAATTACTTATTTTTAATAAGCTGTTTTCTAAAGAGTATAATAAGTTTTGTACTCCTATTTCTTCATTTATTGAAATTTCTAGCGCTTCTGATAAATTAACTTTAATTTCTTCAATATTATTTAATGTATCTAGTTTTTCTTCTAACGTTTCCTGCTCTCCATCTATTAAATTAGCCTCTTCAAACTCTTTAAATAAATGTAAATTATACTCGTACTGTTCGTTTGATTTTTTGGTTTCTTCTTTTAAGAAGTTCAACTCTTTAACTAAGCTTGTATATTTTTTTAAACCTCTTTTGTAAGAAGCTATTTTAGTTTGATTTTTGGCCAATGCATCAAGTACCGAAAACTGAAAACTTGTATCAGAAAGTTGTGATGTTTGATGTTGTGAGTGTATATCTATTAACTTTGTTTTTAAAGCAGTTAAAACAGTTAAATTTACAGGGGTATCGTTAACAAAAGCCCTTGATTTACCTGAAGGAAGAATTTCTCTTCGAATAATTGTTTCGTTATCATAATCTAAATCTAACTTTTCAAACAAGTTTTGTAATGTATAACCATCTACATCAAACTTAGCCTCAATAATACATTTTTTGGTAGCATTTTTAAGCGATGATAAGTCAGCACGATTTCCCATAACTAAACCTAAAGCGCCTAGTAATATGGATTTTCCCGCACCTGTTTCACCTGTTATAATTGATAAACCTTTTGTAAAATCAATCGATAATTGATTGATTAACGCGTAATTATGTATGGATAAATGTCTAAGCAAAATCTATTCTTTATAAAGAATAAAAGTATGAATTTTGTATGAATTAAGTTACTTTAAAAAGCATCAAAATTAAAGGTATTTTATTATAATGTATAATAAATAATTTTATAATAAAATAAGTTATTGAAAGTAAATAATAAATGTATTAATTACACTATTTTTTTATTTATAAAATAATTTTTAGTTAAAAGATAAAAAAGCAAAAATAATTACTTTACAAGTTAAGTATCTATTATTAGACAACCTTACTCCATACATTATAATTACTTGAATTATTTTAACTAGTAATATTGATAAAATTATAACTGATATATACAAATATATTTTTTCATTGTAAAGGTAACTATACAAATAACTTTCAAACTTAATGAATTAGCAAATAACAGTCTAGTATATACTATAAATAAGTAGCTCCATTAGCTATTCCTTTTAATTAGAAACTCAAATGGGTAGCTAATCCTAACAATAAAATAATAATCTCATTCTGTGAAGTTTGTAAATTTCCTTTTTACTCTTTCTCTTACAACACTTTTTAAAGAATAATTTATGGTGTGCTTCTATATATAATTAACTTATTTAATTTTTTTCCACTTATCTTTATAAGTAGGAGCTATTTTATTTAAAACATCAAGCATTTTATTGGTGTTTTTTATTGGAGTTCCATCTGAAAAAACATTAGAAATCTCATCACCCTTAGCATCTAAAAAAATACGAATCATATAGTTACCTATAGCAATATTATGTATTTTTTCTAATCCAATTATATTTTCAGCTATTGTTTGTTTAGCTACTTCTTTAGTAGTGAAAAAATTATCAAAACCATTTCTGTGATAATTGTAATAAATAGTACGTAGGTTGCTAAACTTTGATGATAATAAATTATCTATTAATGAAAAACGATTTTGTTTTCCTACTTGATTTTGCCAAGCTTGCTCACCACTTGACTGTGCCTGTAACATTATGTTTTCTGCAATTTGCAAGTATTCTGTACCTCCTTTTAGCGCAAAGGTATCTGCATCAGTACCTAAAATTGTGTATACATAAAATGCTATTGTTGATACTAAACTAGAATCATATACATTAGGGTTAAAAATTAACGGCGCATATTCTGAATATTTAAAACTAAAATCATTATCATTAATATTTAAAATAGGTGTAGCGTAACTTGAACCATAAACAGGACGTGTAGATTGTACTTGTAAGCTTGCTTTAAAATTGTTGCCATTTTGTTCATTTATAATAATGGTAAAAGCACAATTAATTCGCTCCTGTTCTTTAAATGTTTTGGTAGTCCATTGTTTTTCGTTAATAAACTCTGTTAACGATTTTTGTAGTGTTTCAAAAACCTGTTTATTACTACTTTGAACTTTATCTGTATTTACAGTTACAAAGGCATTTAATTCTTGCGATTGTATTACTAAAACTGATGATAAAAAAATAATTAAAAATAAAAAATTACGCATCTATTATAATTTTAATTTAGTAAATTAAATACAGTATATAATGCTAAAATTTCAACATTTTAAATAGTACTGTAACTTAGAGTGACAATTTACAAAACTCTACTAAGAATTTCATTCATAATATCAACCGATACTTCTTTTTTTGATTTTAATGCAAATACTTTCTGTTTAAAGTTTGCATCAATAATAGTAATCTTATTGGTATCTGTAGCAAAACCCGCGCCTTTATCTTGTAAAGAATTTAAAACTATAAGGTCTAATTTTTTTTTGACAATCTTTGCTTTGGCATTTTCAACCTCATTATTAGTTTCGAGAGCAAAACCTACTAAAAACTGAGTTGTTTTAATTTGACCTAAAGATTTTAATATATCTTTGGTTGGCTCTAACTCTATCACTAACGCAGTGTCTTTCTTTTTTATTTTTTGCGTAGCTATATTTTTAGGTCTATAATCTGCTACTGCTGCCGATAAAATTGCAATATCTACTGTTTTATAATATGTATGACAAGCATCATACATTTGTTGAGCAGATTTTACGTCTATTCTATGAATAAAAGAATGTGTTACTTTTTGATAAGAAGGTCCTGATACTAAAAATACTTCAGCGCCTAAATTAGCTGCTGTTTTTGCTAGTTCAAATCCCATTTTACCTGAAGAATGATTTCCTATAAAACGAACAGGATCAATAGCTTCATAAGTTGGGCCTGCTGTAATTAATATTTTTTTTCCTCGTAATGGTAATTTAAACAAAATATCATTTTCTATGAAAGATACAATATCTGCTGGTTCAGCCATACGTCCTTCACCTACTAATCCACTTGCCAATTCACCTGAAGTAGCTGGTATTAATATATTGCCGAAATTTTGTAAACTTTGTAAACTTTTTTTGGTTGATGGATGTTGATACATATCTAAATCCATCGCTGGAGCAAAATATATAGGACATTTTGCAGATAAGTAAGTCGCTAACAATAAGTTATCACATATACCATTAGTCATTTTAGACAAGGTATTTGCTGTTGCTGGAGCAATTAACATAATATCGGCCCAAAGTCCTAAATCAACATGATTATTCCATAATTCATTTTCATCTTCTTTTTCATAAAAAGTAGAATGAACTGGATTTTTTGATAAAGTTGAAAGTGTAAGTGGAGTAACAAAATCTTTTGACGCAGGAGTCATTACTACCATAACTTCTGCGCCAGATTTTATAAACAAACGAACTAAACTCGCTGTTTTATATGCGGCAATACCTGCTGTAACGCCAAGTAAAACTTTTTTACCGCTCAGTACAGACATATTATTCTGCTTCTGGAGTTCTATAATATACCTTTCCGTTTAACCACTCTTCAACAGCAATAGCGTGTGGTTTTGGCAAACGTTCATAAAATTTAGATACTTCTATTTGTTCTTTATTTTCAAAAACCTCTTCTAAACTATCGTTATAAGTAGCAAATTCATCTAATTTATCAACTAACTCTTTCTTTAAGTCTGCATTAATTTGATTTGACCTTTTAGCTATTATTGAAATAGCTTCATAGATGTTTTCTGTTGGAGCTTCGATAGCTTCTTTATTATAAGTAATAGTACTTAATGCTGCTTTCGTTTCTTTATAATCCATTTTTTAACTTTTAACTAATTGTTCTTGTTCTTTATTTAATGTTGCCAACATTACATTCGAATCTTCTATGAATTTAGATTCAGGAAAACTTCTTTTTAATTTATCGTATGCTTTTATAGCTACTTTAATTCTTTCAGCTTTTCTGCGTTTTGTACTTTTTAAAACAAAATCATGCGCTGCTTTTAAACGATAATATAAAGCTTCTTCTTTATATTTAGTACCTAAATAATCAGATAATAAATTATCAAAAGCAACTATTGAAGCGCTATAATTTCTTGAATCATATGCAGCTGTATTATAATATGTTTTAGCTATTTCAAAAGATTTTTTCTCTAATTTAGCACGTAAGTCAGCATAATATTTATTAGCCTCATCTAATTTATCTGAATCAGGGTATTTATCAATAAACGTTTGAAAAGAAACTAGTGCTTTATCAGTATCTGTAGGGTCTAGACTAAAACTTGGAGACGCTTTATAATAACTCAATGCTGATAAAAAATCAGCTTCTTCTCTTTTTGAACTTTTAGGATAATTTTTAGCAAACCTTTCAAAATAGTACCCTGCTAAACTATAATTTTTTTCATTAAAATTAGATTGAGAAACCATGTATTGGATACGTTCCATTTGTGGTTTTCCTCTATATGCTGGTGTTGCTTTTTCAAACAAACGAATGGCTTTACTGTACTTTTGTGTTTCGTACATTTTTGTAGCCATTTTATATTGTTCTTCAACAGTTCCTTTATTTAATACTTTATGGTATTCTCCGCATGAAGATAGTACCAATAGCATTACAACTAAATACGCTAAATTTTTAATTTTTTGCATTTGGCAAAATTAGTGATTAATTATGGATTATTAAAACGATTTTTTACTCTAAACATAGAGCACTGCAAGAAAATATAAAATAGCTTATATAAATTGAAAAAAATACTAATTGTTTGTTAATATTATTGAGGTGTGCCTGCCGCTCCTTGTGCTACAATTTGCTTTACATCATTATCAAACAAATATAAACCTCCTTTATCATCACCAATTAAATTAATTTTATCTAATATGTTTCTTGCTAATGCCTCTTCTTCTATTTGCTCAGACACATACCATTGTAAAAAATTATGTGTTGCATAATCTCTTTCTTGTAGCGTAATATGTACCAAATCGTTTATAGAACTTGAAACCATTACTTCATGATCAAATAATGTTTGAAACATATCTTTAAACGATCCAAATTCACTTGGTGGTGCTACTAAGTCTGACACTTTTGCGTGTCCTCCTCTTTCATTGACAAACTTTACCAACTTTAACATATGCATACGTTCTTCATCTGAATGTGCATACATAAACTGAGACACTCCTTCAAAACCTTGTGTTTCAGCCCAACAAGCCATTGATAAATATATTTGTGATGATTGTGCTTCTATTTTTATTTGCTCGTTTAAAGCTGCTTCTATTACTTTTGATAACATATTTTTATATTTAAATTATAAATTTGTTTAGTTTTTGATTAAAAACAAACTAGTATACAAAGATGCAAAAAAGGCTACAATTAAAAAACTGTAACCTATTTATAAATATTATTTTTTACAAAAATTATAAATTATCTATAAAATCTGATATTTTTGTTTGTAATTGTTCTGAAGCTTTTACTAATGGTAAACGAACTTCATCTAAACAAATACCTTTTTTTAATAATACGGCTTTAATTCCGGCTGGATTATTTTCTTCAAAAATATAGTTTATTATATCTATTAACTGATAATAAATTTCATAAGCTTCTTTGTTTTTTCCAGCTAACCCTAGCTGAATCATTGTTGAAAATTCTTTAGGTAATCCTTGTCCTATTACAGATATTACACCTGCTCCTCCTGCAAGAACAACACCTAATGCTAAATCATCATCGCCTGAAATTATTAAAAAATCTTTAGGTTTATTTTTTATTAACTCTAAATATTGCTGCTGATTGTTACCTGCTTCTTTAACACCTATTACGTTATCAAAATCATTTGCTAAACGTAAAATAGTTGCAGGCTCCATATTTTTTGCAGTTCTACCAGGTACATTATATAAAATAATTGGTTTTGTAGTAGCTAAAGCAATTGCCTTAAAGTGTTGGTAAAAACCTTCTTGTGTTGGCTTACTGTAATAAGGTGCTACGGATAATATTGCATCAATATTTGACAAATTTAAAGATTGTAATTCATCAATTACTGTTTGAGTATTATTACTTCCAACTCCTAAAACCAATGGCAACCTTCCTTTATTTTCGGTAACTATTACATTAATAATTTCAGCTTTTTCTTGTTTTGTTATAGTACCACTTTCTCCTGTTGTTCCGTTAATAACTAAATAATTTGTTCCGTTATCAATAGTATAGTTTACTAATTTTTTAAGTGCTTCAAAATCTACACTTAAATCTTCTCCAAAAGGGGTTACCAAAGCTACTCCTGTACCAACAAATTTTTGCATTATGTTTTATTTAATATTGTTAAATATTTTTTTACTTCTTGATTTAAAACCTCTTCATTTAAACTTTTATCTACTACAATGAGGTCATACAATCTATCGTCAATTCCGGCAAAACCAGTTTTTAAACCTGCTTGCGATAGCAAAGTTATTGTATTCGTATATAAATTTGGAGTTTTAGTGTAGTTAATAAATAAATCATATTCTTTTTGAACGAAATCTTTTAAATTGTCTGATTTTAAACTAGCTTTAAATCCAAATTCTTTTTCTGTAAAAAACTTGGTAGCTATCGCTTGTTTTTTATCAAATGCTCTGTAAATTAAAATCGTAATATCTTCTTTTTTTAAAGAAAATTTATTAATTAAATTAGTGATTACCTTATTTTCAATAGTTTCATCATCTAATAAAACAGCAACCTTTTTTACCTTATTTTTAGGTTGATGCTGATGGTGTTTTTTTACAATAGTTATATCATAAAATTTTTGAATTGATTTTTTTTTAAGTTTACCTATCATTTTAAATAATTACTGCTACTAAATTATATTATTGTTTTTCAATTTCTAATAATAAAAATTGATTTAACTGTTTACCATATACTTGAAAATTATCATCAGATACTAGTATTAAACAACTATTTCCGTTTGATAGTTTGGGACCTAAAGTAATACCTTCAATATTATCTATAACACCATTTGTTAATTTATGTTGAACTGATATAAAATCAAATAACAATTCTTTTTTTAATGGAGTATATTTTTCTTTTTTTAACGACTCAATATACAAGGTGTTTGTTGATGTTTTATTTATTGTTGCTTTAAAAATTCGGATGGTATTTCCTTTATTTTCATAACCGCTTTGATACATGCGCTCTACAATTAAAAAACTATTATTTTTTATTGCTAAAATAGCTGTTACACCATTTAAATTAATATTTCCTTTTTCTGGCTTATCAATTTTTTCTAATTGATAGGCAAATTGTTTTGTTGCTTTTTTTGTTTGATTATTAAAATAGGTAATTCGTATTGGCGATTGTGTTTTATAAAACATTGGTTGTGCTCCATCTATTTTTAAAGGTGCTTCCATAGCAACCCAAAACCCTTTTTCATCAACACTTATAGAAGAGCTTTCAAAGGTTGCATTGTGCTTTGGTTGTGCTGCTGCTTTTGCTTTAAAATAAGTAGGAATGCTTATTTGTTCTTTAAAATTACCCAAAGTATCTATTATAAAAATAGTTGGATTTTTACCTTTATTTATTGCGCCTTCACTTGCTAAATTTAATTGGTTATTTTTTATAAAAACAGCTTCTAAGTCTAATATATTATTTTTATAGAATTGGCTATTTGATTTTAGATGAATTATTTTTTTAAATGTTACCTCTTTTATAGAATCTTTTTTTATTGTAATATCTGCTACTAAAACCCTTGGGTTTTTAGCATCGTCAACTACCATATAATACTGTTGATTATTAAAATCTATTCCTGAAATGCCTCCTATTACGGTGTTTTTAAATTTCAACGAATCTTGAATTACATATTCGTTTAAAAATTTTAATTGTATTTTTTTGGTTTTACAATTTGTAAAGCAAAAAAATAACATCAGATAAAGCAATTTTCTACTCATTTAACAAAAATACTATTTAATATAAAATTACTTATATAATTAAACATTTACATTTTTAGGTTTTACAAATACAATTTAGAGATTTATATAAGTTTATAAATATACTTAGCCCCGATTAAAGCTTTTGTTTGAGGGCTGTTTTTGATTTTTCTTAAAAAAAAGCGAATGCGTAAAGCAGGAAATAACTTCAAATTTTATTATTTTTTGGCTATAATAGATTTTACTATTAAATATTAAGAAACTGTATATAATAAAATGATTTTAGTTAGTGAAAATTATTTAAAGCAATACAACTATCTAACATTATAAATAGGTAATTATATTAAGCTATCATATCAATAAAATTTTGTTCTGAAATAATTGATATTCCTAAGCTTTCGGCTTTTTCAAGCTTACTTGGCCCCATGTTATCGCCAGCTATAATAAAGCTTGTTTTTTTAGAGATTGATGAACTTACTTTTCCTCCATTATCTTCAATAGCCTTTTTAAGCTCGGTTCGACTCATTTGATAAAAAACTCCAGAAACTACAAAAATTTTATCAACTAATTTATTTGTTTGATTTTCTAAACTTTCAGCTGAAACCTCTAATTGTACTCCGTAAGATTTTAATCTATTTATTAATTGTATATTTTCTGAATTATTAGAAAAATCAATAATACTCTGTGCTATTTTGCCTCCTATTTCATCAACAGAAGTTAAGGTATCAAAATTGGCTGCTATTAAATTATCTATCGATTTAAAATGTTTTGCTAATTTTTTAGCTACGGTTTCACCAACAAATCGAATTCCTAAGGCAAATAATACTTTTTCAAACGGAATTTCTTTTGATTTTTCAATTCCGGCTATCATATTTTGAGCTGATTTTTCTGCCATTCTTTCTAACGGAATCACTTGCTCTTGTTTTAGATCATATAAATCTGCATAATTTTTAATTAATCCCTCTTTACGTAATAAATCTACCGTTTCACCTCCTAACCCTTCAATATCCATAGCTTTTCTACTGATAAAATGCTGAATTCTACCTGTAATTTGTGGTGCACAACCAAACTCATTCGGGCAATAATGTTTTGCATCTCCTTCATTTCTAACTAACGTAGTATTACACTCAGGACAGTTAGTTGCATATAGTGTAGGTTCAGAATTATGTGGTCTTTTAGAAAAATCAACCGCAATAATTTTTGGTATAATTTCACCTCCCTTTTCAACAAAAACAGTATCGTTTATTCTAATATCTAATTTTTCAATTTGATCTGCATTATGTAATGAAGCTCGTTTTACAATTGTTCCTGCTAGTTGTACAGGTGCTAAATTTGCTACTGGTGTTATAGCACCTGTGCGCCCTACTTGATATGTTATTTCATGTAAAATGGTTGAAACTTGTTCTGCTTTAAATTTATAAGCTATTGCCCAGCGGGGTGCTTTTGATGTATAACCAAGTTCTTCTTGTTGTTGTAAATTGTTTACCTTTATTACAACACCATCGGTTTCATAAGGTAAATCATGTCGTTTAATATCCCAATAATTTACAAAGTCAAAAACTTCATTTACTGTTTCTGCCAACGTAATGGTTTCTGGTACTTTAAACCCTACTTTACGTGCGTTTTCTAAACTTTCAAAATGTGTTTTAAATATGCGTTCTTCTGTAAGCACTTGATATAACAAACAGTCTAAGGGACGTTTAGCAACCTCAGCACTATCTTGTAATTTTAAACTTCCACTTGCAGTATTTCGAGGATTTTTAAATGGTTCTTCACCGTTTTCTATACGTTCTTGATTTATTTTATAAAAACCCTTAAGAGGTAAAACAATTTCGCCACGCATTTCAAAATTATGAATAAAACTGGTGTTTAAACTTAACGGAATTGATTTTATAGTACGTATATTAGTTGTTACATCATCTCCTTGAAAACCATCACCACGAGTTACGGCTTTTACCAACTGACCATTTTCGAAAGTTAAATTAATGGATGCTCCATCGTATTTTAATTCACAGGTGTATTCTAATTTATCTGAACCTAATATTTTTTGAATACGTTTTTCCCAGTCTAATAAATCATCTTTAGAATATGAATTATCTAAAGAATACATTCTGTTTTTATGCGTAATTGTTTCAAAATTTTTGGTAATTCCGCCCCCTACTCTTTGTGTTGGTGAATTAGCATCAAAAAACTGTGGATTTTCTGCTTCTAACTTCTCTAAATTTTTTAATTTACTATCAAAATCATAATCTGAAATAGTAGCATTATCTAATACATAATAATTATAATTATGTTTATTTAATTCGTTACGTAACGATTGTATTTTTTGCTGAATTGTCATTAAATTAATAGCTCTAATAAGTTATTTTTTATTCATTTCTACTTTTTAAAAAATTTACCTCTTATAAAAACAGGTTCAATAAAGATCTACAAAAAGAAGCTACTTTACCTACATACAACGTAACTACTAACCTTTAATCATTTAAGGTATCACAAAACAAATATACTATTTCACTAAAATTATTTTTATATTCTAATGTACCCCTATAATAACAAAACTCCACCACATCTATAACTATACTAGCTACTACAGTTGTAAATTTTTATGCCGTTTCTGGAATTTTACAATACGGTAATATTAATTACAAATTAATATCGTCTATATAATTATAAGTAAAAAGTTTTTTTATGTTTTAAAATTTTAATGCTAAATTAATGAAAACTTCTAGGTATTAATAGTGCTTTACTTTACATTTATAAACAAAAAAAACTGAAATTTCAACTTCAGTTTTTTTTATTTATAATAAGTACGTTTATATATTACTTTCTTAATTTCATCGTATAAACAATATTTCCTTCTGACCCTGAAAACAACAACTCTTTATCACTTAATAATTCTATTTTTAAACCGTTAGCTAAATTTTCATCTCCTTCTAGTTTTAGAACTTTAGTTTTCTCTTCAAACTTCCAATCACCTTTTTTTTCTTGATTACTCATCATTACTTGATACTTTCCATCAGTATAAAAAATCATCCAACTATTATTTTCTGGATAATTTTGAGCTTCTTCTCCAATTTGAACTGATTCTAACAACCATTTTCCAGATGTTAAAAAATTAACTTCACTACTTTGCTGAGAAAAACTAACAGCGTGTATACTAAATAAAAGTAAAATTAAGGGGAATACTTTTTTCATAATTTGGGGGAATTATAATATTAACACATCACTAATATATGTAAAAAAGGCTGAAACAAAAAATGTTTCAGCCTTTTTTACATATTGATAACATGCTGTTAATAATAAGTATACCTACGTACTTTTGCTATATGTTTAGCTAAACGCATTACTTGATGTGAATATCCATATTCATTATCATACCACACATATACTACAATTGTATCACCATCTGCAATAGTTGCTTTACTATCAAATATTGATGGTGCTGTTGTACCTACAATATCAGAAGATACTAATTCATTATTTATTGAGTATTGAATTTGTTCTACTAAATCTCCCTCTAAAGCATATTGCTTCATTATAGCATTTACTCCTTCTACAGTAGTATTTGAATTTAATTGTAAATTTAAAATTGCTAATGACCCGTTTGGTACAGGTACACGAATAGCATTAGAGGTTAATTTACCTTCTAAAGCTGGTAATGCTTTTGCTACAGCTTTACCTGCTCCGGTTTCAGTAATTACCATATTTAAAGCTGCAGCTCTACCTCTACGGTATTTTTTATGCATGTTATCTACTAAGTTTTGATCATTAGTATATGCATGAATAGTTTCTAAGTGTCCTTTTTTAATTCCAAAATTATCTTCTAACACTTTTAATACTGGTGTTATAGCATTTGTTGTACATGATGCTGCTGAAAATATATCTATAACGTCAGGGTTATTTTCTTCATGATTTACACCGTGTACAATGTTTGGTATTCCTTTTCCCGGTGCTGTTAATAATACTTTACTTGCTCCTTTTGGCACTAGGTGGCGACTTAAAGCTTCTTTATCTTTAAATGCACCGGTGTTATCTATAATTAAGGCATCATTAATTCCGTACGTTGTATAATCAATATCTTCTGGTTTCCCTGCTGAAATCATATACACTGTAGTTCCGTTTATTATTAGGGCATTATTATCTACATCTACCTGAACAGTTCCTAAAAAATCTCCATGTACAGAATCAATACTTAACAATGATGCTCTTTTTTCTAAAACTGCTTCGTTAATTTCTCCACGTGTAACAACAGCTCTTAACCTTAATTGAGAACCTTTACCCATTTTACTCATTAACTCACGTGCTAATAAACGCCCAATACGTCCAAAACCATATAAAACAACATCTTTTGGTTGAATATCTTCTGCCTGTGTTGCGTCTTTTAATTGATTTTTTACAAAAGCTAACTTATCAGTAGTAACATCTGTTTGTAAATGGTATTCATAAGCTAATTTACCTATATCTAATTTTGATGCTGGTAACTCAATATTTTGTATTGCTTTTGCTATTTCTAAAGCATCGTTAATTGAAATTGGTTTTGCTACAAATTCTTTAGCATAATCAATTAAATTTAAAACTTCACTAGCTCTTTTATCTACTAATGGGTTTCTAAATAAAACTAATTCTATTGATTTATCGTACCATAAATCATTAACGATATTAATAAATTCAACAGTAGCTCGTCTAACTTGCGCTTGATTTACTACTTCTTTTTCGTAATTTGTTATTGTTGACATAGTTGTGTGTTAACTAAAATTTAAAAATTTGCGACAAAAATAGGAATTTCAAATGGCTTACTTAGCGTTTTATAAGAATAAAAATGTCGTTGAAAATTAGTTTTCAACGACATTTAACATAAAACAATATTATTATTTAAAATCTATATCGCTCTATTTTTCCTGTTGGACTTAATAACTCTAAATACATTTGCTGATTTCCGGTATAAGTATCTAAAATTGAAACAGCTTCTGAAGCACTCTTTATTTCTTTTCCATTTATTTTTGTCAAAATATAATCTGCTCCTACTTTATAATATTGAAACCCTTTATTATTAGTCGCTGTAATTTTTGCCCCTCCTTTTAATGTATATAATTTTCTTTCACGAGCTGTTAAATCTTTTAACTGTACTCCAAAAGATAATGATGTAAAAGTATTTTTTTTACTTAACTTTATTTTTTTTATTAAACTTTCACCACTTCTATTTACGGTTACATTCACATACTCTCCAGGTCGCTTAGCAGTTAATTGACCTTTTAGATCAGAAAATTTTGAAATTTTAACATCATTTACTCGAGTTATAATATCTCCTTCTCTTAAACCTGCTTTTACCGCTTCACTATCATTTTCTATTTCACCAATTTGTACCCCTTCAATATCTTTAATAGAATTATCAATACTTATACCAATTATGGCTTCTTGCACCGAACCAAACTCTAATAAATCATCTACTACTTTTTTTACTATATTAGAAGGAACTGCAAATGAATATCCTATAAATGAACCTGTTCTTGATGAAATAGCAGTATTAATACCTATTAACTCTCCTCTTGTGTTTACTAAAGCACCTCCACTGTTACCTGGGTTTACAGCAGCATCTGTTTGAATAAAAGCTTCAATATTTTTATTACCATCTAAATCTCGTCCCTTTGCGCTAACAATACCAGCAGTAACGGTAGATGTTAAATTATATGGATTACCAACAGCTAAAACCCATTCTCCTACTTTTGAAGTATCAGAGTTTCCAAAGGGAAGGTTCGGTAAATCTTCATCAGTTTCAACCTTTAATAAAGCAATATCATTAGTTTTATCTGTACCTATCAAAACAGCTTTTAACTTTTTCCTATTATTTAATGTTATTTCAATATCACTAGCTCCATCTATTACATGATTATTGGTTACTATATAACCGTCTGGTGAAATTATAACACCGCTACCGGTTCCTACCTGCTCATACTTACGTGTTTCATTTTTACCAAAAAGTTGAGCATATGGGTTTTGCTGAGTTCTTACTGCTGTATTTTTAACATGTACTACTGCATGCACTGTTTTATCAGCCGCTACAGTAAAATTTGTAGGAGCAGCAGTTGTATTTACCACTGTGGGTATATAACTCGTATTTACAGTTTGTAAAGTAGGGTTAACAGCTACTTTTTGGATATCTTTTTGAGATTTTTCTATAACCATTTTATATCCTGCAAGGGCTATAACACCTCCTAATACAGCTATTGATAAGCTTTTAATTACTTGTTTCATATTCTTACAAAATTTTATATTTCAAATATACTTATTTTAACATTCTCTATAAATCTGTTTAACTTCCTTTTAACTGACTTTAACCACTTTTTAACACTTACTTTTACTTAATAAAATGTGTATATTTGCTTACTATGAGCTTAACTTTTTACAAATATCAGGGAACTGGAAATGATTTTATTATAATAGATAATCGTACTAAAAAATTTCCTAAAAATAATATTAACGCAATTACCAAACTATGTAATAGACATTTTGGTATTGGTGCTGATGGATTAATTTTAATAGAAAATCATGATACTACAGATTTTAGAATGTTGTATTTCAATGCTGACGGTAGTGAAACAATGTGTGGTAACGGAGGTCGATGTGCTGTTGCTTTTGCTAAAAAATTAAATATAATTGAAACTAAAACAACTTTTACAGCTTTTGATGGTGAACATTATGCTGAAATAAATAATGGAATTGTTTCATTACACATGATAGATGTTAATGAAATAAAAATAACCAATGAGTACATTTTTGCTAACACAGGTACTCAACATCATGTTCAACTAGTTGATGATTTGACTAATTTTCCTGTTTTTGAAAAAGGAAAAAACATTAGAAATAACATTTATGGTGTACAAGGAAGTAATGTTAATTTTGTTGAACAATTAAACGCAAACACCTTTAGAGTTAGAACCTACGAAAAAGGTGTAGAAAATGAAACATTAGCCTGCGGTACTGGAGTTACGGCTGTTGCAATTGCAATGCATGCAACAAAAAAAACAACTAATACCTTAATTAATTTACCTGTCGAAGGCGGTTTATTAGCTGTTAGTTTTGATGAAAAAAATGGGAATTACACTAATATTTTTCTAAAAGGGCCTGCTGTACTGGTATTTAAAGGTGAAATTGAATTATAATGAATACTTTAAAAGGTATACATATAGCCTTAAGAGCTCTTGAACCTGAAGATTTAGGTTTTCTCTTTAAAATAGAAAATAATGAATCTTTTTGGGAAATTAGCCACACACAAGTGCCTTTTTCTAAATTTATTTTAAAGCAATATCTAGAAAATGCACATTTAGATATTTATGAAGCCAAACAATTACGACTAGTCATTGAAGACTACAAAAATAAAAATACGATTGGAATGATTGATCTTTTTGATTTTAATCCTCTACACAAAAGAGCTGGTATCGGAATTTTGATTCATCCTGATTATCAACAAAAAGGATTTGCATCTGAAGCTTTAAAACTTTTAATAAACTATTGTTTTACACACTTGCAACTACATCAATTATATGCTAATATCACTGATGATAACCATAAGAGCATACATCTTTTTACAAATCATAATTTCATAAAAGTAGGCGTTAAAAAAGATTGGCTTTTTAGTAACAAAACTTACAAAAACGAAATTTTATTTCAATTAATAAATGAATAAAAAAATAATATACAGCGTTATTACTACTGTAATTTTAATTAGTGGTGTTATTAGTTTTAATTTTTATAAAAAAATATTTAGCAAAGCTGTTATTAAAAACGGAGCTATTTATATTAAATCTAACCACAGCTTTGATGATTTAAAACAACAACTTTCTGATTACATAACAAAACCCGAAAATTTTATTTGGGTTGCTGAGAAAAAAAAATTCTCAAAACCTAAAGGAGGTAAATACTTATTAAAAAAAGGAATGAGTTTAAACGATGTTGTAAACTTACTTCGTAGTGGAAAACAAACTCCTATAAAACTATCTTTTAATAATCAAGATTCATTAGAAAAACTAGCTGGACGAATTTCACAACAAATAGAAGCAGATTCTAGCTCATTGATAAAAGCAATGGTTAATGAAAATTTTTTATCAAAAAATGGATTTAATAAAAAATCTGCTTTAGGAATGTACATTCCAAATAGTTATCAATTTTACTGGAATACAGATGCTGAAAAATTTGTAAATAAAATGCTTATTGAATATAATCGATTTTGGAACTCAGAAAGATTAGAAAAAGCTAAAAACTTAAACTTATCAAAAAAAGAAGTTATTACACTAGCATCAATAGTTCAAAAAGAAACTGCTCAAAAAAGTGAGCGTCCAATTGTAGCTGGTTTGTATTTAAATAGATTGAAAAATAATTGGCCTCTTCAAGCTGACCCAACTGTTATTTATTGTATTAAACAATTAAAAGGAGACCAATTTACAGTTAAACGAGTATTAACAAAAGACCTTGAAATTAAATCTCCATACAACACATATAAAAACACAGGACTGCCTCCTTCTTTAATTGCTATGCCTGATATTTCATCTATAAATGCTGTTTTAAACTACAAAAAGCATAATTATTATTACATGTGTGCTAGTGTTGATAAAATTGGTTTTCATGATTTTGCTAATACCTTAACACAACATAACAGAAATGCAGCTAAATATCAATATTGGATAAGTCAAAAAGGTATTAATCGCTAAGTAAAATATATTTATACTTTCAATATTTCAGTATAGCTTTATAACACTGTGAGATATTTTTTTATACTAACCCCATAATTAAAACACAATTTAATTATAAATAAAACAAAAAAAAGCCATAATTTTAAATATAAGTCATAAAAAAATAAAATAATACAATATTATGGTAATATAGTACTTACCTTAAAATTGTTTTAAAACTAATTTTGCAAAAATTAAACACTTTTCATTATTAAACACAATTATTAAACTTATGATTTCTTTAAAAAAAACGCTTGAAAAAAAAGTTTTAGCAATCCTACTACTTTCCTTTTCTTATGGATTTAGTCAACAATCCAAACCATCACTTCCTAAAATAAATACTAAGGAAACTATTACCTGTAGTAAAGGTTATCATATTGATAAACAAAATAATGATAACAAAATGTCAAAAGCGGCATGTATTGATTCATTTGCTGGATGGACTTCTTACAGTGGTAGTGCCTTAGTTGACCAGCTAAAAACAACTACAGATTATGACAATTGTTTACGTACTCTTTTTAGTTATGGAAATTATGGTAGTTCACTTTTTTCAAACACCAATATTGAAGCTGTTGCAAGAGCAATGTACGACATATCAAGTTCTCATGACGGTACTTTAAATAGTGGTATGCTAGGGTTAGTAACATACTTACACGCGGCTACTTATCATGAATTTTCTCAAAACGAAATTAATTTAAATGAAGATGCTAAATACTGGTATGGCTTAGCTGCTGAATCATTTTCTAATAATGCTAATGTATGGAACGTTACATCTGATGCCCTTTCTATTTTAGATGAATTTTTAATTATGTGTGACTATGATGGGTTGCGTCATAAAACGAAAATACTAGACAATGTTAAAAAAGCAATGCGTAAATTAACCTTAGAAAACAACTGGGAATCATTAGTTAATGATTCTCAAATGCTAACTAAATACGCTACAGCTTATAATAGAATATTTTTTTTAATGTTTAGAGGTATTCAACCTGTTGATGTGAACTATGAAGCTAGTGTTAATCAAGACCCTGAATTTTTAAGCTTATTATTTGACCTAACTACTGATACAGAACTACAAAATGTTTCTGCTTTAGCTTTTATAGTTGATAATGCTATTGGTGAGCTAACCAGAATAGCTTCTTCAAATGTATTGGAGCCAAAAGTTGAACCATATATAGCTCAAGTAGCTAACAGCTACCCAAAAAACAGCCCTAATTGGTATAAAGCAGTAGATGCTATTAATAAATCAGGTAATTGTGCTACTTACAATTTATGCGAAGATATGGTCGCGGTAAGAGCTGATATCGAAGACACTCTTTTTCCTAACACATGGATTTTTGATGACGGAAAATTAAAAGTAAGAACTCCTCTTAACTATAACACTGTTCAAGAATTATACTATGCAGCTAAACAAGTACAAGCTCAATTTTTTAGAGCACTTGAAACCGATGAACCTGTATTAAATGACCCTAACCCTAATTTAAATATGATAGTTTATGGCACTATGGCTGATTATCATAAATGGCAAACACTCTTATATGGTTTAGATACCAATAACGGAGGTATGTATATTGAAAGAGACGCTACTTTTTACACGTACCAAAGAACCGCTCAAGAAAGTACTTTTAGCTTAGAGGAATTATTTAGACATGAATATGTACACTATTTACAAGGCCGTTATATCGCTAATGGTTTTTGGGGTGAATCTGGTATTTATCAAAACAATCGATTAACATGGTTTGAAGAAGGTATGGCTGAACATTTTGCAGGTAGTACAGATACTCAAGGTGTTAGAATTAGAGAAAGCCAAGGTAGTAGAATAAGAACTGAAGGATCAACTTCATACATGACAGTAAGTGAAGTTTTAAGTGCTGATTATAATAACGGTTTTAAATTTTATAGATATGGTAATATGCTATGGTCATACTGGTTTAATAATGATATAACAACAGCTAGACAATTAATAAACTTAGTTAGAGCTGATGATATAAGTGGTTATGACGCTAAAATTAATCAATTAAAAGCTAACTCATCATTACAAACTAACTTCACAAATTACTTAAACAATGAAGTTATATTACCTAGCACATGGTGGGCAGTAGATACTCCTTGGCAAACAGATGACCTATTTAGTATAGGAGATGTAGCTGATATTGAAACAGAATTTAAAGCTATAACAAATATAGAAGCTACAGCTAGCTTAGATGCATCAACATCTATAAGACGATTCAAATTAACAGGTAATTTAAACAATGGTAATTTTGACACTGAATTAAATACAATAATTACACAGTTAAAAGCTAGCCCTACAGTTAATAACTTTGACTATATTAATGGATATTATACAAATGTATCAGGATCTTCTGCAACCTTTATCATTTCTGGATCTTTAAGAAACGCTTCTATTAGCGACACTCCAGTACCTATGTTTGAGAATAGTATAACATCTACAATTGTTGGAGGAAGTACACAATTTATAAATAAATCTACAGGATACATAAAATCTTACTCTTGGTCTTTTCCAGGAGGAACACCTAGTACAAGTACATTAAAAAACCCTACTGTAACTTACAATACTCCGGGTGAATATTCGGCTACATTAACAGCTGTAAGCGGTAACGATCAAAATTACAGTATAACTAAAAATAATGTAATAAAAGTTTATAACAAAAGTAATGCAACTTATTGTGATGCTACTGTGGGTACAGATTATACAAGCATTACAAGAGTAATGTTAGGTAGTTTAAATAAAGAAAGTACAGGGTTTCCTACTAACGGATACTCTGACTTTACAAATTACACCTCAGATGTTAAAATAAACCAATCATACCCTATTGCTATTGAACCTGAACTTTCATGGGCTGAAAACAATATAAAGGTTTGGATTGACTGGAATCAAAATGGAAGTTTTACTGATTTAGGAGAAGAAGTTTTTTCATCTATAGGAATGACTCACGAAGGATCTATCGTAGTTCCTTCAACTGCTACTACAGGTGTTACCCGAATGCGTGTTCGTTATGCATATGGAAGCGCTCCTCAACCATGTGGCTTAGATGGCTATATGGGGGAAGTTGAAGACTACTCAATTGTTGTAGGTACAGAAATAGGAAATACTGTTATTGAATGGACAGGGATTACAAATAATGATTTTAATACCGCTAGTAACTGGAACACCAATAAAGTTCCTACTATTAATGATGATTTAGTTATACCTGCAGGTTTAACAAATTACCCTATAATAAGTACACCTACAGAAGTAAATACTATTAACATTGCTTCTGGAGCTACATTAATTGCTAACGCTGCATTAACAGCAACAGTTACTTATTCAAGAAATTTAGCTACAGATAATTGGTATTTAATAGCCTCTCCTTTAAATAATGAAACTATTGAAAATTTAAAAGCAAGTAATATTTTTGATTCAGGAACAGGAAGTAACATAGGAATTGCACCTTATAAAAATGACGGTTCTAATTGGAATTTTTTAACAAATACTTCAACCGGAAGCATAACGCCTGGTCAAGGATATTCTGTTAAATTAAATGCAGCTTCAGACTTAATTTTTAAAGGAAATATAAATTACACTTCAGTTAATTATAGTATTTCAAAAGATAAAAATGATTTTAATTTAATAGGAAACCCTTATACTTCATACATTAACCTTGGTGACTTCTTTAAAGATAATGTTACAGAAACGGTACTAACAGAAGCTACAATATGGCTATGGAATCAAAATACAAATAATTATGAACTAAAATTAGGTGGTATTGACGCTAATTATCAAATAGCTCCAGGTCAAGGATTTTTTATAAGTGCAGCTAATAATACTCAGGTAACATTTAATAAAAATAATCAAAGCCATCAATCAGATACTTTTCAAAAACAAGCAAGAACTTCTATTAATTTAATTGCTAGCGAAAACAATAATATTGTATCAACAAAGCTATATTATATTGATGGTACTACTACTGGATTTGATAATGGTTATGATGGTACTATTTTTGGAGGAATAAACCACAACTACGCTATTTACTCACAATTAGTTAGCAATGATAAAGCCGGAAAGTACGCTGTACAATCATTACCAACAAATACTATAGAGAATACAGTTATTCCTATTGGGTTAAAAGCTAAAGCAGGTAAAAAGATTTCATTCTCAGCTAAAACAACTAATTTACCTAAGAATGTAATGGTTTACTTAGAGAATAAAACTAATAATACTTTTACAAATTTAACTAAAGGTAATTATGAGGTTACATTAACTAAGGATAACATCGGAACAGGTAAGTTTTTCCTTCATACAACTTCTAAAAAATTAGATACAAGTATAATTATACCATCATTAAATAACCTTAATGTTTATAAATCATCTAAATCAACATTAAAAATAACAGGTATACAAAGTAAAAATGTTTATATATCAATATACTCATTACAAGGAAAGCTAATTCTTTCTAAAGAAGTAGTTGCTAATAATAATAATGCTACTATTAGTTTACCTAAACTAGCTCCGAGTGTTTATGTAATAAAAATAGCCTCAGAATTAGGAGAGCTTAATAAAAAAATAACTCTGTAAATAAAATTATTTTATAATACTTATAAAACAGGTTGCTTTTCAGCAACCTGTTTTTTTGCTTTAAAAACCCTAATATTATACTCATATAGGTTGATCATATAATTAAACTTATGGTTCTTTATTACAAAAAAAAGTAATTTCAATATAAAAAGATAAGTATTAATAAATATTTTTTGGCATTAACCGCTGTTATTTTCTTTATCTAATTGTTTAATTGTAATTTATTTTTCTACTATTCTGTTTGATTTTTTTTTAAAATCAAACAATTCTTACCTAAAATTATAATCAAACGCTTTAAATTTTGAAAAGTTTTTTATTTCGTAAAACATTTTTTAATCCCTATGTCAATTATTTATCTGTTACCCTAGTATATAAATCATGTAAATTCACCTCTCATGTTGATCTTAAAAATAAAATTTGAATAATTTCTTTTAAGTATTGAATAGTAAACTACTATACTTCATGATCATACTTTTTTATTTAAAAACACAGCACTTTAACATGTAAAAATAATTTTAAAACTAACTAATAAACAACAATAAATACTCCGTTATAAAATAAGTTTTTGTTTCAAAAAAATTACTATATATTTGCACCGCTAAACAGAAATAAATTAATTATCAAGCAGTTAGTATTTATATTTATAGCGTTTGTATTACTAGTAAGTTTTACTAAACCAACTATAAAAAAAGCATTTTTTTTATCTACACCCAAAACAACAGCTCATTATAATGAAATTATTAAAATCCCTTTTTTACTAAAAGACTTTGTTGGGTTTAAAGAAGCTTTAGCTTTTAAAGAATCTCAAGGAAAATACAGAGTAATTAATAGACTTGGTTATTTAGGGAAATATCAATTTGGACGACAAACCCTAAAAAGGTTTCGAATTTATAATACTGATCACTTCCTCAAAACACCTGAATTACAAGAAAAAACATTTATAGCTTATTGTAAAGTAAATAAGTGGATATTAAGAAAAGATATTAGAAGAAGTGTTGGTAAATTTATTAATGGTACTAAAATTACGGAATCGGGAATTTTAGCAGCAGCACATTTAAGTGGTGCAGGAAACGTAAAAAAATATTTACGCTCAAACGGAGCTGTTAAATTTAATGACGCTTTTGGAACCTCAATAAAATCATATATGAGAAAATTTTCAGGTTATGATGTTTCAAATATTAATGCTGATAAAAAAGCAAGCGTTTAAATTTATAATGATTATTACAATAAAAAAGAGCTCTTAATTAAGAGCTCTTTTTTATTTATGTACTATAAAAATAGTAGGTCGTTTATGTAAATCTGTTTTTATATTCCTCCATTCTTTAACGGTAAATGTTTTTATATATTCTGAAGGTAATGTTATATCACAAGCAATACAAATATGAGTATCTGGTGATAAAATCACTTTTAAATCATCAAGCATTTTATCATTTCTATAAGGAGTTTCAATAAAAATTTGCGACTGCCCTTTATCTCTTGACAACTTTTCTAACTCTTTAATAGCCTTTTTTCTTTCTGATTTATCAATAGGTAAATATCCATTAAACGCAAAATTTTGTCCATTCATACCCGATGCCATCATAGCCATTAAAATTGACGAAGGACCTACTAAAGGAACAACCTGTATACCTTTTTCATGTGCTAATTTCACAATACTTGCACCAGGATCAGCAACTGCCGGAACCCCTGCTTCAGATAACAAACCAACAGACACTCCATTATTACATACATTTAAATAATTTTGTATTTCAATATCATTAGAATATTTATCCAACAATAACAACTCTAATGATGGTTGTGATTTAGTCGGAGTAATTTTTTTTATAAATCTTCTAGCAGATTTTTCATTTTCTACAATAAAAAAATCAAGATGCTCTATTACCTTTTTAACTGATATAGGCATTACCTCTAAAGGTTCAGTGTCACCTAAAGTAGTTGGTATTAAATATAATTTACCTTTCATTGTTTTCTAATTTTGAAGCAATAATTTCACACACCTCATCTAACATGACATATATATTTTCAAAGCCTTCCCTTCCACCATGATACGGATCAGGCACACTATTATTAGCTGTTGGATGCAACTCATTCAAAATCATTTTTACTTTTTGAATATCTTTTTCTGTATCAGCTATTGAAATAATATTAGTATAATTACTTTGATCCATAGCAAAAATAATATCAAACTCTTTAAAATCAGATTTTTTAAATTTTCTTGACTGCTGATTAGTTATATCAATTCCGTATTTTTTAGCTACCGCTATCGATCTTACATCAGGTAACTCTCCTACATGATACCCTGCTGTGCCTGCTGAATCAACTTTAAAAAATTCTGTATTTAATTTTGATTGTAAAATACCTTCAGCTAAAGGCGAACGGCAAATATTCCCCAAACAAACCATTAGTATTTTTGTTACCATTACAATGTTAATTTCTTAGTTAAGTCTTCTACGTATTTCTTAAACTGCTTGTCTGTTTCTGTTAAATTATCAACAGTTTTACAAGCGTGTAATACCGTAGCATGATCTCTTTTTCCTATTTGACTTCCAATACTAGCTAATGATGATTTTGTCATTCGTTTTGCAAAAAACATAGCCAATTGACGCGCTTGAACAATATGCCTTTTACGTGTTTTTGACTGTAAGGTAGCAACATCCATATCAAAATATTTAGAAACTACTTTTTGTATATAATCAATAGAAACTTCTTTTTTTGTGTTTTTAACAAACTTATCTACAATCTCTTTAGCTAACTCAACTGTAAATTCTTTTCTATTAAAAGAAGCCTGAGCAATCATTGAAATAATCACACCTTCTAGTTCTCGAACATTAGATTTAATATTTTTAGCTATATACTCCACAATATCTTCTGGCATTTCAACACCGTCTCTATATAACTTATTTTGTAGTATAGAAACTCGTGTTTCAAAATCAGGTGCTTGTAACTCTGCTGATAACCCCCATTTAAAACGAGAAAGTAAGCGCTGCTCTATATCTTGCATATCTACAGGAGCTTTATCAGAGGTTAAAATTACCTGTTTTCCATTTTGATGTAAATGGTTAAATATGTGAAAAAACACATCTTGTGTACCTGTTTTACCAGATAAAAACTGAACATCATCAATAATTAAGGCATCTACCATTTGATAAAAATGAATAAAATCATTTCTAGTATTCGACTTTACAGAATCAATAAACTGTTGTGTAAATTTTTCTGAGGATATATATAGAACTGTTTTATCAGGATATTTATCTTTAATTTCAACCCCAATAGCATGCGCTAAATGTGTTTTACCTAAACCTACACCTCCATAAACTAATAATGGATTAAATGAAGTGCCTCCTGGCTTATTTGCTACAGCCATACCTGCTGACCTAGCCAACCTGTTAGCATCTCCTTCTACAAAATTAACAAAATTATAATTTGGATTTAATTGCGATTCTATTTTAACTTTTTGCAGTCCTGGAATTATAAAAGGGTTTTTCAATTCTCTTTTAGACTCTAAAGGTAATGATACTTTTTGAGGCTTTAACGGATTACGATTTGAACTAGGTATTTTAACAGTCTGTGGACTATTACTACTATACGTATTTTCCATACGTACATCATAAATTAACTTAGCGTCACTACCTAACTGCCTAACTAAAGCTACTCTTAATAATTTTATATAATGCTCCTCTAACCATTCATAAAAAAACTTACTAGGTACTTGAACTGTAAGAGCTGCCTCTGTCAATTTAATTGGCTTAATTGGCTCAAACCAAGTTTTATACGCTTGAGGTTTGATGTTGTCTTTTATAAAAGACAAGCATTCATTCCAAACTGAATCAGCAGTTTTAGTCATGTGTGTTAAATACAGTTTTAGTTGTTAATTTTAGTCTATTTGCAAGGCTAGAGGATTACCTTTACGTGAGCACAAAAATGTGAATAATTTTTAGGATAAAAAAATCATTCCTCTATTGGTTCTTAATTATTATTTACGTAATGTTAGTGCAAATTAAACACAAAATATTTTGATAAAAAACAAAACCACCGTACGAATTAGATATGCAGAAACAGATCAAATGGGCGTGGTATATCACGGTAATTATGCTCAATTTTTAGAAATAGGTCGTACCGAATTATTACGGTCTATAGGTGTAACATATAAAAACATGGAAAAAACAGGCGTGATACTTCCGGTAATTACCTTATCTTGTAATTATAAAAAGTCTGCTTTATATGATGATGAAATTACAATAACAACTCTTTTAAAAAAAACACCTACTGTAAAAATAGAATTTGACTACAAAATTACCAATCAGCACAACGAACTAATAGCTACTGCAAATACAATTTTAGCCTTTGTTAATAAAGATACTAAAAAACCTATACGTTGTCCTGAATATATTTTACAAAAACTATAATAAAAACAACTACTAATAATGAAAATATATACTAAAACTGGTGACAAAGGCACCACTGCATTATTTGGAGGAACTCGAGTTCCTAAAAACCATTTACGCATTGATAGTTATGGAACTGTAGATGAATTAAACTCTTATATAGGTTTAATAAGAGATAAAAATAGCGAAGACACTTTAAGAAAAACACTCTTCAAAATTCAAAGCGATTTATTTATTTTAGGAGCAATGCTTGCTACTCCAACTGAAAAAGAAACTTTAAAAAATGGTAAAGAGCGTTTAAATATTGATAAAATAACAGAAAAGTCTGTAGTATTTTTAGAAAACGAAATTGATTTAATGAATAAAACTCTACCACAAATGACTCATTTCATTTTACCTGGCGGACACGAAACCGTGTCATTTTGTCACATAGCTCGTTGTGTATGTCGTAGAGCAGAACGCTTATCAGTAGCCTTAAATGAAGAAGAAACCATTAATAACAACATATTAATGTATTTAAACCGTCTTTCTGACTACTTATTTGTGTTGGCACGAAAGTTGACTAAAGACTTAAAAGTAACAGAAGTTAAATGGATACCTGAAAAACGATAATTAAGTTCCTATATTAATTGACTTAACATTTTTCAAAAAACACTTGACTTTTTATAAAAAAAAATTATTTTTGCTACAATCTATTAAACAGATAAAAAAATGTATTGGACACTTGAACTAGCCTCTTATTTAGCAGATGCACCTTGGCCTGCCACTAAAGACGAATTAATTGATTATGCTATTCGTACGGGAGCGCCGTTAGAGGTGGTTGAGAATTTACAAGATATTGAAGATGAAGGCGATTCATATGATTCGATAATCGAAATTTGGCCTGATTATCCGACTGAAGAGGATTATCTTTGGAACGAAGACGAATACTAAGATAACAAACATAAAAAGTCTCTTTTAAGAGGCTTTTTTTTTGCTTACCTTTAAGCATTTAAACACATACCTACTAATGAGCTTAGTTAACTAATAGTTTATAAGCTATAAAACAATATTTAAAAAATGAGCGTTTTAAATTCGATACTAAAAATTTTTGTTGGTGATAAACAACAAAAAGACCTAAAATCTCTACAACCAATTGTTGAAAAAGTACGATATTTTGAAGATTCATTAAATAAGTTATCTAATGATGAGCTACGAACAAAAACAATCGAATTTAAGTCTAAAATTAAAGAAGCTACAAAATCGTTTACTGAAGAAATCACAAAACTAGAAAAAGAAGCTTTAACTGCTGATATTGATCGCCAAGAAGAAATATATACTCAAATTGATAAATTAAAAGACGAAGCTTACCAAACATCTGAAGCTGTATTATTAGATATTATGCCTGAAGCCTTTGCTGTAGTTAAAGAAACAGCAAAACGTTTTACACAAAATGATCAAATACAAGTAACAGCAACCCCTTTTGATAGAGAATTATCTGCCACACGAGCACACATTACCCTAGATAATGACAAAGCTTTTTGGGCAAGTTCTTGGGATGCTGTAGGTAAAGAAGTTACCTGGGATATGATTCATTATGACGTACAATTAATTGGTGGATCTGTTTTACACCAAGGTAAAATTGCTGAAATGATGACTGGTGAAGGAAAAACACTAGTATCTACCCTACCCGTTTACTTAAATGCCCTAACTGGTAATGGTGTACACGTAGTTACTGTAAATGATTACTTAGCTAAACGTGATAGAGCTTGGATGGCTCCTATTTTTGAATTTCACGGATTATCGACTGATTGTGTAGATTTTCATCAACCAAATTCAGAAGAACGTAGAAAAGCCTACAATGCAGATATTACTTACGGTACCAATAATGAATTTGGCTTCGATTATTTACGTGATAATATGGCTAGCTCTAAAGATGATTTAGTACAAAGAGCCCCTAACTATGCCATTATTGATGAAGTTGACTCCGTTTTAATTGATGATGCTCGTACACCATTAATTATTTCGGGTCCAGTACCTCAAGGAGACCGTCATGAATTTAACGAATTAAAACCTTTAGTTGCCGACTTAGTATCTTTACAAAACAAATACCTTGTAGGAGTTTTAGCAGAAGCTAAACGTTTAATTAAAGAAGGAGACACCAAAGAAGGAGGATTCTTATTATTAAGAGTCTATAGAGGGCTTCCTAAAAACAAAGCGTTAATTAAATTTTTATCTCAAGAAGGAACCAAACAAATTCTTCAAAAGACCGAAAATTTTTACATGCAAGACAATAACAAATTAATGCCTGAGGTAGATAACGAGTTATGGTTTACTGTTGAAGAAAAAAATAATCAAATCGATTTAACTGATAGAGGAATAAATCATTTATCAGAAAAAACACAAAACAACACCTTTTTCGTTTTACCTGATATTAGTGTAATTGTAGGTCAAATTGATAATAGCCAAGATTCACCTGAAGATAAGGCTAATAAAAAAGAAGAATTATACCGTGATTTTAGCGTAAAAAGCGAACGTATTCATACTATGAATCAACTTTTAAAAGCATATACTGTTTTTGAAAAAGATGTTGAATATGTAGTAATGGATAATAAAGTAATGATTGTTGATGAGCAAACGGGACGTATTATGGACGGTCGTCGTTATTCTGATGGGTTACATCAAGCATTAGAAGCAAAAGAAAATGTAAATATTGAAGATGCTACACAAACCTTTGCTACAGTTACATTACAAAATTACTTTAGAATGTACCGTAAATTATCTGGTATGACTGGTACGGCAATTACTGAATCTGGAGAATTTTGGGAAATTTATAAATTAGATGTTGTTGAAATTCCTACCAACAGGCCTATTCAAAGAGATGATAAAGAAGATTTAGTTTACAAAACTACTCGTGAAAAATACAATGCTGTTATTGATGACGTTGTAAAATTATCAAACGAAGGGCGTCCAGTACTTATTGGAACAACATCTGTAGAAATATCAGAATTATTAGGTAGAATGTTACAAATGCGTAAAATTCCTCATAATATATTAAATGCAAAATTACATAAGCGTGAAGCCGATGTAGTTGCCGAAGCAGGTAATGCAGGTATTGTAACCATTGCTACAAATATGGCTGGTCGTGGTACTGACATTAAACTATCAGACGAAGTTAAAGCCTCTGGAGGTTTAGCAATTGTAGGTACAGAACGTCATGACTCTCGTCGTGTAGACCGTCAATTACGTGGTCGCGCAGGTCGTCAAGGAGATGTTGGTTCAACACAATTCTATGTAGCTTTAGATGACAACTTAATGCGTTTATTTGGCTCTGACAGAATTGCCAAAATGATGGATAGAATGGGCTTAAAGGACGGTGAAGTAATTCAGCATTCTATGATTTCAAAATCTATTGAAAGAGCGCAAAAGAAAGTCGAAGAAAACAATTTTGGTATTCGTAAGCGTTTGTTAGAGTACGATGATATTATGAATGCACAACGTGAATTTGTTTACAAACGTCGTCGTCATGCATTAGATGGTAAACGTTTACAAATTGATATTGCAAACATGATTTATGATACTTGTAATTCAATTGTAACAAATAACAAAGCTAATAACGATTACAAAAATTTCGAGTTTGAGTTAATTCGTTTTTCTGCAATGAGTTCTCCATTTACTAATGAAGAGTTCAATAAATTAACAGCACAAGAATTAATTGATAAATTATATGTTATTGTTTCTGCACATTATAAAAACGATACTGAAAGACATGCTCATAGTGCCTTTCCGGTAATTAAAAACGTTTTTGAAACAGAAGGCGATCGTTACGAGCGTATTATAGTACCTTTTACTGACGGATCAAAAACACTACAAGTTGTTACTAATTTGAAGGAAGCATACGAATCAGAAGGAAAATCATTAGTAAACGATTTTGAAAAAAACATTACCTTGTCTATAATTGATGAGAATTGGAAAGATCACTTACGTAAAATGGACGAATTAAAACAAACCGTTCAAAACGCTACGTACGAACAAAAAGATCCTTTATTAGTGTATAAATTTGAAGCTTTTGAACTATTTCAAGCTAGCGTTGATAAAATTAACAAAGAAGTATTATCATTTTTATTTAAAGGACATTTACCAAGTCAAAATGTAGATCAAGTTTCAGAAGCTCCAGAGCAGCAAGAACGTCAACAATTAGACACTCGTAAAGATGAAATTCAAAACTCATCTCAGCAAGCAATGATTAGTGCTCGTAATCAACAAACACAAGAACAACAAGTAGTAGAAACAATTGTTCGTGAAGAGCCTAAAATTGGTCGTAACGAAAAGGTTACCATTAAAAATGTAATTTCAGGAGAACAAAAAGAGGTAAAATATAAACAAGCAATTCCTTTATTAGAAAAAGGAAGTTGGGTATTAGTATAACAACTAAAAAAATAAATATTATTAAGTAAAAAGCTCGGTTTAAAACCGAGCTTTTTTACATTAAAAAAACACATTCCTTACCTTTTATTAACAATTTAATTACCAATACTTCATAATTAAATTAACTTATAAACACATTCTAAAAGTACATTTGATGATATACATTTTAAGTATACTTTTTTACGATGAAAAAAAACAAAAAAAGAAAGTTAGATATTGCTGTTATTTCAGACCTACACTTAGGTACTTATGGATGTAGAGCAAATGAATTACACAACTATTTAAAATCTATAAACCCAAAAATATTAATTTTAAATGGTGACATTATTGATATTTGGCAATTTAAAAAAAGTTACTTTCCTAAATCTCATATGAAAATTATTAAGCAACTAATGTCTTTTATTACATCAGGTACCAAGGTGTATTACATTACAGGAAACCATGATGAAATGTTTCGTAAATTCAACGGATTTCGCCTTGGAAGCTTTGAAATTGTAAACAAACTTGTGTTAGACATTGATGGTAAAAAAGGGTGGTTTTTTCATGGTGATGTATTTGATGTAACCATGCAACACTCTAAATGGTTAGCTAAACTTGGTAGTATTGGTTATAATATTTTAATTTTAATAAACACAGCCGTAAACTGGTTTAGTAACAAATTAGGATATGGTAAACTATCGTTCTCTAAAAAAATAAAAAATAGCGTTAAAGGAGCTGTTAAGTTTATCAATGATTTTGAAACAACAGCCTCTGATATTGCTATTTCAAGCAATTATGATTATGTAGTATGCGGTCACATACATCAACCCGAAATAAGAGTTATACAAAATGAAGAAGGAACAACTACTTATTTAAACTCTGGTGATTGGATTGAAAACTTATCTGCTTTAGAGTATAATAATAAATCATGGTCATTGTATGAATATGAAAAAGATGATATAGCAAAAAAATTTGACGATCGTTTAAGTATTAATGAGGTAGAATTTTTAGAAACAGAAAGTAGCAACAGTAAACTCTTTGAAGAACTTTTAAAAGAATTTAACATTAGTAATAAATAAATAACTTATGAAAATTTTATACGCTTTTCAAGGAACAGGAAATGGGCATGCAAGTAGAGCTATTGAAATAATACCTTATTTACAACAAAAAGCTGAAGTTGATGTTTTAATTAGCGGATATCAATGTGAATTAGAACTTCCATTTGAAGTAAAATATAAATATTACGGATTGAGTTTTATATTTGGAAAAAAAGGAGGAATAGATATTTGGAAAACCATAAAAAAAGCAAAACTTAAAACCTTATTAAATAATATTAAAACTGTTCCGGTAACTGAATACGATTTAATTATTAATGATTTTGAGCCATTAACCGCTTGGGCTAGTAAATTTAAAAATGTACCAATAATTTCATTAAGCCATCAAAATGCAGTATTAGATAAAAATGCACCAAAATATGGAACTTATAGATTTGAACGACTTATTTTACAACATTACGCCCCTGTAAAAACAAAATTTGGTTTTCATTTTAATGCTTATTCATCTGCAACCTTTACCCCTATTATACGTAAAAAAATAAGACACAGTAACATTATAAATAAAGGACATTATACAGTATACCTTCCTGCTTATGGCGATAAAAAAATTATAAAAATATTATCAAAAATTGAAAATACTAAGTGGGAGATATTTTCTAAACATACCAAAGAAAATATTATTATAAAAAACATTATCATAAAACCTATAAACGGACATAATTTTATAAAAAGCATTAGCTCATGTAAAGGAGTAATTTGTGGTGCTGGTTTTGAAACACCTGCAGAAGCTTTGTTTCTAGAAAAAAAGCTATTAGTAATTCCTATGAAAAACCAATATGAGCAACAATGTAATGCTTTATCTTTAAAAAAAATGGGCGTTACCGTTTTAAAAAGTTTTAATAAAAAACAAGTTTCAAAAATAAACTCATGGGTAACCTCGAAAGAAATAATTAAAGTAAATTACCCAGATGTTACAGAAGATATTTTAGATGCTATTATATCACCTTATTATCAACAAACAGAATTACCAATTGCTACCATTGGATAGGTATTTTACTTTTACTTTTCAAAAAAGTATTTGTTTTAGAAAAATGCTTACACCCAAACCACCCTCTCCATGCACCCAAAGGAGATGGGTGTGGGGCCTTAAAAACAGTATGTTTATTAACATTTATAACACTTCCTTTTTTTTGTGCAAATTTTCCCCAAAGTAAAAACACAACACCTTTTTTTTCTTCCGATATTATATGTATTACAGCATCAGTAAACTCCTCCCAACCTTGTTTTTGATGGCTTCCAGCCTCCCCCTCTCTTACAGTTAATGTGGCATTTAACAACAATACACCTTGCTTGGCCCACCGTGATAAATCACCTGAAATAGGGTACGAAACCTTTACATCATCTTCAATCTCTTTTAAAATATTAACCAATGATGGCGGATGTTTAACTCCACTTTGTACAGAAAAGCATAACCCATTAGCCTGTTCAGCTCCATGATACGGATCTTGCCCAATAATAACCACTTTTAAATCATCAAAATTACAATCATTAAAAGCTTTAAAAATAGCTTCCTTTTTTGGATAACAAGTATAATTAGTAAACTCCTTATCAATAAAACTCATTAAGTTTTTAAAATAAGACTTTGAAAATTCTGATTTTAAAACATTTTTCCAATTATCGTTAATATTTAGTTGCATTGTTTGTTATTTTTGCATGGCTTTCAAATATACTATTTTGACTAAAAATATTTCAGATAAAACGCTTCAAGATTTAGAATTTACAACAGTTTTAAAACAAGTTGCTTCACATTGTATTACAAATTTAGGGAAAGAACAAACCTTAGAAATTCAACCTATTTCACATAAAAATAAATTATTTTTTGAGTTAAACTTAGTTAACGAATATCTTTCTTCATTTCAAAATGAAAACCGAGTACCAAATCATTTTTTTGAAAATATTACCGAAGAAACAAAACGATTATCCATAGAAAATAGTTTTTTAGAAACCGAAGCTTTTTTGCGAGTTGCAACAGTTACTGAAACAGTAAATGAACAGAAAAAATTTTTAAAAAAATTTCAAACCTACTATCCTACACTATTTAACTTAAGTGATCAAATACAATTTACCACCTTTATATCTGATTGTATTAAAGAAGTAATTACACCATATGGTAAAGTTGCAGATAATGCATCACCTGTTTTAAAACAATTACGTAAAGATATTAATAATGTACGTGGTAAAATATCAGAAAGTTTTTCACATGCTTTAACAAGAAATATTGCTAATGGGTATTTAGACGATATTAAAGAAACCATTATAGATAATCAACGAGTTTTAGCAGTTACCGCAATGCACCGTCGCAAAATAAAAGGAAGTTTATTAGGCGCCTCAAAAACAGGAGGAATTGTATATATAGCACCGCAAGCAACACTTGCATACAGTCGTGAACTTCAAAATTTACTATACGAAGAAAAACAAGAAGTTGTTAAAATATTAAGAGCTTTAGCTAGTAAAATTTACCCATATACACCTTTATTAGAAGAGTATTTAGTGTTTTTAACCCATTTAGATGTAATTGGTGCAAAAGCAAAATATGCAAATAGTATTAATGGGTTACTACCTAAAATAACGAAAGATAAAAAAATATTTTTCAAAGATGCATTTCATCCTCTTTTATGGAAAAAAAACAAAGATCAAAATATTGAAACCTTTCCGCAAACCATTCGACTAGACGAAAAACAGCAAATTATTGTTATTTCGGGTCCAAATGCAGGTGGAAAAAGTATTACTTTAAAAACCATTGGATTACTACAATTAATGCTTCAAAGCGGCTTATTAATACCCGTTCATGAACGTAGTGAAACAACTTTATTTAACACCATACTAACTGATATTGGTGATAATCAATCTATAGAAAATCAATTAAGTACTTATAGTTATCGCTTAAAAAACATGCGCTCGTTTTTAAAAAAATGTAATGATAGCACTTTGTTTTTAATTGATGAATTTGGAACAGGTTCTGACCCAGAATTAGGTGGTGCTTTGGCTGAAATTTTCTTAGAAGAATTTTATGAACGTAAAGCCTTTGGAATTATTACTACACATTACGCTAATTTAAAAGTATTGGCTAACGAGTTAGATAATGTTACCAATGCAAATATGCAATTTAACGAACGTACTTTAGAACCTTTATATAAATTATTTATAGGGCAAGCTGGTAGTTCGTTCACTTTTGAAGTAGCCCAAAAAAACGGAATTCCATATAGCTTAATTAACAGAGCTAAAAAAAGAGTTGAAACTGAAAAAATAAGATTAGATAAAACAATTTCGAATCTTCAAAAAGAACGTAATCGCTTACAAAAAACTTCTGATAGCTTAATCAAACAAAAATCGAAAGGACAAGAACATATTGACAGCTTACAAGAAAAAGAGCAAAAACTACAAAATAAACTTTCAGGTTTTCAAGAACTATACGACAATAATCAGCGAATGCTTACTCTAGGTCGAAAAACAAATGAGCTATTAAACAAATATTTTCAAACCAATAACAAAAAGGAATTAAGTACCGAATTTTTTAAGTGGGTAGCTTCAGAAAACACAAAACGTATTAAAAAAGGACCACTAAAAAAACAAACTAAAATAGAAAAAAAACAAGATAAAATTATAAATCAAAAGCAAAAAGAAGCCATCAAAAAAGTAGAAAAAGAGGTACTTCAAAAAGTTATTAAAATTAGAGAAGAAAAGAAAGAAGAAGCTAAAAAATTAGCCATTGAAAAAGCCTCTTATGTTTTTAAAATAAACGACCGAGTACGTTTAATTGATGGTAATTCGGTTGGAACTATTGATAAAATAGAAAAGAAAACTGTTTTTATTAACTACGGAATTTTTACTACCAAAGCAAAAATTGAACAGTTAGAATTAGTAGAACGAGCTAAAAAATAAAAGTTTCATTAAAAATGTTTTTTGAAGCCACCTCCCGCTTTTCGCACTCGCTTCTCGCTAAAAAAAGTGAGAGAGCTCTAACAATTGCTACAATCGGGGCTAAAATTTTTTAGCCTATTTATAATTTAACTAAACACTTGTTTTTTAATAAAAAGAAAATAATAAATGCATATAATTACAAGTAACCATGCATTTATTATTTTTAATAAGCTTAAAAACTACTCTAAACCTTCCATTTCATTATCATAAAACTCACCTGCTTTATCCATTAAATGAGCAAGTTCAGTTGTAATATCTTCTTCTTTCTCTCCTGTTAAATCTTCAAACCACTCTACTTCATCATCTTTTAAATTAATTAAAAAACGTGGATATTCTGTATGTAAAACAAAAATATCCTCAGGGTGATTACTATTATCTGCTAATAAAAATTTAGGTAATTCCATAAAAAATGTAGTATTTATATTTTATACATCCCTAATAATTTCGGGATTTGTTTCTATTAATTTTAAAGTTAATCTATTAAATCTAATAAATAATAAAATAGATGCAGTAGTTAAACCAGCTAATAAACCTAACCAAATACCAAAACTACCATAAGTTTCCTCTGTTCCAAAAAAATAACTGATAGGAAAACCTACAATCCAATATGATATAAAAGTAATTATTGTTGGTATTTTAACATCTTGCAAACCTCGTAAAGCTCCTAAAACTACTACTTGAATACTATCTGATATTTGAAAAATAGCAGCCGCAATTAATAAGTTTGCTGCTATTTTCATAACCTCCATATTATCAGCATAATTATCAACATCACTTAAATCTATGTATAAATTAGGAAGTGATTTATGAAATAAATAAAATAAAGTTGCAAAACCTATAGCTAAAAGAATACCCAGTAAAAAAATAGAAAATGCAATTCTTCTTAAATCTACAAACTTTTTCAAACCTTTCTGGTTTCCCACCCTAATCATAGACGCTACACTTAATCCCATAGCAACCATAAAAGTCATTGATGACAGGTTTAAAGCTATTTGGTTAGCAGCTTGTGCATTTTTACCCAACAAACCACTTAACCAAATAGCCGCTGTAAAAATAGCTACTTCAAAAAACATTTGCATTGCACTTGGCCCTCCTAAATTAATTATTCTACGAAGCATTAATTTATCTAATACAAATAACTTAATATTTGTTACCAACTCTTTTGAGTGTTCTTTTTTAGTTAACATCCACCAAAGATGTAAAACCATTACAAATCTAGATAGTAATGTTCCATATGCTGCACCCACTATACCCATTTCAGGAAAACCAAATTTTCCGAAAATTAATAAATAATTTAAAATAACATTTAAAACATTAGCCAATATAGTTGCATACATTGGATAACGAGTCATAGACAAACCATCACTAAATTGTTTAAATGCCTGAAAAATAATCATCGGAATTAAAGAAAAAGCAACTAAATCTAAATACGGTATTGCTAACTTAACAACTTCGGTAGGTTGTTTCATTAAATACATTAATGGCTTAGAAAAAAACACTAATAAAAACATAAGAATTCCTATAGCTGTACACAAAAACAACCCGTGTTTAAAAGTTGATTTTGCCTCTTTAAAATTATTAGCAGAATCGGCAGCAGCAATTAAAGGTGTTATAGCTGTTGAAAACCCAATTCCTAATGACATAGCAATAAACATAAAACTGTTTCCTAACGAAACGGCTGCTAATTCTGCAGTTCCTAATTGCCCTACCATAATATTATCAACAAAGCTAACAAAAGTATGCCCTAACATACCCAGCATTACAGGGGCTGCTAGCTTCAAGTTATAGCTAAACTCAGATGTATATTGTTGTAAATTCAAAACTTATAGTATTTCGGAACGCGAAGATAACTTTTTTAACAGTCCTCCGTCTTTATCTTCTTCGTTTTTTAATTAATTTAATTACCTTTGATTTTTATAAAAACATATATAAAATGGCTTCAATAACACTACAAGGAAACACAATAAACACAATAGGAAACTTACCAAAAACTGGTAGCAAAGCAACAGATTTTTCATTAGTTGCAACAGATTTATCAATTAAAAAATTAGCAGATTTTTCGGGGAGTCGATTAATTTTAAATATTTTTCCTAGTATTGATACAGGTACATGTGCAACATCTGTAAGAGAATTTAATACAAAAGCAGCTAACTTAAAAAACACAAAAGTTTTATGTATTTCTAGAGATTTGCCTTTTGCTCAAGGTCGTTTTTGTGGTGCTGAAGGAATAGAAAATGTAATTATGTTATCTGATTTTTCAACAGGTAATTTTGGTAAAAATTATGGCTTAGAAATAGAAAATGGTCCTTTAGCTGGTTTACATTCTCGTTGTATTGTTATAATTAATGAAGAAGGAACTGTTGTATACACTGAACAAGTAAGTGAAATTGCTAACGAACCTAATTATGAGGCAGCTTTAAAAGTACTATAATATTTATGAAAAATCCGAACGATGGTTTTATAAGAGGAAGGTTACGAAGTGTAACTTTTGCATTAAAAGGAATGTGGCTATTAATAACAACGGAAGATAGTATTAAAGCGCAACTTTTTTTTGGTTTTCTAGCCACTTGTTTAGGGTGTTACTTTAATATATCGATGACCGAATGGATGTTTCAATGTTTGGTTATCGGTATTGTTTTAGTTGCTGAAGCTTTAAATACAGCTGTAGAAAAAGTTGCCGATTTTATACACCCTGATTATCACAAAAAAATAGGTTTTATAAAAGATATTGCCGCAGGTGCTCCTGCTTTTGCCGCCTTAATATCTTTGATTATTGCTGGCATAATTTACCTTCCTAAAATAATAGCTATATTGTAGCATTAAATTTATTTCTAACATAAATACATGGCAAAGAGAAATACACCAACTCTAAAGAAACAATCTGAAAACAACCCTTTTAGTAAGGTTACTTCTTTTTTTTCTAATAAACATAACCAAACTATTTTAGGGGCTTTTTTAGTACTTTTTTCTATATTTTTAACGGTTGCTTTTATATCTTTTTTCTTTTCTTGGCAAGAAGATCAAAGTTCATTATCACAATTTTCAAATAAATCAATCCCTACCAAAAACTTGTTAGGAAAAATTGGCGCAAAACTAAGTAACTTTTTTATTTATAAGGGATTTGGTTTAGGTGCTTTTGTAATACCTGTTACCTTAATTTTAACAGGTGCTAGAATTTTACTGCAAACTAATTTAAAAAAAATAATAACTTCTTGGAATTGGAGTATTTTAATAATGCTTTGGATTTCTATATCATTAGGATTTGCTGAAAAAGCAAATGCTCTTTTATCAGGTGTTATTGGTTTTGAATTGAACGAATATTTTCAAACTTTTTTAGGAAAAACAGGACTAATAATTTTACTATTTTTCTTTTTGATAGCCTACTTAATTATCAGGTTTAGTATTACACCTGAAAAAATTAATAATAAAATAAAAGTAGCTAAAGAAAATAAAGCCAAGAAAGAGCAAAATAAGGAAGAAAAAAGAGCTAGTGAAGAAATAAATAAAAAAAACACTAATGTAACTAACAATATACAAAGCACTGATGAACGCACTATAGAAACTGTTAAAAATCCTGTAACACAAACAAAATCAGGTTTTGAATTATCAGTTGAAAACCTACAACCAACTATTACAAAACACTCTGAAGTAACTTCTAATACTCTAGAGAACGAAGAAATAATATTAAAGGTTAATAAAACACCTGAAGTAACCGAAATAACAACACCATCTCCTATAATAGCTTCTATAGAAAAACCATCTACAGAAACAAATACTATTAAAGTTTCTGAAGAATCAATAAAAGAGGTTGAAGTTGCTATTGAACAAAATTCTGAAGAAAAAAGTGTTGCTGAAAATTTATCAGATCAATTAGTAAAAGATTTTGGAGAATTTGATCCTACCTTAGATTTAGGTAATTTTAAATTTCCAACTTTCAATTTATTAAAAGAATATAATGAAACTATTTCTATTGATCCTGAAGAACTTGAAGCCAATAAAAACCGAATTGTAGATACTCTTAAAAACTATAAAATTGGTATTTCTGAAATAAAAGCTACTGTAGGTCCAACAATTACATTATATGAAATTGTACCAGAGGCGGGTATTCGAATTTCAAAAATTAAAAACTTAGAAGACGATATTGCTTTATCTCTTTCAGCTTTAGGTATTCGTATTATTGCTCCTATTCCAGGAAAAGGTACTATTGGTATTGAAGTTCCTAATAAAAAATCTACTATTGTTTCTATGCATTCTGCTATTTCTTCTAAGAAATTTCAAGAAAGTCAAATGGAACTACCTATAGCTTTGGGTAAAACTATTTCAAACGAAACTCTTGTAGTAGATTTAGCTAAAATGCCACACTTATTAATGGCAGGAGCAACAGGACAAGGAAAATCGGTTGGACTGAATGCCGTATTAACCTCTCTTTTATATAAAAAGCACCCTGCAGAAGTAAAATTTGTATTAGTAGATCCTAAAAAAGTAGAACTTACATTATTCAATAAAATTGAGCGTCATTATTTAGCCAAATTACCCGATGTTGACGAAGCTATTATAACTGATACAACTAAAGTAGTACATACTCTAAATTCACTTTGTATGGAAATGGATGCTCGTTACGATTTATTAAAAAACGCTATGGTTCGTAACATTAAAGAATATAATGTTAAATTTAGAGCTAGAAAGTTAAATCCTGAAAACGGACATAAATTTTTACCATATATAGTTTTAGTTATTGATGAATTTGCCGATTTAATTATGACAGCTGGTAAAGAAGTAGAAACACCTATTGCGCGTTTAGCTCAATTAGCACGAGCTATTGGTATTCATTTAATTGTAGCAACTCAACGACCATCTGTAAACGTAATTACAGGTATTATTAAAGCAAATTTTCCTGCCAGAATAGCCTTTAGAGTAACCTCTAAAATAGATTCTAGAACCATTTTAGATGCACCAGGAGCAGATCAATTAATTGGTAGAGGTGACATGTTATATTCAGGAGGAAATGACTTAATACGTATTCAATGTGCTTTTGTTGATACTCCTGAAGTAGAGAAAATAACCGATTTCATAGGTTCGCAACGCGCCTATCCTAATGCTTATTTATTACCAGAATATGTAGGTGAAGAAAGTGGCACAAATGTTGATATTGATATTGACGACAGGGATAAATTGTTTAAAAGCGCTGCAGAAGTTATTGTTACAGCACAACAAGGTTCTGCATCTTTATTGCAACGTAAATTAAAATTAGGATACAATAGAGCTGGTAGAATAATTGATCAATTAGAAGCTGCTGGTATTGTTGGTCCTTTTGAAGGAAGTAAAGCGAGACAAGTTTTGGTCCCTGACTTTATAGCTCTTGAACAATTACTAGAAAATGAAAAAAAATAATTATAAACTCCTCTAAAAAGGATGAAAAAAAATAAAATGAAAAAAATAATATTATTAGGTATCGGATTATTGATTAGTTATAACATTGTAGGTCAAAACACTTCTTCAGAAGCTAAAAAACTACTAGATGAAGTATCTAATAAAATGGGGGCTTATACTAATATGACTATAGGTTTTAACTCTTCTTTAATAAATAAAGAAGCTGGTATTATTAATGACGCACCAATAAGAGGAGAAATTACACTCTCAGGAGAAAAATATAATTTAAACTACTTAGGTAATAATTTTATATTTAATGGTGATAAACTTGTTGTTATAAATCAGGAAGAAAAAGAAGTTACACTTTCTAATGGTGATTTAGATGATGAGGATGGATTTATTTATCCTTCAAAATTATTAACCTTTTATAAAGAAGGATATAATTTTTCTATGGGAAAATTAGAAAACAATAATGGTCGTAAAGTACAATTTGTAGATTTATTTCCAATAGATAGTAATTCTGATATTGTAAAAGTTCAGTTAGGTATTGATGCAAAAACAAAACATATTTATAAATTAGTGCAAATAGGTGCAAATGGAGCTGAAACAACTTTTACAATTGTAAAATTTAAAAGTAACCAACCAATATCTAGAAAATTATTTACTTTTGATAAAGAAAAATATCTAAAAATGGGATATTTTATAGACTAAAAGCCTCATTATAAGTTTTATTACTGACTTAAAAATCATTAACAAAACTTTTTTTATTTACATATCTAACCTACTACCTTTGTTGCTGTGAAAACATTAGACAAATATATTTTAAAAAGCTTTTTACAGCCTTTTTTTGCTACATTCTTAATTATACTATTTGTTTTAGTTATGCAAGCTCTATGGCTTGCCTTTGATAGTTTTGCTGGTAAAGGTATTAGTATTGGAATTATCTTAAAATTTCTTTGGTATACTACACTGCTTATGACTCCACAAGCATTACCTATAGGAGTTTTACTTTCTTCTATAATGACTTTAGGTAGTTTATCTGAAAATTATGAATTTGCAGCAACAAAATCTGCTGGTATTTCATTACCTAGAATGGTACGTCCTTTAATTATTTTAACATTATTTTTAAGTGTTTTAAATTTTATTTTTTTGAATAATGTATACCCTTACGCAATGCTAAAGCAATTAAACATGAGGGTAAACATTAAAAAAAAACAACCCGCTATAGCTTTAGTAGCTGGTAGTTTTAATACAGAACTACCTAACTTTCAAATTAAATTTGAAAAAAAATACGGTAAAAAAGAAAACCTTTTAAAGGAGGTTATGATATATGATTTATCAGCCAAAAAAGGTAACAATAAAATTATAACAGCTAAAAGAGGTAAAATATTAACTGAAGAAGGTAGTAGGTATATGACCTTAGTCTTAGAAGATGGTTACTATTTTGAACATCATATAAAAAATGGAGCTTCACTTAGTGAGCGACAAAAAATGCCTGCATCTCATGCCTATTTTGATGAATACACTATTAATATTGATATTTCTGCATTAAGTGGTGGAAATTTAGAGGAAGAAAAGTATAAAACACAATATAATATGTTAAGTCTTGCTCAGTTAAAAGACACTATTCCTTCAATGAAGAAAAATTATGATTCTTTTATAACTAATAGGGCTCAAAATTTACTTTTAAGTGTTAAAGTTAAAAACTTGCACTCATTACCTGACTCGTTAATAAATAAAAAATTATCAATAAATATTCTTGATAATTTTAATCTTATTGAACAACAAAATATACTTAACATTGCTAACTCCAAAATAGATAGAAGTATAAACAATAATAAGTCAAATAAAGAAACTTTAAAAAGAAAAAGAAAATATTTAAACTTATATGATATTGAATTTTATAATAGAGTTGCTTTCTCTCTCTCTTGTTTATTGCTATTTTTTATAGGTGCTCCATTAGGATCAATTATAAGAAAAGGAGGAATGGGATTACCAATGATTTTAGCCATTAGTATTTATGTACTTTATTTTTTCACCAACACTTTTGGACGAAACCTAGCAGAAGAAAGTTCACTAACAGCCATAATAGGTTCTTGGCTAAGTGTATTTTTAATGCTACCTTTGGCTATAACATTAACTATTAGAGCTAGTAAAGATAAAGGATTATTTGATTTTAAAAGCTTTATTACATCTGTTCGTAATTTATTTAAAAACTATTCTCTACAAAAGAGAAAACAATATAAAAATGACAACACAAACATCCGCTAAAGTTCAACTGAATACTATTCAAGAAGCTATACAAGACATTAAAGACGGCAAAGTAATAATTGTAGTAGATGATGAAGATCGTGAAAATGAAGGTGACTTCTTAGCTGCTGCTGAAAAAGCAACTCCAGAAATGGTAAACTTTATGGCTACTCATGGTAGAGGTTTAATATGTACCCCACTTTCTGAAGACCATTGTAAAGAGCTAGAGTTAAATATGATGGTAACCAATAACACTGATCCTATGGAAACAGCTTTTACAGTTTCAGTAGATTTGCGAGGTAAAGGAGTAACTACAGGTATTTCCGCCTCTGATAGAGCGAAAACAATTCAAGCATTAATTAACCCTAAAACAAAACCTTTTGATCTTGCACGTCCAGGACATATATTTCCTTTAAGAGCAAAAAATGGAGGTGTTTTAAGAAGAACTGGCCATACCGAAGCTGCCATTGATTTTGCACGTTTAGCTGGTTTACAACCAGCAGGAGTTATTGTTGAGATAATGAATGAAGATGGTACCATGGCACGTTTACCACAACTTCTAAAAGTTGCTAAAAAATTCGATTTAAAAATTGTTTCTATTGAAGATTTAGTTGCTTATAGAATGGAGCACGACTCTTTAATTGAAAAGAAAGAAGATTTTAATATTAAAACTCGTTTTGGTGATTTCCGCTTAAGGGCCTATAAACAAACAACTAATAATCAAATACATATAGCACTAACTAAAGGAACTTGGACTAAAAAAGATCCTATTTTAACTAGAATAAACTCAACTCTTATTAATAATGATATTCTTGGTACTTTAACTAATGATGCTGACAAAAAACTTGATAAAATGTTTAGCGTTATAAATAAAGATGGTAGAGGAGCTATTTTATTTATCAATCAACAAAATCAATCTTTAAACTTGTTAAGCCGATTGCGTGGTTTAAAAGAAAACCAAACTAATGGTAAAATGAAAGCTCCAAGCCTTATGATGGATAATAAAGATTTTGGTATTGGCGCTCAAATATTACATGATTTAAATTTACATAAATTAAAATTAGTTTCAAACACTGAACAAACCAAACGTGTTGGTATGATTGGTTATGGACTTGAAATTGTAGATTATGTAAATTATTAAAAATGCTTTTTACAACAAAAAATAACGCCTATATAACTCTTATTTTTGTTATAATTTTAAAAGCTATACATTTCATGTTAATTATTTAATAATAATTAACATGAAGTATCTGCTATAATTTTCCATGTTCCTTTTATCTTTTTAAATATAATCATAAACACACCATTAGTATTACCTACTTTTCTTGTTAAATAATACTCTCCCATTACAAAGTAAGATTTTTCTGTTACTTTTGAAATGTCAACTACCTTAAAGTTTAGTTTTCCTGAATAATCTTTTGTTGGGTATGCTTTTTTATAATTTGCTAAAGTTTTATCCCATCCATAAGTAATCCCGCTACTACCATAGAATTTTAAAGAATCATTTTTCCAGTAACCATTCATATAATTTTCTAAATTATGATTAGACCAAGCTTTTTCTTGAGCTTTCATAACTGATAAAATTTCACCTTTTTCAACCTGTTCCATTATTTTAATACTCAATGGCTCTGATTTACAAGAAATAAATATTATAGAAATAAAAACTATATATATAAGTATTTTTATCATTTAGAATAATGATTTAATAATATCTTTTATACTAATTCCTTCTGCTTCGGCTTTATAATTTTTAACTATTCTATGAGATAATATAGGAATAGCAACAGCTTGAACATCTTCAATGTCTGGTGAAAACTTTCCGTTAACAGCAGCATATGCTTTTGCGGCTAGAATTAAATTTTGTGATGCTCGTGGCCCTGCTCCCCAATCAATATATTTTTTAATTAATTCGGTTGCTTTGTCAGATTTAGGACGAGTTTTACCAACTAAACCTACAGCATATTCAACTACATTATCTGCTACAGGAATTTTTCTAATCAATTTTTGAATTTCTATAATTTCAGTAGATGAAAGAATAGACGTAATTTTTTGATTAATTGTTGATGTGGTATTTTTAACCACCGCTACCTCTTCTTCAAATGTTGGATATTCTAAATATATAGAAAACATAAATCTATCTAACTGTGCCTCTGGTAACGGATATGTACCCTCTTGTTCTATAGGGTTTTGAGTAGCTAAAACAAAGAATGGTAACTCTAACTTATAATGATGACCAGATACTGTTACCGATTTTTCTTGCATTGCTTCTAATAAAGCTGCTTGTGTTTTAGGAGGTGTACGGTTAATTTCATCGGCTAATATAATGTTAGAAAAAATGGGGCCTTTAATAAATTTAAACTGACGATTTTGATCTAAAATTTCACTTCCTAAAATATCAGAAGGCATTAAATCAGGCGTAAACTGAATACGGCTAAACTGCAAGCCTAAAACATCTGATATCGTATTTACCAACAATGTTTTTGCTAAACCAGGTACACCTATTAAGAGTGAATGACCTCCGCAAATAACAGATAACAATGTGTAGTTAACTGCTTCATGTTGCCCAATTATAATTTTACTTATTTCGTGCTTTAATTGACTAAATTTTTGAACTAAATTGTTTACAGCGGTTACATCTGACATAAAATAATTTTTTTTTATTATTAATTTTATAACAGTAATTTACTAACTATTATAAAAATAAGATTCCCGCTTTCGGCGGGAATCACAATATACTAAAATTATTAGTTCTTATTTGTTTTCTTTTTTCCAATCTTTTTCGAAACTACAATTTTTATAATCGTCTCCTAATTTGATATATGTTTCTTTAATTTTTTGTTTTGACCATTTATTAATTACTTCTTCTTTCTTTTTATCTAAAGCAAATTGTTGCATTTTCACATAATCATCTATAAGATTTGCTTTATGTGTTTCAGTCTTAGTTTTTAATAAAATTACTTTATACATTTTTTCTCCCTCTCGTGTTTCATCATAAAAAACATCTGATAACTCCCCCTGTTTAAGTTCACTTATTCGACCAAATAAGTCTGGTGCCATCCTTGTTAACTCGAAAGAAGTTTCTTGTGTATATGGGTTTATTATTAAACCTTCATTATTTTTTGTTTCCTCTTCCTCTGAGTATTTTTTCACAGCTTCTTCAAAGGTTATTTTACCTTTTTTTATATCTTCTATAATTTTGTCGATAGCTACTTTTGTTTCTTTTAAAGTAGCATCAGAAATTTCTGGTTGTAATAATATATGAGAAACATCACGTCCATTACCTCTTATTTTATTTAATAAAATAATATGATAACCAAAAGGAGATTTAAATGGATCTGACACTTGTCCTTCTTCTAACGAAAAAGCTACTTCTTTAAATTCTTTTACAAAATTTGTTTCTTTTGTAATAACTCCCATATTACCACTGTTTTGTGCAGCACTTGGATCGTCAGAATTTATAATTGCTTTTAATTTAAAACTAGCACCTTCTTCAACTTGTTTTTTGATTTTTACAAGCTTATTTACAACTCGCTCATTTTCGTATTTTGTTGGTGCTGCTTTTAAAACTAATTGTGCTATTTCTACTTCTGCTGGAATTTCTGGTAATTCATTTTTATCTTTCAATCCTTTAAAATACACACGTATTTCTTCAGGAGTTACATCTACTTTTTCAGTAATTTTTAATTGCTCTTTTTCGGTAAGCAAATTTTCTTTTTGTACTCTTCCTAACTCTTTTTTTAAGTCTTCAATGTCATTAAAGCCATATGCCTTAATTACTTTTTCTTCACTACCATATTCGTTAGTAAAGTAAGTGATACTTCTTTGTACTCTATTATCAATATCAGATTGAGCTACCACAACACTATCTACAATAGCATGGTGAGCTAATAATTTTTGTTGCATTAATTGCTCTAACATTTCACAGTTAGAAATTTTAATTTTTCCTTCACTCCTAAGTTTAACTTCTTGCTTAAATTTATCTATATCAGAGTCTAAAACGATATTTTCACCTACTACTACAGCGACACCATCAATTTTAGTTTGTTGGGCATTTAAAGTTCCTAAACTTGCCAAGAAAAAGGTACATATAATACTAGTATTCTTTAAAGTTTTTATTTTTAATTGCATCATTTATCAGCGTTTTTTCTATCTCTCTAATTAATTCTAATTTTCTTTTGTGTAAAATTATTTGTTTAATTCTTCCACTCACAAAAGTTAAAGGTGCCGTAGCATTTTTTGGTAACTTCTTTTTTATAGCCACCAAATATACTCCTAAACTATCTTCTTTTTGTATGTATTTAGAATTTTTTAACAAACTTTCCTTTGTTTCTAACTGAAACGGAGGAATCATTTTTTGTAAAGAAGAAAATGATACCCAAGTAGAATCTTGAAGCCTATAGGATTTAAAATTTAATAAATATCTTTCCAAATCTTCACGATCTTCATCTTTAATTGACTTAAAGTTGTTAATAGTTTCTTCTTTATCTAAGAAATCTTTTCCAAAATAAATATATTCAAATTGTAAGAGATCATCATTTAATTTGAAATTTTCTTTATTTTCATTATAATATATATCTATTTCCTCTTGTTCAACAATGGTATCTAATTGCTGTTTTATTAAACGCTCTTTATAACCATTTATATATAAGCTCTTTTTATAACTATTAACTAAATTTTCTATTTTTTCACTATTTACATCTGATATGTTCTCAACTGCCTTAGCTAATAGTAACTCTTGTTTTGCCCATGAATAGATGAGTCCTTTAGCTACAATTAAACTATCTTTTGGATTAATGTTTTTTTGTAATAACTCTTTAATATCTTTTCTATAAAGATTTTTATTGTATACCGTAGCAATAGGGGTTTCTTTTATAACTTTTTCAGTTTTTAAACTAATTAAATCACATGAAGTTATAAATAATATTGTTACTAACAAAAAGGCTATTTTTTTCACTTATATTATTGTTTATATATTTTCTTAAACTTATTTAACTCCCTTTCTTTTATTTCAATTTTACTTTTGTTTCGTAACTCACTAATCCATTCTTTTTCTATTTTTTTTTGATAATCATTAATAACATACCCTTTTACATTTTCAAACTTTTTTGACTGATATTTTAACTTATTAATATTATAAAATTGTTGTAAACCTATAGAATCATTTAATGCTCGGTTCCATATTTTTTTCTGCATTACTTCAAATAAAAGCATCCCTTCCTTATATGATAATAAGCTGTTTTTATATTCAATATTCGTATTTATTAAATTATTTTTAAAATAATTAAGTATTTGGTTATTTTTAAATTTATTATATAATACATCAATAGGCTCGTTATATTTATACTTTATAAAATTGTAAAAACTTTTTTGAGTTATCTTTTCTTTATTTATAATTAATAAAACTTGTGTTAAATTTTGTGCTTTTAACTGTTTTATATCTGAGTTTAAAAAAATTACTAGTGCTTTTTTATATTCTTTTATAGTATACTCTCTTTTTAACTTATCTAAAATTGTTTGTTTTGATAATGCTATTCTATTCGATTGTTTTACTTTTAAGGTTAACGCGTCTTTTACTGTATTAAAAGAACCCAGCGGATACTTCTTTATTAATTTTACAATATGCCAACCAAATTTAGTTTTAAAGGGTTTTGTATAATCGCCTTCCTTTGATATTTCTCTCACTTGGTTTTCGAAACTTTCAACCATAACACCTGTGCCAAATTTTGGTAACTTACCCCCTATAGAAGCGGTACCTAAATCTTCTGAATACTGCTGTGCTAATTTTTCAAAAGGCATTCCTGTTTTTAGTTTTTGATAAATTGAAGTTATTTTTTGGTTACTCTCTGCTGAATTTTTCACTAAAATATGAGCAACTTCAAATGTTCCTTTAGAAACTCTTTTTCCGGTAACTTTTAAAATATGGTATCCGAATTTAGTTTTAAAGGGCTTCGAAATTTGATTTAACCCTGTACTATATGCTACATTCTCAAAAGGATACACCATTGAAAACGCCGAGAAATAGCCTAAATCACCTCCATTACTTTTTACTGATGGATCATCAGAAAATTCATTAGCTACCATTTTAAATGGTAC